>JBQCFW010000178.1:0-8185 GCA_051958655.1 Agriterribacter sp. | reverse complement strand
CGCGAAAAGAGTGGTCGTCATCAGGACCGGTTTGCCTCGGTGTCTGACTGTAATGACAAACAGTCTGTGAGTATGCAGTCGTTTTTTTCGAAGACCCGGTTTCATCAACTGTTTCAAAGCGACGAATGGTATTACAATACTGTGTCTTCTCCGGGCAAGGCTACCTCGCTCAAGCAAAGAGTATTTGACATGACGGGCATAACGTTCAATTATTCATTTAAACCGGATACTTCGGGCAGCATATTGAAAATAGTAGCCGATTATTTACAAACGGACAGGAGTGAAACGAATGAGTTTGCGAAGCTTAACATCGACCCCGCAAAACAAAGATTCTGGAGAAATGATGCACCAACCAGTACTACGATCTACACCATTCAATCGGACTTTTCGAAGAGGCTGAAACGGCAAACATTGTTTCAATCGGGCCTGAAATACGCATCGCTCGTAAGAGACAACGAACTGACAACCGAAGACCTTTTGGTCACCGGATGGACTCTCAACGAAGGACAAAGCAATCATTTTATGTATACAGAAAATATACTGATGGTATATACTTCGCTGGAACATGCTGTTAAGCGCACTACTATTAAAGCAGGACTGAGAGCTGAAAAAACTTTTTCATCAGGAAATGAAACGGTTTCTGCCACAACATTCTCCCGCAAATATGCCGGCCTGTTTCCTTCATTATCTTTAATGCAATTGCTGAATGCAGAAAGCGGCACTTCCATCACGGCGGCTTATTCGCGCAGGCTTACGCGCCCTGCATTGAATGAACTAAATCCCGCACGACTGGAATTCAGCAATTATACCGCACTTACCGGCAACCCCAACCTGTTGCCACAATACAGCCATCATTTTTCTCTTTCATGGCAATTTTTCAAACACCACAACGCCGAAGTGTATTTTGTTCGCACCAATCAGTTCATTGCTTTGTCTGCCAATGCCGGCGCCAATAATTCTATAGACTATTTATTTGAAAATACAGGATCTACTGCAGAATACGGGGTAACATACAGCAGCACCATTCAGCCGTTTGCTATCTGGAGCATTACAAATAATGCGGCCGTTTATCATTCTACCTACAGGTTTAACGGTGAGCCGTACCGCCAAACATCTTTCTATGCCCAAACGCTGCACACTGTAGCCGTGCCCAACCTGGCGGAGTTCGACTTCATTGCCGATTACAGATCGCCATACATCTATACCAACCTGTATACTTATGGAAATTTCAGCATGGATATTGGTATCACTAAAAAACTGCTGAAATCGAAAGCAAGAATGCGTGTAAGCTTCACCGATATATTGAACACCTCCCGCGAAAAAGAATGGACAGATGAAAACGAAAACAGCATTTCATTTTATCGCAAACGGCCAACCCGTACAGTACGCCTGTCTTTTACTTATCAATTCAGCTCGGGCAAAAAAATGCAACCCAAAAGCATTGAGCAGGGCGGAACCGACGAAAAAAGAAGGATCGGCAACTAGACAGCGCAGCCAAAATACAAACCTGCCTGACCAGATGGACAGCGTTCAATCTCAAATCAGAAATCAACAGATCAGAAATCGGAAATCTATTTGTGTTTACCTTCTCCAATCAAAATAAGGGCAAATATGGCATAGTTGATGATGTCGTAATAATTAGCGTCAATGCCTTCGCTGATAAGGGTTTGGCCTTTATTGGCAAGGATTTGTTTAATGCGCAGGAGTTTGGATAAAATCAGATCTGTAAAGCTTTCCTGGCTCATATCGCGCCATGCCTCGCCATAATCGTGATTTTTATTTTGCATCAGGCTTCTCGCATTGTCAATCTTGCTGTTGTATAAACTTTCTACAACATCCACATCCAGTTCCTCAGGAGCATCTGCACCCAGCTCCAATTGCATCAATCCTACAACGCCATAGTTGAGTATGCCTTTGAATTCAGAGCTGATATCGTCGTCTATTTTTTGTGTGCCATTTTCCTGTATCGTCCTGATGCGTTTGGCTTTAATAAAAATCTGGTCTACCACCGATATGGTGCGCAATACCCTCCAGGCAGTACCGTAGTCTTTCGTCTTCTTTAAAAAAATATCCTTGCTTAACTGTACTGCCTCGTTATACTGCCGGATGGTACTCATTATTATGGGTATGTTTTACTTAGATGATTATTTTTGTTATTCCTGTTTACGGAAGTTTCAAAAATAGGATAAAACCAATAATGTACACGTTAAACTGCAAAGGTCGTTTATTGTCTCTTCATGCGCCGGTGGTCATGGGCATCATCAATGTTACTCCCGATTCGTTTTACGTTCATAGCCGTAAAAACGAAATCAATGCTATAGTGGAGCAGGCAGGAAGAATGCTCAGCGAAGGCGCAGCTGTATTAGATATAGGTGGTCAAAGCACCCGTCCGGGCAGCGAAAGGATTACTGCTGCCGAAGAAACAGAACGGGTAGTGCCCGCCATAACATCCATCCTGAATCATTTTCCCAATGCCATTATTTCGATAGACACTTATCAATCAACCGTTGCAAAAGCTGCGGTGGAGGCAGGCGCCTGTATGGTAAACGACATCAGCTCCGGTGAAATGGATGCACAAATGCTCGATACCGTGGCAGCGCTTAAAATACCTTATGTATGCATGCACATGCTTGGCGCGCCCGATACCATGCAGCAGTCGCCACAATACAACAACGTTACCCTGGAAGTGTTGGATTACCTGGCTAAAAAAATCAAGCAATGCCGCGGCAAGGGAATACACGATGTAATTGCAGATCCTGGCTTTGGCTTTGGCAAAACCATACAGCACAATTTCACTCTGCTTCAATCGCTGGAGGCGTTTAAAATACTGGACGTTCCCATACTTGCCGGTCTTTCCCGCAAATCAACCGTTTACAAAACACTGGGCGTAACCGCACAAGAGGCGCTGAACGGCACAACTGCTTTAAATACGATAGCCCTGATGAACGGCGCACAACTGTTACGCGTACACGATGTAAAGGAAGCGGTGGAGGCAGTGAAGCTAATCGAAAGGTATAAGGCGTAAGGTATAGGGCATAGGGTGAAGGGCAAAGACAATGCCTTCTGCTAAGCTTCGTGAACGAAAAAAGGGCTTCCAACCTTTTAAAGATTGGAAACCCTTTTGAATTTTATGCTTTCTTCCTTACACCCTACACCTTCTACCCTACACCTTTTCCTAGTTTTTCTTAACCGGTTTTTGATCAGGTTTTACAGGAGTTATCTGCGGTCTTGCGGGCATGGTTGGTGCGGGAGCTTCGTCTTTTACATCCAATACTTCTACCTGGAATATCAGGTTGCTGTTGGGTTTCAGCTTGCCCTGTCCCTGCGAGCCATAGCCCAGCACCGAAGGAATAAAAATGCGGCCTTTTGCACCTTTGCCGAAATTTCTCAATCCATCGTCGAAACCTTTAATAGAACCACCGCGGCCAATCGTAAATGTATAAGGCTCGGTATGATTGAATGAAGAATCAACATTGCTGTCGAAAACGGTGCCATCAAGCAGTGTGCCTGTGTATTTTACCGAAATAGATTGTCCTTCTTTTGCAGGTTCGCCGCCAGCCTGCTGAATTTCGTAATAAGTACCGGCTTCGGTTTTTTGTGCTTTGATGTTGTTTTTGGCAAGATATGCCTGTATGGCTTCGTCATCTCTCACTTTTTGCCCGATAGCCCTGATAGAATCCTGCTCGCGGAAAGTTTTAATTTCCTGCTCAAAATCAGCCTGCGCTTTATCTTTAGCTACTATACCTACCACTTTTATCGTAGTAAGCAGGTACTCTCCTTTTTTAAATTCTTTGGGCATCATGCCTATGCTATTTTTAAAGGCACTGTCTGTGAGTATGCGAATAACGATGCTGTCGCCCGATCTTACCTTGCTGAAAATCTCGTAAAACTCTTTAGGTAATTCAGCAGTATCTATTGGCTGGTATTGCGGAGGTTTAGGCCCCTGTTCGCCGCCCAGTACAGAATCTTTATACATTCTTGCCATACGGAATTTCATCACATCACCGTATTTTGCCACTTGCCCCTTTCCATCGCTGATGATCTTATACTCGGCGCCGTCTTTCATTTTTTTATAGGTACCACTTCCGCCACTGCCGCAGGCAGCCAAACCCAGCGCGAGCACTATAATGGATAGATATCCTGTTGTTTTTTTCATATTCGTGATCATTGTAATTGTGATGCGTTTTCTTTTATTGCTTTTTTAAATAGTTGAACTGTTGCGGCGAGCGATTCTGCACTTCGTCCACCGGAGGCGTTAAAGTGTCCGCCACCATTAAAATATTTGCGTGCAAAGGTATTAACATCAAAGTTTCCTTTGCTTCTGAACGACCATTTTCTTTCCTCATCCCGATCAATCACTAATCCTGCTACTTTAATGCCTTGTATAGATAAAGGATAGTTCACCAGCCCCTCTGTGTCGCCCGTCCTCACATTAAATTTCAGCAGGTCGCTCTTAGGTATTGCTATTAAAGCAGCATTGTACTCGTAAAAAACTTCCATGCGGTGCAACAGCACATGCCCTACAAACCTCAACCTGTCTTCAAGAAAATTATCGTAGAGATGTTCGTGTACAACAGAATGCTGCAGCCCCTTTTTTTTGAGTGTTGCCACCATTTCATGCACTTCGTGCGAAGTAGCGGGAAAGCGAAAAGAACCTGTATCGCCAATGATACCTGCATACAAACAAGACGCAACATCCTCATTTATAAGTGCTTCATTGCCTGAACCTACAATAAAATTGTACACCATTTCCGAAGTAGAACTTTTGGTTACGAGGCTGATGCCATAATCAAAAGCCGCCACTTCCGGTTGCTCATGGTGATCGATCAGTATCTTAACACATTTCAGCGAAGCCAGTTTAGCCGCCATGTGCTTGGTTCGGTGCAGTGCATTAAAGTCAAGACAAAAAAGCCACTCTGCACTGTCCAGAGCAAGATTTGCCTTTTCGGCGCTTGCTTCATAATCTATCACCGCCTTGCAGCCGGGCATCCATTTCAAAAAATCCGGCCAGTTGGTGGGAGAAATAACGGTTACGTCATGTCCTATCTGCTTCAGCACACCTGCAAGCGCCAATGACGATCCCATAGCATCGGGGTCGGGCTTTTGATGCATGGTGACAACTACTCTGCGGGGCACTTTAACTAACGGGTAAATCTCCTGGATGGGCTTCATAACGAGGCGCAAAAATGAAGTATAATAGGCATTCGGTCAAATCTTTTTTAACAGATATATGTATAGACGAAACGCCAGCAATTTTGAAATTGCTGTGCAAAGCCCTTACTTTGCAGCCCTAAAGAAAAAATTATGAGCAACAGAACTTTTACCATGATCAAACCGGACGCCTTTGCTAATGGTCATTCGGGTGCCATCCTGGATAAAATAATTAAAAGCGGCTTTAGAATTGTGTCGTTAAAGCTTACTTCGCTCACGCCCGAAAAGGCTGGCGAATTTTATGCAGTTCACAAGGCGCGTCCTTTCTATGGCGAACTGGTGGAATTTATGAGCAGCGGACCGATCATTGCAGCCATTCTTGAAAAAGAAAACGCTGTTGAAAGTTTTCGTAAACTGATTGGCGCAACCGACCCGGCAAAAGCCGACGAAGGCACTATCAGGAAACAATTTGCAGAAAACCTGGGCAGGAATGCTATACATGGAAGCGACAGCGATGAGAACGCTGCGATTGAAGGAAGCTTTTTCTTTAGCAACCTCGAAAGATATTAAGAGTATATACTTATCGGTAGTAGCTGAGTTTTAATTATTTAAAGAAATATTACCCTTCGAATGAGTTTGGCATAATTCTAGTTATAACAAGATTATCTTTCTCAAGGGTTTAGGGTTGAAACTAAAGGGGGCTCATTTCCATGGGCCTCAATTTTTTTTATATACATACCTCATTAAGAAAAATCAACTTTCGGTTAGCCGTTAACTTTAGCTTCTTTCGTAATGTCGACGCAGGAGACATCGCCTGCGAGCATGACAGACACCTCCTTCACTGGCGTAACAAACAGTAAAGCATTCCAACCACTCACCCCATCCCCTAATCTACCACCGCTTCATTACCATATAGCTGGCTTTTGTATTGCAAAGAGGGAGATGGTATAAAAGATCCGAGATTCAGCCTGTCCCATTTTTTATCAACAGACGCAATGGTGGCATCGTCTGCAACAATGATATTCGGCCAGTCACGCTCAAACCCGTCCAGCTCTTTTGTTTTACGGGTACCATCCAATCCGAGGCAGGCAAATATTTTTCCAGGCTGGTGCTTTGATTCCTGTTTGTATAGGAAATGATCTCTTTTAGGATCAAGATTATTGCAGAAGCGCCATAGCGCTACCTGTAAATTATGAGGATCTACCGTATGTTCAACATACAATATCATTTTTATGCCCTCAATTCCGGGAATGATTTCGCATATCCGTGTATGCAGGTCTTTAATATGATCTTTCCTGTTTTTATTGACTGCTATTATAAGGCAGGGAATATTGTGAGTAGCCGAAAGTACGTTTACCGCTTCCACCTCAGGAAAAAAATGACGGAAGTCCGAATCGGCAACTATGCCAGGAATATTATCACCTGTTATATATTTCGTTTCTGTTTCTTCTTCCATTTTTCGTGTGCCGTCAATGCACATCTTACCACCAAAGCCTAAACGGCTGCAGCTATGGTCCAGCACATCCATGGGACCGGTAGTAAACGAAACATCTGTAGCCACATTCAGGTTTTTAAAAACAACCTGTGCCAGCGAACCATAATCCTGTATGTTGCTCAGCTCATCTGCAATTACCAGTATTTTGTTAAACATCATTTGTCCGGCTCCCCACATGGCGTACATTACCTTTTGGCCCTGCCCGGCAAACTCCTTTTTTATTTTAGCAATAACAAGGTTATGAAATACGCCCTCTACCGGCATTTCCATATCTATGATCTCCGGCACCATCGTCATTTTAATAGGCGCCAAAAAAATTCGTTCGGTTGCTTTTCCCAGCCAGGCATCTTCCTGCGGAGGAATGCCCACTATCGTTGCCGGGTACACGGGATTTTTTTTATGAGTGATGCAGGTAACATGAAACCTGGGATACCAGTCGGGCAAGGAATAATAACCGGTATGATCGCCAAAGGGGCCTTCCCATATCATTTCCTCTGTTGGGTCAACATAACCTTCGATAATAAAATCTGCATCTGCAGGCACTTCCAGTTCGGGCTGGGTAATGCACTTTACCAGTTCTACTTTTTTCTTGCGCAGAAATCCAGCCAGCATGTATTCGTCTACATTTTCAGGTAAGGGAGCAGTGGCTGAATAAGCATAGGCAGGATCGCCGCCCAGTGCTACGGCAACGGGCATGCGCTTTCCGGTTTTTTTATACTCGTTGAAATGTTTGGCAGATACTTTATGTTTATGCCAATGCATTCCCGTTAAGGTAGGGCCAAACACCTGCATGCGGTACATACCCACATTGCGGATGCCTGTGTTGGGATCTTTGGTATGAATAACCGGCAGTGTAATAAAGGGTCCTCCATCTTTAGGCCAGCAGGTGATAACAGGAAGTTTTGAAAGATCGGGATTCACCATTTGTATTTCCTGGCATGCTCCCCGCCCGCTTTTTACTTTTGGCATCCACGAAGCAAACTGGTTCAATTTGGGCAAAAGGTTGAGCTTATCGAGAATACTTTCTTTTGGTTTGGTGAGCAGCTTAAAAAGCGCTTCAATTTCTTTGGCGATATCGTCGAGATGCTGAACACCCAGCGCCATGCACATTCTTTTTTCGCTGCCATAAGCATTCATCAAAACAGGAAAAGCATAGCCTGTATTTTCAAACAACAATGCTTTGCCGCCGTTTCCGCTTTTACTGATCCTGTCTGTTATTTCGGCTATCTCCAGTTTAGGATCTACATATTCCTTTATCCTTATCAATTCGCCTGCTTTGTCTAACGCATCAATAAACTCCTGCTGATTTTTATACGCCATGCCAATGGTGATTTTTAAGTTGCAAAGATAAAACAACAGGAGTTGTGAGCGGTCAGCTATCAGCGATCAGCCGCGAACTATCAGGAAATACTCTTTTCCGGGAAAATAACGTCAGGTAGTCAAAGCTACCGCTGCCTGCAGTTTGGTACAGCTTATCAGCATCAGACCGCTATCAGGCGCACACAAACAGCACCGCATACAAAGGCGTGCCGATGGTGT
>JBQCFW010000177.1:0-6903 GCA_051958655.1 Agriterribacter sp. | reverse complement strand
GAAAGTTATACCATCCGCACGGCAGAAATGAAAACCATATTGTTTGACAGCTATAGAAAACTGTTTTCGGATGCCGACCTGATGAAGAATTACAACGACAAAAAGAAGAACGCATTTGAAAAAGCCTATCTAACGGTAATGAACACCCAATCTTCTGTTGCGGCTACCGGCATCGATCCTCAAAAGCTCATTGCTATAAGAACCGGTTTTATTAAAAGCTGGTTCGAAACAAATGCTGCACAATTCCCGTTTCGTTTGTTTGAATACCATAAACAATTGATCTTTGCCAACATGTTCGAAGCATATAACCAATGGCTGTTGGGCTCAGGCATTAAAGCAGAAGATTATCAAAAATGGATGACGGATAACAAAGCCGCTTACGATACTTTCAGCGATTTTCAACGGGGGCGTGTTTTCAAATTACCCAAAGGTCAATATTATCAAAATAAATAGGCTTTCGTTTTTCTTTATTGGTTTTTTGGCCTAATTTGAAATTCAAGCTAAACAACGATCGCTATGGCTCAACCCCAACGACTATTTGATTGTATTGACTACCAACTGGAGAAGTTCCCGAAAGAAGATATGCTGGCAGCCAAAGAAAATGGCGTATGGAGAAAATACAGCACCGCAGAAATTAAGAAAACTTCTACACAACTAACGGCGGGCCTGCTGGCATTGGGCGTTTCGGGCAACGACATGACTACAGAAAACCGGGACAAGATCGCCATCATTTCTAACAACAGGCCCGAATGGCTTATTACCGATCTGGCCGTTCAGCAAAGTGGCGCCATCCTGGTGCCAATATACCCTACCACCAACCCGCTCGAAATTGAATTTATTTTCAACGATGCTGCCGTTAAATATGTGTTTGTAAGCAGCGATGAATTACTGCAAAAAATAAAAGGTATACAGGCTAAAATTCCCAGCCTTAAAGACATTTATACATTTAACCACATTGAGGGCGCCAGACACTGGAGCGAACTGCTGAACAGGAGCAGTGAAACTACCCTGGCCGAAGTTGAACAAACGAGCGCCAAAATTCAAAAACACGATCTGGCAACCATCATTTACACTTCGGGTACTACCGGTACGCCTAAAGGTGTAATGCTGAGCCACAACAACATTGTGCAGAATACATTTTTATCGAAAGAAAGTTTTCCGTTTGAAGACAGACCCGACTACAAGGCATTGAGCTTTCTGCCGCTCAATCATATTTTCGAAAAAACGATCAGTTATATCTACATGTTTAGCGGCATCAGCATTTATTATGCTGAAAGTCTTGAAACAATCGGCGCCAACCTGCAGGAGGTAAAACCGAATGTATTTTCAACCGTGCCGCGGCTGTTGGAAAAAGTATATGAAAGGATCGTTGCTAAAGGCGCAGCGCTTACGGGCATCAAAAAACGATTGTTCTTTTGGGCGGTTGCCCTGGGCAAACGATACGATAACCTGCAAGACGGGGGCTTTTGGTACAACATGCAACTGGCGTTGGCAAACAAACTCATCTTTAGTAAATGGAGAGAAGCTTTAGGCGGTAACATCAAATACATTATTACCGGTGGTGCTGCCTGCCAGGAAAGATTGATCAGGATTTTTAATGCAGCACAAATACCGCTGTACGAAGGTTACGGTCCTACAGAAAATTCGCCGGTAATATCTGTGAACAGAAAAGGACCCGGGTTAATGAAAATCGGAACGGTAGGCCCGCCCATTAATGGCGTGGAAGTAAAGCTGATGGAAGATGGTGAGATTTGCGTGAAAGGACCTTCGATGATGGTGGGATATTACAAACGTCCCGACCTTACCGCCGAAGCAATCATTGATGGCTGGCTGCACACGGGCGATATTGGCGTTTTTGAAGACAATAAATTTTTGAAGATCACCGATCGCAAAAAAGAATTGTTTAAAACCAGCGGCGGAAAATATGTAGCCCCCTCAGCCATTGAAAACAAATTGAAAGAATCGCGTTTTATTGAACAGATCATTGTGCTGGGAGCGGGCGAAAAATTTGTAAGCGCTTTAATTGTTCCTTCTTTCGCCAATTTAAAAGACTGGAGTGCAAAAAACGGTGTAACCGCCAATAGCAATGAAGAACTGGTAAAAGATCCGAAAGTGATTGCATTCTATAAGGAAATAGTGGAAGGCTTTAATGCAGGATTCAATCATGTTGAGCAAATCAAAAAGTTTGAATTGCTTCCACACGAATGGAATGTAGAGTCGGGCGAAGTAACGCCTAAGCTCAGCCTGAAACGAAAAGTGATCATGGAAAAATACAAAGACGCAGTTGAGCGCATCTACTCCTGATAAAAGCAATGAAAGCATTCAAACCAATTGGGATGAATTAAAAGCTGCCGACCGCTTTGGTTCGTGGCTGGGCGTTGAATGCATTAAAATACAACCGGGCTATTGCAAATTACAAATGACGGTGCGCGAAGAGATGACAAACCCATTAGGCATTACTCACGGGGGCGTTGTGTTTTCGCTGGCCGACACTGCATTTGGCTATGCCTGCAATGCAGGGAGAAAGCAATCTGTAGTGCTGGATGTTTCCATCAGTTTTATCAAAGCCTCCCGTGCCGGCGATATACTTACAGCAGAAACGCAAGAAGTACACAATGGAAAAACAACAGGCGTGTATCTTATAACGGTTACCAATCAACGAAACGAAACAGTCGCGCTGTTTAAGGGAACAAGCTTTAAAAAGGTATAAAGGCATAAGGCGTAAGGTATAGGGGGTAAGGCCTTATTCCTTACGCCCTATACCTTACGCCCTACACCTTCCACCTTGCCTTACACTTTCTCCAATTCCCGCACAAATGTTTTACCCCAATCGTCAATATCATAGTGCTGCACCAGTTCGTACAACCGCTGCATGCGAAGTTTCATGTCATTTTCATCTAACGCCAGGGCCTGCACCAGGCTATTCGCCATGTCTTTCATATCATATGGATTGGTGCGGATGGCATATGGTAATTCTACCGAGGCGCCTGCAAATTCAGATATAACCAGCGCGCCGTTCCATTTTCCTGTAACCCCCTTGGCAGCAACATATTCTTTGGCCACTAAATTCAATCCATCCCGCAAAGGTGTTATCCAGGCAACATCGGCAATGGCATAATAGGTAAGCACTTCTTCAAACGGCACCGATCTGAAAAAGAATTGTATAGGCACCCAGTCCAACCTCGCATATTTTCCATTGATCCTGCCTATCGCCTGCTCCAGTTCGGTTAAAATCTTATCGTAAATTTTCATACCGGCAGCAGGCGGCGTGCAAATATTGATCAACTCTACCTTGCCGTGGTATTGCGGATTTTGTTCCAGGAACGATTCATAGGCAAGAATTTTTTCGAGCGGGCCTTTTACATAATCGAGCCTTTCAACAGACAATATTATTTTTTTGCCCTGGGTTTGTTTCGCAAATTCATTTATACGTTCCCTTGTGGCAGCATCGGCAAGAATATTCCTGATGTTCGTCATATTAATGCCTACAGGGTGTGCACCCAACCTGATCCGCCTGTCGCCCGCTTCAATTTCTCTCGTCCATTTATCAACACCTAAAGCACAGCTATAGGTAAGAAACCGTTCAGCGCTCGGTTCTTCAGCAATCACTTTTACCGGAATATGGCTTTTTACAACATCTACAAAATTTTCTACATAGCGCGGAATGTGAAAGCCAATATAATCGCATTGCAGCAGGCTGCCCACAATTTCCCTGCGCCAGGGTATAATATTAAAAATATCGGCCGGTGGAAAAGCGGTATGGTGGAAAAAGCCAATTTTCACATCGGGGCGCAATTGGCGCAGCATACCGGGAACCAGCCACAGGTTATATTCATGAATCCAGATAGTAGCGCCTTTGTCTGCATCAGCCGCCGCCTTTTCTGCAAACTTCCTGTTTACCTTAACGTATTGTTCCCAATGTTCGTGGTCGAATTTTACCTTATCGGCAAACGAAAATATTACGGGCCAAAATGCTTCTTTGGAAAACAACTTATAAAATACTTCAATCTCCTTTTTGGTTAAAGCAATTCGCGACGCCAGCAGGTTGGGATATTTTTCTTCATTAATATACCGGTCTTCCGGCTGACTGATTTTTTTGTTCCGCACTTCTTCCCATGCTATCCAGGAACCACTTCTGCCATTGCTGAAAAACCCCAAAAGCGAAGGAATAATGCCATTAGGACTTTTAGGTGATACCTTTTGTTCTTTGCCGTCTATTTCCTTCATTTCATACGGCAGCCGGTGATACATTACCAGCAACTGCGTGTCTCCGGCGGGTGCGGCAATTACTTTTTCTTCCTCTTTGTTTACAAATTCCCTGAATTCAGGAAAGTGTTTCATGCTTTCCAATATACCACCTGCACCCTGTGCCGTAGCCTGGTGTACATGCGCCATATTGTTGGTATAGTTCAGCAATGCAGGTTCAGCAGCACCTACTACCACACCCTTGTACTCAGTATCGTACAGCGATCGGTCGTTCAATGTATCGCCGGCAACCAGTATTTTTTCTTCAGGAAAATTCATCAATGCCGCCAGCTTTTTGAGGGTCGATCCTTTGTTGGTGTTTTTAGGAAGGATGTCGAGAAATTTGCCTGCAGACAATAACACATCCAAATTCAATTCGCTTGCTATTGCTTTCACCATGTCAATGTCGGTGCTGTCGTCGTAGAAGAAAGAACAACGTCTTTCCTGCGATACCTGCTGTGGTTGCAACCCTTTTACCTTTCGAAATTTTTTTCTGATCATTACAGCACCTGGCCATTTGCTTTCGATTTCCGATTGCAAAGGCTGAACAGGTTCCAGCGTTTTTCCATTTAATACTGTTGCGCCAACATCGCATATAATATAATCAGGATCTGGTATAACAGGATTGTCCAGCAATGGCATCACGCTTTCCACACCTCTGCCGGTAACAAAAAGCAAGCGAATGTCTTTTTGCTCCCTTATTAAACGGTACAATTTTAGCCTGTCTGCCTGTCGCCCGCCTAAAAAAGTTCCATCCAAATCTGTAGCTAATAACATAAAAAAAAGATTATGCCCTTTTACAAAGGCGGTTATCAAAAAATGTAAAAAAAGCCCAGGCTCCGAAGCCTTGATTTTCTTTACTTATAACTTAATTTTTGTCCGCCGCAAATGGGCGGTACTATTAATCTCAGGGGGTGCGCTGCACCAAACGATGTGCAATAAAATGTGGTTTTAATAACCGGAAATGCGCGGCAAAGGTACAAAAAACGAACAGGCATGCCAAGCTTTAGTTTTGATTGTCCGTTACTTACTGATTCTAAATTTCTTATACATGTTCATTTAACACCGGATGGATTGAAATCTATCCTTACAATATGTGACCAGGCCTGCGGCTCTCGCTTATCATAAGCAGGAGCTCTTGTTGCAATGGCATCCATCAGATCGCCTTTTGGGCGGGCCAATGGGAAGCCGGTCGGCCCGCCCAAAGCGCTAGCCTTTGTGTTCAGACGGGGCGGTCTGACCGCTAAATGTGTTGAGTTTAATAATGAAAAGGCCACAAAAGTCCGGAACTTTACAAAGACACTTACTTGTTTTCAGCAAGGCTTATAGAGTTCCGAACCTTAACCAACCGACATTGGATTTTAATCGCAGGTTGCTTTTTATATCTTTGGCCATTAGCAATGGAAAAATCAAATTTTGTAGACCAGATACGGATATACTGTAAAAGCGGACACGGGGGCGCCGGCAGCCGGCATTTTATGCGTACCAAGTACAATGCTACCGCTGGTCCCGACGGAGGCGACGGCGGACGCGGCGGGCATATCATTTTAAAGGGCAATAAAAACCTGTGGACCTTGCTTCATTTGCGATATTTTAAAAACGTGTTTGCCGAAAATGGCGAAGGTGGAAGCGGTAATAATTGCACGGGCAGAAGCGGTAAGGACGTAGTGATTGAAGTGCCCCTGGGCACGATTGCCATCGACGAAGAATCGGGTAAAAAAGAAGCCGAGATACTCGAAGACGGACAGGAAGTGATTTGGATAAAAGGTGGAAGGGGTGGATTGGGAAATGCCAATTTTGCCACGCCTACCAACCAGGTGCCTGAATATGCCCAGCCGGGCGAACCGGGCGAAGAAAGCTGGAAAGTGCTGGAACTGAAAGTATTGGCAGATGTAGGATTAGTGGGATTTCCAAACGCCGGTAAGTCAACCCTGCTATCGGTTATTACCGCGGCCAAACCTAAAATTGCCGACTATGCTTTTACCACCATCACACCCAACCTGGGCATGGTGGAGTACAGGGATGGAAAAAGCTTTTGCATAGCGGATCTACCGGGTATTATTGAGGGAGCATCGGAAGGAAAGGGGCTGGGGCATCGCTTTTTACGGCATATTGAGCGGAACCCAGTATTGCTTTTCTTAATTCCGGCAGACAGTGTGGATCATCGCAAAGAATTTGAGGTGCTGGTAAACGAGCTGGAACAATACAATCCGGAACTGCTTCATAAAGAATTTATCATAGCCATCAGTAAAAGCGATATGCTGGATGATGAGCTGAAAGCAGCCATCAAAAAGGAGCTTCCCGACAATATTCCCCACATATTTATATCGTCTGTGTCTCAAAAGGGCTTATTGACTTTAAAGGATTTGCTATGGGAAGTGCTCAACAAAAAAAGTATGCGATAAATAGCATTATTGTATTATTTTATGTAATATTACAATCCAATCAAACTTAACAAGTTTGATTTTCAGTTTAACTCTCGATTGCTTGCCAGCTTAGGCAACTGTAAGCGAAGTCTCTATCAGGCTTCGCTTTTTTGCTTGATAAGCTCCCTTATAGGCTTTAACTTTATGGAGATTCTTTTACCTGGGGAGTGTAGTTATAGTCTGGCGTTTATAGTTTGACGTTGGTTGAACCGTAAACCTCAACACAAAACAC
>JBQCFW010000176.1:0-7848 GCA_051958655.1 Agriterribacter sp. | reverse complement strand
TAAGGTGAAAATCTGGCGTATATTGCTTTATGGCATATCGTTTGCAATTTTTAATTCAAATTTATTAGCATGAAGAAAAAAAATACAATGATAATGGTGGCAGCAGCGGGAGTAGCGGCAGGTTTGCTGGTGTATGCTTTCAGGAAATATCGTTCGCATCGTATGCTGAAACAGGTGGCTGCTGAAGGTTATGAAACAGCTCATGAGGTGCTTTTTCCACACACCCGGTCAATTGGAGGCGGTAAAACGCATTATGGTCCTGTATTGCCGCACCACGAAATGTAATCCCTGATCCTTTTTGGACATCTTATTGCTTAAGCCACAGGTTTGTGGCTTTTATTTTTTAGCGATATATGCACTATATCGCCTTTTAAGAATCCCGTGGTTGCTGATCTGCACAGCAGCTTTTCGCCGTTAACAACAACTTCAACTTCGCAGCCATAACCGAGGAAAAAAACGTTTGCTACCATTCCTGCTATTCCGGCATCTGTACTGGTGGAAACCTGGATATGTTCGGGACGAACCAGGATGTTATCATTCGCCATAAAAGCTTCCGAGCCTGGTAAAACGGCTGCTAGTGCCGGGCTGAGTATATTGTATTTTCCCAACAGTCCAGCCGTGTATAAGTCCGGAGGATGATTGTACAACGAAGCGGGAGTACCCTGCGCAATGATTGAACCATTTTGCATTACCAGTATTTCATCTGCCCAAGGCAAAACATCCTGCGGATCGTGCGAAACAAGCATACAGGTAATGTTCAGATCATTACCTATTTCTTTGATTACATTTTTGAGAATGTTTTTATGAATAAGGTCGAGGTTTGAATAAGGCTCGTCGAGCAACAGAAGTGTGGGGGCGGTGCTCAGCAATCTCGCCAAAGCTACTCTCTGTCGTTCGCCGCCCGACAGCTCATTGGTTTTTCTTTGAAGCAGGTGTGCAATATCGCATACGCGATACAAAGTATCTGCCTCGTATATTTTATTCGCGTATTCGAGTATCTCCTCTACGCGATAATTATTCCTTAGTTCAAAGTATTGCGATAAATAGGCAATTTTGGGATGACCTGCAATGAGCTGCTCATAAGGACCTTTTACTCTTTCGCCTTCCAGCCACACCTGACCGGCATCGGGCTGAATGAAGCCTGCAATGATTTTTAGTAATGTACTTTTCCCGGAACCCGTTTCGCCCGTAATGGCAATTTTTTGCAAGCGTTGCTGTGTAAAACTGATTTGTTTTAATTCGAAATTTCTTTCGTCTTTAACGCCAATGCCTGATACTTGCAGTAAGCTCATAACAAGTGCAAGATACGGGAAAGAAGAACCAGGATGAAGAACCAAAAATCAAGAATCAAAAATCAAAAAACAAGAACCAAAAAACAAGAAGCAAGAACCCAAAAACACCAAACACCAAACGTCAAATAACAAATCCAAACTCTACTCTTTTGCTTTAAATGCCAAGCCTGCTTCGGCTAATGCTTTCCGTAAGACGGGCATAGACGCTGGTCCCATGCCGTGAAAAGACAAAATATGGTTTTCGGTATGCGACGCCAGTTTTTTGAGTGTAGTAATGCCATTATTTTCCAGCGCACGGCGTGCAGGTGCCGACAGGTTGGTCATAAAACTATTGGCAGGCTTGCGTAATTGCTCGCAAATGGGGCAGGTAGGGCAATCGCTGCTCTTGTAATATTGATGTCCTTTTGGGCAGGTGCGCAAGTTTGGGGGAGTGGTCATCATGCAGTTTTATTCGACTTTCGTAATTGCTGTAAATGCTCTGGCAAATATTTTAATTTGCTTTCCATTTCTGGCGTTTCAAACTCTGCGACAATATTAACTAAGTCAATCATTTCGATTTTCTTTTTTTCGCCCAGCAAGTTTGTAATAATCAGGTCTGGTATTAGCTCTCTATGAAATTGTGATAATTCTATAATATTGTCGGCTTTTAATAATATTTCAAACTTATCATCAGGATAGCGAAGCAGGATATACGTCCAATCGCTTGCGTCAATTTCAAACGGTACATCCGGCAATTTCAAGATAAACCAATTCTCTTTCGGTTGCTTCCAACTGAAAAATTCCCACATACTGAGTTCTGGAGCTCGATCTAAAATACGTTTTGCTTTTTCCAGAAGGCTGATATTACCACAAGGAGAAATTGTGAATGAATTTGTTTCTTTAAAGCCAGGGCCAATTTCCCAACCAAGCTCCCAACCAAGCATCTTTTGATCTAATTCACGTAATGCAAATTCATCGTATAATGAAAGTTTATGAGAATGCTGCTTAAACCACTCCCAAAATTCATCTATTTGAAATTCGAAAATCATGTAAATGAAGATACCATATAAAATTAGCTACATTATTATCTTTATAAAAACATACTATGCCCACCATCACCCCCGAAACATTATCACTTGCCCGGCAATTATGGGATTATCACCACATGAACCACACAATGGAACCCTCCGATTGTATTTTTGCACTGGGCAGCCATGACCTGAGGGTGGCTAACCGCGCTGCGGAACTGTACCTGCAAGGGCTGGCACCTTTCATCATTTTTTCGGGAGGCTTAGGAAATGTAACCAAAGGGGTATGGACAGTGCCGGAAGCGGATCAGTTCGCAGCCATCGCAATAAACATGGGTGTTCCGTCCGAACATATTTTGATAGAAAACCAGTCGACCAATACAGGGGAGAATATTTTATTTACACAGAAACTATTGGATCAAAAAGGGCTAAACCCTCATAGTTTTATTGTGGTGCAGAAACCGTATATGGAAAGAAGAAGTTATGCCACTTTTAAAAAGCACTGGCCCGAAAAAAAGCTGATCGTTACTTCTCCGCAAATCAGTTTTGAGGAATATCCCAATAATGAGATACCAGTTGAAAAAGTTATTCATATTATGACGGGCGACCTGCAACGCATCAAACTCTATCCCGGAAAAGGTTTCCAGGTATACCAACCCATTCCCGATGATATATGGCTGGCATACGAAAAACTGGTAGCATTGGGCTTCGATCAGCACCTTATAAAACAGGAATAACGGCTGCAGATTGTTAAAAAAAGGTCCCTCACTGCGGTAAAAAAGAATAAGATGGGGAAAAATTCTCCGTAATAACTAATTTTGCCGGTTTTATACATTAGATGAAAACATACTTCCGGCTTCTTTCTTTTGCTAAACCCATTGGAAAGTATGCAATTCCATATATCATTTTCGCCGTGTTGTCTATTATATTCAGCACACTTAACCTGGCGCTACTGGCCCCGTTACTGACAACACTTTTCAGTGCTGGTGCAGATCATCCCATTCCACCTAAGCCGGGTAATGTTTTCGACATTTTTAAAATGTTCAATTATTATTCTGCGGTGGCTAACGATAAATACGGTATTTATCCTACGCTGCAGATCGTTTGCCTTGTTATTGTAATTTCTGTAATTATGGGAAACCTGTTCCGGTATTTTGCAGACAGAACGATGGAAAACCTGCGTATCCACACGCTGCTTAACCTGCGGCGCAGTGTATTCAACAACGTTATGAACCTGCACCTGGGCTATTTCAGCAACGAACGCAAAGGCGATATTATCTCAAAAATCGCGTCAGACGTGCAAGTCGTTCAGTATTCGGTAACGGGTACCCTGCAAGTGGTTTTTAAGGAGCCTTTAACATTGATTTTCTACCTGGTAATGCTGTTTATTATTTCGTACAAGCTTACGCTGGTTTCAATGTTGATCATTCCTTTTTCGGCTTTTATCATTTCAAAAATTGTTAAAAAGCTAAAGGAGCAGGCCGCAGCGTCGCATGTTTCGTTTGGAATGATGATTAGCTATATAGACGAAGCATTGAATGGCATGCGGATAATAAAAGCATTTAATGCGGTAAAGTTCATAACCAACCGGTTCGAAAAAGAAAACATTCACTATTCCAGCATTATCCGGAGTATGGCCAAACGCCAGCAACTGGCGCCGCCGGTTTCTGAATCGCTCGGCGTAATGATGGTGGCAGGCATTGTGTTATACGGCGGTTCATTGGTGCTGTCGCAAAACAGCGATCTGAATGCAGCCAACTTCATAGCCTACATTGCATTGTTTTCGCAAATACTTCGTCCCGCAAAAGCTATTTCATCCTCTTTCGGCAATATACATTCGGGTATTGCTGCCGGTGAGCGCGTACTGGCGCTTATTGATGAAAAGCCCGCTATTGTTGATGCTCCCAATGCAAAGCCCATTACCACTTTTGCCAACGCATTGCAATTTGAAAACGTAAGTTTTTCTTATAATGATAAAGAAGTTTTGCATAACGTTAACATTACCATTCCTAAGGGTAAATCTGTAGCATTGGTGGGGCCTTCCGGCGGTGGCAAATCAACATTGATGGACCTTATACCCAGGTTTATTGAACAAAAATCCGGAGCCATCACAATAGACGGTGAGGATATTCGTTCCATAACCGTTGAGTCGCTCCGTACACTGATGGGTATCGTTAACCAGGAATCTATTTTATTCAACGATACCATTTTTAACAATATCGCATTCGGAAACACCCAGGCCACGCAACAGGAGGTGGAAGCAGCGGCAAGAATAGCCAATGCACACGATTTTATTATGGCTACTGAACTCGGTTATCAAACCAATATTGGTGATAAAGGCGTTAAATTATCGGGAGGACAAAAGCAAAGGCTGTGTATAGCCAGGGCGGTTTTAAAAAATCCGCCAATAATGTTGTTAGACGAAGCAACGTCTGCACTGGATACGGAGTCAGAGAAAATGGTACAGGAGGCGTTGAACAATTTAATGAAAAACCGGACTTCGCTGATTATAGCACATCGTTTGAGTACTATACAAAATGCGGATCATATTATTGTGCTGGAAGCAGGTAGGGTAGTAGAAGAGGGCACGCACCAAGAATTGATTAAAAACGACGGTTTATATAGAAAGCTGATAGAAATGCAGACTTTCAGTTCTAATTGATGATGATACGCTTGCAAGCCATGAATGTATAATATGTATCTGTCATCGACACTAATTATTTCTACTTATAACTGGCCACAGGCTTTACAACTGTGCATCAAAAGCGCGCTGTCTCAAAAAAAACTGCCCGACGAAATTATTATCGCCGACGATGGATCGGGTAAGGAAACAAGGGCGTTGATAGAACGGTTTCAGCAATCGTCGCCCGTTCCTATTCACCATGTGTGGCACGAAGACAACGGCTTCAGGCTTGCAGCCATACGCAACAAAGCGATAGCACAGGCAACAGGAGAATACATTATACAGGTTGACGGCGACATTATCATGCATCCTTACTTTATAAAAGATCATCTTGATTTTGCAAAGAAGAAAACTTTTGTAAGAGCAAGCAGAATATATATTGACGAAGCAGCGTCTGAAGCATTAATAAAGTCTGGTAATACGAAAGTGAATATGTGGAGCAAGGGTGTTACCAATAAAACAAGCGCGTTGCATATACCATTGTTGTGGGGAATGTTTGAAACCACTTATAAAAACAAAGGCGATGAGCGTTTTGAAATACATGGTTGCAACATGGCCTTTTGGAAAGAAGATGCCGTATTAGTGAATGGATATAATGAAGATTTTAACGGTTGGGGCCCCGAAGACAAAGAGTTTGTGGCAAGATTATTGAATGCTGGAGTACAGAAGCGTTTCCTGAAACTCGGTGGTATTGCCTTTCATATATACCACAAGGAAAATTCCAAATCGAACCTGCGCAAGAACGAAGAATTATTCAAACAATCAATTGTATCAAAAGTTAAGTTTTGTAAAACAGGCATTAATCAATACATCAAACAATGACATCATCAGGATCACAGCAAACATCATTGGCATTGGTAATAGCTACCTATAACTGGCCGGAGGCCCTGAAACTAGTGTTGGAAAGTGTGCTTGAACAAACCGTTATGCCCGATGAAATATTGATTGCAGATGATGGATCAGGATACTCCACAAAATTATTGATAGACTCTTACCGGAATAAATTTAATGTTCCGTTAAAACATTTCTGGCACCAGGACAATGGCTTTCAAAAAACACTGATCATGAACCAGGCAATTGCAGGCACCGACTGCGATTACATTGTTCAGGTAGATGGAGACATTGTATTGAATACCCATTTCATTGAAGATCATAAAAAGGTGGCTGAAAAAGGATATTATATCAGGGGTAGCAGGGTGCAGGTAGACGATGTAACCAGCAAACGATTGATACGGCAGGGAACAGCTGCCAATATTCCTCCTTATGCGCCTGGTATTGGCAATCGCATCAATGCCATGCGTGTGTTACCGCTCTCCCGCTTTTTTATTAAAAAAAGCAAACGCTCCGATAACCTGATAGGATGCAATTGTGCTTACTGGCGTGCAGATTTTGTAAAGGTAAATGGCTATAACAGCGAACTGAAAGGATGGGGGCATGAAGATATAGAACTCGCATCGCGTTTCATTAATTCGGGACTGAGCCAGAAAAAAGTAAAAATGATGGCTGTTTGTTATCACCTGCACCACCCGTTGCAGAACCGCCAGCGTGAAAGCTACAACTACAAAGTTTACCAGGAAACTGCCCGCAAGGGCACTATGTTCTGCCCAAAAGGACTAACAAACTTAACGTACTGATTATCGTTAGCTTTATTATCTTCCAACGGTTCAGCCTGAAGGGGCTGGGATGAGGCTTATTGAAGCCCATTTCAATTCTTCGGGCAAATGCTTTTAAACGACCACTCTTTAACGTTTCTTTTAAAGCGCCAAACTCGTAACAGTTCTTTATCCAGAACAGGTGAAACGCTATGGCCAGGCTATAAGTTTTTCCATTAATAATGCCTCTTATCCAATTGGTGATAAATTCAGCAACAGGTATAATCAGCAACAATGCTGTTGCCATATAAACATGCCCGGCTACAACTGCAAAAGGTAGCAGCAGCAGCAACAGCAACAGCGTTTCACATGTATTGGTAAAGTCGATGTAAGTATAATTTTTGATCGGCTCTTTAACAGCTACCTGGCTGGCTCCGGCTCCATAGCTGATCATTCTTTTCGTTTGAACTTTCCCGTTATTCCACCATGGGTGATGCACAACCGCTTCCGGCAGGGAAATATATCGTTGATTATACAACAGGCTGTTCCTGGTAAGGAAATCAATGTCTTCAGCGTTAATAAGCGAACCATCAAAAAGTGTTTGGTCCATTTTTGCACGGTTCAACATAACGTTGGCCGTAGGCGACCATATTACCGACGGTTTATGCAACGGCTCTGTAAAGCTTGCCACGGCTCCATGTATCTGAAGTGCTTTTGTTACAATGTTAAACGGTGCAGGAAAGCGGGTGATACCGGCAAATCCCAATGCGACGCCGTGTTTTTCAATGGCTTCGCCGTATACAGTTAGCAGGTTATTTTCCGGGTAAATGTCATCATCCAAAAACAATATCCATGCAGCACTCCCCGCCCGGATGCCAACATTGCGTGTAGCCGGCGCGCCCAGGTTTTTTTCATTTACAAGCAAGTGTATTTTTCCCTGATCGTGCAATGCTTTTAAACTTTCGGGAACTATCACTGCCGGATTGTCGGACACGATGTAAATGTTTATTTCAAATTGCTGCGGGCGTGGAAGATGGATGATGTCAAGCAATACTTTTTCATCAAGCCTGTAAGTTGGTACCACAATGTCTATCGAACGATTGTTCATCGGCTTCAAATATAATGCTTACTCTGTTAATTGCGATGAGTGCCTGCACTGCCTGCTATTTAAATTGTATTATTTTGCGTCGGCATTTTATCTTGTATGCCGTTTGTTAAGCATAATATGGATGCAGCTAAAAAAATGTGTGTAATAATCCCTGTTCATAAAGCGG
>JBQCFW010000175.1:0-59815 GCA_051958655.1 Agriterribacter sp. | reverse complement strand
GCAGGATATGTCGGCTATGCTTCCCCGTAAAAATTCCTTGTACCAGCCTATGAAAGATTTTAGCGAAGTAGCGGCAGCGTATCAGTTGGAGGGCATGCTTGCTACTATTTGGGATGATTCTTCTCCACATTTTGAAACCTTCTGGCGTGGTATATACGATTATGCATCCCTCAGTTGGAACTACATAGACGTAGATCACAACCAAGCGCATCAGTTGTTTAGGCACCGGTTTTATGCACCGGAGCTTTCTTCGGAAAAATTTGAAATCCAGGATTCACTTGAACTGGCTTTGAGTTTTTGGGATACTGCATTTTTGATTTCCGGAGATAGATCCCACTTTCCCTACAATCCTGATTTTATGGGGCTGCCGCATAATGATAGTATAGGTGTTTGGAGTGTGAGGCATGCCGATAAAATCGATCGTTCCATAATGGAGCTTCGGAGATATGCTGCCGTAAAAAAGATCGCTGCGTCTGCAAATCCATATATCCGGAGGAATCATTACAATATGGAATTGCTGCTTGCCATAAATGAATTACAAATTTATCCCGCGCGTTTGATCCATGCTTTACACAAGTATGATAAAGCTAAGGCGAGCGATAAGCAAAAGCAGAAACAACTGGTTAAAGAGTTAGTGGATAACTTTCCAGAGTATCGTAAAGCGTATGAATCGGTGTTTTCAAAAACAAGATTTTTGAATAATCCGCCCGGTTATATCCTAGATCAAAATAATGATCGTCTGCTAGCCAACGGCACCAATAACAGTGATTGGCTGTTTGCTATGGAACTGGAATTCAATAATAGGGTACTGGGGTGGTTAATGAGTAATTAGCAGCTGCTAGCAGAAGAATTAACTATTGCTGCGGTGGGGCTGGTAGTAATAAATAAAGGAACCAAAATAATGAATCGGAAAGTTGAAGAAATGAGAATAACTAAATTGTGCACGGTTGGCTGTTTAGCGGCGTTTATGTTATTTAACGTATTAAAGCTAACAGCACAAGGTAACCGTAATTTTGACGCCAGTTTTCGTTTGCTACCCCAGCCGCAAAACACAACGCTTACAGGCGGTGTCGGCTTGCGATTTTACGACTTGATTGCTTTACGATTGATCAATACAGAGCGTCCGAATCTGGAGGCACCTTTGAGTAATTTGCCCATTGCTGCAACGTCGGGTAAAGGAGTTATAACTCTGGAAGTAACTAACGCTGCAGCTTCCGATTCCCATGAGGGATATATACTCACAATTAAAGACGGGGCGGTAAACATTCGTGCAAGACATGCTGCAGGGGTCTTTTACGGCTGCCAGACTTTGCTGCAATTGTTAGAAGATGCGAGGAGTCAACGCATCGTTATTCCGGCCTGCATTATTACTGATAAACCAGATATACCGTACCGGGCCGTCCATTTAGATATGAAGTACCATGTAGATAATATGAATTATTATTATCGCATGATAGACCGACTGGCGAGAATTAAAGTGAATGCTGTAATTATCGAGTTCGAGGATAAGCTGCGGTATCGCCAGGCAGATAAGGTAGGGTCGGGCAATTCAGTATCTATAGATGAGTTTGCTGCATTAACACGTTATGCCAAAGATAGGTTTATCGAGATATCACCTTTGGTGCAGGGGTTGGGTCACGTATCATTTATTTTAAAGCATGATAAGTACCAGTATTTGAGAGACGACCGGAAGATAGATTGGGTAATAGATCCTCTACATCCGGATACTTACGAACTGCATTATAAAATGTATGATGAAGCCATGCAGGCTACCCCAGGCAGCAAGTACCTGCACATAGGTGGCGATGAAGTGTACAACCTCGGCAAATCGGAGCTGGCTAAAAAATCGGGTATGAAGCCCTTTGAGCTACAGATGTACTGGTTGAATAAGGTTTGCAAGTATGTTACGGATAAAGGACGCATCCCGATATTTTGGGACGATATGGTTTTTTCTTTATCGGGATTGTATGGCACTATGCGTAGCGGGCAGATGGAAGATGCCGCTTGGGTAGAAAAGGAATGGACAGATAAGCAGCACCTGCTTGATGAAAATATTGCCTTGTTTCCCAAAAATTGCATTTACATGCGCTGGAACTATAATTTCCCAAAAATACGGGGGAACGTAAAAGCGATAGAATGGTTTATGAAAAATGGGTTGGAAGTGTGGGGGGCACCGGCAGCGCAGGATATGGCAGCAATGTTACCAAGAGACAATTCAATTTATCAGCCAACAAAGGATTTTTGTGAAGTGGCTGTTGAGAAGAGAATCCCGGGTATGCTGCAAACTGCCTGGGATGATTCTTCGCCACACTTAGAAACTTACTGGCGTGGGTTTTACGACTATGCCCTACTAACATGGAATTATGAAGACCTCACGCACGCGCAGGCTCATACAATATTCCGGCACAGGTTTTATGCACCTGAACTTGCTGATGTAAAATATGAATTCCAGGACGACCTGGAGCAGGCATTGAATTTTTGGGATACAGCATTTATGGAAAAAGGCCATAGGAGGCATTATCCCTATACGGTTCCATTAATAGCATTGCCTGAGGCAGATAGTACAGGTGTTTGGAGTAAAAGATATGCAGATAGAATTGAGCGTTCTAAGCTGGAGTTGAAACGCTATGGTAAGACAAAGATCCTGATAGCAGAAAATATTAAACTATCAAGAGATAACAGGTTTGCGCTGGAGTTAATGAATGCCATTAACGAACTGCAGGTATATACTCCGCAGCTTCTTCTTTTGTTATACGAGTATGATACTGCAACAAAAACTGAAAAGGACAAACACAAAAAACAAGTACTTGCTTTGGTTGCCAAGTTTTCTGAATATAGAAATTTTTATGAAAACGTTTTTTCCAAAACCAGGTTTTTGTCAAATCCACCAGATTTTATACTCGATCAGAATAATGACCCCATGCTTGCCAATGGAACCAATAACAGCGATTGGATGTATGCCATGGAAATTAAGATGAACGAAGCCTTGTTGAAGTGGGCTAATAATTGATAAAACGTTATTTTAAACCTTTTTAATATTTATCCATGACCCAATTATCCGGATTGTTACCAGTCTTGTTTGTTTTCATTGTTGTGGTTGGATGTGATGATTCCACAAAAGATGCAGCGAAAAAATATCCGGATGGAAAATCCGTACAGGATGAGTTGAAATCGTTCCATGTGGCGACAGGTTTTACAGTGGAAAATGTTGCTGCAGAGCCTGAAGTGATGATGCCGGTGTCGATGGCGATCGATGAGGATGGGAATACTTATGTAGTACAGATGACCGACTATCCATTTGTTGCGGATTCTCTGAACGGGAAATGTTCGATCAAAGTATTATTTGACAACAACAATGATGGCAAATATGACTCGTCTACTGTATTTATAAATAAAGTTCCGGATATTACAGCTGTGCTTCCCTATAAGCAAGGGTTGTTGGTAGCCGCTGCGCCATATATATTCCACATGAAGGATACCAATAATGACTTTATGGTGGATAAAATAGATACTTTGTTTTCAGGGTTTTTTATAGGGAATTCAGAGGCACAGATCACTAATCTTACCTACGGGCTAGATAACTGGATATATGCCAACAATCACGGACAAGCAGGACAGGTAAAATTTTGGACAAAACCCAATGTTCCTTCTGTTACAATGGGAGGACACGATTTTCGTTTTCGCTTGGATAAAGGTTTGTTTGAAGCAGAGAGTGGAACCGGCCAATTTGGGTTGGCGATGAACGATTTCAATCATCGTTTTTATACACAGAATACTTTACATATTCAGACAAACCCAATTGCATTGCGCTACCTAAAACGACATACGTTACTAACTTCTTACAGGGCCGACAGAAATATTTCCGACCATGAGTTGGAAATGTTTCAGTTAACAGAAGCTCCTTACTGGCGCCGAGTAAGGAGCGAAAGAAGGCAACATCAATATGATTCTCTCAAAATGAATCGTACGGAGTGGATTGATAAACATTTTACCGGTGCTTCTGGTGCGACTTTTTATGGGGGCGATGGCTTTCCTGCGGAATACTACGGCAGTATTTTTACCGGGGAGGTAGCCGGTAACCTAGTACACAGAGATGTTCTGGTTCGGGGCGAAAATGATATTACGTATACGGCTACACGCGGGTCTGGAGAAAAGTCTAATGAGTTCCTTGCTTCTACAGATATGTGGTTCAGGCCAACTACTTTCTATTCCGGACCTGATGGGAATCTGTTTATGGTCGACATGTATCGGCAACATATAGAAACACCTGTTTCTATTCCCGAAGACCTAAAAGAGGATATGGATTTTTCTGCGGGTAACGATATGGGTAGAATTTTTTTGATTAAAGCAACAGGATGGAATAAGAAAAATACTCAGAAACCACAAATGAGCAAACGCACTACGTCGGAGTTGGTTGCTTATCTGGCACATCCTAATGCATGGTGGCGAACTACTGCGCAGAGAGTAATTGTGGAGCGGCAAGATAAAACTGTAGTGACTGCTGTTCGTAGTTTATATCAATCCAAGGCCAGCGCGGCCACAAAGTTACGGTCTTTGTATGCGCTGGAGGGGTTGGGTGCTTTAACGATAGCAGATGTGCAGGCGGCACTGGCAGATAAAGATGCTAATGTGAGGGAACATGGAATCATGCTGGCCGAGCGGTTTTCTTCATTAAACAATGAAGTGGCGAAACTGATAAATGATCCTGCAAAATTTGTTGCGTTCCAGGCAGTATTGAGCGTTGGCAACGCAGTACAGTCTGTGGCTATTCCCGCATTGGCGGAAGCATTAACAAAAAATAGCAATGACTCTTTGTTTACCATAGCTGTACTTACCTCAAAGCCAGGTGTCGGCACGGATCTATTGCCAGCGCTTTTAAAGGATGGCTATTTTTCAGCGGACGGAAAATTTAAAACAGCCTATCTTGAGTCTATCAGTTATGCGGTCGGATTACAAGATCATACCGGCAGCCTGAACAAGTTGTATACTTTTCTTTCTGGTAGTGAAATCAAATCAAATATTACATGGATAAAAGCTGCTGCAACAGGTTTGTCCAAGGGGATTAAGGCGTCTAAAACTGAAAAGCACTCAGCTGAGTTTATTACCCTATTGAACAAGATAGTTTTACTTACTAACGATGATTCAGTTAAAAAACTACTTAGTTTGTAATTAGCAGTAGCAATAAACGAAAAGTACTATGAAGAAGAACTGTGATAGAAGAGTATTTGTAAGAGGTGTTATGAAATTTGCTTCGTCGTTTACATTCGTTGGAGTGTTCATGTCTTGTGGCGGAGGTGCGAAAGATGAAAAGGAAGGGGCATCCGCCAAGGTAATTGATGCCGACACCGAAATAAGCAGCGCTTCAAATCCTTGTGATGTTAATGCACTTACTGAAAAAGATAATTCTAACAGGAAGGCATTGGGTTATGTAGATGAAACGCCGATAGCCGAAAAGAAATGCGAGAATTGTAAACTATATGTTCCTTCCAATGATACTAAAACCTGTGGAACCTGTCCTTTGTTCAAAGGACCAGTTGCTTTGGGGGGGTATTGTACCTATTGGGCAGACGCGTCAACATAAAAACTAAGTGCAGATGATGTATCTCAAAATATTCCTCGTCCTTTTTGTTGTAGAGTTGAATTTATCCGCTGTTGCCCAGTTAAGGGTAGCTACGTTTGATGTAAATGCCACACCACCTTTGGGAAGCCCAGTTGCTTACGCAAATACCCGCTCCATCACTGATTCCTTACATGCAAAGGGTTTAGTCATTTTATTGGAAGATAAACCTATAGTACTCTGTGCCGTTGACTGGATAGGAATTTCCAACGAGGGACTGGATAGGTGGCGGCAGCAACTTGCCGCCGCGGCTGGTACAACGATTGATAGGGTAGCGGTACACGCATTGCACCAGCACGATGCTCCCAGATGCGATTTTACTATTGAAAAAATAATGGAGGAGTATGGTTCTGGTGGTATTAGCATCGACGATCGTTTTGTGACAGATGTTATCCTACGTGTGGGAGGTGCTGTACAGCGGGCGATCCACAATGCTATGCCTGTGACAGCGATTACTCATGGTAAGTTTCTGGTAGATAGCGTGGCCTCCAATAGGAGGTTGATAAATGGAGCAGGTGAAATTTATACACGATACAGTAAATCAACGGATCTGGCAATGCAAAATGCGCCAGATGGATTAATAGACCCCTGGATGCGGTGTATTGGTTTCTGGAACAATAACAGACCAATAGCAGCTATTACGTTTTATACTACACATCCACAAAGCTACTATGGGGATGGAGATGTTACTTGTGAGTTTATTGGATTGGCGCGGAATGAGTTTGAAAAAGAAATTGGAGCGCCTGTTATACACTTCAACGGAGCTAGCGGTAATATAGCTGCCGGTAAATATAATAACGGTACCCAAAAAGCAAGGGAGCAATTAACCAGAAGAGTGCGGGAGGGTATGAAAGGAGCTTGGCAACAAAGTTTGAAGAATAGAGAAAAGCCGGAGGTTGTACAATGGAGAAATACTGAAATTAAATTACCGTTAGGAAAAAATATTCAGGAAGAAGATTTACGTCAACGGCTTGCTGACACTTCTTTGAATATTCACATGAAGTTTAGAGCGGCGGAAAAACTCGCGTGGTATCAAAGGAGTATAGCCGGTGTTAAAATAAATGTTACAGCGCTGAGGCTCAATAATACCTGGATATTAAGTATCCCTGGCGAGGCATTTGTGGAGTACCAACTGGCTGCTCAACAAATGGTGCCTGGTAGCTTTGTGTGTACAGCAGCCTACGGAGATTACGGGCCTGGCTACATCGGTACCCAAAAGTCATACATTGAGAAAGGAGGGTACGAAACGTCGGATATTGTATCGGGGACCGCCCCGGAGGTAGAGGAGGTCCTGTTAAAAGCGATCGAAACCGTATTGAGTAAATGAAGCGAAGGGGTTATTGCTGCCCTTGTAGCAGCCGGTAGCATTCCTGCATGTAGTTGTACATCGGGGTTAGATTGTATGACACAACAAGGATGCAGGCGTTCCATGTTTTTGTTCTGACCTCACCGTAAATCCATTTTTACTCAACTGGCATAACAATGTTTCGGCGAGGTTAAATCCTTTTCCGGAGCTGAGTATGGCTTTAATGGAAACCAATGGTAAAGAAAACCATTGTAATTGGATGCAAATGTGTTCACGCTCTCTTTCTCTGACGCAGCCTGGCAGAACATAAATAAAGGAGTCTTTGATTTGGGTGACTCTTTTTACGCCAGCTCAGGGAGAATTTTTAACAATTCCGACTGTTTCGATACTGTTTTAGAAGGCTCTACAAAATGGGGGCATTATATATGAAGTATGTGCAGAAATTTCAATTTAAGGGAATACTATCTGGGTTTGTTTTGTAGAATAAATGACGGTAAATTTGCATACAAATTGAAATTATCGTATGAAAGAAGGATCGCTGGCTAATATGGCTTATGTTGAACTGAGAAAGAAAATTTTATCTAACCAATTAACCAGGGGATCTCGCCTGGTTGAGAGTTTTTGGGCGCAAAAATTGAATGTAAGCAGAGTTTCGGTACGTGAAGCGCTAATAAGATTATCCGGGGAGAGTCTTGTAGAGTTTGGAGAAAAAGGCGGATGTTTTGTGAAATCAATTACCGTTAATGATGTACGTGAGATAAAGGAGCTCAGAGAAGTATTAGAATTGGGTTCGCTGGAACTATTATTTCTACACTATGATAGAGAGCTTGTATCTAAGTTAGAACGCATTTGCGATGACTTTAGTGCAATGGTGGCTGGTGGATATTTAAATGGCGCCTGTGAGGCTGATATAAAATTTCATGAAACTATTATTGCAGGTTCAAAAAACGAAAGACTTTTTAATATTTATCAACACAGCAATATTCCTCTTTTCCATCAGCGTATAGGAAGTTCGCAAGAAGAAGATGATTACTCTCTAACGGATGACGAACATAGGAAAATTGTAAAGGCGTTGAAGAAAAAAGATTTCGAAACGGCAAAAGAAACGCTAAGGAAACATCTTGAGCGTGGCGAAAAGATTATGCTCGATTTGATTCCCCGCGAAGGTGATCTGATCGCATAACTGCAGCGTCTTTGGGTGTTTTGCATGAAATTTCATCTTCTTTTAATCATCAAATTACATCTACTATCTGCTTTCGATGGCTATGTTTATATAATCTCAGCTAAAGGCATTGAAAACAAAAGTGTGATAAAATTAGACTCAAGCGGTGTCGTTTACATCAATGATTATTGTAAAGGAAACATTTCGCTTGATTTTACTGTAGACAGTAAATCCATTAATCCGGAATTAAGTTATGTAGAATCAATATATGCAAGCAGTAATACAAGTGGGAGTGCTTATGCTGTGAACTACGCAGTATTCTACTTTCCTTTCAGGACAGAAAAAAGCTATACACAAAAAAAGATGTCCATTGATGAACTTATCAGTGTAGGAAAAGTCGATGCGGATAAGATGCAATCCTGCGAGCGACATTACTACGGCTGTTTAGTATCTTTTTCAATCTTTCCCCTTTGCTGGTGTTGAGCAGTGCTCCGGTGCATAGCTTCACCAACAAGAAGTGCTTATAGCTACAGCCCAGCTTCTGTTGTTGGTACGCATCGCACTTTACCCCTTCTGCATACCAACAACGGCTGAAAATTCAACTGATTTTTCGCCGGCTGCTAGATTATTCCAATGGGCACGCGTTGGAATGAAGGTTAAATGATAAAGTAAACATAATCTTTATCCATTTTTAAGGTAGGAAGGAGACATCTTGAAGGGCATGTCGCAGTGTTTAATTACAATGGTGCTGCAAAATAATTTTTCAATCAGGCAGGAATACTCCAGTTGCCGGTTTGAAAATGACCACACCATGAAATTCATGTGGCAACTTACCCAGATTTATGTTTTACACGGCACAAAGGTATGTGGATATGGGTTTACAACTGTAGTGCTATATGTTTTCTACTAATACTTTTACTGCGCATATTCTATACCGTAAGTTTTTTAATTAAATGATTTTCGAACATAAAAAATTTGTTTATTTTGAATTGTATATTAAAATCCACCTTGGTCTCATGAATAAATTCAACTTAATCCAACGGAAGGGCTTTGTCATTAGTCCTGTTGAAAGATTGTTTTCCAGGTTCCGGTTATTTTTTTTGCTGGCTGATAAGTGATACATATTTTTTCACAACCGCATATAAAAATACTTGGCAATGATAAGATTTACATTTGCATTGGTTTCCGCAAACCTGCGAGGAACTTTTGCCCAAAAACTGCAGGCGGTATGCCTGCTGGTGGTTTTCAGCTTGGTTGCCTTTCCCCTTCGGGCGGCTGTTTTTGTGGTGACCAGCACCGCTAACAGCGGAGCAGGAACCCTGCGCCAGGCTATTACAGATGCCAACGCTTCTGTTGATGCCAGCAGTGAAATCCGTTTTCAGAACGGACTGGGAGAGATTGTTATTAATGCGTCTCTGCCGGCAATGATTAAACCCATAAAAATAAACGGATATTATAATAGTCCTGCATCGATGGGGGCTATTTCAGACAGAACCGGTCTGCCGGTAAAAATACGGTTAGACGACCCTGCAACATACCTCTTTACTTTGGGAACGGGATCAAGTGGTTCCGAGATCTGTGGTATTGATTTCCACATTATTGGAGGTGGCAATACTGCAGTTTGTATTTATAAAAGCTCAACAGCAACCGTAAACGATGTACATATCTGGGGTAATTCTTTTAATTATGATTACAGTACTGATGCACCCTATCCCGGTTCCCGGGGCATCTTTACTGCCATTTACGGCGTCGTATCAAGTACCCTGACATCGAATGGCTCGGGCTGGTACATCGGCGCCAAAACGCCGGGATTTGAATACCGGGAAGGCAACCTGATTGCCAATAACCTCAGCTCTGTAAATGTAGCTACCGTTCAGTTGCGTGACCTGACAAATTTTGTAATTGCAGGTAACTATTTCGGTTTTCAACGCAACGGTATTACTCCTTTATACAGCAGCATACAGTCGGACCACCTCAGTGCCACGAATTGCAACAACTTATTGATCGGGGTGAACAGCAACATGTACATCTCCAGCAAACGAAATCTATTTGCCTGCGGCAACGGGGTACGATTGCTCTATAATAGCCCAAGCGGCACGCACACTTTGCCGGGTACGACTTCTTACTATTGGGATGGCAATAACTCCGTAAAGGGTAATTATTTTGGCGCGGATAAAAATGGAGTGCCTTTAACGGCCACCTCAACTCTACATATAACCCTGCAAGGCTCTACCAACAATATCATTGGTGGACCGAATGCCTGGGAACGCAATATCATCACCGGGGCAACATCAGCGGGGATCCGGGTATATAATAGCTCAGTGAATCCAGGATCGACCATCACCTATACTGCGGCTACCAATAATACCATACAGAATAATTACATCGGTGTAGGGAGCGACGGCACCACGGCAGGTCCTAATGCGATGGGCATTAATTTATCCGCTACTAATACAGGAACCAGCACCAGTGATCTTATTATCAATAACAGCATTACCGGTAACCGCATCGCCTACAACACCGGTGCCGGAATCAACATACAAAAATCAATATCAAACGGGTTTGTCAGGTATAACACTATTACACAAAATGCCATCTACCAAAACGGCGGTCTTGGTATTGCACTGACAGGCGATGGACTGGCGACGCAGGCAGGAGGGGTAGACGGCAATGACGGGGCTTTGAGCGCGGATGCAGCTGCAGTGCAGCAACATATGGATAACCCGGTCATCAATTCGATAATCATTAACAGCGCCACAAGTGCTACAATATCAGGTTATATTGGAAACGTTCCCGCAGGAAGCACCACTTTTGCCGGCGCCACCGTTGAAATGTTTGTAGCGGATATTACGCCCTCTGCTGACAACGGAGCTGTTCACTATGGTGATGGCCAGAGCAGGGCTCACGGGGAAGGCGCTGTTTACCTGGGTGCAACTACTGCAGACGCAATCGGACTTTTCACCGCTACTGTAACTGGCACCGGGTTTACTACCAATACCTTATTTACAGGCACGGCTACCCTAAGCGGCAGCACCAGCGAATTTGGACCCAGTATTTCTAACCAGATTATTTTACCCGTTACACTATTGACTTTTACTCTTTCCCCTGCTCAAGACGGCATTTTACTGCAATGGACGACCGCAACTGAGCAGAACAACAAGGGTTTTGAGGTTGAACGAAGTATCGATGGAAACGACTGGAAGCGGATAGGTTTTGTTACCAGTCAGGCGTTCAATGGCAATAGCATGGTGAAACTAATATACCGCTATACAGATCAGCAACCAGCTGTCGGTACAAACTACTACCGGATAAAGCAGGTAGATTTTGATGGCAGGTTTGAATATAGTCCCATACGCCTGTTACAATTTAAGGGAGGCAATGTTGCTATATACCCCAATCCAGCAAAAGACAATATTACGGTTCAGGGATTGACCGGCGGGGAAACCATACGCATATATGATGCGACAAGAAGGAAAGTAAAGCAACTGAAAAGCCGCGCGGCACAGCAGGTAATCGGGATCGCTGATCTGAGCGAAGGAACCTATTTCATCATCATTCTGGCGGCAGATGGCAGCATATCAGTGCACCGGATAACAAAAGCCCGTTAATATTTGGATAACCCTTCCCCTGAGCAGTGCTCCTGTGCATAGCCTCATCAACCAGAAATGCTTATAGCTACAGCCCGGCTTCTGTTGTTGGTACGCATCGTGCTTTACCCGTCTGCATACCAACAACCGCTGAGAACATTCATTGTTCAATATGCATGTTGATTTGTTTGAGAAGAATGGAAATGAAGTACAGGCAAACTGTTTTTCCCGGGCGGTTTTGTCATTACGTGTGATCAGGATTGAAATTTAAACGGATACTTAAGCCAGATCAATATCAATGGTAAAGCAAGAAACGGAATTTCCAGCAATGCCATTTTATAGTTTCCTGCTCTTAAAGACAATGCCATGATCAATACAATTGTTATTGCGTTTAACACATTACCAAGAAAAAATGTTTGCGGAAAAAACAACATTAATCCCACTATAACTGAAAATATGCCAAAATAGGGCATCATTGTTTTTGTAATGCCCAGGTCCGTCATCATTTTTGTTTGTTCTGCATTGCCGGGTTGAAAAGCATCCCAGCCATGTTTTACACTAAGGAATGCGGAAACCAGGAGGAGGATAATGCTGATGATTTTCATTTAATTTTTTTCTAAAGATAAAAATCGGCTTTCATACATAAAAGGAATACCCATTTTTAAGCGATAACAAAGGATTAAAGCTGAAGAGAGAAAATAGGGCTACTGGCGTAGTCAATGCCGTTAATTTTTATCATGGGAAATGGGAATGGGTTCCACTGCCCAGCTATGCGGGCGCTTTACCGTTCATTTATTGCCAACCCAACGGCATTGAATTAGCCGCTGCCCGCTGCACCGGCAAGTGAAGTTCCCGGCAGCACCACACTCACTACCGTGCCCTTGTTCAATACACTGTCTACCTGCATTTACAGGTGATGTATCCTCAGCAGTTCGCCCACCAATACATACCCCAGCCGCGTGCTCGATTCATCATATGTTTTTAATACTGCAAGATTGCCTTTCAGTATTTCTCTTATCTTATACAGCATTTCGGCACTCATACCCGTTCCCTCATCGCTTATTTTTATTACGGTGCTGTTTGCATCGCCTTTCGTGCAAAAAACAGTGATTACGCCTGAAAGCGAATATTTTTACAGCGTTAGAAATAATGTTGTTGAAAATGGTGGAAAGGATGGTATGGTCGGCTTCAATAAACCACCATTTTTCTATCTCGTTCTTTAGTTCAATACCCTTGCTACGCGCCGAAGAATCATGCAACTGTAATGTATCTTTTGCAAGACTGTGCAAATGAATGGTTTTCTTTTTAACGGGTATTGTTTTGTTGCTGTATTTTATCCAGTTGATCAGGCTGATGGAATCTGTCAAAATCCTGTCGGAGGTGAGCTTGATGTCTGCCAGAGCCTGGTTCACCCTCGCGCCATCTTTTTCAAGTCCCTTTTGCAGCACTTCTGCCACAACGCTGATGTGCCGGAGCGGCGTTGCCATTTCGTGCGATATAATACCGGTTGCTGGGCAACGACAATAAATATTATACCGTTGTAAACAAGGCCTGTATCATTCGATCCGGCATGAGGCAGGAAGCTGTAAGGACGATTGGCACCCTGCGCGATGTAAGTGAATTGCGCAACCTGCAGTCTGAACATTATGAAGAACGGCTGAAACACAAACGCCGCATTGCCCTGTCGGTTATAATCGCCCAGGAATAGGAGCGGGAGCGATGGTCCAAAGAACTGCACGACAACGTGTGCCAAATGATGGGCGTTGTAAAACTGTTTGTTGCAGAAATAAAACCTGCCGATGCCCTCAGCGAACAGCTTGTTAACGAAACCAGCAACCTGGTGTCGAAAACCCTCGATGAAATCAGGCAACTTTCGTACAGCATTAAGCCTACCTCACTCGGAGAGCTGACCCTGGTTGAATCTGTGCAGGCATTGATTGCCAATATAACCAGGTTCAACTGCTTTGAGTTTGCTTTGTGCAGTCATCAGTTCAACGAAGAACGGTTAACGCACGAGCAAAAGCTGGTGCTGTATCGAATAATCCAGGAACAACTCAACAACATTATTAAACATGCGGCTGCCAAAAAGGTAACCATTACATTGTCGCTCGATGCTATCGAACAGGTGCATCTTATTATTCATGACAATGGGAGAGGGTTCGATCAATCGAAGGTAAAAGCCGGTATCGGCCTGCGCAATATTACCAGTCGCATACAAGCATTGAAGGGGCATGTAGACATACAATCAATCCCGGGGCTGGGCTGCAAGTTAACCGCCTCTTTTTTTGTAAACAGTCACGAGTAGCCGCCTGCCCAACCCGACCGCAACAACATTTTTTAGAAACAAGAAGCAAGATCCAAGAACCAAAAAACCCTTATTGGTTGACCGTTTATACAACCCCTATACCTTACACCCTACGCCTTACGCCTTCCTTCTTACGCCTTATTTATCCGCTTATACCGGCGTTTTCATACAGGCAATTGTGTGTACCAGATTAATGATTGTGGCCTGCCATAGGATCGGCGCCTTTCTTAAAAACGAATTCGCTGTGCAGCAGGTAAGCGCCAGACAATACTACCACATCGCCAGGTTGAACGCCCGATTTTATTTCAATGCGGTCTTTGCTTTCCAGGCCTGTTTGCACCATTACGCTTTTAAAAGCATTTTTTTCTGTTTGCACCCATACGCTGGCCCCCTTGCCATCGCGTATCACTGCGTCTATAGGCAGCGTGAGTGTTTGCCGTTGGGGACTTTTGAGCTTTACATATGCCGGCATGCCCGGTTTAAACCGGTTGTCGGGGTTGGCAATGGTAACCCGTATGAGGTTGATCCTGGTGTCGGGGCTTACCTCGGGATTTATAAATTCAATGCTTCCTGTTAACTCTTTGCCATTATAACCCGGCAGTTGCACGGTAGCCTTGCTGCCGCGATCAATGCCTGCCAGCTGGGAGCTATATACCTGCGCTTCTGCCCACAATGTAGAAAGGTCGGCAAGTTCCACAATGGTTCCTCCTTCCATTACGTAGTCGCCTTCTTTGATGTTTAAGCGGGTAATATAACCGGCAGCGGTGCTGTAAAACAGGGTAGTGGGCGCAATGTTTCGGCTGCTGGCCAAGGTGGCTATCTGTTGCTCGTTCATGCCCCACAGCAGCAATTTATTTTTAGCGCTTTGTATCAGTTGATTAAAATCGATGACTGTTTCCGTGCCGAAAGATTGTTTTTTATCGAGCGCCAAAAGGTATTCCTGCTTTGCATTGTTCAGTTCTTCGCTGTACAATTCGTATAACGGCGCGCCTTTTTTTACGTAGTCCCCCAGATTTTTAAAATACAGCTTTTCCACCCTGCCCATTACCCGCGCGCTTACCGACGACGATTTCATCTGGTTGAAGTTGAGCGTGCCTGTCAGCACCAGGTCATCGCCTATGGTGCCTTTTGCAATGGTGTCGACCTGGATGTTTCCCAATTGTATCTGCTGATCGCTTAACCGCAGCTCATTCTTTTTTTCGCCTTTGTTTTTTTTCGCCGGCGTTAGTTCCATTTTGCAGATGGGGCACAGACCCGGCTTGTTTTCTATTACCTGCGGATCCATGGAGCAGGTATAATATACGTCAGGGTCGACGGGTGGCGCGTTCCTGCTTTTGCAAGCCGAAAACAACGATAAGGCTATGACGAGCAGCGTTGCTGATATTCTTTTTTGTAGCAAAATGGCTATTATGTTTCGTGGTATGTTGGTATTGATGGGCATGCGTTATTCTTTTATTTTAATAAAGCTTTCGCTATCCATTAAATATTGTGCGTTGGCAGCAACCGAATCATCGGGTGTTAGCCCGTTTATTACCTGTATATGCGTTTCGTGCCGGGTGCCTGTAATTATTTTGTGCGCCTTAAATCCATTCTTAAATTTCAGAAATACAACTTCATCCAACCCCAGCGACAGCACGGCTTCTTTGGGCAGCCAGTACGCTTCTTTTGTGTCGCCAAAAATGGTGGCGGTTACCTGGCTGCCAATGGGTATTTTAAGATCGTTGTTGTTGAAGTACACCCTGGCGGCAAGGGTTTTGCTTTCTTGCCTGTAAAACGGTTCAATAAAATTGATGCTGGCCCTGAAATCTTTTCCGGGGGCGGTTTCGGGCACTACCCTTACTTTGTTGCCTATTTTTACCAGCGACTGGTCGTCGCCGTAAATATACAGCACTGCCCATGCCCGGCCGGGATCGAATACGGTGAATATCGATTGACCTTTTTGCACATACATTCCTTCCTTCAGCGAAAGCTCCTCTGTTATCAGCGATATATCTTTCATGCCCGTTCTTTCGGCGTTCATGCCTTCGCCCGCAGCTTCGTGTATATGCCCGCTATAGTTACTATAAACAGCAACGGTTAAAGAAGGTTTGCCAGATTGTACAACCTGTTGTAATTGTTGCGGACTCATACCCAGCAGCAGCAGCTTTTGTCTGGCTGCATCAATAAAAGACCTGTTATCAGGGTCGTTGCGGATGAGGAACAACAGGTTTTGCTGTGCGGTGAGCAGTTCGGGACTGTACAGGTCGAGTATGCGCTGGCCTTTTGTAATTTTTTGGTAACGGTAACGAACATACAGCTTTTCTATACGGCCCGATACCCTTGCAGCGATGTTGCTCGTTTGCCGTGTGTCGTAACTTATATTTCCCAAAGTGTTGATCTCGATCTGTTCGCCCCTGCGTTCCATATGGGTTACGGGTATAGCCGATTGTACAAATTCATTGGCTGGTTGCAGCAATGTTTCCAGCTCTACATCGCTCAGCTTTTGGCCGCCCGTTTCTTTTTTTACCAGGTCCATCCCGCAAATGGGGCATGTGCCAGGCTTATCCTTAATTATTTCCGGGTGCATGGGGCAGGTGTACAATGCCTCCTGCCTGCTGTGTGCATGCTCCGCGTTTTTAGGATGGCTGCTGCAGCCCGCTGTGTAAAATGCGATCGCCGATAAAAGAATGCATAATAATTTTTTCATGTTGCCGCTATTAGTTCCGCATTGTTTATTTTTTTTCAATCAGCCTTTCTATAGAAACCTGCAATTGCAGGGCTTCTTCCAGCAGTTGCGTATATTCCAGTTGCTTCCTGTTCAATGTTTCCCACGCATCGTACAGCATAAACAGTTCTTCTGTATTTTGTTCGTAACCCAATTCCATGCTTTTGTAATTTTTTCGCAGCGCAGGAATGATGTCGTTCTCATACAATGCAAGTTGTTTTTTCTTCAATTCAAAATCATTGCGCATGCCGTAGGCCATGCCGCTATATTCGTTTACCATCATCTCTTTTTGTGCCTGCAGCGCATTCGCCTTCCAGCGGATGCTTTCTATGTTTGCCTTGTTCATTTTAGATGACCATTTGGCCATCGGTATCCTTACCATACCCATAATGGTATACGAAAATGGTTGCCCTGCAAACCCAAACATATTGTCGTAGCGAATGCCGAACTGTGGCTTTAGCGCTGCCTTTTCCGTTTCCTGTTTTAAAAACGACAGGTTTATTTCCCGGTCAATCGATTTCAGATCGCTCCGGTTGCTGTAAAAAAGCGTACTGTCGAACACCAGCGAACTAAAGTCCGTTAACTGGTAAGCTGTATCTATATCAAACCCGGTGGTGGCATTCCGTCCCATCAGTGCGTTGATGCGGATGCGTTTTTCACGGATGTCATTCTCGTACATCAACTGCATATTTTTTACTTCGCCCAACGCGGCTTTGGCTTTGTAATAGGCGCTTATTTTTTCCAGTCCGTTCCTGTACCTTATCTCGGCATTGCTGATCATAAAACCGAGTATTTTTTCATTCTCTTCCAGTATTACCAGCTTCTTTTTTAATACGATCCATTCATGGTAAAACTGCCGTGCATCATTGACAAGCTCGTTCAGCGTTGCGTTCTTTTTTTCTTTTTCTACAGAAGACATGGTCTGCATATACCGTTCGTCGGCATCCAGTTTCTTTTTATTGGGGAACATTTGTTCGCCCGATACCATAATGGAACCCATGCCAGGCACATCGCCGTCCCGGCTCCATAGCTTTACATTATAGGGCGTCATAAATTGACCCACGCCCAACTGCGGCGGCATCCAGCTTCTGGCTCCTTTGGCTGTTTCGTCCATCGAGCGTATTTCGTGCTCATACATTTTTACCGCAGGATGGTTTGCGCGGATGCTGTCTTCAATGGCATCCAGCTTCAGCGTTTGTCCAACGGCTGTTGTGCTTGCTATAATAACACTCGCCAACAGGATCAATGTCTTTTTCATTATCGTTTATTGTTTATCGTTTGGGGCTTGACGTTTGATGACTACTTAACTTATCTAACCCGTTTAACTTACTCAACCTACTTGCCTCACTCGCTAATGCTGTGCATCCAGCACTTCTAGCTTGCCCAGTTTTTTCAATTCGTATTCTTTTGTCATTAAAAAAATAATCGGCGTTACTAACAGTATATGCACGGCCGATGTAAATACTCCGCCGATCATGGGCAATACGATTGGCTTCATTACATCGCTGCCTACACCATGGCTCCACAGTATGGGTATCAATCCGAACAACGATACCGCTACGGTCATCAGCTTGGGTCTTAACCGTTTGGCTGCGCCGGCAATTACGTACTCGCGCAGGTCGGCCCTGGTAATGGTTTCGCGCGAATTTCCTTTTTTGGCAACCAACTGCTGCATGGCGTCGTTCAGGTAAATTACCATAACAATGCCCGTTTCAACCGCCAGTCCAAACAAAGCAATAAAGCCTACCGCTACTGCCACCGACAGGTTTACATCCCATATATAAATCATATACGCGCCGCCAATCAGGGCAAAAGGAATACTGATGAGGCTGAAGAAGGCTTCGCGCGCCGAATGAAAAGCGAAATACATGGAGAGGAAGATGATGACCAGCACAATGGGCATGATCATCTTGAGCGTTTTTTCTCCACGGATGAGGTTTTCGTATTGTCCACTCCACTCCAGGAAATAACCCTTTGGCAATTTGCCGATCATCTGGTCCAGCCTTTCTCTCGCTTCCTGCACAGCGCTGCCCAGGTCGCGCTCGCGCACGTTGAACAATACGGTGCCACGCAGCATGGCGTTTTCCGAGTTGATCATGGGGGGGCCATCGCTCAGGTTAATATCGGCTACCGCCTGTAGTGGTATGGGACCAAAGTTCATTGTTTGCACCTGCAGTCTGTTGAGTGCTTCCAGGTTGTTCCTGAAATCCTGCCCGTAACGGGCGTTAACAGAAAACCGTTCGCGCCCTTCGATGGTGGTGGTCAGCTTCATTCCGCCAAGGGCACTTTCTATTACGGTATTCACATCGTCTATCGTTAATCCGTACCGCCCTATTTCGTCCCTTTTAATAGCTATGTCAATGTATTTCCCACCTGTTATAGGTTCTACGTATAGGTCTTTTACACCGTCAATGCCTTCCAGTTGTTTTTTTATAGTTTGGGCAAATGCGTAAATGCTGTCCAGGTTTTGCCCGTATACTTTCACGCCCACGTCGGTACGAATGCCGGTAGAAAGCATGTTGATGCGATTGATGATGGGTTGCGTCCAGCCATTGGTAACACCCGGTATCTGCATTTTGGCATTCAGTTCGTTGATAATGTCGTTCTTGGTGAGTCCGGTCCGCCATTCATTTTTGGGTTTCAGCAATATGATCGTTTCAATCATGCTGATAGGCGAATTGTCGGTGGCGGTATTGGCCCTGCCTGCTTTTCCGAGCACATGGTCTACTTCGGGAATGGTGTGGATCAGTTTGTCCTGCACCTGCAACAGTCGTTTTGCCTCTGCGTTCGACACATCGGGCAGCGTTACCGGCATAAACAGCAGTGAGCCTTCATCCAGCGGCGGCATAAACTCACGGCCCAGGCGCATAATGAGCGGGATGCTGATGAGCAAGGCCAGCAGGTTTATGGCAATCACCGATTTTCTCCATTTGATACAGAAACGTATAACGGGTTCGTATATACGCTCCAGCACGCGGTTCACGGGATTGGCTTTCTCGCTCCGGAAGCGGCCTTTCATGAAGATGGAAATCAGCACCGGCGCCAGGGTTACTACCAGCACCGCGTCCACGATCATAATGAAGGTTTTGGTATATGCCAATGGATGGAAAAGCTTTCCTTCCTGGCCTGTAAGCAGGAACACCGGAAGAAAGGAGGTAATGATGATAACAGTGGAAAAGAAAACACCACGCGACACCTGTTTGCACGAGCGTTCAATAATGCGCATGCGTTCGTCTTCGGGTATAACAGCGTACCCCGGCTTTGTCTGTTTGTTTTTTCTCTTAAATATATTGCTGAACCAGCTCATGATTGCTTTTTTAGGAGTTATTACGGGTTGCCTGGTTTGTTTGATTCCTGCCATTCGGCAAGGTTACGGTAAGCGTTTTCGGACATGATGATGCCGTTGTCTACTATTACACCAATGGCCAATGCAATACCGGTAAGCGACATAATGTTGGACGATAGTCCAAAAGCATTGAGCAGTATAAAGCTGATGGCAATGGTGATAGGTATCTGGCTGATAATGCTTAGTGCACTGCGCCAGTGGAACAGGAAAATGATTACAATCAGCGATACGGCTATCATTTCTTCCGCCAGCTTGGTTTTAATATTGTCGATGGCTGCACCAATGAGCGTACTGCGGTCGTAAGAAGTTTTAAAGCTGATGCCATCGGGCAGGCCCTTTTCTACTTCTTTCATCTTGGTTTTTACGGCTTCAATTACATCGTTGGCGTTTTCGCCATAGCGCATTACCACAATGCCGCCTACCACTTCGCCTTTTCCATCGGCATCAAAAATGCCCAGGCGCAGGTCGCCGCCCATTTGCACGCTTCCAATATCTCTTACTCTTACGGGTATACCGTTGTAATTGGCCAGCGAAATGTCTTCGATGTCTTCCTTGCTTTTAATGTAACCCAGGCCGCGGATCACATAGGCCATGTCTGCCATTTCAAATTTTCTGCCGCCTACATCGTTGTTGTGTGCTTTTACTTTATTCATCACATCCATCAGCGATATATTGTAGAACTGCAGTTTCACCGGGTCAATTACCAGTTGGTATTGTTTTTCAAAACCGCCGAACGATGCTATTTCGGCTACACCAGGCACGGTTTGCAGTGCAAATTTGATGTACCAGTCCTGCAAAGCCCGTTGTTCGCCCAAATCGGTTTTGGGAGCATCGAGGTGGTACCAGAACACATGCCCAACGCCTGTACCATCGGGCCCCAGCGTGGGGGTAACACCCTGGGGAAGCAGGCGTTGAGCATAGTTCAATCTTTCCAGTACCCTGGTTCTTGCCCAATAGATGTCAACACCGTCCTCAAAAATCACGTATACAAAGCTCATCCCAAACATGGACGATCCACGCACGTTCTTAACCTTGGGTATACCCTGCAGGTTGCTAACCAGCGGGTAGGTAACCTGGTCTTCAATTACCTGCGGCCCGCGCCCCATCCACTCGGTAAAAACGATCACCTGGTTTTCGCTCAGATCGGGAATTGCATCGACCGGGTTTTTTTGAACGGAATAAATGCCGAAAACAAACAGGCCAGCTGCCAGCAGCAGCACAATAAACCTGTTGCGCAGCGACCATTCTATTAGTTTGTGAACCATGACTGTTTTTTTTATGTATCCTGCAGCTTTGAGCTGCACTTACTGCAATGCCGGTTTCTTTATACTTTTACTGAATTATTTCCTGTATCTCGCCACAGGTAAGCATGCTGGCTCCGAAATAGGGATTCTTCACTTCTTTGGCTTCGCTTAACCACATCCCGCCTTTGTTGTCGTTGTACATGGGGCAATGAGCCTGGTACAGCGGGCGCCCGCCACCGAAAGCTTTCGCTAACGCATACACTTCTTCGCTCATTACGGCAAAATGCTCTCGTTGGTGTTTAATATTGCCAGCGTTTTCGCCAATGTGTTCGGCATTTCCTGTAAGCTCATTCTGGTTCTCGTCAAATATCTTTTTTTGTTCAGCGGTCAGCAGCGATTTATCGAGCTTGCGAATAGCCGTTGCCATGGCTTTGCCACCCGATGCAGCCTCGCCGGCATCGCCGTTGGTGAGCGCATTTTTGATATGGAGATAGTGATCTACTACCTCTTTTATTATGGTGGCTGCCGTGGCGTCTACATTGGTAAAGGTTACAGCGGTTGTTTTAATTTCCGCATCTTCTACCGGTGCAACATGTGCCGTGGCATCTGTAGTATGATCTCCGTGGTTGTGTTCGCTTTTGTTATTGTTACAGGCTGCCAATAGGGTGGCGGTTACAACTGCGCCTGCAATGATAATGTGCTTCATTTCTTGAGTTTTTGATGAAGGAATTGATATAAGTGATACTTGTTTTTACTGTTATAGTGCCACCACCTTACGTTCACAAATTGCCCGGAATATGCTATTGTTTGCTTTCAGTCTGTTTTTTGACTTGTATTCAACGATATGCACTCTTGTTGTGATGTGACAAACCGTTGCAGGAATCAATTTTGTGTGTAATAAAAAATGGTGAATATGGTGGTATATAGAAATACCAGTAACCGGCAAAGAAGGCCGGTTGCAAAAGAAGATGATCTCTAAATAAGGAAGGTTCTTTTCGAAATATATACAGCAACTTTATGGCTGCGGGGAGGTGCATTGCTGAGCGGGTTTTCTTCTGTTACTGAAGAAAGCTGAATAGCTGGCATTGCATCGTAGGATGCAAGGGGAGCTGTAGCCAGCATTTGGATGAGTTGAAAAGACGACGGTGCGGCTTTCTGGTCAAAATCGTTCTTAATAAATTTGTGCTCGTCTTTGCAACAGCCATTGTCTTCTTTGCTGCTTTTTTCCATGCCGCAGTTGCCGCAGGTTTGCGTTTGCTCCTCATGGCTCAGGCCCCAATCAGCCAGCTTGTCCATGCAATAGTGCATGTGTACGGTAGCCCCGGTTGAGCTGCCCAGGTACAAAATGGCTAATATAGTGGCAACGAGTCTTTTCATAAAAGAGCACCAAAGGTACTAAAAATATCTGGTCAGTTAAATTACATAATTCTTTGATCTTTTTATACTTTATCCACTTAGGGTGTTGCCTGTTTAATGTTTTTATTGTTCAAAAATTTAACAATCGGCAATTAGTTGTACTTATAGCAACGCCAACAGATAAAAAAACGACTATCATTTTTTGTATAAGAATGGGAACAGAGAGGACAAAACTGATCATTATCAGTTATGCGCAGATTCGGTGAAAATATATTGCCTGTGAATTATTAGTAAGATACGCATCTACGCTAACAATAAAGTTAAAACCTTACAACACCCTATGTATAACGCACTGACACCGACAGAAAAAGAAATAGTACGACGCCTGAAAAGAAAAGCTCCTCGTGTGGGCTGTTTTGGTGAAATGATGCAAATGGTTTTTTTGAGCAACAAACCAACGGAGGTTCGGCAAATGCTGGCTGATATTAAATCTCAATCCTTCCATGCCCCCGAGGCTACAGCAAAGGTTATTGGGTTGAAGACATTTTTGATGATTATTAAATTGTGAGGGTTTTTATTTTACGGGCGGACGGATTAAAATCCGTCCTTACAATATGTGACCGAGCCGATGGCTCTTGCTGGTGATCATGCTGATCGGTTTGGTTTTGTTTCTTTCTGGATTTTTCTTGTTTCTTGGATCTTGTATTTTGGTTTTTGCTTCGGTCTTTATCCAACCACTTATCACTTGCACTTTACTCATTCACATCTTTTCCTTCTTTCAGCTTTGGCAGCATGGCTTCTACACTGGTTTTGTTTAAGTTGTCGGGCGCTAATGGCAATGCCTGGGTAGCATATTTCAAAGCTTTTTTGTAATCGCCGATGGCCGAATATCCTCTCGCCAGACCCACCAATGTGGTAAACTGGTTCGGGTATTTGTCGTAATTAGATTTAAAGATGTTGAAAGCCTCCTGTTTCTTTTTTTGGGTTAAAAGCTGCCGCGCATACTGATGCACCTGCAGCATACCTGCCAGGGGCAGTGCTTTCGTCATAACAGCTTCTGCCTCCTGTGTTCTTCCCAGTTTTTCAAGTACCATTGCTTTGGTGGTCCAGGCTGCAAACATCCTGTCTCCACCAAAATTCACACTCGTGGCGCTGTCGGTCCATAACAATGCTTCGTCGAGGTTGGTATTGTTTTGAAGGCACCATTGTGCTGCCTGGTTCCAGCTCTCCCAGATAAAACCTTTTTCGCTTCTCAGTTCTTTCCTGAACGATGCGATCTGATCGGCAATGTAATCCGTTTCGACGGTGAAAGGGATAGCCAATTTTTCCCATTCCAATTGAATGCCTGCGCTGTTGGCGGTTTGATTAACAAATTCATATCTCAGCCATTCCACCTGTTGATCGAGCGTCTTGGGTTTTACTTTTACCCTTAAAGCATCTTCCTTTTCGTTATAATAATAATGTCCCCACGAAGTAGCATTTTTCGAAAAGATCAACGTGCATTCTTCAGGACTGTATGCTATAAAAAAACCATAGGTTCCTGCCGGCAACGGCTGACCTTCTATTTTTACATTGTTCGAAAAGCTGATGCTGGTGCTTTCGTTTGCGCCTGCACGCCACGGTGCTGATTTACTGCTGCCAAAACCCGGGTCGGTAAATCCAACGGGAACGAGCTGCCCCCATATTTTCCCTTCTCGTCCTTTAACGCCCGGTCTGCTATAGTGTATGGTTACTTCTGTAAGTCCCACCAGTTCTGCAATGGTAGCTTTTTTGTTTCCACCGCTTGGAGCGGTTGTTAACGGTATTTGTGCAGATGCGGCAATATGCAGGAGCATGATGGCGACCAGGAGCTTTATTTGTCTCATAGTGTTGATTTTGGCAAATGTAATTTACTTATTAGTCCGAACGGTAAAAGCCGATTATTACCAGCGAACGCAACAAGTGATGAGATGCAACGGGCGATGATGTGAGGCAGCTTATTTCAGGTTATACAATCTCCAATGAGCTTGAATTCGATGTCAAAGCATTGCGTTTTAGTTAAAACTAAGCGTTCACATTTTTTTCGGTCAGACCGCCTTTCAGGCGGGCGACCGGCTTCCCCATCGGCCCGCCTGAAGGGCGGTCTGATGGCTGGCGTTGATCTTAAATAAGTAATGGCTAAACGATATTGGGTTGAAATCCAAAGCCGTATAGTTAAGCCGATCGTGGTTGGAAATTTTAAATAGTTATGTTAATGCGCCAGATAAAAGATCATCGGCGAATCTGTGGCAAAGCACTTTTCTGTCTAACAAAGCGGGCAGCCATTGCTGGCCGCCCGTTTATTTATTATGCATCTGGATTGGAGTATTAAAGCTACTTATATTGATTCAAATGCTTTGCCAGGATTTTAACCTTCATTGATCGTATATTAAGCGTAGAATTTATTTTACTTGTAGAGATAACTTTTAGAATATAGCGTACGTCGGTTCGCGTTTTATTTGATCTGCAATCGGGTATAACAGAAGCGATCAGGTAAAACCAGATGTCAGTGTGAACACGTAAAGCGGGTAATATGTACCGGTAGCTGGCAGATAAGCCTGTGCGCAACGGATAAGAGGTTTTCGACGGATAATGCATATCTTCGGGCCAGCGTGTTTTAGTATAACTTTTGATCAAATCATTAGTGTTATGTTTTCCTCCATTCAACCCTTTGCATTCTTTTCCAGGATACTTTTTTTGAGTGGCCTCATTTTTTTTACTGCCTGTCAAAAAGAGTATTCATACGAAGTGCCGACAGATCCCGATAATCCTATTCCCCCAGGGGCGGCAGCAGCGTTTTCGTTTGTTCCTTCAGGAAACAATTGTTCGGATGCAACTTTGCAGGGCACGTTGCAAAAGGGAAAACCCATTGCAGGTGCGCAGATTACCGTATCGGTTACGGTGACTAAAGCAGGCAAATGGATAATGACGACAATGCCCGTAAATGGTTTTTCTTTTGCAGGTGCAGGGGAATTTTCGGCTACGGGTGTTCAGTCTATCACATTGTTTGGTACGGGCACACCCACTAATGCCGGTGTTACGCAGATTCCGCTGAAGGCGGGCACTGAAATCTGCAATGTTTCCATAACTGTTTCTGACGGTGACGTTGCAACAACCGGCGATTACTACTATAAGGCTACTATTGGAGGAGTTGATTATGTTCAATACGCAACTTACGACAATGGCTTTATTCCAGGATCTGGCGGAGGAGGGGTTGATGAAGTGGTTTTTAATGCATCTATAGTTTATGAAGATGATCCGGCACCTGCGGGGACAACAAGTTTTGGCGTAGAAAAGGGTATAATGTATAATTATCTGGCTGCTTCAGATGCAGATTTTAAGGCATTTTTTCCTGTAGGTGATGTAGCTTACGCACCTCCCGGCCCCGAAGTAAATGAAGGTATTACTATCAGCTGGTCAGATCCTCAGGCAAAATTCTGGACTACAGACGCAGGTACGGGAGATCAAACAGGAAGCACCTTTAAAATTGTTAGTGTAACCGATTCGTACGATGTGCTGGGCAGGTATTACATAGAAGTAAAAATGCAGTTTAAATGCAACTTATATAACTATGATACCGGAGAAAAGAAAATATTAACCAATGGAGAAATGGTTGGACTGTTTGGTAAGTTCTAAGAGCAGAAAATCTGAGGCAAATACAAAAACGGCAGCTCACTTTAGCGAACTGCCGTTTTTCTTTACACCGGTTTTTCGGTTAGATCAAATCAAACCTGTCAAGATTCATTACTTTGTTCCATGCGGCAACAAAGTCAGTTACAAACTTTTCCTGTGCGTCTGAACTGCCATACACTTCGGCTATCGCCCTCAGTTCAGAGTTGGAACCAAACACCAGGTCGGCGCGTGTGGCGGTCCATTTAACGTCGCCCGTTGCGCGGTCAAACCCCTGGTATAACTCCCGGTCTTCAGTAGCCGCTTTCCAAGCGGTGTTCATGTTGAGCAGGTTCACAAAAAAGTCGTTGGTAAGCTGCCCCGGACGTTCGGTGAATACGCCATGTGCAGAACCATCGAAGTTCGTATTCAATGCCCTCATACCCCCGATCAATACCGTTAGTTCCGGGGCTGTAAGCGTTAATAGTTGCGCCTTGTCGATCAGCAATGCTTCTGTTGATACGGCCGATTTTATCCTGCGGTAGTTGCGGAAGCCATCTGCAAGTGGTTCCAGGTAACCTATCGATTCCACATCGGTTTGTTCCTGCGACGCATCCGTGCGACCTGCAGTAAACGGTACCGTAATATTGTGTCCCGCATCTTTCGCCGCTTTTTCAACAGCAGCGCAACCTGCCAGCACAATCAGGTCGGCAATGGAGATTTTTTTACCGTCTTTTTGTGCAGCGTTGAATTCTTTTTGAATGCTTTCCAATGCATTTAGCACTTTCGATAACTGCGGCGGATTGTTGACCATCCATTGCTTTTGAGGTGCCAGCCGAACCCGCGCACCATTGGCTCCGCCTCGTTTATCGGAGCCACGGAAGGTTGATGCCGAAGCCCATGCTGCAGATACCAGTTGCGAAACGCTTAAGCCCGAAGCCAGCACTTTTGCCTTTAGTGCAGCAATGTTATTCTCATCAACCAGTGGATGATCTACTTGAGGAACAGGGTCCTGCCACAACAATATTTCTTGCGGCACATCGGGACCTAAGTAACGGGCACGCGGGCCCATATCGCGATGTGTGAGCTTGAACCAGGCGCGGGCAAACGCATCTGCAAATGCGTCGGGGTTCTCAAGAAAATGCCTCGAAATTTTTTCGTACACCGAGTCAAACCTCAGCGACAGGTCGGTAGTAAGCATGGTAGGCTTTTGATTTTTTGATGAATCAAAAGCATGAGGAATAATATCGTCTGCGTTTTTTGCTACCCACTGATGTGCTCCTGCCGGGCTTTTGGTAAGCTCCCATTCAAAGCCAAACAGGTTTTCAAAAAAATTGTTGCTCCATTGGGTGGGCGTTTTGGTCCAGGTTACTTCCAGTCCGCTGGTAATGGTATCTGCGCCTACGCCTGAGCGGTAGCTGTTGCGCCAGCCCAGCCCCTGCATTTCAAGGTCTGCTGCTTCCGGTTCTTTGTCAACATTGGTAGAAGGAGCAGCTCCATGTGTTTTGCCGAAGCTGTGTCCACCTGCTATCAGCGCCACGGTTTCTTCGTCGTTCATGGCCATGCGACCAAATGTGTCGCGAATATCTTTTGCGGCAGCAACGGGGTCCGGATTGCCGTCCGGTCCTTCAGGATTCACATATATCAGTCCCATTTGCACTGCGGCTAGCGGTTTTTCCAGGTTTCGGGTATGTTTATCGCCATCTGCATCATCGTCCGAAACCAAAACAGCACTATTTTTTTCTACTCCTTCTGAACCGTGCGCATAACGCAAATCACCTCCCAGCCAGGTAGCTTCAGAACCCCAGTATACATCTTCATCCGGTTCCCAAACATCGGGGCGTCCGCCTGCAAAGCCAAATGTTTTAAAGCCCATCGACTCCAATGCTATGTTCCCTGCCAGGATCAATAAGTCTGCCCAGGAAAGTTTATTTCCATATTTCTGTTTAATGGGCCAAAGCAACCTGCGGGCTTTATCGAGACTAACATTATCGGGCCAACTGTTAAGCGGTGCAAAGCGTTGCTGACCCGATCCGCCACCACCTCTTCCATCAAATACACGGTAAGTACCGGCGCTGTGCCATGCCATTCTTACAAACAAAGGACCATAATGCCCGAAATCGGCAGGCCACCATGGCTGCGAATCGGTCATAAGCGCATGGAGATCTTTTTTTACTGCCTCTAGGTCGAGACTTTTAAATGCTGCTGCATAATTGAAATCTTCTTCCATCGGATTTGATAAAGACGAATGCTGGCGCAGAATGTTTACTTTAAGATGATCGGGCCACCAATCGCGATTTCTTGTACCGCCACCACCAACATTTTGTTTCTTAGCCCCGTTATGAAACGGGCACTTGCTAATGTCATTTGATTCTTTTCCCATTGTAAAAAAGTTTGTGCTAATTAAATATTTTACTAGTATTTAAAATGCTATAAAAGCGGAACATACTAACCTTGCTGTCGGTTACCGGCAAACTTAAATCTTTCGCTGTATAAAAGAAATCAATATAATCTATAAATACATAGCCTGAATCTATGCATCCCAAAACTGCAAGTGTGGCCTATATTTTACTTTTATCATCCAGCTTTTTGTATGGAAATAAGGTATGAAAAATGCATGAGGATAACAAGGAGTTTGTCAATTCCGGCAGGTTTTCCATTTTTATGGATGCGCAGGCAATGGGATTTTTTATAGTTTATCGTTTATGGTTCGATGTTCAATCAACCACAACATTAACTTCAAACTCCAAACTAATTAAATCGCCCGGTCCTGAATGGCTCGATATCCATGCTCGTGCGCTCTTCATTTACAATCTCCTTCACCAGTTTGCCCGTGCCGGCGCCAAGGCTCAGGCCTAGCATGGCATGTCCTGTAGCGAGGGTAACATTTTTATAGCTGCCTATCCTGCCTATATATGGCAATCCATCGGCCGAGCAAGGGCGGAATCCGTACCATATTTTATCATTGGCGGGCATAGGAATATTAAATTCGGGGTAATATCTTTTTACTGCCTTTAAAATTCCTTGCACCCGTTGATAGCGTGGCGGAGTATGGGTGGGCACCACTTCCATTGTTCCACCAAAACGTATTTTATTTCCGTCCATAGGCGTTATGGCTACCCTGCCTTCCACCAGCACCGCTGGATGGTTTAGCCGGTAAGGAGAATTTTCTAACGTAACCGAATAACCGCGGCCGGGCATCAGTGGAATTTTTGTATTTACCAGCGCAGCTATTTCCCTGCTCCAAGCCCCGGTGGCTATTACAATTTCGTCGGCGTCGTACACTGCTTTACCGGTGATCACTTTTTTTATGCTTACACCATTTTTTTCGAAACCGGTTACCGGTTCGCCTGCTATCAGCCTCACGTCGTTTTGTTGAAGCAATGCAATCAATCCTTTCATTAGTTTTTGTGGATAGAGGTGCGCATCGCACTTAAAAAAGATCGCTCCCCTGGCAATCACTTTGGTGTGAGGTTCCAATTGCTGCAATTGTTCGGGGCTCAGTAATAAAGTATCCAGCCCCAGTTCCAACGCTTTTTCTACCGTATGGTGCGCATGAGCTTCGCCCGCTTCTGTTTGAAAAATTTCCAACAATCCTTTGTGTTCATAGGCAAAGTCAAAGCCCGGTAATTTTGCCCATTGTTCATATTCTTTTTGGCTGAAAAGCGCTATATCACGTAATGGGATAGCCGCTTTTTCCACCTGTTTTTTGTTGGCGCTTTTTACAAATTTTAAGCCCCAGTCAATCAATGCACTGTTTAGGGACGGCTGTACATAAAAAGGGCTTTGGGCGTTCAGCATCCATTTCAACCCTTTCCATACAATGCCCGGTGTTGCCAGCGGAATAAAATGGCTGGGACATACATAACCTGCATTGCCATAAGAACAGTTGTTCAAAAAATCATCTTTATCAATCACCGTTACCTTGTGACCTGATTGTTGCAGGTAATAGGCAGAACTTAAACCCATAATACCTCCGCCTATAATTACCACATGTTTCATCGTATATCTTTTGATTTTTACAGTATGGATGAATGTCCGTTCGCACCATTGGTGCGTTCGGGAGGACCTGCCTTACTGCGTAGAAAATCTTCATTCACGTTCCGCCGGATGAAAAAATGATCTCACCTCGTTTCCGCAAGTGGACCTGTTATACGCTGCTGTTATAAATAGGGTACTTTTGGGCAGGCGACTGCGAAGTTCTGTTAATATTTTAAACAATCGAAAAATAATACAGCACAACATTTTTTGCAAAAATAGGAATACGCTTATAGGAAGGCTATACTTATTTTGTTCAATATCGCGCTGATTTTAACCGGAGTTTTGATTTCTGATTTTTGATTTGAGATTTGTTTGCGGTTTACTTATGTTCGCTGATCGCCGAAAGCTAAAGGCTGATTGCTGACGGCTGAAAGCTCGTAACATGAAAGCCATTTTTCTTTTTATTTATGTGGTAACCGTGTGCTATACTGCACCAGCTCAACAATCTTTCCCGGCATATACCCCCGATCGTGAGCAAATGCTGGAACGGTACAGGTTTGCAGCTTTTTCTGACAGTACCATCAACCGTGGCAAAATATTCAATACCACTGTACAGGCCAACTGGTTGAATAATGGTAAATCATTTTGGTACAGGAGGGCTTTTAAAGATAGTGTGAGAGAATATGTAATGGTAACAGCGGCTACTGGTAAACGTAAACCATTATTTGATCATAAAAGATTAGCAGAAGCGCTGGGAAAAGCGACCCATAAAAAGTTCAACCCTCAAAAATTATTGCTTTCAAATATCCAATTGAGTAAGAATGGCAGGCAGATAAGTTTTGAAACAGACGACAAAATATGGGTATGCAACCTGGATAGCTATGCCTGCAAAGATGCTTCTGCTGTTTTTTTTGCTGAACCGCAGGTGCGCAGGGTTTGGAGCAAGGCCAATAACATGAAAAGATCGCGCTGGCAGCCTTACTTTACCGATAGTGTTTCGCCTAACGGAAAATGGTGCGCCGTTGTAAAAGAAGGGAATGTAAATATAAGATCTGTTGCAGACAGCAGCATAACACAATTTACTGCCAACGGTACCAAAGAAAAGCCGTACGGATACCTGGCATGGTCGCCAGACAGCAAATACATAATAGGCTACCGCATTACGCCCTACGAAGATTCAATGGTACATTATATTGCTACTGCTCAGCCGGGTACCACCCGGGGCGTTGTAAAATCGCAGCCTTATAAGCAACCCGGCGATCCGTTTACTACTTATGAAATGTTTGTGATGGATGTTGAAAATAAAACAACAACCAAAGTGGAAACAGACATCATCGACTTCTTTCCTGCTCCTTATTTATCGTGGCGAACTTCAAACCCGCATCGGTTTTTATTTGAAAGGGTAGAAAGGGGGCATCAGCGTTTCCGGATCATTGAAGCAGATGTAACAACCGGCAAAACAAGAACCATCGTCGAAGAAACAAGCCACACTTTTATTTACGAACAAAAAATATATACCGCCTATTTACCCGCAACCGATGAAATGATCTGGATATCGGAAAAAGATGGCTGGCGACATATATACATCGTTAACTCGGTTACTGGTGCAGTGCAATCCGTTACAAGCGGCAATTGGGTGGTAAAAGATATTGATAGCATCGATGTGCAAAAAAGACAAATATGGTTCAGGGCAATGGGAATGAATGTAGAGGAAGACCCTTATCACGTACATTATTACCGCATTGATTTTGATGGAAAAAATATGGTGTCGCTTACGCCGGCTGCGGGTACGCATAGCATTGCTTTCTCTCCCAGCAGGGAATATTACCTCGATACCTATTCGCAGGTGAATGTGCCGCCGGTAGTGGAGTTGAGAAAATCGGATGATGGCTACAAAATAGCTGAAATTGAAAAGGCGGATATTTCTCATTACCTGGCGGCAGGTTTTCGTTTGCCGGAACCGTTTCATGCAAAAGGAAGAGATGGTATTACAGATATATGGGGCATTGTATTCCGCCCAACGCATTTTGATTCCACCCAAAAATATCCCGTGATCGAAAATATATACGCAGGTCCGCAAGACTCGTTTGTTCCGAAGGGTTTTACTACAGGAGGAGAGATGCAGAGCCTGGCCGAACTGGGTTTTATTGTGGTGCAGATAGATGGCATGGGAACTTACAACCGGTCAAAAAAATTTCACGATGTGTGCTGGCAGAATTTAGCCGATGCGGGCTTTGCCGACAGGATTTTATGGATCAAGGCATTAGCGCAGCAATATCCGTATGTAGATGCGGAAAGGGTTGGCTTGTACGGTACTTCTGCCGGCGGACAAAATGCGCTTGGAGCTTTGTTGTTTCACCCGGAATTTTACAGCGCAGCAGTATCTTCCTGCGGTTGCCACGACAACCGTATAGACAAGCAATGGTGGAACGAACAATGGATGGTCTACCCGGTTGGCAAACACTACGACGAACAATCAAACATTACCAACGCGCACAAATTGCAAGGCGATCTTTTGCTGATAGTAGGCGAAGCCGATACTAATGTGCCGCCCGAATCTACCTACAGGGTGGCCGATGCACTGATAAAAGCCAACAAAAGCTTCGACTTTTTAGCTATTCCCGGCATGGGGCACAGCGACGGCGGCGCTTATGGTAAAAAGAAAAAGCGGGATTTTTTTGTAAAGAAATTACTGGGCGTCGATCCACCCGACCGGAACAGAGGGGAGTGAGCTATTAGCAGTCAGCAATCAGCCGTCAGCCGTCAGCCGTTTGGAGTTTATCGTTTAAGGTGAGCCGTTGAACGATAAACTCCAAATCGTAAACTCAAAACGCCTCTTCTGATAGCTGATTGCTGACGGCTGATAGCCGATACCTATAATTCATTAACTTGCTACCGCCATGAAATCTGCAGTAGAAAAATCATCAATACCCGAATCGAGAATATTTGTGATAAAAGAACTGCAGGAAAAACATTTTGACAACACCTGGCATGCGCATCGCGAATACCAGTTGTTTGTTGTGCTAAAGGGAACGGGTACCCGCTTTATTGGCGACACGGTTAAATCTTTTTCCGAAGGCGATATTACCTTCCTGGGACCGGGAGTGCCACATCTCTGGCGCAGCGACAGTATTTATTTTGACAAGAAAAGCAAACATTCCACACACGGCTTTGTTATTTATTTCAGAGAAGATTTTATTGGCGACCTGCTGGATAAGGAGGAGATGCACCAGGTGAAAAGCCTCTTTAAAAAAGCGCAGCAGGGTATTGAGTACAGTTATAAAATGATGCACCAGCTTATAACCATGATGCGGGAACTCAGCAGTGCGCATGGTGCCGAAAGCCTGATACGACTATTACAGGTATTGAACCTGCTTGCTACCGCCAAAGAATACCGCCTTTTGCACAACGAAGATTACCGGTACAAACTCAAAGAAACAGAAACGCAACGTATCAATATTGTATACAATTATGCGGCGCAGCATTTTCAGCAAAATATAACACTCCAGGAAGTAGCCGCTTTATTGAACATGACGCCTACTTCGTTCAGCCGCTATTTTAAAACCAAAACCAGCAAATCGTTTACCGACTTTTTATCAGAACTCCGCATAAAAAATGCCTGCAAGCTTTTGGTAGAAGACGACCGCAAAAGCATTAACCATGTAAGCTTTGAATGTGGTTACAATGCACTCTCAAACTTTAACCGGCAGTTTAAAACTTTTATGAAAATGACCCCAAGAGCTTACCGCGAGAAATTTGCTACTTTGTGAGTAATAATCAGATTTATGAGGCAGATACCACCTTTTTGGGATAAAATCTAGTCAGTATTTGACATAATCCGATAAAATGCAGGTTGTAAATAAATGTAATTTAGTTGCTGTTTTTACAATTTACGTCTTAATATAAAATTGCAAATCTCAAATTTCAAACCGTCACATGTCATCAAAAAAAATCAACGTAGCTATTATTGGTTTAGGTTTTGGCGCAGAATTCATTCCCATTTACCAACGCCATCCCAATGCCAATATGTATGCCATTTGCCAGCGAAACAAAGAAAGTCTGAATAAGATTGGCGATGCTTATAAAATTGAAAAAAGGTATACAGACTACGATGAATTATTGAAAGACCCTGCTGTAGATGCAGTGCACATCAATACGCCTATTCCTGACCATGCCGCTCAATCGCTGAAAGCATTGCGCGCCGGCAAGCATGTTGCCTGTACTGTTCCGATGGCAACATCGGTAGAAGAATGCCGGCAAATTGTAGAAGCTGTAAAAGAAACCGGGCTTACCTATATGATGATGGAAACCGTGGTGTATGCAAGGGAATTCTTATTCATGAAAGAGCTGTATGAAAAAGGAGAATTGGGAAAAATACAATTTTTAAAAGCCAGTCATCAGCAGGATATGGACGGATGGCCCAATTACTGGCCCGGTCTTCCGCCTATGTACTACGCTACTCACTGCGTGGGACCTGTATTGGGCTTAACAAAAGCCGAGGCAGAATACGTGTCCTGCTTTGGATCAGGAACCATCAGGGAGGAGTTGCAGCAACACTACAATTCTCCTTATGCTATTGAAAGCACCCATATCAAATTCAAAAATTCTGATCTGAGCGCATATGTATATCGCTCGTTATTCGATACAGCCAGGCAATACAGGGAAAGTTTTGAAGTGTATGGTTCCAAAAAATCGGTAGAATGGCCGTTGATAGAAGGCAAACCACTGGTGGTGCATACCGCCAAAAAACCGGAGCCCGAAATTCCAGAAGAAGTAGAGTCGCCCGATTATGCGCACCTGTTGCCCGAACCCATTCAGCCGTTCACTACAGGCGGGGTATACGATGCAGACGAACACCAGCACTTATCCTTTACGCAGGGAGCGGGGCACGGCGGTTCCCATCCTCACCTGGTGCACGAATTTATCAGCGCGCTGGTTGATAAGCGCGAGCCTTTCCCCAATGCAAAGCAGTCTGCCAATATTACCTGTGTAGGAATATTAGCGCATGAATCGGCTCAGCAGGGTGGGGCTATTATCAAATTGCCCGATTTTACATTGGCTTAAATTGATAATACGATGAACACCGGAAGTTCACCTTGTTCTGTTGAATCATTGCCATATCGCCTATTTGAAAAATAAAAGCGTTCCCTCTTCCAAAAAAACAAACGAATGAAACCAAACTTTTTTCGCTGGCTGTTTTTTGTAATCGTAGCAGCAATAGCATTGCCATCCTGTAAAGAACAACCTAAAGACGATCAACCCCGTCGCCTGGAAATATTATTCCTCGGGCACAAAAGCAAACACCACGACAGTGAGAAGCTGGCGGATATGTTGTCGCAGGAATATTTCAAGTCCGGCATCAACATCACCTATACTACCAACCCGGATGATTTATTGCGGGATGACCTGAAACTGTATGACGGGTTGATTGTGTACGCCAACCACGACAGCATTACACAGCCACAGGAAAAAGCATTGCTCGGTTTTGTAAAATCAGGAAAGGGATTCATTCCGTTGCACTGCGCATCGTGGTGTTTTCGCAATTCACCAGAGGTGGTGGAATTGATAGGCGGACAATTTAAAACACATCAATACGATTCGTTCAAAGCGGTTATTCTAAAACCTGAACACCCGGTAATGAAAGATGTACCCGCTTTTGAAACAGAAGATGAAACCTATGTGCACGACAAAATTGCTAAAGACATTGAAGTGCTGAGCGAGCGCGTGGAAGGCGATCATCACGAACCTTATACCTGGGTAAAAAATTACGGCAGCGGGCGCGTTTTTTATACAGCGTACGGACACAACGAAAAAACCTGGCAAAACCCCGGGTTTCTGAAGCTGGTGCACAATGGTATTTTATGGGCGGTAGGCGATAAGGCAAAAGCGTTACTGGATGGGTTGAAATTACCGGTTCCAGCCTATGCCAAAGAAAGGATTCCCAATTACGAAAAAAGAGATCCTGCTCCTGAGTTTCAGGCGCCTTTAAGTCCACAGGAGTCGATGCTGTTAACGCAGGTGCCGGTAGGTTTTGAAATGAAGCTGTTTGCTGCCGAACCCGATATCAACAAACCCATACACATGGCATGGGATGAAAAAGGACGGTTATGGGTAGCCGAAACGGTTGACTATCCGAACATGGTTCGCGAAAACAAACAGGAGGGCAGGGATATGATCAAAATACTGGAAGATACCGACGGAGATGGTAAAGCAGATAAGTTCACTGTGTTTGCCGACAAACTGAACATACCTACCAGCTTTGCTTTTGTGAATGGGGGCATCGTGGTATCGCAGGCTCCTGATTTTCTTTTCTTAAAAGATACCAACGGCGACGACAAGGCAGATGTAAGGCAAACGATTATTACAGGGTGGGGCACTTTTGATACGCATGCAGGTCCCTCAAACCTGCGCTATGGTCCGGATAATGCCATATGGGGCACCGTTGGATACTCGGGCTTTAAGGGTGTTGTGGGAGACAGTAAAGACACCACCCGTTTCAGCCAGGCGGTATACCGGTTTACACCCGATGGAAAAACGCTCGAAATGCTGGGCAACACTTCCAACAATACATGGGGGCTTGCTTTTTCTGAAGATTATGATGTGTTTATTTCAACCGCCAATAATACGCACAGCGCTTCCTACAGTATTCCTAAGCGTTATTTTGATATGGCGTCGCAAACCGGCGAAACCAGTGTAGATAAAATAGAGAGTCACTATGCCATGCATGTGGTTACCAAAAACCTGCGCCAGGTTGATGTACATGGCGGGTTTACAGCCGCCGCCGGGCACAGCCTTTATACTGCCCGTACCTATCCTAAAGAATACTGGAACCGGGTAGCATTTGTGTGCGAACCCACGGGGCGCGTCATTCATAAAAACATCATTGAGCCCAATGGCTCCTCTTTTAAGGAAGGCGAAGACGGATGGAATTTTGTAGCCAGCGCCGACGAATGGTTTGGTCCTGTGCAGGCAGAAGTAGGCCCGGATGGCAATGTGTGGATACTGGACTGGTACAACTTTATCATCCAACATAACCCAACGCCTGAGGGTTGGGAAAATGGTAAGGGCAATGCGCACATCAATGCATTAAGAGATTCGGTGAAGGGAAGAATTTACAGCGTGCGGTATAAAACGGCGAAGGAAACAAAGAAAACTGTTTTAAGCAAAGACGATGCAGATGGCCTGATCAGCGCGCTCAGCCATCCCAATATGTTCTGGCGCACCACTGCCCAGCGTTTGCTGGTGGAGTCGGGCAATAAAAAAGTGGTTCCGCAATTGTTGAAGCTTGTGGCAGACACAAAAGCGGATGAGATAGGATTGAACCCTGCCGCTGTGCATGCTTTATGGACCTTGTATGGATTGAAAGCGCTGACGGGCGGAGATAAAGAAGCGCTTGATGCCGTTGTGGCGGCGCTTAAACATCCGGTTGCCGGAGTAAGAAGGGCAGCGATACAGGTATTGCCACCTACCGAAGCAACGGGCATGGCATTGCTGCAATCGGGCGTATTCGACGACAGCGACCTGCGTGTAGTGCTGGCTGCTGTATTGAAGTCGTGCGATGTGCCTGCTTCAGAAGAAATTGGCAGCAAGTTGTTCAAACTGGCAAGTACCGAAAGCAAGGCTGCAGAAGATAAATGGATACAGAAAGCATTCTACATCGCTTCGGGGGTGCAGCAGCCGGGTTTTGAAAAGGCGTTTAAGGCCAGCGGCATCAATCCGCAGGTGGAGCTGGGCAAGGCCGGTCTTATTCATCTTATTACCATGCGCTCAAAATTAGACGTGCTGCCTTTGCCGCAGCGCACTTATATCTCTCCCGAACGTTTACCCGATCTTACAAACAGGGAACTGTTCTTTACTGCCGATGTGGAAATGGGCGACAAAGATCCGGGCAAAGGAGTGATTGTAGCACAGGGCGATAAAGCCAACGGCTATTCTGTATACGTTGGAGACGATAAAAAACTGTATTTCCAGGTGAATCAGAATAATACGCCCTTTATTATACAGTCAAAAGATTCTGTAACAAAGAAGTTTAATGTAACAGCTAAGTTTTTAAAAGGTGGTATAATGGAGTTGTTGGTAGACGGAAAGGAAGCGGCTACAGGAAAAACAAAAGGCTTGTTTGCAATGCCATTGCGTAGCGAGGGCATACGCATAGCCAACGACTATTGGCGGGCTGGTGCCAAAAAAGCGGGTAACTATGCCGATAGTGCGCGCAGCATTGGCAATGTAACCAATGGCCGCATGGAAACCCTGCTTGCCGAAGCGCCAAAAGTTGACCTGGGTAAACCGGATGCGGTAATTGTGCTTAAAACCATTCAGCATGAAATGAAATACGATAAGCCAAAGCTAACGGCGAAAGCAGGCTCTATTGTTGAAATTGTTTTTACCAACGTAGATTTTATGCAGCACAACCTGCTTATCTTAAAACCGGGCAGCATGGAAAAGGTGGGCGCTGCAGCCGATAAGCTGGCGCAGGTACCCGAAGGCGTTAGTATGCAATACGTGCCCTCTATGCCGGAGGTGCTGTTTTATACTCCGTTGGTTAACCCCGATGGAAAATTCAGCCTGAAATTCCGTGTGCCTGATCTGCCGGGCGAATATCCGTTCATTTGTTCTTACCCCGGTCACTGGAGGATAATGAATGGCGTGCTTACGGTTACGCGTTAGGGGAGGGGGTTTGGGGTTTGCAGTTCGCCGTTGGGTGAATCAAACAAGCTTTACCGGTAACTATAAATCCCAAACCCCACTTTCCAAACAACAAACAAATATCAAAAAAAAGAAAAATAAATAATAACGTTTAGCCTTCGTCGTTACAAACTAAGCCGTCCCTGTCTGCCGTCCGTAACTAATTATTATAACATTCAGTAGTGGCAGAAAAGAGAATAATTCTAAAGCCGGGAGGTATAGTATGCGTTCGTTTTCAACCTTTATACTATTAGTTTCAATACCCACATCTGCAATTAGTGATGATGCTTTTACCAATGCGGTTGAAGGGCAGCCTTATATTCCTGCCGTACTGGTAAATTTTTCTGCCTTTATTCAAAACGATACTGTATCAATACAGTGGTCGAGCTTGGGCGAAGCGGGCGATGAATATTTTGAAGTGCAGCGATCTGCCAATGCCCGCACCTGGGAAATTATTGCATACGTTAAAGGCAAAGGTAGTGAATCGGAGAACAGCTATCAGCAAGCAGATATAACGCCGGTGCATGGACAGTCTTTTTACCGGCTGAGGCAGGTAAACGCCAATGGTACCAGCAGGTATTCCAAAACGGTTGCCGTTTATTATTCAGAGGCCTATCGTTCGTGCAGGGTATCGCCTGGTTCAACGGGAAGCAATTTTGTTATAAAAAACCGGTCGCTTACGCACAGGGAAATGGAATTGTACAACGAATCCGGGCATCGGGTGATTTTTAAATCCAGTACAAAAGAGGACGACACACAAATTGATCTGCAACGCATGCCTAAAGGAGTATATACGCTTCGCATCAATCGCGGCATTGCAATACCGTCTATTATTAAACTGGTGAAGCAGTAGCGGCGAAGATCTCAGCGAAGTGTTTGGTGTGGAGATTTCAGCGAAGTGTTTCACGCAGAGCGCGCAGAGGAGCAAAGGGCGCAACGATAACTGATTTATCGTCGAAATGCGGGACAAAGTCCCGGGAGAACATAAAAGGAACGAAGTCGGAGACTTCGTTCAGCATAAGTTTTTGGTTTCTGATTTCTGATTGCTGAAAGCTCATTGCTGATAGCTGATAGCAACAGCCCCTTTGTATCTTGGTTCTTGCTTTTTGGTTCTTCTTCTATCCTGCTTCTGCTTCTTTTTCCATCATCAGGTACGCTTTAATAAAGCCGTCCAGTTCGCCGTCCATAACAGGTTGTACGTTGCCCACTTCGTAATCTGTGCGGTGATCTTTGATCATTTTGTACGGATGGAATACATAGGAACGTATCTGGCTGCCCCACTCAATTTTTTTCTTGTTGGCGTTGTTCGCATTTTTCAGCTCTTCGCGTTTGCGCATTTCTTCTTCGTACAGGCGACTCTTCAGCATCTTCAATGCTTTTTCCCTGTTTTCGCCCTGCGTACGCGATTGCTGGCATTCTACTATAATACCTGATGGAATATGCTTTAACCGTACCGCTGTTTCCACCTTGTTTACGTTTTGTCCGCCTTTACCACCGCTGCGGTAAAACTCCCATTCAAGGTCTGCCGGGCTTACTTCAATTTCAATAGAATCGTCTACTAACGGGTAAATGTATACGGAGGCAAACGATGTGTGCCTCCGCGCATTGCTGTCGAACGGCGAAATGCGCACCAGGCGATGTACCCCACTTTCCGATTTAAGAAAGCCATAAGCAAATGGTCCTTCAAATTGCAATGTGGCAGATTTTATTCCTGCACCATCACCTTCCTGCCAGTCGAGTTCTGTAACGCTCCAGCCCTGCTTTTCGCCATACATACGATACATGCGGGCCAGCATTTCTGCCCAGTCCTGGCTTTCGGTGCCGCCTGCTCCGCTGTTAATTTGCAGTACTGCAGGCAGTTCATCTTCCGGTTGGTTAAGTGTGCTTTTGAATTCACCGTCTTCTATTAGTTGCAAGGCGGCGTTGTAAGCGGCTCTCACTTCTTCTTCTGTGCCTTCTCCTTCTTTCCAGAAATCAAATAAAACGGCAAAATCTTCGATAGATGTATGCACATCTTCATACAGCTTTACCCAATATTCGTTCAGCTTAATGTCTTTAAGGATTTGCGTAGCACGCTCGTTGTCGTCCCAGAATCCCGGAGAAAGTGTGAGTTGTTTGTCGTTGGCTATCTTATCACGTCTGTTAGCGACGTCAAAGAAACCTCCCCAATCCCGCCAGCCGGGACCTCATATCTTTAATTTGCTCTTGTGTCATAGCGGCAAAAGTAACGGAAGAAATCTCAAATATCAAATTACAAAGGTGAAAGGTGAAAGGGGAAAGGTGAAAGAAATCTCAAATCTCAAATCATAAATCATAAATCACTTGCAGCAGTCTTTTTTTACGAAGATTGATTTTAAGACTTGTACAATGGAAAAAAGTATTTTGCTTAGTGTCATGTGTTCTTCTTTAAATACATGCAGTGCTATACGCAAATTTACATTATCAATGTTACAGCTTTTAAACTTTTATTATAAGGGTGCAATAGAAACGGTGTCTTTTATCTTTTACCCTTCACCTTTCACCACCCTTCGTCAGTTTACAAAATTCCAGAAAATACCTACCCTGAACAGCAGGCCTGGATACACATACAGCGGCGCGGCATAGTTGTTATTGGTAAAGGTAAATCCGTTCAGGTCAATGGTGTTGAGATTTTCAAGCCGCACAAAAGCGCTGAAGCTGCGAATACGGAAATGTACAAACGCAGCAATATCCGGCAGGTTGGATATTTTAACACTATCCTGCGGGAAAAACTGACCCGTTACCGGTGAGTAATTATCCGGTGTGTATGGAGAATAATAACGACTGTCGAGCCCGGTGGCAATGTTCAGGTTTTTGAAAAACCGTCCCTGGAAAACCAGCCTGTTGCGGGCGTATAAAAGCGGGATATTTACCGGAGAGTTGCCGGCTTTTTGCTGCAGTATAATATCCAGGTACCAGTGCCAGTGCCTGCTGATCTGAAAATCTTTGCTGCCCCTTATCTGCAAAATATTAAACAATCCGCTTTGCTGCTCTGCCTCGCTAAAACTTTTGAAATAAGTGTAATTGCCCACCAGGTAGTAGTGAGCGCCCAACTCCGCTTTGAGTGCAGGCAGTTGTAATGTGCCAAAAATCTGGGTAATATTTTCTTTGTTGGTACCGCCCGGTGGCGTAATTACAGGAAATCCCGTAGCGTTGCGCATAAGGTACGATGGAGTACGGTTCGTATTCTGGAAGCCAAGCTGTACCGAGCCGATCTTTTGACTGATCAACCGCTGCAGGCTGATGTAAGCATTATAGTCGCCCGCATTAAAACCAGTAGCATAAAACTGTCCATACGCCTCAATATCCCATTTTTTGTTTTTAGTGCGGTTCCTGTATTCTCCATGAAGAAAAACATTGTAGGGTCTGTCTCGCACCTTTTCTCCCCATAACACTGCCAGATTTTGTATGCTGGCGCCTACTTTTAAAAATTGCTGCTGATTTTTTATATCAGGAAACTGGTAAACCGAAAAGTCGTTGATGACCTCGTTCCAGGTATTGGTGAATTGCAAGGAGTCTTCAGGGTCCATTGGCCTCAACGGAGGGGAAGCCTGGTATAAATTGTAATTTTTTACATAAAAGGAAGGGTCAGGATCTGCATCCTGGAAAAGGAATTTGTAAGTATTGTATTGCAGCGTGTGCTCTATGCGGAAGCGGGGATAAAAAAGTTTGATGACGCTGGAGTCTGTTACAACAGAATCTTTTTTACCAAAATCGTATTGCTGTCTTATCACCAGGCTGAAGTTCGTGTATTTATTACCGGTACCCAGCGAGGTGCTGAAAAAATTGCGCGAAAACGCAGTTCCATTGCCAATGTTGGTGGGAATATTGAAACGGTCGTAATACACTCCCGATTTGTCGGTCATGAAGCTGTCGTTCTTTATCCCCCCGTTTTCGCCCGATTGCAAGCTGTTGCGTAAAGCTATGAGATAGATATTGTATCGTTTGTTGGGCGATTGATAGTTGGTGTTAAACCGCAGGTTGGAATGGTTGGCATTCTGGCTTTTAAAGAAACCAGCCACATTCAGCAACCGGAACTGGAAGGCAAAATTCCAGTTGGGCTTAATATTTTGCGTGTGTATTACATTGATGTATTGTTCGGCGCCGCCCGCTATCTGGTAATCGAGTTCGGTAAACGGGCGGGTGGTATTGTAAAAACGCGTGTTTTCAATATTAAAAGCATAGGCATCAAAAGCATGAAAGCCGTGATCCCAGCCGGGTTTTGTAATGGGAGTAAATATCAGGGATTTTGCAGCGTTTCCATTATTGCCCAGCCACACATATTCCGACTTCAGGGGAACTTTGATATAATAATCAATGAGCGATGAATCGAACGTAAAGGAACGTACAGAATCAAGGAATTTGAAGCGTATACTCACGGAGTCGGAAAACGGATCGCGGTGTTCAAATTTCAGGGAGTCGCCACCACCTCCGCCACCTCTTCCTCCAAAACCGCCCATATTACCTAACCGGCCAGGCAATCTTTGCGACAACGCAGGAACGGTAATAGCCATCAGGGCGATCAGCAGTATATATGTAATTGTTTTGTTCAATTGCAGTAAACTTATCATCTATAGCCGGCGAAAATACCTGAAATCGGTGCAAAGCCGGGTAAAAAATAGCTAAATCAAACAGCTTTAACTAACTCTTTGAATATAGCAGAAAACCTGGGTTCGGCAGCAGCGGCAGCTTCCAGTACTTCCTGGTGGGTAATCGTGTTTTCTTCATCGCGTATACCAATATCGGTAACCACGCTCATTCCAAAAACCTGCATACCTGCATGCACAGCCACTATTACTTCCTGCACGGTGCTCATGCCTACTACATCTGCTCCCAGCTTGTGTATCATTTTGTATTCGGCGCGGGTTTCAAATGTTGGACCTGTAACGCCAAAATAAACGCCTTCTTTTACAGGATAGCCTAATCCTGCGGCAACGGTTTTCGCCTTTTCTATCAAATGTTTTGCATAGGGTTCGCTCATATCTGGAAACCGTATTCCAAATGCATCTTCATTTTTACCAATGAGCGGGTTAACGGTGGCGAAGCTGATGTGATCGTTGATGATCATCAGGTCGCCCACCCTGAACGAAGTGTTCACCCCTCCCGCGGCGTTGCTGATAAGCAGGGTTTCTATGCCCAGCAATTTCATCACCCTTATGGGAAAAGCCACTTCGGCGGCGGTATACCCTTCATAATAATGAAAGCGCCCCGCCATTGCCAGCACTTTCTTTCCATCAATATTTCCAAATATCAGCCGCCCTTCATGCCCCTGCACGGTGGAAACAGGAAAATTAGGTATCTGGTGATAGGCAATTTCTTTTTCTACCGTCATTTCATTTACAAAATTGCCCAATCCGCTGCCCAGTATTACCCCCACTTTTACAGGCTGGGCATAGCCGGACTTTATGAATGTTGCTGCCTCTTGTATTTTCCCGAGCCACTCGCTCATGCTGTTATTTTATGGCGGCAAAGATAAGCATTGAAGGCATGTAGGAAGTAGGATAGAAAATAAGCCAGGTAGAAATAGTGATGGTGGATCGTAAGACACGATCTATGTCGAAAACGTTGTTTGGGCGAACCGATAGAAAAGCCGGTCGGCCCGCTGGAGGGGTATTGGGTGCGGCCGGCGGTCTGACCGACAAAAGGCTTATTTTTTAAATGGCGTTATCGACATTTCAGTGCCTTTCATCGAAAATCTGATACTTGAACTTTGCAAAATGCCGTTATATAAGCGCATCAGCTTTTAAAACCCTGAATTGTTTTACCATGATTGCTAAAAAGCTTAAACTATTCTTGTTGACGGTTACCTTACCGGCAATGCTATTGCTCATGGTGAGTCATATTAACCAGCCGGCCAATGCGATGGCTCAAACTGCTTGTGCAAACCATAGTGTGGCTACCTGCACCGGTAAAAAAAACTGTACAGCCTGCAAAAACTGCTCTAACTGTAAACATTGCAGCAAAGAAGGGGGGAGTTGCGGAGTTTGTAAGAAATAAGTGTAGGTAAGTAAGTGATAAGTAGTAAGTAGGTTAAGTAAGTTAAGCGGGTTAAGTGACTGTGAGTAATCAACTACTACACCTAATTAACCCACTTAACTATTTCACCATATACTATTTAAGGCTTGCAAGGAGTTTGTCGTTCAAGGCTACATAATCTTCGTTTTTAGCACCTGCAGCGAGTGATTTCGATTTGGTGGCGCTGGCTACCGCATCTTTTTTCTTTCCGAGTTTGGCTTCGCATTGTGCTTTTTGGTAAAGGATCCAAAAGGCTTCGGGCGATTGCTGGGCAGCTTTATCAAACCATGTTAATGCTTTGTTCAGGTCTTTGCCATTTTCGAGGTAAAACATAGCAGCAGTAAAATAGGGAAAATCAGCTTTTCCTTCCATTGAGCTGATCTGTGCAGCCACTTTACTGTTTACCTCGGTTGTAATAGGGATGATCACAATGGTTTTATCCCATCCAATCAACAGATCCATTGATGATGGCAATACTTTGTCGAAAGAAATCATGAATGATTCTAATGAAAACGGAAGATCTTCTGTGTTGGCTGTTATTCTAACCACATCCTGATCTTGTTTGTAAGCCGAAGGACTGGTTACATTCAATTGTTTGGTTAAAATTACTGTCCACCGCGATGCTTCGGGAATAGTAAGCAAACCATATTTGCCGGCGGGTACTTTTTTACCTCCAAATGTTACATCGTCTCCAAATGTAATGGTGGTAGCTGCATTGGCTCCCGTGCGCCAAACTTTGCCATAAGGAACAAGATCGCCAAAAATGGTTCTGCCTTTCATGGCAGGGCGTGAGTATGAAACTTCAACACTGGCTAAGCCAAAATCCTGCTTAATAACCTGGAGCGGAGACGGAGCAGGCGTTTTTATTTGCTGAGCCTGCGAAAAACAAATAAATCCTGAAAAAGCGGCAAGTAAGAGAATCTTTTTCATTTGCTGAGTTTTAGTTTAATTAATAAGGTTTGTGATTCACAAATATTACTGGGAAAAATGTTGTGTTTTTAGAGTGGCGAAGATAGATGTTTTTGGACAAAGAAAGGGGTAAGGTGTAGGGTGTGAGGTATAAGGCGTAGGGTAAGCAGAATAACTGTTTGCGCTTACTACCGCTTACAGTCTGTGCTATTGCTTCTTTAGCAAATTAAGCAGCTTCCTGTCCAGTTGATGTCCGTGCCAGTTTTCGTAAGCCACATCTTCGCGTTTGGAATTGATCAGGCCAAAATCGCCAATAAAATTCCAGAGGGCAAAACCTATACCACCGGCTTTTAATACATCCAATACATCACCGAACCATGCCAGGAAAACATCGTGCGGGGTTTTATTCCAGCAGCCACATTCGCCGCAATGCACGCCCACACCTTTTTCAACCAGGTTGTACCATGGTTGGTAATATTTTTCGAGCGATGTTTTGTTATATGTTTTTCCTCCCATTTCGCCCGGCCATTTCGGGTAGGGCAGGTTGTTTACATCTTTATTTGCCCACGGCGCCTTGTAATGCGATATAGCTCCGGGGTAGTATCCGCGGCAGCTTTGCCCAATGTTGAGGTCTGTAATTTCCGGGATGGGCGTATTGCCCACATTATTGCCATCGGCAATTACCAGGTGCTGCGGATTCTCTTTGCGGATGGCTTCGGCTGCTTCTTTAGCCACTTTGCGATATACATCGCCCGGCACGGGACCAGACTTCGAGTGTTGGTCATTCATATCGTCGCGCATAGCAGGTTCATTCACCAGGTCGAAACTTATTTTTTGGGCCGATACATTTTTAAATTTTTTAGCCCACATATTCCAATGCCAGTAAAAAGCTTTTTGCGCTTCTTCATCTTTCCAAAGATTATAAGGCTCATAAAAGCCTGCATTGATGCAATAACCCGGCGCCCGGTGCAGGTTAAGGCTTGCGTGCATATTGTATTTGTGAGCGGTGAGCACCAGTTGTTCAATTGAATCAACAGCACGCTCATCAATTTTATACACATCATCAGGCGTAATTTTTTTAGACCGGTCGATGTTCAGATAGATGGGGTAAGCAATCGGGATGCGAACAAAATCAAACCCCCAGTCGCGCATCCATTTAAAATGTTCTTCTGTAGTCTGGCTTTGCTGCAGACCGGGGTTAGGCGAAAAGAAATCGAGCAGGTTAAATCCCTTCCAGCGTGGTAATTTGTTTTTTGCCGGCAGCGTAGCAGCAGGCAGGTTACCCAGCGAAACTGCCGCCGTAAGTAAACCGGCATTCTTAAGAAAAGCTTTCCTGTTCATTTGTTCGTTTACAAAGCTGCAGTGTTATTTCCTCATTTTTAAACGCAGCAAATAATTGTCTGCGGTTATAAACAAGGTTTTGTCGTTGTTTGCCAGTGCCACATTGCTGCAGGCAGATGGAATTTTCAGTTTGCCGATCAACTGGTTGTCCTTATTAAAGATCCATACGCCACCCGGTCCGGTAGCAAATATATTTCCATCCCTGTCTGCCTTTAACCCGTCGGGGCCGCCGCCTTCTTTTTTACTTTCCGCAGTGGCATCGTACAGTATCCGGTTGTTGTAAAGGCTGTCGTTATTGCCAATATCAAACAAATACCATATCGCTTTATCTCCATCGGAGTTAGCAACCAGTAATGTTTTTTCGTTATTGATCAATGCAATTCCATTGGGACGTGTAATCGTGTCTGTGAGTAGCTGCACCTGGCCCGCAGTGTTTACCTTGTATACACCCTGGTAGGGAATTTCCTTTGCGGGATCGTCAACATTTTTTTCCAGCCCGTAAGGAGGATCGGTAAAAAACAGGTCGCCGTTGCTGCGGTATACAGCATCGTTAGGACTATTGAATTTTTTGCCCTGGTAATTGTTTGCCAGCGAAGTAAAAACCGGTTTAGGTGCCGTTAAAGGGGCATCCATTACAGCCATGCGCCTGTCGCCATGCTGGCAGAGTACCAGTTGTCCTTTCTTGTTTAAAAGCAAACCATTCGAACCTGGCTCGCCGGTGCGGGGCGTTGCACCCGTGTAGCCCGATGGAGTGAGATACAGCTCGACGCCCTTTTCTTCTGTCCACTTGAAAATTTTATTAGGAGGGATGTCCGAAAACAAAAGCATTTTTTCCTGCTCAACCCATAAAGGTCCTTCTGTCCAGTCATATCCTTCCGAAACGATTTCTATCTGAACGTCGGGGTCTATCACTGTTTCCAATGAGGGATCCAGTTTTTCAACCGATCCGAGGGTCTTTATTTCTTTAGGCGGGGCAGGTGCGTTGCAGGCAAAGGCATACAGCACTGCCATTAAAAAAATGTATTTGTTCATAAAGCAATCAATTGCAATGGACATTGAAGATAAATAAACCAACGGAAAAACTTCGCGTATACCTGCAAGTGAGTGTGTTCATTTCGTTTGGGTTGTTTTACCCGTTGGCGAAACGCAATGGTAATTATATTGAGTTGTGTGCATCAGACAATCTGCTCAGAACTATTTTTTTTTAGGAATGTATTTTTCGCTGATCCAGGTGAGCCTGTAAAAGAAGGAAAGATAGAGCGCATATGGCAATGAGTATCTCTTTGCATCAACACAGTAACGACTGAACTGGGGCTCCTTGTTGCGGATGCCGCAGAGATACACCAGCGAAGGATCTCCCTGAGTGTTTTCTTTGTATTTGTATAGTATATACTTCATAGGCTATGCAATGGAAAGCATATACCGAATATATTATTAACGTATATGCAACCCAATTTTTTCGCCGAAAAAATCACAAAATTGATCAAAATAGATAAAAAAATAAAGGAAACTATTAAAAATAGATATACGAATATTGTCGTACATTCGTTTATAAATTGTTTTCAATATGAAAAAAACACTTTTCCTTTTTATCATACTCAACATTGCGCAATCGGTTAAATCCCAATCGGCTGATGAAATTATACAACAGGTGTTAGCAAGCCAGCAGCATATTCAAACGCTTGCTTATACCCTGCAGCGGAGCGATACTTTTGTAACCGGCGATGTACGCATTACCAGCGGCATTGTTAAAATGAAAGCCATGCCTTCAGACACTGTGTTTGGTTGCTGGTTCTGGAGCAAGCGCGATGATGTAAATGCTGAAACGATTTACGACGGGCGGGGCATGCAAATATCGCACAACAACAAAAGCTATAATCCCTCGGTTTACCTGCCGGGGTTGCTGGGCAGTGCAGGCGGGCAAATGGTAGTGCCTCATTTTGTAAGACTCGACACCGCAGGCAATACGGGTTTTACATTAAAACAGGACGGACAATTTTACTACCTCACCAAACATTTGCCAGACATTAAAGAGCATGATGTTACCAACCGTTATACAATATTTACAATCGACAAAAAAAAGATGCTGCCTGTGGGTATGCGCAGTCACCAGGAAACACTGGGCAAAGTGCAGGATCTGAACTATACGATCAAAGAAATGTGGGTTAACGACGAGGCGCACGCATTTGATTTTTCGGCCGCACGGTTTGGCGACGGATACCAGCAGGAGCAGGCATCGGATTATGGAAAAAAGTTCCGTGCCCTGCAGGGTAAGGAAGCCCCTTTATTTGAACTCGCTTCGTTTAAAGCCGGACAAACAGCGCTGAAAGCATTGAAGGGAAAACCGGTGTTGCTGGATTTTTGGGAAGTATGGTGCGGCCCTTGTGTGGCATCTATGCCAAAGGTACAGGCGTTGTATGACAAATACCACGCACAGGGATTGCAGGTGTATGGCATTATGAGCGAAGAAAAACAGTTAGCTCCGGCCAGGCTCCTGTTAGAAAAGAAAAATATTCGTTTCCCGATGCTGCTGGGTAACGACGCAATTAAAAATGATTACGGAGTAGAAGGGGTACCGGCATATGTATTGATTGATAAAGAAGGAAAAATAGCGTTTGTGTCGCTGGGATTTTCGGAAGAAATGGAGAAGGAGATAGCGAAAGTGGCAGGGGTGGAAGGAGTAAGGAACAAGGAGTAAGGTATAAGGCCTTAAACCCTACACCTTACACCTTTGGCCTTATACCTACTTCAACAGGCCTTTTACTTCATTCAGCTTCAGCAGCGCTTCCACAGGCGTGAGGCGATTGATGTCTGTATTTTCCAGTAATTTCCTGATCTCGTCGAAGGTTTCGCTGTGTGCATCAAAAATAGAAAGCTGCATTTGCGGGATGGCCAATTGTTTTACTGCGTTGTTAACAGGATTATTTCCGGCGGGATTTTTTTCTTCCAGTTGCTTTAAAACAGCATTGGCCCGGTTGATAAGTGCAGGCGGCATACCTGCCATTTTAGCTACATGAATACCAAAGCTGTGCGTGCTGCCACCCGGAGCCAGCTTGCGCAGGAAAATGATTTTATTGCCTGCTTCTTTATTGGTGACATGATAATTTTTTACCCGTGGCAATTTGTTTTCCAACTCGTTCAGTTCGTGATAGTGCGTGGCGAACAAGGTTTTGGGACGATGAGGTGAATCGTGCAGGAATTCCGCTATGCTCCACGCAATGGAAATTCCATCGTAAGTAGAAGTGCCACGGCCAATTTCATCGAGCAGTATCAAACTGCCGGCAGATATATTGTTGATGATGCTGGCGGTTTCGTTCATCTCTACCATAAACGTAGATTCGCCACCGCTCAGGTTGTCGGAAGCGCCTACCCTGGTAAAAATTTTATCGGTAACCGGAATGGATGCCGACGATGCGGGAACAAAACTGCCAACATGAGCCATTAAAGTGATGAGCGCGGTTTGCCTCAGCAATGCACTTTTACCGCTCATATTAGGACCGGTGAGAATGATGATCTGTTGTCCCGAAGGGTCTAACGTAATATCATTGGCCACATATCGTTCGCCCGCCGGAAGGTAGCGTTCAATTACCGGGTGACGGCTGTCTTTCAGCTCCAGTTCCTGTCCATCGTGCAACTGCGGTTTTTTATAATTGAACTGCAATGCATTGTTGGCAAAACAGGTTAAACAGTCCAGCACAGCAAGAATGTTTCCATTCACCTGCATCGGCGCAATATAGTCCTGCAGTTCCAGCAGCAGCTTGTCGTACAGTTCCAGCTCTATCTGGAATATTTTGTCTTCAGCGCCGGTTATTTTTTCTTCGTAATGTTTCAGCTCCGGTGTAATATAACGTTCGGCATTGGCCAGCGTTTGCTTTCTTATCCACGATTCGGGCACTTTGCTTTTGTGCGAATTGGTTACTTCCAGGTAATAGCCAAACACATTGTTAAAGGCCACCTTCAACGTTGAAATGCCGGTAGCCTGTATTTCTTTTTGCTGCAGTTCCAGCAAGTATTCCTTACCCCCGTTTGCAATGCTCCTCAGCTCATCCAGTTCTGCATGCACCCCTTTGCAGATCATACCCCCTTTATTAGCCAGTGCCGGCGGGTTGTCTACAATCTCTTTGTGAATTTTTTCCGAAATATAATGACAGGGGTTCAGCGCATCTGCCAGTCTTTTTAAATAATCGTTGCTGCTGTTGCTACACAGCGTTTTTATATCGTCGATGTGTTGCAACCCTTTGGCGAGCTGCTTAATTTCGCGCGGATTTATTTTTTTCAGCGGTATTTTACTCACCAGCCGTTCCACATCACCGCATTGTTTAATGTGATGCGCAATTTTGGTGCGGTCGTCTACTTCCTTAATAAGGTGCTCCACCAGGTTCAGCCGCTCGTTTATTCTCGTCTTATCCTTTAAGGGCAGCACCAGCCACCGCTTTAGCAAACGGGCACCCATAGGCGAAACCGTATTGTCCATTACCTTTTGCAGGGTATTGCCCGCGTCGGCTCCCATGCCCAGCAGTTCCAGGTTGCGGATGGTAAAACGGTCCATCCACAGGTGATCGTCTTTATCAATCCGCTGCACAGAAGTAATATGCTGCAGGTTGGGGTGCTCCGTGTCTTTAAGATAGTGCAGCACCGCGCCCGCGGCAATAATACCCGCCGGCATATTCTCCACTCCAAAGCCTTTCAAAGAGTGTGTACCGAAATGTTTCAGTAAACATTCTGTGGCGTATCCCTCTTCAAACAACCAGCTTTCGAGCGTATAGGTATAAAATTTATTTCCGAATGTTTCTTTGAACAGCTTTTGAAAACTGCGCTGAAAAACCACCTCTGCCGGTTTCAGTCCCTGCAGCAATTTATCCGCATATTCCATGCTGCCTTCCGCAACAAAAAATTCGCCGGTCGAAATATCCAGAAACGCAGTGCCTGTAATGTTTTCTCCAAAGTACACTCCCGCCAGGAAGTTGTTGCTGTTGTGTTCCAGCAGCTTGTCGTTGGTAGCCACGCCCGGTGTAACCATTTCCGTTACCCCGCGTTTTACAATTCCCTTAGCCTGCTTGGGATCTTCCAACTGATCGCAAATGGCTACCCTGTAACCAGCTTTTACCAGTTTGTGCAGGTAAGTATCCAATGCATGGTGCGGAAAACCCGCCAGTTCCGACGAGGAGGCTGCACCATTGTTGCGTTTGGTAAGCGTAATGCCCAGCACCTGCGAAGCAATGATCGCATCTTCTCCAAAAGTTTCATAGAAGTCGCCCACCCTGAAAAGCAAAATGGCATCGGGGTATTTTTGTTTGATAGCCCGGTGTTGCTGCATGAGGGGAGTGTCGGAACTTGCTTTAGCCATGGGAGCGCAAAAATAAGGAATGCGGTTTAACACACAGAGGTTGAAATTAACCAGTTTCGCACAATGGGAAAGCTACTGCCACAGGCAGCTTTAAATTGCATGCACAGATTAAAACAAAACCTGTACTTTTGCACCCCACTGTCTCCGTAGCTCAGTTGGTAGAGCAATTGACTCTTAATCAATGGGTCCAGAGTTCGAGTCTCTGCGGGGACACGCAACACAGTAAAGGGTTTCATGAAAATGAGACCCTTTTTTATTTCATTCCAGTTATGTAGTTAATCCTAATCCTGAAGTAATACCAGACTCCAACTAACCGTGTCTCCAACCGTATCTTTGCAAAAAATTATGCAGATGAACAGTATCAGGATAACAAAGGCTTTGGCGAATGATGCAGTCATTATTCAACGGATAGGGAAGGAGACTTTCTTTGAAACCTTTTCTTCAAGGAACAGCCGGGAAAACATGCAGAAATATTTGAATGAAAGTTTCTCTGAAGAAAAAGTGAAGGACGAATTGAATAATCCCGATTCGCTATTTTATATAGCCTGGGATAACGACCAGTGCATTGGTTACTTAAAATTGAATGTAGGCAAGGCTCAGACAGAAATGCAGGATAACAGCGCCATAGAAATTGAACGCATATACGTAAAGAGCGAGTATCATGGTAAGAAAATAGGACAGCTATTGTACGAAAAAGCTATAGAAATTGCCCTGCATCAGAAGCGCTCGTATGTTTGGTTGGCGGTGTGGGAGGAAAATCCAAGGGCTATCAGCTTCTATAAAAAGAACGGGTTCGTAGCATTCGATAAACATATTTTCAAATTAGGGAACGATGAACAAATCGATATAATGATGAAAAAAGATCTGCCGCTTAGTGTAGCAAAGTCATTAGTATAAAACGCGGTGTTAATTGCAGGCTGCATGCTGTATGGTATAAGGTGTATGGTATAAGGTGTAAGGCGTATTCTTCACCTTACACCTTCTTGCCTCTACCTTTCCCTCAGTTCGCTTTCTACCTTAGCTTTTGAAAGATAGATCTGGAAACCTAAGCCAAACGTGAGTGCGCTGGAAGCAGGACTTGATCCAAAACCAACAATACCCTTGTATTTCACCAGTCCTTCCAAACCGATATTAGGAGTTATAAAATAGGCAACACCCGGACCTGCGCTTAGCCCCAGACCGTTAGTATTATCGCCGCCGGAAGGATTGTATCCTTCTATACCTACAGTGGCTTCTCCAAAAAATCTTGTTTTACGAAGCACGCTGTTAATGTTGGGATCATTAAGATAATAGCGTCCCAACGCGCCTACGCCGTAGTTAATAGAAGGGCGGACATGTTTGGCTGCCATCAGTCCAAAATCTACATAAGCACCCAGGGCCAGATTGTTTTTAATGAACCAGCCTGCTTTGGGACTGAGCGTCATGCTGAATGCTCCTCCATCGTCGAGGCCAAGGCTCATGTTTGAAATGTTGCCGCCTACCATTACATTTCCCTGCTGAATTTGTGCTTTAAGTGTGCCGAAGCCGAGCGTACATGCAATCATCAGCAAACAGATTCTTGTCTTCATAGTTTTGTTTTTTGTGAAAAGAAATTTTACCTCCACCATTAAAACATTGTACCAAACAGCAAGATGAGTATTAATAAATTTATGGGTTTAATAAATATTCTGCTCAACGCGGATCATATGCCTCATATTGACCACAAATGTTCTATATAGATGATGGCATGTTAGTTGCAGTGCTGCGAACGCATATTCAGTATTGGTGATCGTGTAACGCGGCACCGCTGTTATTCCGCCTGATTTTATATAATTATAGTTTACGGGAAACATTCGCATAATAATTGTGGTGGTTATACAATCATTTATTCCTTCAAAACACAATTATGAAAAAGGAACGGCAAATACCTAAAGATCCACACCTGGATGCACCTTCTGTAGCAAACCAGGACAAGCATATTAATTTCCTCGAGGAAGAAGAAAAGGCAGATCAGCCTGATATACGTGTAGATCTGCAACATGAGGAAGATGAAAAAAGAAAACGACAATGGAAAGAAGGCATAGAAGCGGGCAAGCTCGAAAAGGATAAAAATAACCGCAGCTGATTATATTTATTGCATCAGTTTGTTAGAATGTGTATTAGGCTTGTGGAAAAACAATTTCGATTCAGGGATTGCGCAGTTAAGAGGAATCCGAACGAACGCCTCACAGTGACATTTATGGAATTTCAATTCAATCATTGTGTGATTAAGCGCCTACAAATTTCGTTACTCTGTATGGTTCTACAATATTTCAATTCAACCATTGTGCGATTAAGCGGAAGTTTTCAACCGCGCTGAAGTTGCAGGTATAATATTTCAATTCCACATTGGCGCAATTAAGAGAGAATCGCCCGGACAAGTCCCGGGCGATTGGGTTATAGTTCAATTCCACATTGGTGCGATTAAGTGTGCTCAAGAGGGCGGCAATCTTTCAACGAATTACACATTTCAATTCCACATTGGTGCGATTAAGCGTATCGCAAGGATGCAATTTTCGTTACCGTTTTAAGCCTATTTCAATTCCACATTGGTGCGATTAAGCGACCTGATACAACCGTATAGTTCAAAGGATTCGATATTTCAATTCCACATTAGTGCGATTAAGCGATTACTTCGGTTGGTAAGGTTTGGTTAGTCTCCGTATTTCAATTCCACATTGGTGCAATTAAGAGAAAATCGAAGAAATGCTCGGTGAAGGCTCCAAATACATTTCAATTCCACATTGGTGCAATTAAGAGTTTTACCCGCCCACTACCAAAATTACTTTCGCTATGATTTCAATTCCACATTGGTGCAATTAAGAGTGCTGCTGCTGCAATTGCCGCTATAATAAGTATAATATTTCAATTCCACATTGGTGCAATTAAGAGATGATCTGCCTGCAATATTTATTGACTGGAAAATAAGCATTTCAATTCCACATTGGTGCGATTAAGCGAAGCGTATAAGAACACAGCAGGAGGTAGAGACAGAATTTCAATTCCACATTGGTGCGATTAAGCGTTGCGAAGAAAAATAAAAACGGGTATTGTTTCAATATTTCAATTCCACATTGGTGCGATTAAGCGTTCATCCATGGTCAAAGGAATCTTTTTGTCAGTCTATTTCAATTCCACATTGGTGCGATTAAGCGTAGCCACCGATTCCAGATCCTAACGATTCCAGTACTATTTCAATTCCACATTGGTGCGATTAAGCGTGCATTGCCGTTTGCCGCATATCAGTTTATATACAAATTTCAATTCCACATTGGTGCGATTAAGCGCGGCTCTTTGCTTTCTGCTGTGCTGGTAAAAGCGAAATTTCAATTCCACATTGGTGCGATTAAGCGCGGTGTTGCAATGTACCTTACCGCATCGTCTAGCATATTTCAATTCCACATTGGTGCGATTAAGCGTAGTAAAAATTTTATTCGTTTCTTCTTTAATATTATTTCAATTCCACATTGGTGCGATTAAGCGTCTCACATCCAAAGGCAAACCCATTGCCCAACCTGATTTCAATTCCACATTGGTGCGATTAAGCGAAACAGCCGTAAAATATCCTCACTACATTTACATGCCATTTCAATTCCACATTGGTGCGATTAAGCGCTGCGCCAGGTATCCGACTATCTGGGTATTAAGTATAATTTCAATTCCACATTGGTGCGATTAAGCGGTCATACCCTATCCGACCATTGGCGTCAAGAGGTAATTTCAATTCCACATTGGTGCGATTAAGCGTAAATCAGGTTAACAGGCGCGACATGATAGAAGCGAATTTCAATTCCACATTGGTGCGATTAAGCGGGTAATGGTGTCCCCTATGACGCCGCCCGTAGACTATTTCAATTCCACATTGGTGCGATTAAGCGTGCCAAAGGATTTACAGAACAGGCGCGCATCACTAATTTCAATTCCACATTGGTGCGATTAAGCGTCCGAATGTTTTTTCAAAATGAGGCTTATCAACAATATTTCAATTCCACATTGGTGCGATTAAGCGCGAAAAGCAGGTGCAGATTGTAAAGCTGCGTGACAAATTTCAATTCCACATTGGTGCGATTAAGCGGAATTGGGCCATTTAAAATAAACAAGTTTACAGTAGCATTTCAATTCCACATTGGTGCGATTAAGCGTGAAACAATCTGCCTTTCATTGCCTTACTGCCACAATTTCAATTCCACATTGGTGCGATTAAGCGCTTCATTGCGTTGGAAAGTTTTTCACCCTTCTTTTTGATTTCAATTCCACATTGGTGCGATTAAGCGTTATTACCCGGCGTTTGCAGACTTACATATTTAAATTTCAATTCCACATTGGTGCGATTAAGCGCCGTCGCAGCGACGACTAAAAAAGCCTGTTTTTCAAGGCTTTTGATTGGCGAATATAACCGGTTTTTGGAAAAAAAGTTGTCGATGCCCAATCGTATGATCGAATGCGGGCATCGACAACAGGGGATTATAGAGTAAAAACGGCGTGTTTTTATTTTCCACGATGTCAAAGAACTTTGGACGGGCTGTTTCCGCCTCCGATCGACCACTACAGTATGTTGTCCAGCTCATTTTTTTCCTTTCCCACCACCTGCTTGTCGAGCCATTTCTGCTGCCGGCTGCTGAATACAATAATGCTGTCATTTTCCCTGTCTATTATCTCCTTTGCCTTTAACAACAGTTCCCTGAGCTTTACTTCCGTTAATTCGCCTTCAAACACGCTGTTCTGGATCCAGTTAAGATATTGCCGGCAAAGCTTGAGCATCTTAGCAACCCGCTTTTCTTCGATATCATATACCAATATCACATACATACTACCACCAGGTTTTGAAAGGTTTATAGTCTTCCATCCCCAATACATGTTTAACCAGCTTGTAGCATTCCAGCTTTACCAGGTGCCGGTAGCTTACATTACGACCCAACGCCCGGTGCCTGATCGTTTCGTTCAGTCGCTCATCCCATGCTTTTACTACTTTTTTGCGACCACTGTCTTTGAGCAGGCAGCAATTTACCTGCGGGTCAAAGTCGGACCGTGTAATTACTTTTTTGTTGAGCAGCATAAAAATAAGCCGGTCTGCCAATATAGGTTTGAATACTTCAGCAAGATCCAATGCCAGCGAATACCGCCTGAAACCGGGCTGATGCAAAAAACTAATGGTTGGGTTTAGCTGTGTATGATAGATCTGGTCGAGGCAAAGCGTATAACACATCATGTTTACGAACGATATCATGGCATTTACCTCGTTCGACGGTGGCTGTTTGCTGCGGTTTCCCATTTCAAACCCTGCAATAATGGTGTCGAACGCTTCATAATAAGCAAGGCGTATATTACCTTCCAGCCCCATCAGCATTTCAATATCTGTTGCATCCGGTATCTGCAGCATCAACGCTTCTATGCGCTCTATTTGTATGGTAGTATCTTTCTCGCGGTTGTTGTAATACCGGAGATTTTTAAGCATATTAAACGCCGCACCTTCTATAAATTTTTGTGCCAGCGCCAGGCGCTTTTGAGGTTTGCTGTACACGTTGGTTTGCGCAATCAATACTTTGCCGCTCAGCAGATAATCCTTAGGCATGAAACTGCCGGTGTAATGTTCGTAGTAGTCGAAAAAATGAACGCTTACCTGTTGTTGTCCTAAAAAGTTGTAGAGGGCGCTGTTGCCATCCAGGCTGCCAAAGCAATACAGGTTGTCTACCGTTTCTATTGGTATATATTTCGGGGCGGCTTCCGTGCCATCCTCTTCCACAGGCACAAATTTCAGTGTGTTGTCTTTACGGCTCATGCGCCCGGGATTGAAAAGGTAGTAGGACTTTTTCATTTGTCTGAATTAGCTTTTTACATACTGGTTAGTAAGCAAAAATTGCGTCTCAACACACAAATCTATTCTTCCTCTATATAGCACAGCTCGTAGTAGCTACAGCTTTTACAGATTTTGGCATTGATAACCGGTGGACATTGCTCCGATGTTTGCAAAACCATAATCTCGTTTATCAGGTGTTGCAGGTAGGCAATGTCGCTTTCCAACAGTTGTAAATGATCGGTATGCCGCAGCAGCGGATATTCCAATACCGCCGTTGCTTCTTCGATGCCGTTGAGCTTAAGCAGCCATAAGTAAAACTTCACCTGCCATTCATGTGCCTTTTCTACCTTGTCGCTGCGTTTGGTTTCGTGGATGATTTTCTGCCTCGCGTCATAATGATCTATTTTGCCAAATAAACCCATTTTGTTGAAACTGGCTTCAATGCTCATTTCTGCATGCTTCTCGTTCCGTTGCGGATAGCTGGTTTCGTGCAGCAGTTTGCCATCGTACACGGTGTCGCTGGTATGCTCCATGCGAATGCCGTTGGCATGCAGCCACATTTCCCGCTTGCACACATGGTAAAGGTTGATGAGGGTGGCGTTGATGGTCATAGAAACTGGGTTTCGTTACTGCTAAATCTCTCGGCATCCATCCCAAGCCTTATATCGTAAAAATCTTTCCAGCGCTCCACGTATTTGTATCCATACTTACTTTTTTCTTCATCTGAATAGAGCGTGATTTGAGTTTCCACATTCTTATTACCAAACAATGAAATGATGAATTTAGACAAAATACCCTGTAACATCTTATTGCCGATTTTTTGCTCCGTAAAGTCCCTTTTATTTTGAATAAAGGAAATGTATAAATCAAAAACCTCTGTACCTCTAATCATATTATTCTCAGTTGGTACTATTCCATGCAACTCTAAAAAATCTATTTCATTTTTAAGGAAAACATCGTCTTTTAGCTTATTGTTTATCCCCTCAACTGTTACGGGAACTTCTACCGGAATAAAACAGGAGATATTCTCCCGTTCAATAAGTTTAAACTCATAATGAACAGATGCAAATTTTAACGACTGGATTTTAGGGATGTAACATTTTAATTGTTTATTATGATTGTGATTACTTATCTTATCAGACATAGCCCAATAATCGATTTTGCAAAAAATGCTGTTATATAAAAAATCAAAGTCCTTTTGTTGCAAGATTTGCTTATAATCTTCGGGTTTTATCTTTTTAGTTTCCTGGTATCGCAGGTCTTGTCCGTAAATGATATTCTCTTTATTGTAGTTGAAGAGAAACAATATGCAATCCCTCTTATTCACATTCCTGTTAATTCTTCCCGCTAACTGCTCTTCGCTATCAACCATTGACCGATCTTTGAAGCCTAAATCCATATCAATGTCAACTCCTGCCTCTACAACCTGAGTAGTAACCAACAATATCTT
>JBQCFW010000174.1:0-5985 GCA_051958655.1 Agriterribacter sp. | reverse complement strand
AACCAGGAGGGTATTGTTATCAACACCAATAAGGAACAAGTAGGGCTGCGTTTTAATGCTCAACAAAAAGCATTAAACGACAAGCTGGACATACAGGTAGGCGTTGTAAACACGCATACCGACCGCGACCTGGTAAACCGCAACATCTTTAACTGGGCCTATGTAATGCCACCTTATATCCGGCTTAAAACTGCCGACGGGCTCGACAATCCTGTTTATCAATACAACTATCAGAGCCCGGTGTTGATACAAAACATGGTAACCAATAAGGCAAAGGAACAATTAACGCAATTATACGGAACAGTGAATTATAAACTGATCAACGATTTAACTGCGGGCGTTACCGGCTCCATCACCAAGTTTAACACGCAGGGCGATTATTACCTGCCTGTTATTCCGGGATGGAACAACCTTAACAGCGCTACCAAATCCACTTCTAACCGCGACTCTAAAAAAGGAGATATTCATCTCAACTATCTGAAAGAACTAGGCAAGCATAGTATCGGGGCTACGGGCGTATACGAATACAATTATTATACGTATAACTCTTATAGCGCATCGGGAAAAGATTTTCTGGTGGATGGAAATACAACCAATTCGTTGCAATATGGCAATTCAAGCCTCAACATTATTAACTCCTATAAGGAGGAATTCAAGATCATTTCGTTTCTCGCCAGATTGTCATACAATTTCGATTCCCGTTATTATATCACGGCAAGCATCCGGCGCGATGGTTCCTCCAAGTTTGGGATCAATAACAGGTGGGCTAATTTTCCTTCCGTTTCTGCAGCCTGGCGTGTGAAGAACGAATCGTTCCTCAAAAATGTAGCGTGGCTAGACGAACTGAAGATCAATGCAGGGTATGGCGTAGTGGGCAACCAGGATGCTATAAGCGCCTACAACACCATTGCAACGTTAGACAGGGCGGGCGTAGCTTACGATCCTAACAATCCAACCAACCCCTACCCTGTTGGCTTTGCCCCCAATCAAAATCCAAATCCTGACCTGGTTTGGGAAGAAAGGCACGGTAAAAATATAGGACTGGAGTTTGCAGTATTGAACAGCCGCATAACAGGTTCCGTCAGCGCATTTAACGATAAAACCAAAAACCTGTTGTACGACTATGCGGTACCGGTACCACCCAACTTTGTGCCCAGGGTGTTGGCCAATGTGGGCAGCCTTACCAATAAAGGAATTGAAATACAGCTTAATGGTGAAATTGTTCGTTCAAAGGACCTGATTTGGTCGCTCGGCGGACAAATCACCACCATTCATACCAGGGTAACCAGTCTTTCCGGCACATGGAACGGCCAGGAACTGGCTACCAACAATATTGCCGTAGGTTCAGCGAGTGGCCGCGGGTTAAGCTCAAACCCCATTACCTACCTGGTGGTGGGCAAAGCACCCTATACTTTTTACCTGCCGCATTATGTAGGAAAAACCGACGATGGATTATCGCTGTTCGAAACAGCCGATCATCAAACCACTACCAATTATCTGGAAGCAGAAAATCGTTACATCAATCCCTACCCGAAGTTTACGTATGGTTTAAGCACCAACCTGTCGTATAAAAACTGGTCGTTGAATGTATTCCTCCGCGGTGTTTCGGGCGCTAAAATATTCAACAACACCAACCTCAACCTTGCCAACTATAACAACCTGCCATCGGTAAATACATTGAAGGAAGCAGTAACCAGCGGATTGAGAGACAATCCCACTCCTTCTGATTACTGGCTCGAAAATGCTTCTTATATGCGGCTTGAAAGCCTTACGCTTTCTTATAACCTTCCTAAAATAAAAGGAATTGAGAATATGCGCTTGTACGTATCTGGCAACAATCTCTTTGTAATTACAAAATACAAGGGGCTCGATCCGGAAATTGCTTCGGTTAACAATGAGGCAACACCGGCTTTTATCGATTTAACCTATAACGGCGGTGGTGGCTTTTATCCCAAATCCCGCTCAATAACATTTGGTGTAAACGTCGGGTTCAAATAAGAATCCGGTGATGCATTTAATATTTTTTGTAAACTATACAAGCATGAAAAAATTCAGATTTACGATAACAGCTTTAGTAGTAGCGGGCCTGGCGTTTTCAGGTTTGCGTTGTACCAAGCTCGATGCAAAAGTATACAGCCCCATCCTCAGTGAAAATTTCTGGCAGACACCCGCACAGATCGCAGCCGGTAAAATTCCGGCCTATGCGGTATTGCAGGGCATGGGCGGTAACTCCGGCGTGTATTGGGAACAGGAAATATCGTCGGACGAAATGATCACGCCTACACGCGGTGGCGACTGGGGTGATGGTGGTATGTGGACGAACATCTGGCATCATATAGAAACGCCCGACGGAGGCACGGTAAGCTGGGCATGGGGCGATTTGTACAACGGCGTGGGTAAGTGCAATTATGTGATCTACGCGCTGTCTAACATCAACCCCGCTCCGCCCACACTGGCAAGCGATTTGGCCGAAATGAAAACATTAAGGTCTTATTTCTATTACCAGGCTTTAGATCTCTTTGGTAATATCCCTTACGTAACCGATTTTAAGCAAGATCCTAATACCGTGGTTACACTACCGAGAACGCAGGTATTTGATTCACTGGTAGCAGTACTTACAGAATCGTTGCCCTTACTCACGCCCACGCACGATATGACTACTTATGGAAAAGTAAACCAGGATTTTGCCCGTTGCATACTCGCAAAGCTGTATTTGAATGCCGAAGTGTATACCGGTATTTCAAAATGGGCAGAATGTATTGCAGCGTGCGAGGCGATAGAAGCAAGTGGCTATTCGCTGATGCCGCTTTATTTTGATAATTTTAAAGACGGCGCTGTTCAGGAAGCCTCCACGGAAAATATTTTTGTGGTTCCTTTTAAAGCAGGCGTGGTACCTGCCGGCGGAGGAAACTATATCAACGTGTCTTCCATTATGGCAAACAATGCCTTTTATACTTTTAGCCAGGCAGGAATGGGCAACAACGGTATGTCGACCACCAAGCCTTTTTATGATTTTTACGATACTACTGCAGTATACGAAACCAAAGTTATAAACGGCAATACCAACGTATACAAAAGTTTTAACGACCAACGTACCGGCCAGTTCCTGAGGGGACAGCAATATGTAAAGGGCGTTACGTATCCGCCTCATCAAAACATTTTGCATAAGAGCAGCAATACCGACCCCGTTGGGTTAGGCAATGCGGGCGTGCCCGGCGCTTTAATGATTTACGATGACCAGTCGCAATTGCCCCTTTCTTATTTCGACACAATGTACCTCGTGTCGAACCCCGCTCCTTATTTCCGGCTGGCGGGATTGAGAAATATAAAGTACTGGCCCGACCCTAAGGGAAATGTGGGAGATAATATCAGCAACGATGTTCCACTGTTTCGACTTGCTGATATTTTATTGATGAAAGCAGAAGCACAATTGCGCGCAGGTGTAGATTTGGATGAGGCGTTAGAAAGTGTGAATATGGTTCGCCGTCGCGCCTATTCAGGAAACACAAGCTACGATTGGGAAGCGGGAGACCTTACGCTCAATAACCTGTATGCAGAACGTGCCCGGGAAATGGCCTGGGAAATGGTGCGCAGACAAGATATGATCCGATTTGGAAAATATCTCGACGCAAGAACAATACCTAACAAAGCAGCCGACGATCCGGACAAGCATACTTACCTGTTGCCTATACCGTCGTCGGTCATCTTATCAAACCCTAAAATCGAGCAGAATCCGGGATACTGAGGTGATTTCTAAAGTTGCCAGCTTTTGAAAGGTTGGCAACTTTTGCTTTTTGCATTTTCTTTTGTCGGTCAGACTGCAGGCCGCACCCAATACACCGTTCGGGCGGCCCGGCGGACTGCGTCGGAATGACAAGCGGTGGGATGTAGATTGGGCTGTGATGCAAATGTTCACCTATATTCTCTTGCTTGTCACGCAGAGGTACGAAGCGTCTATACCCTTCCACCTGTCACGCTGAGGTACGAAACGTCTACCGATAAGGGCTACATTGCCTGATAGAAGCGAAGATAGATTCCTCCTGCGTCGGAATGACAAACACTGGGATGTAGATTGGGCTGTAATGCAAATGTTCACCCGTGTTCTCTTGCTTGTCACGCTGAGGTGTAAAGCGTCCATACCCTTCCACCTCTCACGCTGAGGCACGAAGCGTCTATTCTAAAATTTACACTATTTATATATTCCCATCGAATGCACTATCTTTCCAATTCTAACTGCATATTTGTGAGTGTGCTTAATAATTTTCTCATATCATCAAACTTCACTAAAGTATACCACTATCTGTGCTTTGCTTTGTTAAGCCTGTTACTTTCTTGCTCAAAACCGCAACCAACCTTATTCTCCAAGTTAGAGGCTTCGGCAACCGGCATCAATTTTAAAAATGTAAACATCGATACCGACAGCTTAAGCATCATTGATTATTTATACTATTACAACGGTGCAGGAGTAGCGACAGGAGACATTAACAATGACGGACTTCCGGACATTTATTTTACTTCGAACACAAACGGAAACAAATTATACCTGAACAAAGGCGGCTTTAAATTTGAAGACATTACGGCGACAGCTGGCGTTGCCGGAAAGGCAGACTGGACTACCGGTGTTGTAATGGCAGACGTTAACGGAGACGGCTACCTGGATATTTATGTATCTACCGTATCACATCATAGCCCGCATCTTAAAAATGGCATTTCACGTACTTACTTTCCCAACTCCCGCAACCAGCTATTCATCAACAACCGCAATAACACTTTTACGGAAAGAGCTGCTCAATGGGGCATTGCACTGGGAGGATACAATACCAATGCCGTTTTTTTTGATTACGATCGCGATGGCGATCTCGATCTTTTTCAATTGCAGCATTCTACTCACCAGCCCGATGCATACGGACCTTCTACCATCCGCAACAAATACAGCGAGGCAAGTGGCGGCAAGCTGTTCAGGAACGAAGGCGATCATTTTACCAATGTTACCAAAGAAGCTGGCATCATCAGCAGTGCATTGGGATACGGACTGGGAGTGGCAGTAACAGATTTTAACCACGACGGCTACGACGACATATATGTGGGCAACGACTTTCACGAGAATGACTACTATTACATCAACCAGGGAGATGGCAGCTTTAAGGAGATGAATACGGAAGTATTCGGGCACGAGTCAAGATTTTCGATGGGGAACGATGCTGCCGATATTAACAACGACGGATGGGCAGATATTATGACGCTTGACATGCTGCCCGAAGACGAAACCGTTTTAAAGTCCTCTCTCGGCGATGATCCGCTCGACACCTATCTCTACCAGCGAAGCTTCGGCTATCATCATCAATACAGCCGCAACTGTTTGCAGTTGAATACCGGGCAGGGGAAAAAATTTTCAGACATTGCATTGTACAGCGGCGTGGCGGCAACAGACTGGAGCTGGAGCACGCTTATAGCCGATTATGACCTGGACGGCCAACAAGACATTTTTGTAACCAACGGTGTAAAGAACCGGCCCAACGATCTTGACTTTGTAAAATTTATTTCTGCACTGCCGCAGGATCACACCAAAGAAAATTTAAGAGCGCACGACAGGGAAATACTGGAGCACCAGCCGCCCGGAGCCTGGCACAATTACATGTTCAAAGGACAGCCTGATTTAATATTTGGCGACAGTTCAAAAGCCTGGGGGTTTGGCGAGGTGAATCTTTCGCAGGGCGCTGCTTATGCCGACCTGGATGGCGATGGCGACCTGGACCTTGTGACGAATAACATCAACGAATCAGCCGGTATATACAGTAATAATACCAAACAATGGAACCATGCTGTCCATCATCTCACGCTTTCTTTTAAAGGACCGGCAAAGAATAGCGCTGGTATTGGGGTGAAAGCTTTTTTGTTTACAAACGAAAAAATACAGTACAGGCAACTGCAACCATCGCGGGGATTTATGAGCAGCGTGGAACCGGCGCTGCATTTCGGTCTGGG
>JBQCFW010000173.1:0-39658 GCA_051958655.1 Agriterribacter sp. | reverse complement strand
CTCAGGTTTCCGTTTGTTGTTAAACGAGGGTTAAGTGTGCCAGGTATTTTATAAATTGGCTGATAAAACAATTATAACTGTACCTTTGTTTACTCATCTTTAAATTTTTGTACGATGTTGTCAAATTACAATTCTCTGTTGATATCAATGCCTGGTGGTACTGAGTGGGTTTTGATCATTCTTGCTGTGCTTATTCTTTTTGGCGGAAGAAAAATTCCCGAATTTATGCGTGGATTAGGAAAAGGCATTCGTGAATTTAACGATGCTAAAAGCAATGTGAAGAAAGAGATTGAAGAAGGTATGAATGAAAAAGATACCAAGCAGCAGCCTCAGCAACAGGCTTAAGAGCTTCTTGTAACAAATAAAAATATTCTGCCGGCAGGTGTGAAGAGTAAATCTTTATGCTGTCGGCAGTTTTGCGTATGGTTTGAAATTTTAGTGCTTATTGGTATAGAACCAGCATCTTTTTGCTTTGCCGCATCTACACCACCCATTTCCTGAACACCGGAAAGTATTCCATCGCTTCCAGTATGCCCTGCGTTCCTTCATTTTTTGCCTGGTAAATATAATCCTTACCCGCTGTGGCATCCAGCAAACCTTCTTCGGCATTTCCCACCACAACTCCTTTATATCCTGAATCAAAAAGCGATAAATCATTGAACGTATCTCCTGCCGTTAGTACCTCCTCATCTGAGTAACCGAGATAGTTTACCAGTGCGTTTAAGCTGGAGCCTTTATTAACGCCTTTGGGTAAAACATCTGCAAATTTTCGTGCAGAAATAATCAATTCGCAGTTAAGTCCATTAATTACCTGTTTCAGTTTTTCAATATCAGCGTTCTCATTAAAAAAGAAGGAGCACCGCCGTTGCTGGGGTACCTGTTGCGCTTCCAGCCCTTCCATGCCCGCCACTGCTTTCAGTACGGCATCCCTGCCAATCCAGGCAATATCAATACGCGACTGTAGTTCTTCCACTGGTTGCAATGTATCTCCTTTTAGTATAGTGGCTCCTACATCGCATATAATAAAATCGGGTTTTGGCACAGGCAGTTCATGCTCAAACAGCGGGAGGATGCTTTCAATACCCCTTCCGGTTACAAACACCAACTGTATAGAAGGTTGCTGATGTATGATGGAATAGAGCTTTTGCCTGTGGTTTATATCTCCCGCCAAAAAAGTGCCATCCAGGTCTGTAGCCAGTAACATACAATAGAATGATTGGTTATGTATACAGGTATGGAACCTGTTTTAAAAAATAAAGATACACAGGTACAATAAATATGCCGGTAGCTTTTGGATGTTATATATACCAAAAATCATATTGAATCGTTTTGATAACGGTATAATAATCTCAACCCGAACAAAAGCGAAGGTATAATACTATGAAAAAATGGATACTTTATGCAGCATGTAGCCTCATGTTCATGTCGTATATATACGGATGCTCTCCCAAATACGGTTGCCCGGCCGATGGAAGAAGCGTGGGTGCGGAACGCATTCTCAGCGGAGAGAAAGCACCCAAAGCCAGGTCGTTTAAAAATTAGTTTAACCGTTAAATAGTACCTATTATGAACCTTACCCTTCGTAATGATTATGGGCGCGTAGAAGCCGTGATTGATGAAAGCTGCGGTTTTGATAAATTTTATGGTGTTGCCGGTTTGCTGTCAGCTAAGCTGCAGGTAAACTTCACTAATAAGATCGATGATCTCAATACCTCCTACTGGGATTTTAATTTTAAAGGACATAAGCTTACGCTCCATTATAATATTTACGATGGCGTTTCCATTTTTTCGGTAAGTAATAAAGACGCTGCGCTAAAGCACAACGATGCTGTAAAAGAGCTCGCAGCGATGCTTCAAAACCTGCAGTAAAAAATAAGAAGTTGATTAACTTTTTGTGGAAACCTGCGAATCTGCTGCAGCAAGTTTTCAATAGCTTTTCTCCTCTATCGACTCGAGTATATTGTAATAGCTTACATAACGGTCTTCGTGTATCTCACCGTTAGCCACTGCTTCTTTTACTGCACAACCAGGTTCGCTGGTATGTAAGCAGTTGTTAAACTGGCATTGCAGCAACAACGCTCTCATTTCAGGAAAATAGTGCGATAACTCCTGCTTGGTAATGTCTACTAACCCAAACTCCCTGATGCCGGGAGTGTCAATAATTCTTCCTCCGCCTGGCAGGTCGTGCATTTCGGCAAAGGTGGTAGTATGCAGTCCCTTACCGCTCCAGCCGCTCACCTCTTGCGTTTTAAGCGAAAAAGAAGGTATCAGCTTATTGATAAATGAAGATTTTCCTACGCCCGAATGTCCGCTGATAAGAGAAGTTTTATTACTGATAAGCTCCGCAACGCCCTCTATGTTTTCATTATTCACAATGCTCATCAATAATACTTTATAACCAATAGCTTCATACATTTCCTTCCATTGCTCATACTTGTCCATTTCTTTTTTCCGATACAAATCAGATTTATTGAACAACAAAACTGCGGGAATATGATAGGCTTCGGCTGTAATTAAAAAGCGGTCTATAAAACCTTGCGATGTCCGGGGTTCCTTTAATGTACACAGCAGCAATATCTGGTCGATGTTGGCTGCGATAATATGATGCAGATGTTTGTGCGAAGGAGATTGCCGGTTAATGTAATTGCTTCGTTCATGGATTTCGGTGATGATAGCAGTATTGGCGGAATCTGCTTCGGGTTCAAAGGAAATAATATCGCCTACCGTTACAGGATTGGTAGAAGTAATATCAGTGTCTATTTTAAACTTGCCTTTTATGCGTGCATTGTATATTTCGCCCGCGGCTGTTTTTACAACATACCAGCTTCCCGTAGATTTATACACCAGTCCTTCCATAGCAATCAAGGTGTTAGTCAGCCATCAGCCATCGGCTTCCAGCTATCATTGAAGCATTCAGATTGTGATATAATAACCTGTTTGCTTTTATTTTTGGTTCTTGTTATTTATTTCTACTTTAAGAGCATGTTGGTTTCGCCGGCATTATAATCTTCAATCCAACTGGCAAGCGTTTTTACCCATACAGCATTTGTATTAATGCACGGAATAAACGTATACGATTCGCCCCCCGCTTCCATAAAGGTTTCTTTTCCACGCATGGCAATTTCTTCCAGTGTTTCCAGGCAATCGCTTACAAAGGCCGGGCATAAAATCAAAAGCTTTTTAATGCCTTCCTTCGGCATTTGCTCCAGCCTGATGTCTGTAAACGGCTCCAGCCATCCTTTACCCAGCCGTGATTGAAATGAAATACTATACTTGCTGGCAGGAATGGCGAGTTTTTCTGTAATCAGTCTTGTAGTTTCAAAACACTGATGACGATAGCAGAATGCGTGCGCAGGAGATGCCGTCTGACAACAGTCTGCCGAACGCAGGCAATGATTACCCGTAATGTCCGATTTCAGAATATGTCTTGCTGGCACACCGTGGTAACTGAATAAAATATGATCGTAGTCCTGTTCCAGGTAGGGTTTCATTCGATCTGCCAATGCATTTATATACCCGGGGTCATTAAAAAACGCCTTTACAAATTTCAGCTTAAAGGGGTATTTACCTTTCCGATGTACTTCTTTTGCATGCTCCACTGCTGTTTCGAATGACGACATTGCATAGTGCGGATACAATGGCACAGCCAGCACTTCTTCCAATTCACTCACCTTTTTCATCAAATTATCGAAGGCATTTTTAACCGTGGGATTTCCGTAACGCATCGCAATTTCTACCGGATCGCTTACCTGCTGCTGCACGGCATTTTGCAATTGCTTTGTAAGCACTACCAAAGGCGAGCCTTCTTTCGTCCATATTTCTTTATAAGCTTCTGCTGATTTAGGAGCACGGAATGGAACAATAATGCCGCCAACCAGCGGCAGGCGAAGCAGGTAAGGCTTGTCAATTACCCTTTTATCCATCAGGAATTGCATCAAATATTTCCTAACATCCTTCACCTCGGTTGAGTCTGGAGAACCCAGGTTCATTAAAATTACTCCGCGTTTTGCCGGCTTCATTGTCATAATACGATGCTTCTTTTTAAATAGTAAAAGGTCACTTTATGGTGACCTTTACTGATATGATGGATCAAAAACGGGACGCGGCCTCTATGGTACGATCCAGGTCTTGATAGGAAATGGCGTTACTAATAAACCATGTTTCAAATGCTGATGGTGGCAAATATACACCGGAATTTAACATATGATGGAAGAATTTGTTGAACAGCGCTATATCGGCCGCAGCGGCTGTTGCAAAATCCTTTACCGGGTGGTTGCTGAAATGTACGCTGATCATGCTGCCGATCCTGTTAATAACATAGGGATAGGGTTTGTTTTTGAATGCTTCCCTCAGGCCGTTTTCAAGATATATTCCCTTATCTTCCAGCTCACTGTAAACCTGGCGATTATTTTTAAGTATTTCCAGTAGCGTATACCCAGCCACCATGGCCAGGGGGTTGCCGCTTAAGGTACCTGCCTGGTACACGCTGCCCAACGGGGCAATGTGCTGCATAATTTCTTTACGGGCAGCAAAAGCGCCAACGGGCATGCCTGCGCCAATTATTTTGCCGTAGGTTACAATGTCCGCGTCAATATTCAACCTTTCCTGTGCGCCACCCGGCGCGAGTCTGAAACCCGTCATTACCTCATCAAAAATCAGCAGCATGTTTTCGCGGGTGCATATTTTCCTCAACCCTTCCAGGTATTGTTTTTCGGGCAAAATACAGCCCATATTACCAGCTATGGGTTCAATTATAATGGCTGCAATCTCATTTTTATGGGTTGCAACCAGTTGCTCAACCGCAGCTAAATCGTTATAGGCACAGGTAAGCGTATCGCTTGCAACGCCGGATGTTACTCCCGGTACAGTTTGAATATTAAAAGTGGCTACCCCGCTTCCGGCTTTTACAAGAAAACAATCGGCATGACCGTGATAGCATCCTTCAAATTTGATGAATTTATTTTTCCCGGTATATCCTCTCGCCAGCCTTATAGCGCTCATGCAAGCCTCGGTACCGCTGTTTACCATGCGAATGAGATCTACATTCGGCACCATTTCTTTGATCAATTCCGCTATTTCAACTTCCAGTTGAGTAGGTGCGCCAAACGATGTGGAAAGCGCTGCTTTTTCCTGTATGGCTTTTACCACCGGTTCATAAGCATGTCCTAAAATCATCGGCCCCCAGGAGTTAATGAAATCAATGTACTGGTTACCGTCGGCATCATAAAGATATGCGCCTTTGGCCCGTGAAATAAACAAAGGATTGCCTCCTACGCTTTTAAAAGCTCTTACTGGACTGTTAACACCGCCTGGAATGGACTGCTGTGCCCTGGCAAATAATGATTGACTTGTTTGTGTGTTCATACTAAACCGTTACAGCAGACAACTATAATGGCTACCTGCTATTTTTTTGAAGATGCAAAGCTACGCACGAACGTGGTGGCAAATGTCGGCAAATAGTAAAATTTAAACCGCCTGATTTTTGCAATGCTTTCGTATCTTTTGCAGATGAAAACAGGGCTTTGTTGTTTTGCCTTCTTATGTATACATTCCATTATGAGCGGACAGGTAAAAACAGATAACTGGCTGAAGCGCCTCCTTCAAACAAACGCATCTGCACAGTTGAAAGCAATATTAAACGAGCCAGACACTTTCCGGTACCAGTTGATTTATACGCGCATTGATCGTGATAAAAATAACATTCCCTCCTTCCGGCACTATTATCTTAATGTAAACAACAATTTGCATTTTAATCCGGCCTCCACCGTAAAAATGCCTTTGGCTTTTCTGGCGCTTGAAAAATTAAACCGGCTAAACAAGCAGGGTGTAAACAAATTTACCTCCATGCTTACTGATAGCGCTTTCAGTTCGCAAACAACTGTGCATGCCGACAGCAGCGCTGAAAATGGAATGCCCTCAGTAGCCCACTATATCAAAAAGATTTTTTTGGTGAGCGATAATGACGCATACAACAGGTTGTATGAGTTTATCGGCCAGCAAACGATCAACGAACGGCTGTGGCAAATGGGGTACAAAAACTTTCGCATTACCCGGCGGTTCGTAAGGGCAACCGAAGAAGAAAACAGGCATACCAATCCAATAAGGTTTATAGACCCGGATGGAAAGTTATTATACGCCCAACCTGCTGCCACCAGCAACCTGCAATTTGATTTCAGTAAAAAAACTTTGATTGGTAACGCACACTATAACCGCGACGACAGCCTTATACAGGCGCCCATGGATTTTACAACGCACAACAATGCTCCATTGGAGGATCTGCAACAAATGCTGCAATCAGTATTATTTCCCGATCAAACGCCAGCGCAAAAAAGATTTGATCTGTCGCAGGAAGATTATAGGTTTCTTTACCAGTATATGAGTGAGCTGCCACGCGAAAGCAAATACCCGGCATACGATACTACCGAATATTTTGATAGCTACACGAAGTTTTTCCTGTTCAAATCCGGCAAAACCAAATTGCCTGAATATATAAGGGTGTTTAATAAAACAGGCTGGAGCTATGGGTTCCTTACAGACATAGCCTATGTTGTTGATTTTAAAAATAAGGTAGAGTTTATGTTGAGTGGCACCATATATGTAAACAAAGATGGGATATTGAACGACGATAAGTACGAGTATGAAGAAACAGGTTATCCATTTTTCAAGGAGGTTGGAAATATTATTTATGAATATGAACTGAACCGGAAACGAAAACATCAACCCGATTTAAAACACCTGAAGATGGGGTATGAGTGAATTTCTGATTTTTGATTGCTGATGTGTGATTGATGGAATGCGGTCTTTAAAATAGAACTATAAAGTGTATGAAAGGATCAAGAAAAATTACATTAGTTATATGGATGCTGCTTCTTTTAAAGTTTTCTCACGCCCAGGAAAGCTGGATAAGGATTAACCAACTCGGTTATAAACCAGCCGGCAATAAGGTTGCTGTATGGTGCAGTAAGTTGTCCGAAGTGCCAGCGTCGTGGAAACTGGTTGATGCTGTTACAAAAAAAGAAGTAGCCTCAGGAAAGATCGGCGAAGCTTTTGGAGCATATGGCCCCTTTAAGCAAACTGCACGCATCCGTTTTTCGAAATATAATAAACCAGGGAAATATTACCTGCAGGCAGGCGTTGCCGTTTCTCCTGAATTTGAAATTGGAGAAGATGTATATAAGGGAAGCGCTGATTTTTGCCTGCGGTATATGCGGCAGCAACGCAGCAAATACAATCCTGCTTTAAAAGACAGTTGTCATACCAGCGACGGCTACACGCTATATGGTCCTATGCCCGATAGTACGTTTATTGATGTAAGCGGTGGCTGGCACGATGCTACCGATTACCTGCAGTATAGTTCTACTTCTGCCAATGCTGTGTTCCAGCTATTGGCGGCGTACCGCGATTTCCCCGGGGTATTTGGCGACGAATACCAGTCCAACGGATTGCGGGGTTCTAATCAGGCACCCGATGTGCTGGACGAAGCCCGCTGGGGCTTAGAGTGGTTATTGAAAATGCACCCTCGAGATGACTGGATGTTTAACCAGGTAGGCGACGACAGGGACCACATGGGCTTTAGATTGCCGCAGCATGAAAAGGCCTATGGAAAAGGATTTGAGCGTCCCGTATATTTTGTGAGCGGTGAACCACAGATCAGGGGAAAATATATGAACACCACCAAGGGCACATCTTCTATTGCAGGTAAGTTTAGCAGCGCCTTTTCTTTAGGTGCTCAAGTATACCACCAAAAGGATGCAACATTTGCTGAGTTGCTGTCGCAAAAAGCATTGTCGGCTTTCGCTTATGGTTTAAAAAAAGTGGGTTACACACAAACCGCTTCTGTTAAAGCGCCTTATATATACGGCGAAGAAAACTGGATGGACGACATGGAGTTGGCCGCTGCGGTGCTGAAAGGAAATGATAAGCTGAATTATGCTTTTGACCTGGCTCAAAAGGAACCGGTAACGCGATGGTTTATCGACGATACGGCAGCGCATTACCAATGGTATCCATTCATCAATGCAGGGCATTATGAGTTGGCAAAGAAACTGGATGGCAATAAAAGGCAAACCGTTATCAACTATTACAAACAAGGCATTGAAACGATCTGGAGCAGAGCACAGCACAATGCTTTTTACCGTGGCGTTCCCTTTATCTGGTGCAGCAATAATTTCACTGCCGCTTTTGCCATACAATGTTACTGGTACAGGCAACTCAGTGGAGATGAAACATATGCGGAGTTTGAACAGGCAAACTTCGACTGGCTTTTTGGATGCAACCCCTGGGGCACCAGCATGGTATACGGCTTGCCATCGCGGGGAGATACACCGGTAGACCCACATGCCTCTTTTTTAAAAATCGGCAACTATCCTATTAACGGGGGACTGGTGGATGGCCCGGTAAAAGGAGCTATTTTCAATAACCTGCTGGGCATTACATTGTATAACCCAGATGAGTATGCGCCTTTTCAAAGTGACCTGGCAGTGTATCATGATGACGCCGGGGATTTCAGCACCAATGAGCCTACTATGGACGGCACGGCTACCCTGATTTATTTACTGGCTGCAAAGGAAGCAAAAGAAAAATCCACATTTAAAAAAAAACGGTAGCCGGTAACGCCAGTCAAAACAGCCTCCGCCATTTTACATATGACCATGGTGGAATTACAAGGGGTGATACGCTCTCCAAAAAAATGTCAATCGTTTTCACAGGTGATGAATTTGCCGATGGAGGTGAGTTTATCGCTAAAGTGTTACATTCAAAAAACACCAAAGCCTCTTTTTTCTTTACCGGGAATTTTTATCGTAACCCTGCTTTTAAAATTCTGATCACTTCTCTTAAAAAAGATGGCCACTATCTCGGCGCACATTCCAACAAACACCTTCTTTACTGCGATTGGCAAAAGCGGGACAGTCTGCTTGTGACGAAAGATTCGCTGTTGAATGATATAACAGCTAATTATCGCGAAATGCAAAAATTCGGAATATCGAAAAATCAGGCGCACTATTTTATGCCTCCTTATGAGTGGTACAACGATAGTGTGAGTGCCTGGATACACGGCGCCGGATTGCAGGTAATTAACTTTACACCAGGAACCCTGAGCAACGCAGACTACACAACGCCCTACATGAAGAATTACCGCTCTTCAGACAGCATTATGAAATCTATCAAAGCCTTTGAAAAACAAAAGTTCAGCGGTTTGAACGGCTTTATATTATTGGTACATATAGGAACAGATGAAAAACGCACAGATAAGTTTTATAAACGATTGCCGGAATTACTGGAATATTTACAGCAGAAAGGATATAAGGCAATTAGGATAGATGAATTGTTGCGATGAAGAAAAGTATAAACTCCGATCTTTATTTTGGTAAGCTTTTCTTGCGGGTACGCCCCGTTGTTCCAAATAATAAACAGCAGGGGGGTATCTTTAAGGCTTCCCTTGGTAATTCGAAAGCTATTTAGGAGTTATGGATAACTACATTTTACATCTTTTAATGGGTAAAAACACAACGTGTAAGCATTATTGTTTCTGAAAATAAATTCTATCTGTGCAGGAATATTGCATACTTCCTTTTTAACTTTATATCATGCAACAGATGGCACAAATAGTAAGAAAGATAGCAACAGATAAAAATATAAAACTGCTATATGCTTGTGAAACCGGCAGCAGAGCCTGGGGCTTTCCTTCGCCAGACAGCGATTACGATGTGAGGTTTATATATATGCACGACCGTGATTGGTATTTGTCATTATCCGTGCGTAAGGATAGTATTGAGCAGATGGATGGCGACCTCGATATTACAGGGTGGGATCTGAGAAAATGCCTGTTGCTCCTGAAGAAGTCAAATGCACCGCTAATAGAGCGATTTCAATCGCCCATAATATATTATGCAGATGAAAGCTTTGCGCGCTTGTTTAGAGAATTAATACCGTTATATTATTCACCTATGGCGGTTTTCTATCACCACTATTCCCTGGCTCAAAAGTTTTGGAATGAATTGAAGGATAAAAAAGAAATAAAGCTGAAAAGCTATTTCTACCTGCTTCGGTCGCTCCTTTCATGTTATTGGACCGTAGGTAATTCTGCGGTGTTGCCGATGGATATAGAAGGACTGATGACGAAGATTGACACAGCGAGGCGCGATGAGATAAGGTCACTGATAAAACTTAAAGCTACTGTAGGCGAAAAATACCTGCATCCGGCAGATAGAAGCCTGAATGTCTGGATAATAGAATTATTTAACTTACTGGGGCAGTCTAAAAATAATTTGACCGTGTGCCGGGAGGATAACAAAGCGTTGAATAGCTTTTTCTTAAAAATGGTAAATCAAGATGCTGACAATAGAGCAAGTAAAGAATAATGGTTGGCTTATATTTGAAACTGTTATAGGCAGTAAGGCCTACGGGTTGGATACGGCGGCATCCGATACAGATATCCGAGGTGTATTCGTGTTGCCGAAAGAGATATTTTATTCATTGGAATACACTCCACAGGTTGCCAACCAAACAAACGATATCGTATATTATGAGTTGAAAAGGTTTATTGAATTGCTTTCTAAGAATAATCCCAATATAATTGAATTACTCAATGTCCGGGAGCAATTTGTTTTGTACAGGCACGAAATTATGAGGCGAATAACTCCTGAGATTTTTCTGTCGAAACTTTGTGAGCAAACCTTCGCCAATTACGCATACACACAAATAAAGAAAGCATGTGGATTGGAGAAGAAAATTGTGAATCCTGTAGAAGAAAGAAGGAAATCAGTGTTGGATTTTTGTTACGTGTATATGGGCAATCACGCCATCCCGCTGGGTATTTTCCTGCAGGATAACAGTTACAAACAAGAAGAGATGGGGTTATCTGTTATAACACATTTGCGGGACTGTTTTAATCTATATCATTCTAAAGAGCTTTCCTATGGAGGAATTGTGCGGAAAGGTAACTCGAATGAAGTTTGTCTGAGCAGCATACCTAAAACAGAAACGCCAGTTGCTTTATTGTATTTTAATAGAGACGGCTATTCGACATATTGCAAACGATACAAAGAATACTGGGAATGGGTGCAAAAGCGCAATGAGGCACGATATAATACGACAATGAGTCATGGCAAGAACTACGATTCAAAAAATATGATGCATGTTTTCCGATTACTATTTATGGCCAAGGAAATTGCTGTGGAAGGAAAAATAAACGTATGGCGTAAAGACCGGGATATCTTGCTGGATATCAAGCACGGAAAGTTTGAATACGACGAACTGGTACGGAGGGCGGAGACATTAAAGAATGAGTTAAAGGAATTGTATGAAAAAAGCAGCTTACCGGAGGAGCCAGGATGGAATGAGGTTAATCAATTATTAATTGAGATGAGGGCAACTTATTATGAATAAGGTAACATTATATCCTGAGCTAATAGAGTATATTTTTGACTATTGCTCAGCATTTATGACAGAAGACGAGCAAAATGCTAAACGATGCCACATAGCAATGGTAAAAAGTAACGGTGGCAAAATTGAAAGAGCATACACATTTTCTACGAATAGGAAATCCATTAGTGTACAAGAACATGTCCTCAATCTACTTACGAACGGATACGAATCTTTTAAAGAAAAGGTAGCTGAAAGAATTTATAATGAACACAAAGACGAGCTAGAGTTGAATCTCTGTCCAAAATGTTTTAAAATAGCCCGAACCCCTCTCGCAAAGCAATGCAGATATTGTTTTTATACCTGGCATAGAAAATAGTACGGTTATGAGTTATATAGTGGCTGAATCCTTATTGAACAGAATCTGTTGCAACAAAACAAACCCATATTGGGTAAAATGGATTACCGAGGTGTCCGTAAATTCACTGTCTTAAATACATCGTTATGCAAACTGCCATGGCCAAAATCTGTATCACTCTTGTCCTCTTAATTTCCCATTCGCTCTATGCGCAGGAAAAATACAAGTTGGTTTGGAGCGATGAGTTTGATAAAGATGGCGTGCCTGATTCAACCAAATGGAATTACGAAAAGGGGTATGTGCGGAACGAAGAGTTTCAATGGTATCAACCCGAAAACGCACGATGCGAAAAAGGCATGCTGATCATTGAAGCAAAAAGAGAACAGAAACCTAATCCGCTGTACAAACCAGGTAGCGCTCACTGGCGTACAAACAGGCAAAATATTGAGTACACTTCTTCGTGCCTGATTACCAAGGGAAAACATCAGTGGAAGTACGGCCGGTTTGAAATGCGTGCTCGCATTGATATTGATCCAGGCATTTGGCCGGCCTGGTGGACACTGGGCGTTGAAAAACACTGGCCGGAAAATGGCGAGATAGATATTATGGAGTACTATCGGGATACATTACTCGCCAATATTCTTTGCCTGGGCAAAAATCAGTCTAAAGAATGGCATTCTACCTACACCGGTATTCAAAAGCTAGGCGGGTCCGCCTGGGCTTCTAAATTTCATACATGGCGTATGGATTGGGACGAAGAAGAGGTTGCTTTGTATGTTGATGATTCGCTATTAAATAAAATGGCTGTTGCAGACCTGGTTAATAAAGATGGCAGCGGCTTCAACCCTTTTAAACAACCGCATTACATGTTGCTGAATGTTGCAATAGGCGGACAGAACGGCGGAGACCCTTCCAATACAAAATTTCCACGGCGCATGGAAGTGGATTATGTGAGGGTGTGGCAAAAGCAATAAATTTATGAAAATCGTTTTTCATGAAGCTATATCAGAAAGTTTTAATCATCACCTGTCTTTCCCTTACAATTTTGTGGATCGTTGGGCGTGCCACCAATGCGTTGCAGTATTTAAGAATTGTGGCAGAATCCAATCAACCTTCTTTAAAGCCTGGCGAACTTATTTTTTCTTCTGTTCTCAAGAAACCTCAACTGCTGGATTTTATCTGTTTTCGGTACGATTCGCCGGAATTTGGGAAGGAAGTGTGGATATTCCGACTATGCGGGCTTGAAGGGGATAAGGTGGAGATTAAAGATGGAACATTGTACGTAAACGAAACTAATGTTGATGCCAGTTTGAATCTTTATCATCTTTACACCTTGGGAAAGGAAGATTTTTCCATTTTGCAGGAAAAGCTGAAGCTTGAACCTGAACAATATTTTCAAACTTACACAGATAGCTTTATTTGTTTTACGAACGATAAATTTTTAAGAGAAAATCAAATTTCGGGTAAAAAGAACATAAGTAGATTGGAAGAAGAAAACAGTGATATACAGCGTGTTTTCGCACGAAAATGGAATAAGGATAATTTTGGACCCATTACCGTACCAGCGGGAAAATATTTTGTATTGGGTGATAGTCGAGACAATGCTCAGGATTCCCGTTACATTGGATTAATTGATAAAAAAGATTTTGTGGGAACAGTGATAGGAAAGAAATGATAAATTTAATTTTCATAGGTTAGTTACAACTGTGGTGGCATCGCCTGGCAAGAGCGACGCGATATACTTGTATAACAACCCCACCAGTATTGCCAGCGCAAAGCTCAGCAACGTTCCCACAAGGATATACTCAGTGAGCTTGCGGTCTTTAGCCCTCGACAGATCGCTGAAGCGGAAGATAGATTTAGCTGCAATTAAAAACCCGATTGCCTGCCACTGGTTTAATGCAATAAAGCCAAACACAAATAATCGTTCCAGCATGCCAATGTATTTGCCGGCGTTTGTTAAGGATTCCTCTTTGGTTTGTTCTTCAAAATGCCAGCTATTCAGCAATTGCTTTACAATTACAGCGGCAACAAATGTTGCTGATAAAACACAAAGCAGCAACAATAAAACTTTCGGCCCATACAACCAGGTTAACGACAGTTTAAACGGTTCATACAGGTAAACCGCCCATAGTATAATGGCTCCGTGAGCCAATTGATCCAGCAGGAACAGGAGTTTGCTGTTTACCCTCTTTTCAAGCATGAGTTTAATAAGGTCAATTACCAGGTGACTGCCGGTGATGAGTACTATCGCTTTCCAGTAACTGAAATTAAATCGCAGTAAAATCAACAATACTGCAAAATGAACCAACAGGTGCAGGTATAAATATGCTGACCGATACAGTTTTTGTTTTTTGTCCACCACCCATGAGTCAGGCTGGAATACAAAATCGCCCAGAATATGGGCCAGCAGTAGTAATAGCAGGAGCGTTGTCATAATTGCTTTACTTGTTTTCTGTAAAAAAGTTCCATTTGTTTCACTTCCTCATAGCCGCCCCTTTTTAAGGCTTCGCTGATGCTGCTTTGCGATTTGTTCATTTTGGCGGCAAGTGCTGTTTGCGACATTTCAGCATTTTCCATGCTGGTTGTAATTGCCAATGCTACCGTAGCGCTCCAATTGTTGGTCGTTAGTAACGACAGGGAAAGCAACAGGTTTATTACTTCATCAAATGACTCATTGCCGCTGGCTACTGCTATGTTTTGTTTTTTCAGCATGTCAAAGCATTCGCCCGATCGTATAAAAGCGCTGCCGGCAGAGGTTGTTATTTTTTTGTCTTTAAATTCCTCGGTACCTATTCCAATGGCCGTTCTTGCGTCTAGCTGAGGCAATTGTTTTATTCCTGCTTTAATATGAATGGCTGCCCATAGCGCTTGTTCGGGAGCAACCCTAAGCTGGAAGCTGTCTCCCCGATATAATTCCCAATCAACCGGTTCTTTGCCATATTGCTTTAATATTTTTTTCAGCAACGGCTGCCACTCTGCGGTGTTTACAGACCGGGAATTTACCACGTCGCCTGTTATAACTGCAATCATAAGCATTATTTTTGTTCATCGGCTATATATCCGATATATACAAATATCGTTTAAAAATCCGATAATTTTAAATATCGGCTTAAAACCCGATATGCTCGTATTGCTGAAAAAACAAAATATTATCCTGTCCATCCTATGATTCTTAAAATCCCAGTCAGACTTTCCTTAATCTCTCCACTGCCTTTTCCAGTGTTTCTTCTTTTTTGCAAAAACAGAAGCGCAATACTTTATTATCAACGGGTGTATTATAAAAAGCCGAAACTGGTATGGAGGCTACGCCATATTCCTTCGTAATGCGGATAGCAAGTTCCTGCTCTGATTCATCGCTAAAGTGCTCATAGCTGCCCAGGATAAAATAACTGCCCGATGACTGATGCATTTTAAATTTGGTTTCTTTCATCAGCTCCACAAAATAATCGCGCTTATGCTGCACAAAAGCGCCAAGCTGCTCATACTGATCTTTTTGTTTTAAAAAGCTGCTCAGTGCTACCTGTTTGGGGCTGTCTACCGAAAAGCAATTAAACTGGTGAACTTTCCTGAATTCTGCCATGGCAGTGGCAGGCGCTACACAATAACCGATTTTCCAACCAGTGCAATGATATATTTTGCCAAAAGAAAAGCAAACAAAACTTCTTTCCCGAAGGTCGGGGTAACGCAACATGCTTTGATGCGGCTGCCCGTCAAAAATAACATGCTCATATACTTCATCGCTCAGTATAAAAATATTCGTTCCTTTTACGATCTGCCTCAGCTCATTAAGGTCTTCTTCACGTAAAATGGCACCGGTAGGATTGTGCGGTGAGTTGAGCATGATCATGCGCGTACGCGGAGTTATAGCACTGCGTACCGCCTGCCAGTTGATGCTGTAATTGGGAAATTGCAGGGGAATTAATACCGGCGTAGCCCCGTTAATGATCACATTGGGAATATAGCTATCGTATCCCGGTTGAAAAACAATCACTTCATCACCCGGCCGCAGCACGCTTGTAAGTGCGGTATAAATGGCATAAGTGCCACCGGGAGTAACCGTAATTTCAGTATCCGGATGCACATTTGCTCCGTACAGCGCCGCTATTTTTTCACCGAGTGTTTCTCTCAGCGGCAGGTAACCATTCATATGCACATACTGGTTAAATCCCTTTTGCATAGCTTCGTTTACCCGCGCTATTAGTTCTTCATTCATTTGAAAGTCGGGAAAGCCTTGGCCCAGGTTCACAGCATTGTGTTGAGCGGCAAGCGAACTCATTACAGTAAAAATGGTGGTGCCTGTGCCTGGCAGCTTCGATATAATATCCGGCATGAAACTGGTTTGGTTTTTGGAAAAGTAAAATTAATTGGTTCGGTTATTACGGTTTGAAAACTTTTCGGAACTTTAAAACCCTATTTTGTAACATTAAATTGATGCATGAAACAGCCAGTTGGCATTCAGCACAAAAACTGAAACCAGTTAGCTATTTCAGGCAGCAAAAACAAAAACTAAAAATCTACACATGAAACGTTCAGCAATCGCCGTATGGAACGGCTCCGGCAAAGAAGGTAAAGGCATTTTGAGCACCCAAAGCGGTGTGTTAGAAAATACGCAATATTCTTTCAGTTCAAGGTTCGAGAGCGGAATTGGTACCAACCCCGAGGAGTTGGTAGCAGCAGCGCATGCAGGCTGTTTCAGCATGAAGCTCAGTTTTGTATTGCAGGAGGCAGGCTTTACGGCAGAGGAAATCTATACCAATTGCGTGATTACTTTTGAAAATGGCGCCATTGTTTCTTCTCACCTGGAACTAAAGGCAACCATCCCCGGCATTTCCAAAGAAAAATTTGACGAAGCGGCAGCAGATGCCAAAGCTAACTGCCCCATCAGCAAGTTGCTGAACACCAATATTTCGCTCGACGCCACACTGGCATAGCTTCAATACCGGTTTTGCAGCATGGAGCAATTGTTGCCTTTTTTCCGCAGCACTTGTTCCATGCCCGCGAACCTAACGGGCTTATATAGTTGCTTTATAAGCCTTTGTTTACACGACTCTATTTTGGAGATGATCGTTTTTCTGCGGCATCGTATTTGATGCTTTACGGTAAATACTCATGCTTATGAGAAAAGCGATCTTGCTTTGCCGGAAAAAATTCTTCCTGCCTACTCTTATCTGCTTTCTCAATCTTGCATTACAAGCCCAGCCAACAGTTATTTATGATCCTGTTATTACCGACGGGCTTAATGGTCCAATGGAGGTTAAGTCGGCACCCGGAGATGCAACGGGCAGATTGTTTATTGTAGAAAAAAGGGGAACGGTTAAAATATGGGATGGAACTATACTTCTCGCCACTCCTTTTATTGATATTAGTTCGCTGGTAAGAAATAGTGGTGAACAAGGCATGTTGAGCATAGCCTTCCATCCCGAATATGCAACAAATGGCTATTTCTTTTTGTACTATAACAACACTGACGGAGACATCACTGTTTCGCGCTTCAAGGTTTCGGATAATAATGAAAATGTAGCTGATCCGGATACTGTTGGGGTGCCATTGGTACAAATAGACAAACCATTTACCAACCACAATGGTGGGCACTTGCAGTTTAAGATTGAGAACAGTATAAACTATTTATACTTTGGCACAGGTGATGGTGGCGGCAGCAACGATCCAAACAACAATGCGCAAAACCCAGCCTCTTTATTAGGAAAAATGATAAGGGTGAATGTGGATGAGCCTGACCCCGTTACCCCCGAAGTATGGAGCATTGGTTTGCGAAACCCCTTTAGGTGGAGTTTTGACAGAGCTAATGGAGACATGTGGATAGGGGATGTAGGGCAGGACAGGCTGGAAGAAGTGAGTTACCTGGAAGGTGGAACAGAAGGTGCAAACTTTGGATGGCGCTGTTTTGAAGGAACTCAGCAAAATATCAATGTAGATCCACTGTGCGATCCGCCTGGCAAAATACCGCCTGTTTTGGAATACGATAATCCTGATGAAGGAAAATCGGTTGTTGGAGGATATGTGTACCGGGGAGGTATAACCGAATTACAGGGCTACTATCTTGCTACAGATTTTTATATGAGAACGCTGTGGCTGATACAAAAAGATGGAAGCAATTTCAATATTATCACGCAGGCAAATATGGCCCAATATGTAACCAGCATCAGCGAGACCGAAAATGGCGACTTATATATAACCAAGTCGCCGGCGATGGCGGGGCAGCCTGGCTTTGACAGCGTATTTATAGTTACTACCAATACAGCCACACCACTAAAACTTGCTCATTTTTCGGCAAAAGCAAATACAGGGTTTAACGATCTCACATGGGCAACTTCAATGGAGCAGGACATGAGCCGGTTTGTGGTAGAATACAGCAGTAACGGTACAGACTATTCGCAGGCAGGCATTGTGCAGGCAACTAATCATTCTGCAGGAGCTTCGTATTCTTACCGGCATCCGATAAATACAGCCGATAAAGTTTTTTACCGGCTACGAATAGAAGAATTCAGTGGCCATATAGAATACTCAGCGGTTATTACAGTTGGCAGCAGTTCAACCGGTGATGTGAAAGTATATCCTACCATTATTAATAACAATCTTTTGCAGCTAAATTCAGCAGGGCATATCAGCAGCCTGCGTTTATACAGTATACAGGGAAAAGAAGTTTTTTCTAAAGCTTTCAGCAATATCAGCGGGTATTTTACGGTGCCACTCCCTAACCTTCAAAAAGGCATGTATGTAGTACGATTGACGATGAATGGCGTAATAAAGAACCAACGAATAATTGTGGAATAAGGTGGGGGGTATAAGGAGGAAGGTATAGGGAAAACAGGAGCCCAAAAGCAAGAATCAAGAACCAAAAATCAAGAAACAAAAAGGCGCCCTTTGCCTTATACCCTCTACCCTTTCCCTACACCTTCTAATGCACATCCACCGGTATCACTGCTTTTTTCTTAAATTTTTGAAGATATACCAATGGAATACAACACAATACAAACACGCCTACTAATAGATAAATATTATCGTAAGTTACCAGCATGGTTTGTTTGGTGATGACGCCTTCCATAGCGCGGTTCGCCATTTGTTCGGCATCCATAGCACTAAAACCTTTGCTTTGAAAGCCCTGCATATAAGCCTGCTTCTTTTCAATAAAAGCATTGTTATATGGGTTGATGCTTTCCAGCAATACATTCCTGGTGGAGCCACTTTGTACATGGATCAACGTTGTAAGAATGGCAATGCCAAATGAACCTCCCAGTTGTCGCATCATATTGTTCAAGCCTGTTCCTTGTCCTATGTCTTTACCGTGGAGGTCTTGTATACCTAAGGTAGTAAGCGGCACAAACAGCACGCTCATTCCTATACCTCGAATAATGAGTGGCCAAAAAAAGTTGTTGGTGCCCGATTCGAGTGTTGAGTTAGAAAGCATCCAGCTAAAAACAAAAAACAATAAAAAGCCCAGGGTTGCCAATATTTGCGCCGGCACACCCCGCTTCAGCATCATGCCTACAAAAGGCATCATACAAATGGTTGCCAATCCGCCTGGAAACAATAGTTCGCCGGTTTGCTGTGCGGAAAAACCTAACAGGTTTTGACAAAATACCGGGAAAATAAACATGGAGCCATACAAAGCAAATCCCAACGCAAACGATGTGAAAATGCCAATTGAAAAACTTCGGTGCTTCAATATGCGGAAATTTACTACCGGATGATCGGTGCTCAATTCGCGCCAGATAAACGCAACGGCTGCTAAAATGGTGGTTACGGTAAGCACAGAAATATAGGGTGTAGAAAACCAGTCTTCAGTTTCGCCTTTTTCGAGCACTACCTGCAGGCTACCCACACCCACTGCCAATAGTAGTATGCCCCACCAGTCAACCGGCTGCCCTTTCGCATAGCGCGGCGATTCTTTTACAAATGTGGTTACCAAAAAAGCTGCCAATGCACCTACCGGTATGTTTACATAAAATATCCAGGGCCAACTGAAATTATCTGTTATATACCCGCCGATTGTTGGCCCCACGGTAGGACCCACCACTGCCCCCAAGCCAAATAATGCGGTAGCCATACCAACTTCTTCTCTTGGCCAGGTTTCCATTAAAATGGCTTGTGCTGTTGAAAGCAAACCGCCACCGGCCAACCCCTGCAAAATTCTGAACACCACCAGCTCAACCAACCCGGTTGCATTGCCGCATAAAATAGAAGCAATGGTGAACAGGATGATGGAAGCCATGAAATAGTTTTTTCTTCCAAACCTGTCGCCCAGCCAGCCCGACATAGGAAGGATGATGACGTTGGCAACCGCATAACCGGTAACCAGCCAGCCTGCATCTTCCAAAGTAGCGCCGAGGTTACCCATGATCTGTGGAAGCGCTACGTTTACAATAGTTGTATCTATCAACTCCAGCAGCGATGCCATGATCACCGTTATGGTGATGATCCACTTTCTTAAACCATGCTCTGCCATAGCTTGTAATTTGACAATTGAAAAAATATATTGAGGTGTACGGTATAGGGTGTAAGGTATAAGGCCAAAACCGCATCACGTATCACTTACCATTTTGTATTCCTTACACCCTTCACCTTTCCCCTTATGCCTTCTGCCTTACTTCGTGTGTACCACCACTTTCACACTCATACCGGGGCGCAGCAGGTTCAAAAATTCCTGGGCGGCGTCCAGCTTAATGCGCACGGGTACACGTTGCACTACTTTCACAAAATTGCCGGTAGCATTATCAGGCGGCAGCAATGAAAACTTTGCGCCGGTTGCACCCGAAAAAGATTCTACACTGCCTTGAACCGGCTTATCGGGGTAAGCATCTACGGTAACGTCCACCTTTTCTCCCGGCTTCAAATGTTCCATCTGAGTTTCTTTGAAGTTAGCGGTGATGTAAAGGCCTTTATCATTTACCACAGACACTAAAGATTGTCCAGCCTGCACAAGTTGACCCAACTGCACATTTCTTTTAGACACAATGCCGTCTGCCGGGGCAGTAATAACGGTATACGATAGTTGCAGTTTTGCATATTCAATGTCCGATTCTTTGGGAGCAAGGTTGCTTGAAGCAGCATCTACCTGTTGCTGATTGGTGCTTATTCTTTTATTGATGACCGGCATTTGGGTTTGTGCTACCAGCAATGCAGCTTCTGCCGACTCTTTTTCTGCTTTGGCAGCATCAAACTGCGCTTTGGTAATAGCATGATCGTCGTACAGGTTTTTGTAACGGTTAAAATCTTCTGTAGTCTTCCATACTTTAACCTTTGCAGCTTCTACGTTTGCTTTTGCCGTGGCGATGTTCGATTTAGATTCAAGCACCGCATATTCCGATACATTTACCAATGTTTTGGTAGCCGCCAAAGCTGCTTCGGCCTGCTGCACTTTGATCTTAAAATCCCTGTCGTCGAGTATTACCAGCGTATCGCCGGCTTTTACAAGCTGGTTGTCTTTAAACCGGATTTCTTTTACATAACCCGCCACCCGGCTTATTACCGGGCTGATGTCGGCATCTACCTGCGCGTTATCAGTCACTTCGTGGCTCTGAAAATAAAAATATTCCTTCAGGGTAAAAATCACCGCTATTACCAATACTGCCGCCAGTATAATGGGAAAGATTAATTTTTTCCCTTTTGATTTGTTTTTATTGGCACTCATATAATGCTTTTTATATTTTTTATGATGTGTGTTTATGGTTGAATATGTCCGGTAGCCTGCAGCAGTCCATAGTATGCTGTGGTAGCATCTGCTTTTGCAAGTTCGAGGTTTATGCGGCTTTGATACAGCAGTGTTTGTGCATCTATACGCTCGGTAGTGGTAGCCAGGTTGTTTTTAAATTTTGATTCGGTGATCCTTTCATTTTCAGTTGCCTGTTTAATGGCATCCTGAAGGATGATTATTTTTTCGAGGGATTGTTTGTATTGCAGGTAGCGCTCGTTTACTTCTGTTTTAATCTGGTCAATTATAACGCCCCTGGTATCTGCTACCTGCTGTTTTTCAATTTTTGCTTCGTTGAGCTTGTTCTTGTTTTTATACAGGCTGGCAATGTCCCATCCAACGTTTACCCCTACAATAAAAGGAGCCAGGTAAGCGCCGCTTTTGGGTGCAATGCTTTTGGTTGGATTAATAAAGTACAGGTTGCCACCAACGCCTACGGTTGGCAATTTTTCGTCGCGTATTTTCTTTACATTTATATCTGCCAGTTTATCCTGGTATTGGTTGGCGTTCAATTCCTTTCTGTCTTTTAAAGCCTGGCTTACATAATTTTCGAACGAGTCATTCAAGTCCAGCTTATAGGTTACGTCCTGCTCTTCTATCACTGTACTTTCCGGCAAACCCAACAGGATGTTGAGATTGTAATTCACTATTTTCCGGTTATTTTCCAGGTCCATTGCAAGCAGCTTCATATCCGACTGTTGTAACTCAAATCGCAACACATCGTTTTTCGTTGCCAGCCCCTGGCTTTCAAATTTTTTAATCTCTTCCAGCTTGTTGCCAATGTCTTCTAGGTTCTGAGCCATTATTTTTTGATTCTGAAGAAGCTTGTAATAGTTGATATAAGCATTGATAATGTTAAACACTATCTGGTCTTTATCTGTTTCGGCATTGAGCTTGCTTACTTCCAAAAGCATATCGGCAGATTGCCGCGCATACTTATACTGGTTGCCTGCAAAGATGGGTTGATTGATACTCAACGTTGCCTGGTATAACGTATTATCAAAAGGAAGTTTGAGGTTTTTTGGATCGCTTCCGTCAGACGAGGGAAGTGTAATATTCCTCGATAACATGAACGCGTGGCTATAGCCGGCAGAAACTTTGGCAGAAGGCAACACCGCATCGTGTGCCTGGTTTACCTGTGAAACTGCCTGGTCTATTTTATGCGCCGATAATTTTAATTGTTTACTGTTTTGCAAGCCCAATGTTACCGCTTCCTGCAAGTTGAGGCTTCGGTTTTGGGCATAAGAAGTAATCATCGTCGTAAGCAGTATTACGACGCCTGCATATTTTTTCATGTTCGATTGTTATTGAATTATGCTATTCGTGGTTATTGATGTTTAAATGAGCCCGTAGCAATTGCTTGAGATGCGTTTTTAATTTGGGTATCAGTTTTTTATTATACAGCTCATCGTTATTTTTTTCGATATTGAACACTTTGTAATAAAGCGCTTTCGAAGAGGTAACCTGTGTAATGGTGCCCATTATAGTGGCTACCGTTAGTTCCATATCTACCTTGCCAAATACTTTTTTCTTTTGTCCGTCGGTTATAATTTTTTTGATCTGTTCCAGGTTGCGCAACTTAATATCCGCCATCATATCCTTTATTTCATCCGATTGCACGGTGGGCAAATGAGTAGTAACAATGCAGTGGAATTTTGAGTTGGTGAAAATCTTGTCTACATACAAATCAACCAGCTTATCCATTTTTTCAAAAGGAGTAAGATTTTCATCCTTAGCCAGCTCCTCAATAATGCCACGGGTATAACCAGCCCTGTGTTCTACCAATGATACCATCAGTTTTTCCTTCGAACCGAAATAGTAAGATATCATTGCCAGGTTTACGTTGGCATGACCGGCAATATCTCTTACCGACGTACCATCAAACCCCTTCTCTGCAAACAGCACTTCCGCCGAATCGAGTATATGTATCCGTTTATCTGTCATTTCATTCAATTGCGGGCACAAAGTTAAACAATTGTTTAATTTAAACAAACGTTTAATTCAGGTTTTGCGTTAATGATTTGTTATCCGGAAAGTGAGTGACGGCCTCAGATTAAGTCAATTCTGTGGCTTACACTAAAGTAGCTCCTTTTCAAATCGCTTATCGTCGGGACCGATAACGAGGGTATTTCCCTTTTCCACAATCGGACGTTTTATAAGAGTGGTATTTTCTTGGATCAGGTTTATCGCTCCGGGTTGCGTGTTGGCCCGCGATTGCTCCTTGGGAGATAAGCTGCGCCAGGTAGTGCTTTTTTTGTTCAGCACCTTATCCAGTCCTTCCCGGTTTATCCACTCATTTAATTTTACATCGCTGATGCCGGATACGCGGTAATCGTGAAATTGGTAGTCAACTTTCTTTTTCTTAAGCCATGCTATTGCCTTTTTGGTGGCATCGCAGGTTGATATTCCATAAATAGTTACCATAAATTAATTAAGGTGTTACAAGCCCATAATCTGCAGCGCTGCCTTGTCGGTTTTTTGTGTTACCATTTTTCCTCGTCGCTCATGCTGTCATTATTTCTAAATTGGTTGCGGCTTTTTATCTTTTGCAATTGCCGCTCTACAATTAATCGGCTAATAATATCAGCGGCATCCGTATCCTTGTTTGTTTCGAGCAGCAGCTTCAGTTTTTCTTCGCTCACGTCAATACGATAAAGTAAGGTAAGCAGTGCGTTGAAATCTGTTTGCAGCAATTCGCCTACTTTTTGCTTTACTGCCTTTTCTATTTCCGCCAATTCCACTACGTCGGCTATACTTAAAAGCAAATCCTTATTCAACGCTTGTATCAGTTGCTGTTCGTACATACTTAAAATTTTTCTACTGCGCCCAAAGCAAACAACGCAAAATCGTATTTTACAGGATCTTCCGGGCAAAGCTGTTTTAATCTTGCTGTTAATTCCAGTGCCGCCAGCCAGTCTGTTTGCGTTCTCGACACAAGATTAAATCTTTTAGCAACTCTCGCCACATGCACATCTATTGGGCAAATCAGTTGTGCGGGTTGGATGTTTTTCCAGATGCCGAAATCCACTCCGTTTTTATCCCTGCGCACCATCCATCTCAAAAACATATTCAGCCTTTTGCAGGTAGATTTTCTGTCGGGCGTTGCTATATGTTTCTGGGTTCGTTTCGGTGCGTCTTCCAGCGAAAAAAAGTATTTGTAAAACCCACGCAGGGCATTGCCTGTATTTTCATCGCCTTTTAGCATGCCTCTGGTAAAAGCAGTTTCCAGCGAAGTTGAGTTTGTGTAGTGGTGATGAAGAAATTCAACAAAGTACAGGATATCGGTTGCGTTAAATGTGCGATGCTTAAATGTGGTTAAACGTTGCAATCCCGTTGAAGACGGAGACAGGCAAAATTGATGCGGCGCATTGTCCATCATTTGCATCAGTTCCCTGCTTTTATTAATAATGGTGGTGCGATTGCCCCATGCCAGTATTGCAGCAAAAAAGCCTGCTATTTCAATATCCTGCTTTTTTGAAAAGCCATGCGGTATACAAACAGGATCTTCTTTAATGAATGCAGGGCGATTGTATTCATTTGTTTTTTTATCCAGGAAATCCTTCAGGCGCTGTGTTTCACTCATAGGTTTTCAATCGCCTGTTTCAGGTCTTCTACCAGGTCATCTGCGTCTTCAATGCCCACACTTAATCGAATCAGTCCATCTACCAAACCATTTGCAACACGTTCTTCTCTCGGTATAGAAGCGTGCGTCATGCTGGCCGGGTGGCCAATCAATGACTCAACACCACCTAACGATTCGGCACAGGCGAAGAGTTTTGTAGACGACAATACTTTTTCCGCTGCCACTACGGTGTCATTTTTCAGCTCAAAGCTTATCATTCCTCCAAACCCTTTCATTTGTGCTTTTGCAATGGCATGGTTTGGATGGTCTTCAAAGCCGCACCAATGTACTTTGGCTACCAAAGAATGTGCTCTTAAAAAATGTGCAATCTTTTCGCCATTCTCGCAATGACGTTGCATACGTACGTGCAGTGTTTTTAGTCCGCGCAATAATAAAAAGCAATCCTGTGGCCCCGGAACTGCCCCGCACGCATTTTGGAGAAAATAAAGTTGATCTGCTATTGCTTTATCATTGGTAATTAAACAGCCGTGCACTACATCGCTGTGGCCGCCAATATACTTGGTAGCAGAATGCATTACAATGTCGGCTCCCAGGTCGAGCGGGTTTTGCAGGTAGGGCGATGCAAAAGTGTTGTCTACCACCAGTAATGCTCCCGCCTTTTTTGCAATAGCGGCACAAGCTTTTATATCAATAATTCGTATGAGCGGATTGGTTGGCGTTTCAACCCAAATCATTTTGGTGGCAGCAGTAACATATTTTTCAATGTTCTGCGCATTACTCATATCCACAAAGCGGAATTTCAAGCCATATCCTTCCCATATCCTGCGCATCAGGCGATAAGTGCCGCCGTAAAGATCATTCGTGCTGATAATTTCATCGCCCGGCTTAAACAGCTTGAGCAGCGTATCGGTGGCAGCCAGCCCACTGCCGAAGCTGATGCCATAGGTTCCGTTTTCTGCAGCCGCCAAAGCGTTCTGCAACTGAGTTCGGGTAGGATTTTGCGTTCTTGCATATTCGTATCCCTTATGCTTGCCCGGTCCTTCCTGAACATATGTGGATGTTTGGTAGATAGGCGTCATAATAGCGCCGGTTGACGGATCGGGAAACACACCGGCATGAATAAATTTGGTGGCTGGCTTCATAATTATAAAAGTGATTTGCAAAGATGGGAAAATGAAACGAGTTTGAACTTATCAAGTTTTTTTCCGGAGTTCCAGTTTAACAGAAGCTTAACCGCTGCTGCCGTAACATTCTGCAACATTGTTGAAACGCAATGCCCATAAGGCTTCTGTTATCTTGTGCTTGCCGCCTGCACGTGATTATACATAAGCACAGTGTTGTTATCTTATCATGATGCATCCGCCGGCGTAGTTTCATTTCCGCTCATGTAGCCAGTATATATTTTTGATTTGTCAATGATGAATTATTTATCTCTTTAAAAATCTGTTATGAAAAAAATATTTGTTTTAGGTGCTTTGGCCCTGATGAGTACAGGCGTATTTGCAAGCACACCGCCCTCAGTGAATGAGAAGGTTTTACAATCGTTTAAGGAAACATTTACCAATGCCGAGCAGGTAAAATGGCATGAAAGCGATAACAGCTATTCCGTTCGTTTTTTCCAGGGCGAAGTACGGTATATTGTTTATTATGATTTGCGCGGAAATATTACCAGTTCCATGCGCTTTTACAAACCTGCGTTGTTGCCGGCTAATATCATAAACGCTTTGCAGAATGGTTATTCAAAGAAAACTGCTTTTGGCGTTACTGAAATTACTTCTGGCGAAGATGTTGCGTATTTCGTTAAAATGGAAGATAGTAAACACTGGTATACTATTAAATTGAATGCAAACGGAGAAAGCGAAACATACGAAAAGTTAAGAAAGCAATAGTAAAAGCGTTTAGCCGGGTAGGTATTGTGCCGTTACCAAATACCGCCAATCCATGTTTTGAGCCGAGAAGGCAGTAACAGGGCGGATAGGAATGTTTACTTTGCTTTTTTTAAGGATGCCTGCAGCCGAAAGTTTTTGACGTGACTGATAAATAAGTTGTTGCAGTAATGGATTATTCATCCATTGCAACTGAGGCGGCTCGAAGCCGGTTTTATCTTTTCTCCAGGCTACGGATGCAGGCAGTTTTTCTTTCATAGTTTCTCTCAGTATCCATTTGGAATACCCGTTCCGGATTTTAAAGTTCGCTGCCAGCGAAAAAACAAATTCCACCAGTTCGTGACTGAGAAATGGTAACCTTAATTCTCTTCCGAAAGCCATCGAATTGCGATCGGCAAATCTCAGTAATTCTTCCAATCCCGATTGCAGTGTGTTGAAGCGAAGCACATCGTTTAGGGCATACACCGGAGGTTTATAGAACATGGCTTCCTCCAGGTATTCATTTACAAAATCGTCTTCCAGTTCGCCTGTTTTTTTTAGCTGTGTTATTTCTTTTTTGCGAAGAAATGCAGCCGTTTGCGCTGGTAGTAGAGCTGCCAGGTAATTTTTGTAATTCCACTGCAAACCAGCACCGTTGTTGGTCAAAGCTTTTTTTTCAGTGGTGAAAGTTTTCCATCTGCCTTCGCGAAGCAATTCTTGCAGGTACCAGTGGAAGTATTTTGTATATCCTGCCAGTATTTCATCTGCACCTTGTCCATCGAGCAATACTTTTATATCGTGCTTTTTTGCCAGCCGGCTCAATGCGTATTGAAGGTAAACGCTTGCCGAATCGAAAGGAAGTTCCTGGTGATGGCACAGGTTTGCAAAGTCGGTAATCAAATCTTCTGCTAACGGTGTAATGCTGAAATTTTCAAGATCAAATCTTTTAGTGATGTCGCCAATAAACGTTGATTCGTCTTTGTTAAATCCTGGAAATACCACCGAAAAGCTTTTGTGCGAAACCGTTCTGCCGGTCAGTTCATTTGCAGCCGCAATAACAGAGGAGCTGTCCAGGCCTCCGCTCAGGTTAGTACCTACAGGCACATCGCTTCGCAAACGTCGTTTAACCGAAAGAGAGAGTAAGTCACCGAAATGTTCAACCGGATTATTGCCTGTATAAATGCCTTTATTTTCAATGTTCCAATACCGCGCTGTTGTAATAGCAGCATTTGCCGGATTAAATAGTAATGAATGAGCTGGCGGCAAGGAATATATTTCCTTATAAAAGGTTTGAGTTTTGTTTATGGGCGATTGTACATTTCCTGATGCAAGATAATACAGCAGCATGGCTTCATCCGCTGTTCGCTCTACTCCTGCCGCACACAAAGCTTTTATTTCACTTCCAAAATACAATGCATTGTTGCGGTAATGATAAAAGAAGGGCTTTTCTCCAAACCTGTCGCGTGCCGCAAAAAGTTGCTGATCCTGCTCGTCCCAAATAGCGAAGGCAAACATTCCGTCAAAATGTTCAACACATGTCCCCTTGTAACAATCGTATGCAGCCAGTATAACCTCGGTATCTGATTTTGTGTTGAAAACGTACCCTTTGTCTTGAAGGACTTTTCTCAGCTCAACATAGTTATATATTTCACCGTTGTATACAATGGTATAACGTGCATCGTCGCCAGCCGTCGGATAATGCATGGGTTGTGCACCTCCGGCAGACAGATCGATAATCGCCAGCCTGCGATGAGAAAACCCGGCTATTCCCGATTTGTTTACCCATAAGCCCTCTCCATCCGGCCCGCGATGTGCCAGCGCATCCGACATTTGTTTCAATCGTTGCGGAACGATCAAACTTTTATCTCTAGATATGATACCGGCAATGCCGCACATGGATAAATCGTCAGGTATTTGTAACGTTGTGTGTTTAAATGTTGCCGGCTACTAACTCAGATACTTTCCCACAATTGGCAGCCGCCTTCCAACCCCGAAGGCCTTGGAGCTAACCCTTATAATAGGGCAGAACTGGTTGCGCTTATACTCGTTGGTATTTACCAGTTTTAAAATCCGGGTTACCAAAGTTGCCTCTACACCCATAGCCATAATTTCTTTAGGCCCCTGCCTTCTTTCAATATACTGGTATAAAACTTTATCCAGGATGTCGTATTCAGGCAGGCTGTCACTGTCTTTTTGATTAGGACGTAGTTCGGCAGAAGGCGCTTTGGTAATAATATGAGTTGGGATAATTTCTTTGTCTTTGTTAATGTATCGTGCCAGCGCATACACCTGCATTTTGTAAACATCGCCCAACACGCTTAACCCGCCAGCCATATCGCCATACAATGTGCCATATCCGGTAGCGAGCTCGCTTTTATTGGAAGTGTTAAGCAATATGTACCCAAACTTATTGGCAATCGCCATTAGCAGATTTCCTCTTGAGCGGCTTTGTATATTTTCTTCGGCCAAACCAAACGGTGTGTCTTTAAAAACGGGTTTCAGTGTATCGAGAAACGTTTCGTAAATATTTTTTATTGGAATAATATCGTAAGGATTACCTAATGTTTTACTCAATTGAACTGCATCGTCTACCGAATGACCAGAAGAAAACTCAGAAGGCATCAGTATAGCGTGTACATTTTCGCGTCCCAATGCCTCGCATGCCAATGCCAGCGTAACCGCGCTGTCTATACCGCCGCTGCTTCCCAATATAGCTTTGGTAAAGCCCATCTTGCTGAAATAATCTTTAATACCCAGCACCAATGCTTCGCGTATTTGCCTGATATTATTTTCAGCGGTCAAAAAATCAATGATCTTATCGGGATTGCTGATTTTGGAAACACGCATTTCTTTATCGGTAACGCCCGAAACAATGGCAGGCTGCTGCTTCATGTCTTTGATTTCTTTAGGCGCGTTTGCAGCAGCAATTTCTACTATACAGAAATCCTCTTCGAAATAGTTCATTTCTTTCAGCAGGTTGCCGCTGGCATCGTAGGCCAGGCTACCGCCATCAAACACAATTTCCGTTTGCGATCCTACCCCATTGCAGTATATTAACGGCAGCCCATATTTTAATACATTGGCGCGTGCTACTTCCTTCCGATCTTCGTCGTGGTCGTAATCAAAAGGCGAAGCGGATATATTGATCATAATATCAGGCTGCTGTTGCGCTAATGCATCCATAGGGCATGTTCTGTATAACGGATTGTCTCCAAGATTCCAGATGTCCTCACAAACAGTAAGGGCTATGCGATGATTTTTAAAAGGAATAACATTCCATTCAAATGCGGGTTCAAAATAGCGGTATTCGTCAAAAACATCGTAGGTGGGCAGCAGCGTTTTTTGAGCCACCCCCAGTATTTCGCCGTTAAATAAAAACCATGCAGCATTAAAAAGGTCTTTACCTTGTTTATCTGGATTTCGTTGCGGTGCACCAACAATTACCCCTATATCCTGCGTATGCTCTTTGATTTTTTCGATGGACGCATAACATCGATTGATGAAATCTTCAAATTCAAGGAAATCGCGGGGTGGATACCCGCAAATACATAATTCTGAAAAAACAACCAGCTCTGCATTCAAAGACTTTGCTTTTTTTACGGCTTCTATAATTTTAGCAGTATTGCTTTCAAAATTGCCTATGTGATAGTTTTGTTGCGCCAGTGCTACTTTCATTCGTATATCTTTATTTTTCAGTATAGTTCCTCATTCTCAGAGGAAGAACTATACATATGCGTAATAATTTGAAAAATTATTCATGTTCGCTGCATTTGCAAAATTAAGGCTTAACAGATATAATATTTTTCAACACTGTTATTAACGTTCTAAAGTCACCATCGTCTTTGTTATTCGTGTAACTTTGCCTCTCAATGTAAAGCCATGAAGCGGGCATTAGCAGTTTTAGTTTGTTTGGGAATATTGCTGGTATGCGCTACCAATGCATCTGCCCAGTGCTCTATTTGTACAAAAACCGCGCAACAAATGGGCGAAGGTCCCGCAAAGGCGCTTAATACAGGTATTGTCTATCTTATGCTCACCCCCTTTGCTGTAATAGGATTTATAGCTTACCGCTGGTGGAGAAATCACAGGGGTTAATTTCGCCTGCACTTATTGCTTGAATTCGGCTTTGATGCTTCCGTTGGGGCAGTTTGCAATATAAAAAGCACATTGGTTTTATTTAGTTGAAAGTAGCTGTATATTGCAGTAATTCCCCCCACATGAATGGTATTGACCAATTGCAGTATGCTTTGCAGCATTTTGCCGGTATAGATGAAAAAGCATTTGAGCTGTCGCGCAACTTTTGGCAAGCCAGGAGTTATACAAAAGGTGAGTTTTACAACGAATATCGCAATGTATGCAAACACCTGGGTTTTATTGTAAACGGACTTTTCCGCTCGTATTACATTGATGAACAGAGTGGTGATGAAAAAAATGTGTTCTTTTTCAGTAGCAACCAGGTTGTAGTATCTTATAAAAGCTTTATAGACCAGGCGCCTTGTAATTATTATACGGCTGCATTAACACATTCGGATATTTTATACATTCACATTAAAGATCTGAATGAATTATACCGCCAGTCTCACCAATGGGAACATTTTGGGCGGATGGTTGCTGAAACGGCTTTCCGGATTGCCATGGGTCGAACCGAAGATTTTTTGTTTCAAACGCCCGAGCAACGCTACCTCTCACTTATAGAACAACATCCTGATATTTTCAGTAACGTGCCCTTGTACCATATTGCATCTTACCTCGGTATACAAGGTCCATCGCTTAGCCGTATACGAAAGAGAATGTTGCGAAAGTGATTTTAACCCGGGTTAAAATTATTGCGGAAACTGCTGTTGAACTTTGTGTTATCAAAACAATTAAAAGAACAGTTGCACAGGCTGTTTATTATAACACTTAAAAACAACACAGTTATGAAAGCAAAAGAAACCAAAACCGTAGTATTTGTAACCGGTGCATTTGTAACCAACAAAGGATGGCGCGAGTGGCAAAACTATTTTGAAAGCAAAGGCTATACCACGCTGGCTCCCGCCTGGCCTTTTAAAGAAGGAACCGTAAAGGAATTGCGCGATCGCCAACCCAACGATACCGACCTTGCTACACTTACTCTCGCCGAAGTAGTTGATCATTATGCAAACATTATTAAAAGCCTGCCCGAAAAACCCATTATCATCGGGCATTCGTTGGGAGGCCTGATTACCCAGATTTTAATTAACCGAGACCTCGGTGTGGCTGGCGTAGCTATTCATCCCGTGCCACCGCAGGGCGTTTTCCCATATGAATTTTCTTTCCTAAAGGCAGGTTGGAAGGCCTTGGGCTTGTTCAGCTCTCTCAAAAAAACATACCTTATGTCGTTTAAAGACTGGCAGTACGCTTTTGTAAACAATATGCCGCTGGAAGAGCAGCGGAAGGCGTATGAAGAAAATACTATTCCCGAATCAAAAACGGTAGCCAGGGGCGGTTTAACCAGTGCCGCCAGGGTTGATTTTGCCAAGGCTCATGCGCCGCTGTTAATTACCGCCGGCGAAATAGACAATATTATCCCCGCTCACCTGAACTACCGAAATTATAAGAGATACAAGCAGAATGGTTCTATATTGGATTATAAAGTATTTAAAGGAAGAAATCACTATGTGCTTGGACAGGATACCTGGAAGGAGGATGCAGATTATATACTGGATTGGCTGAACAACCACTAACATCAACGTCTATACGAGGGCAGCCGGTTTTGCATGCAGGCAAACCGGCTGCCTTTTTGCATTATGTAATGCCGACTGCATTTTCCTTTTTACTCTTTTTCTTTCGCATAACTTTGGTTAAATGCAATTGTATGCCTATTGATTTTAATGATTTACTCACGGTAGTATTTACACTGTTTGCTGTGATAGACATTATTGGCTCCATTCCCATCCTGATCTCTATTCAGCAAAAATCGGGACCAATCAACGAAGGGCGCGCCACCATTATTTCCGGTGCCCTTATGATCGTTTTTTTGTATGTGGGTGAAGGCTTTTTAAGCATTCTTGGGCTGGATGTACGGTCATTTGCCGTGGGTGGATCAATTGTGATTTTTATACTGGGGTTGGAAATGGTGCTTGGAATGGAATTTTTTAAAAGTGAAAAGGATGTAAAGGCCGCAACGCTGGTACCCATCGCCTTCCCGTTGATTGCGGGCTCAGGTACACTTACCACCATTATTTCATTAAAGGCAAACTATGGACAAACAACCCTGCTGGCCGCCATTATCATCAACCTCATTATTATATTTATAGTGCTGAAGTCGTTGAAATTTATTGCCCGCCTGCTGGGTAATGCCGGTTTAATTGCGGTACGTAAATTTTTTGGCGTAATATTGCTCGCCATTGCGGTAAAGATATTTGCCACCAATGCACCGGGATTAATTTGAAAATTAATTTTCAAATCTTCAAATTGATTCATTTTCAAATTTGTTCGGCCTCGTAGTACAATGGATAGTATAAGAGTTTCCGAAGCTCCAGATACAGGTTCGATTCCTGTCGAGGCTACCCAACCGGAATTTCTGAATTTCACTTCGGAAGTTCCGGTTTCTTTTTCCTCTACATTGCCCTTCAGGCGTGCGATACAGACAAATAAGCTGTTCATTTTTGTGGCTCGAGGCTGGTTATTTTCTCTGTTATAATAAAAACCTTCGGGCCAACGGCGGCCGACCAGAGATTCAGTTACTATTTATCCTGATCCGGCTACTTTTGAAGATTTTCGTTGCTGAACTTTGTACTTCAATAAGCACATCATGGGCACAGTAAAATTTCTGATCGTTGTCACCAATGTTAACATCTACGCGAGCGGTAAGTATCCTACCGGTTTGTGGTTGAGCGAACTTACTCATATTTACCATGCGGCAATTGCAAAGGGCTACTCAGTGACTATTGCAAGCCCGGAAGGAGGCAATATCCCGGTTGACCCCGAAAGCCTAAAACTCTTCACCCTCGACAAAGTGTCAAGAAAATACTGGAATGATACAGCGTTTCGGGCACTGCTTCATAATACCAAAAGATTAACAATGGTTGAAGAAGAGCCGTTTGATGTAGTTTATCTGGCGGGAGGGCATGGAACCATGTATGATTTCCCCGATAATACGGTTCTGCAGAATATCATCGTAAGGCAAAATGAAAGCCATAAGCTGATAGCTGCCATCTGTCACGGAGTTGGCGGTTTGGTGAATGTAAAACTTGGTAATGGACACTACCTGATTGAAAACAAAAAAATAACAGGCTACAATTGGTTTGAAGAAAGCCTGGCACGTCGGAAAAAAGAAGTGCCCTTCAACCTGGAAAAAACATTGAAAGAACGTGGAGCACGCTACGAAAAAGCTTTTATCCCTATGACTTCACACGTGGTCGTTGATGATAACCTCATTACGGGGCAGAACCCTTTCAGCTCTGAAGAAATGGCGAAAGTGGTCATACGTGAATTAGAACGTCAAATCATTTAAAAAACCTTTCCTTACGCTTTAAAAGAGAGGTATGAATAATCCATCTTTTAATAAAAAGTATGCAAACAATATTAGGTGCAAATGGACAAATAGGTGAAGAGCTTGCCAGGGAATTGAAAAAAAGATTTACTGCTGATATCAGGATTGTAAGCAGGCGGGCCAAAAAAATAAATGATACAGATGAGGTTTTCTCAGCCTATCTGTCAATCCCCGCAAACGCCATCGAAGCGGTAAAAGGTAGTGAAGTGGCCTATTTTACTTTGGGGCTTCCTATTAACTCCTCACTCTGGGCAGAGCAGTTTCCCCTGATACTTCTTTTGTCTTATTTGAACTATATCTTGTCGAGAAATATTTTAAGACGGCAGCCGGAAGAAGATTTCTTAAAGATAAGATTGAACTTTAATTTTAGCGTTTCCGAAGCTCCAGATTGGGCTCTCCACCCGAACCGTCCGTTCGGGCGGCGATTCCTGTGGAGCTGGTAAATTATTTTCTTTTATGGCGCTCATTAAAGATGTTTATTCCGTCTCTTTCTACGAACAATTCCTCAACGTTGCTGCAACCGTTATTCCTGCCATAGATAAAAAGGCATTTCTTAAAAAAATTTTCGATAAAGATTTTAAAAATAAAGAGTGGAAAGACCGCATGAAGCACACCACCAGGGTGCTGCACGTATACATGCCCACAGAATTTTCAAAAGCGGCAAAACTGATTGATAAATTGATTGCCCGGCTCAGAAAAGAAAAGTTTGATGGCTACGGTATTGCATTCATGTTTTTGCCTGATTACATAGAAACGTATGGGCTTGATGATTTTAGAAGCTCCGTAAAAGCAATGGAAACGGTTACACAGTTTATAAGCTGCGAATTTGCGGTACGCCCTTTTATCTTAAAGTATAAACAAAAAATGATAGACCAGATGCTGGCCTGGTCTTTACACGAAAGTCACCATGTGCGGCGATTTGCCAGCGAAGGCTCTCGCCCGCGTCTTCCCTGGGCAATGGCTATTCCGGATCTGAAAAAAGATCCATCTCCCATATTGCCGATCCTCGAAAACCTCAAAAACGATCCTTCGGAATGGGTAAGAAGAAGTGTTGCCAATAACCTGAATGATATCGCCAAAGATCATCCCGATATCGTGCTTGAAATTGCTGCCCGCTGGAAGGGCATCAGCAAAGAAACAGATGCCATTATTAAACATGGAGCGCGCACCTTGCTGAAGGCTGGGCACACTAATATTCTAAAGCACTATGGTTTAGACAGTAAAGAAGTATTTGTTACAGGCTTTAAAATTTTAACGCCCGAAATACAGGTAGGCGGTGCAGTTAGTTTTTCATTTACGGTGCAAAACAAAGCCTCTAAAGCACAAACGGTACGACTGGAGTACGGACTATATTACAACAAAGCCAATGGGCAGCTTGCCAAAAAAGTATTTAAAATAAGTGAACGGGTGTATGCACCTGGAGAAAAGGCCGGCTTTCAGAAAAAGCAATCTTTCAAACCCATAACCACCCGAAAATTTTATCCCGGGCTGCATAAAGTTTCCATTATTGTAAATGGTGAGGAAAAGGCGGTGAAGAAGTTTTCCTTAAGGGAGTAATAGCCTTATGGGCAAGTTGAGCGCGGATTGCATTATGGTAACAGATATGTGATACGATAATATACGAAAACCAGCTATTCCGGATAAGAATGAAGAAATTGATGATTTCGGGCAAAACTGAATCTATTATGCTTTCTGCTTGAGGACATCCACTAATCGTTATAGGGAGTATCGTGTTGATAAGGCATTTTAAAGTGGTTTTTAAACGAGGGTGTCAAATGCCCTAATGACTAAATACGAGGGCGAAAATAGTGATTTTTTGCCCTTAATCCTATAATGCAGGCAAATCACGCCCTTAACAACTCTCAACTCTTTTTGATTGACCTGGGAAGAAGATTATAATGTAAAAAGCCTTCAAAAATTTATTTTTTGAAGGCTTTGAACCAGTTTGAAATTAACTCTGTGGTGTGGGGCGGGATCGAACCGCCGACACAAGGATTTTCAGTCCTTTGCTCTACCGACTGAGCTACCGCACCATCCTTCCGTAAATGTCAATTGGTTTGACTTTTAAACGGGCAGCAAAAATAGGGGTTTCCGGTATAACGACGAAAAATAAGCCTTAAAAGTTCAGAAAGTTTCTCGCGGCGATCGCAGGGAGCGACGAATGCTTCTCCCTTTGGATCTTGATTTTTGAGACTTCCTGCCTTACATTCCGTATTCATTTAAAAACTTAATACGCATAATTTTCAGTTGCTCCCAGGTAAAATTGCCATCGCTTAATTCCTGCTGGGCTACCTGTAACGAAGATGTTTCGCAGCTTTTGAAATAGTCCAGTATATCGTCCTGGTCGTATTCATCCACCATTTCATCTATCGCATAGTCAAGGTTAAGCTTGGTGCCGCTGGCGGCAATGGTTTCCATTTCTTCGAGCAAAGCATCCAGGCGCAGGTCTTTATTTTTGGCAATCGACTCCAGCGGAATCTTTTTATCGGTTTGCTGAATGATGTATACTTTCAACCCGCTTTTGTTTACCACGCTCTTCATCACAAAATCGTCGGGACGCTCAATATTGTTTTCCTCCACGTACCTTGCTACCAGGTCAACAAAAGGTTTTCCATAGCGCATGGCTTTGCCCTTACTCACGCCCTGGCATTTTTCCAGTTCGGTAATGGTAGTGGGGTATAAGGTTGCCATATCCTGCAGAGAAGTTTCAAGGAAAATCACAAAAGGAGGCAGCCCCTTTTTCTTGGCTTCCTTTTGACGCAAATCCTTCAGCATTTCAAACAACTTATCGTCAGTACCGCCGCCTGTTGCTGCATCGGCACCGGCGCCTTCTTCATCATCTTCATTGGCATCTTCAAACAGGTTGTTTAAAACAATTTTGAACGACGAAGGTTTTTTGAAGAACTTATCGCCTTTGGCGCTTATTTTAAGCACTCCGTATTCTTCAATGTCTTTTTCCAGCAACCCTTCCAGCAACATCTGGCGTATCAATGAATTCCAGTAGTGATCGGGTTGATCGTTACCAATGGCAAACTCGGCCAAACCACCGTGCCGGTACATATTGATCTGGGGAGTTAGCCGCCCGATGATCATATTCACCACGTAATCGGTAGCAAAGCGTTCATCCAGCTTTTTAACCACTTTCATTACTTTCACCACATCTTCTTTCGCTTCTACCCTTTCTTTTGGATGCAGACAGTTGTCGCACTGTCCACAGTTTTCGGTAGTATACTCTTCACCAAAATAACTCATCAATATCTTTCTTCTGCACACGCCGGCTTCGGCAAAAGCTACCGTTTCGCTGATCAACTGGGCGCCCACCTCGCGTTCGCTTAAAGGCTTGTCGCGCATCAGGTGTTCCAGCTTGGCAACATCTTTATGCGAATAATATAAAATGCATTTTCCTTCCAGGCCGTCCCTGCCCGCCCTGCCGGTTTCCTGGTAATAATTTTCAATAGACTTGGGAATATTATAATGTATTACAAAGCGGATATCGGGCTTATCAATGCCCATGCCAAACGCAATGGTGGCTACTATTACCTGCACTTCTTCGCTTAAAAACAAATCCTGGCGCTCGGCCCTTAATTTACCATCAAAACCGGCGTGATAAGGAACAGCTTTAATGCCGTTGGCCACCAGTATGTCTGCCAGCTCTTCGGTGGTTTTGCGGTTTAATGTATATATAATACCGCTTTTCCCCTTCATGCCTACAATAAACTTCACAATACTTTTGATCGTTTGGTCTTTTTTGATCTTAGGCTGAATTTCGTAGTAAAGGTTACCGCGATTAAACGACGATATAAATATTTTGGGATTGCGGAGGTCGAGATTTTTAATGATATCGCTTTGTACTTTAGGGGTAGCCGTTGCTGTTAGTGCAATAACAGGAATATCCGGGTTGATCTCCGTCATCATTTCGCGCAGGCGGCGATATTCGGGGCGGAAATCATGCCCCCATTCCGAAATACAGTGCGCTTCGTCTACTGCGAAAAACGACAATTCCAGGTTCCTGAAAAAATCAAGATTTTCCTGTTTGGTCAAAGTTTCGGGAGCTACATATAACAGTTTGGTATAACCGGCGGTTAAATCATCCTGCACTTCTTTTATTTCTCTTTTGCTTAATGTGGAGTTTAAAAAATGAGCCACGTTGTCATTGCTGCTATAGCCACGTACCAGGTCCACCTGGTTTTTCATTAAAGCAATGAGCGGCGAAACGATCACAGCACAGCCTGGACTGATGAGTGCGGGCAACTGGTAACACAGGCTTTTGCCGCCACCGGTGGGTTTTATTACAAAGGTATCGTTGCCTGCCAGCAGGCTTTCAATTACAGCCTCCTGGTTGCCTTTAAACTTATCAAATCCAAAATATTCCTGCAAAGCTGCATGCAGGTTATGTGTTTTTTTTGCTGATGTAGGTTTGGAACCGTTGCTTTTTGCTAGAGGGGCTGCTTTCGCTTTTGTAGCAGTTTTTTTTGTTGCTGTTGCCATGTCTGTCTGTTTTCCTTCACACTTTACATGAGCTCATGCGAGCGTTAAAAAAGTGACCGAAGGTACTACAATATGAGGGTTTTGAGAAGTTAATATCTCTTAAATGGCGTACGCCACTGATGACTGTACATGAGATTATAAGGTATGAAAAATAGTTGATATAATAAAGAGTTTTTATACGGGGCATTTATAAACCCGTTCATTTTTGGAGTTGCGGGGCACATATTTTTCATTTAGGTTTGCGCCTTATTATGGCATCAATTGATATTCAAACAATTGCCAGAAGAACCATTTTGATGGAGGCAGAAGCTGCAAGCGAACTTGCAACGTACATCGACCAGCAGTTTGAAAAAGTTGTGCATACTATAGCCGCATGTAACGGCAAAGTGGTAATCAGCGGCATTGGAAAAAGCGCTTTAATTGCCCAGAAAATTGTTGCCACTTTTAATTCTACCGGCACCCCTGCCGCCTTTTTGCATGCCGCCGATGCCATTCACGGAGATCTGGGTTTGGTACAACCAGGCGATATCATCATGCTGATCAGCAAAAGCGGCGAAAGCCAGGAGATAAAGGTGCTGATCCCCCTTCTTAAAAACTTTGGCAACCCGGTTATTGCAATGACGGGCAATACTAGTTCGTACCTGGCTTCAAATGCCGATTATATATTAAATACAACGGTTGCACAGGAAGCATGCCCCAATAACCTGGCGCCAACAACCAGCACAACGGCCCAACTGGTGATGGGCGATGCACTGGCGGTTTGCCTGATTGA
>JBQCFW010000172.1:0-16885 GCA_051958655.1 Agriterribacter sp. | reverse complement strand
GAAAAGGTTTAAAGTGACCGCAACCGGCAAGATCACTCACCAGAAGTCTTTCCGCCGTCACCTGTTGACAAAAAAATCTAAAAAACGCAAACGTGCCATGAACATTGATGGCGAAGTTCACAAATCGAACATGAACTTTGTTAAGCGCCTGCTGCGTTTAAAGTAAACACATTTAAAAACAGTTGCCGGTAGATTGCCGATGCACTACCAGCTCAAAACTCAGTAATATGCCTCGTTCAGTAAATGCAGTTGCTTCTAAAGCACGCAGAAAAAGAATATTAAAAGCCGCTAAAGGCTATTATGGCAAACGTAAAAATGTATTAACCGTTGCCAAAAACGTTGTTGAAAAGGGTTTAACCTACAGCTACGTTGGTCGTAAATTAAAGAAAAGAGAATACCGCGCTTTGTGGATAGCCCGTATTAATGCCGCTGTGCGTGCAGAGGGGCTTACCTATTCGGAATTCATTCATAAATTAAACCAGAAGCAAATTGGCTTAGACCGTAAGGTATTGGCTGACCTGGCAATGAATGAGCCCGAAAGCTTTAAAAAGCTGGTAGCTTCTGTAAAATAACTATTAAAGCCAGGGGCAGATTGAATAAAATTTTCTCCAGGATATTAATAAGCCGGTAGTGAAAAAATCACCACCGGTTTTTTTATTGGATATAATGCAAAAAATTACATTTGCAAATCATTTGCTCACCCATATAACCGGCACTCAGTAAAAATGAATAAATCATACACCGACCTGGTGAAACAAACCTTCTATTTTCCGCAGGAGGGTTTTGATGTTCAGGAGGGTTACCTTCGTTTTAACGGACTGGATCTGAAAGCGCTTATTGATAAATATGGTACGCCGTTAAAGCTTACCTATCTGCCCAAAATAGGCATGCAAATAGGCAAAGCCAAGCAGATGTTTAAAGAAGCGTTTAAGAAGCACCGTTATGAGGGCAAATACTTTTACTGCTATTGTACCAAAAGCTCGCATTTTTCTTTTGTGGTGGAAGAGGCGCTGAAGCACGAAATTCACCTTGAGACTTCTTACGCATACGATATTGAGATCATTAACCGGCTGTACGAAAAAAGGAAGATCAACAAGGATATCCACATCATTTGCAACGGCTTTAAGCAAAAGGGATATACCTCGCGCATTGCGCGACTGCTGAACAGCGGGTTTAAGAACGTAATTCCGGTACTGGACAACAAGGACGAACTGGAGGCTTACCGCAAATCGGTTAAAGTGCCGTTTAAGCTGGGCATACGAGTAGCGGCGGAAGAAGAACCTACTTTTCCTTTTTATACCTCACGGCTAGGCATACGCGCCCGCGACATACTGGAATATTATGTAGATAAAATTGAGGGTAACGAGCACAAGTTCCAGTTAAAGATGCTGCATATATTTTTGAACAAGGGCATTAAGGACGATATCTACTACTGGAGTGAGTTGAACAAGATCATTCACCTGTATTGCCAGTTGAAGAAAATTTGTCCGGAGCTTGATTCGATTAACATAGGCGGAGGTTTCCCAATAAAACACTCACTGGGCTTTGAATACGACTACCAGTTCATGATCAACGAAATTGTACGCAATATTAAAAATGCGTGCAAAAAGGCCAAAGTGCCTATGCCCAATATTTACACTGAGTTTGGAAGCTTTACCGTTGGCGAGAGCATGGCGCATATTTACAGCGTAGTGGGACAAAAAGTGCAGAACGACCGTGAAACATGGTACATGATCGACTCATCGTTCATTACTACCCTGCCGGATACCTGGGGCATTGGCGAACGCTTTCTCCTGTTGCCCATCAACAAATGGGACGAGGAGTACCAGCGTGTGGTGTTAGGAGGAATCACGTGCGACAGTCACGACTACTACGACTCCGAAGAACACATCAATGAAGTGTTTTTGCCCAAAATTGTAAATGGCGAACCGCTCATCCTGGGCTTTTTCCATACCGGTGCCTACCAAGACCAGATCAGCGGCTACGGCGGTATTAAGCACTGTCTCATCCCCTCTCCCAAACACGTTATTGTGGAATACGACAAAAACGGCAAGCTGGTAGACTGGCTTTACGCGAAGGAACAATCGTCGCAAAGCATGCTGAAGATATTGGGGTATATTAAGTAGCCGGGGGCTGTCAGCATTCAGCTATCAGTTATGTGTGTTGAGGTTTTGGTGCGAAGGATATATATCTTCCTGAGGTAATAACTCCATTTATTTTAAACGTATATAAAAAGCCGCTGTAATTTACCAGCGGCTTTGCTTGTTATTGATTACCCGCTTATGAAGTACATCGTTTAATGTTTAATATTTACTACCCCGACCCGCTCCGGTTGTTGGTACACTTACCCATTTATCTGCCGAAGGCATGGCAACGCCCACCCTACATACCAACAACGGCAACGCTACTTGACCACCAACGGGGGCAGAGAAAGATTACCAACCAATACGAACAGAACTATTTTTTATCTAAAGACATAATATATACATAAACATCTTGAATGTTCTTGAAAGCTGACTTAATTCTATTGTCGAGTAGCAGTTTTTGTTTTATATAGGCCCATGCATCTAACCCTATTCCATAGAGGTTTTCCTCAAAAAAGAAATAATCACTTTCGCATTTAACTAAATTCGGATATTGACTATTCTTCAAATAATCAATTATATCAAGTTTTATATTATTAGAAATATCTATTTCCTTATTAGATAAGATCAAATCAATAATATTTATCTCCACATATTTGTAAGTAAATTCTATAAGCGTATAATATGAGAAAATATTTGTAAACTGTTTAACCCAATCAATAATATCATCTGTCGAGACATCTTCCCATAGTTCAGGTAAACAAAGTAAAAGCTGTATAGTATAAGTATTGCTTTTTCTCTCCAAATTACAAAGTATGAAGTCATCTCTATCTATAGCTAAGATGTCCTCCATGTAAGGTTCCAAAAAATATCTATCTACAGGAAAACAGCTCGCCTCAGCAAAAGCTTTACACTCAAGTAACGCACAAAATTCAACTACTCTATTCTCCATTATTTATTTTAAAATGATAGAGGCGCCTACCTTTTCTCCACTAGAGTTCAAAGTATTTAACTTCGCTCCAGATACATCCACGCCTGCGCTTTTCAATATTTCTCCAAAGTTTTTCGTTTCCTCAGCATTAGGTTTATAGTGACCTGAGTTATTATCTATCGACATCACCTTCTTTCTCCGCAATGTCTCCTAGTGCAATGCTCTGTGCCGAGCAAGGGACGCTGCGGATTTACGCAATCATCTTTTCTTTGTCAAATCTACATATTCCAGTAACATATAGTTACAAACTTTTACGCAATCTCCATCCCAGCCCATATACCGCAGAGTCCAGCTAACGCGCAGGGCGCTGCATTGAGACTCCGCGGAGAACTAAAAACTCTACTCCCCTGATATATCCTTACCTGAGGATATTACATAATGTCTTAGAAACAGATTCCAGCCTATATTAGGAAGTTTTGAAATTTTACTAATACTATCCTTGAACATTGCAACATCTGATAAGCCGATGCTAAGAGTTTCATCATAATATAGATACCCTGTACCTTTTAGAATCTCAAGAGTACATTTAATAATAGCCACATTAACTTCAATATTAACCTCGATCACAATTCCGTAATCCTCTTCATTAAATGTTCTTAGTGAAATTAATTCTATAATATATTTAGCAGTATTGTCTGAGATCGTTTTTTCCAACCGAACATTTACATGTTTATTGCTCGCTTTTGCTAATAACTTAATATCCTCATAACACCTTAGTGTACTATCTTCATAAATCTTTAAAATAGTATCAATTTGCATTCTCACTCTTTTGACGCTAGCTAAATCAGTTTCTATTCTTTCTTTGTACTATATAGAATATGCACTTGCAATCTCTCCTTTCTTTCTCCGCGGTGTCTCCTAGTGCGATGCCCTGTGCCGAGCAAGGGACGCTGCGGGTTTACGCAATCATCTTTTCTTTGTCAAATCTACATCTTCCAGCAACATATAGTTACAAACTTCATAAACACCTTGTTTTCCTGTTAAGTAATATTTAGCGGAGCTATGCAAGTAGTCTTCCGGCTGAGTTGCAAGCGGTGGGTTCCACCTGCAGGGGTTCATATGAATGTAGTCCAGTTGATGCCGTTCTCTTAATAAAGAGATAAGTTCGTATGCCATGAATCTTTTGGCATTCCCCACTACGGTATTGATAGGTTTACCAGTATTGACAAACCCGATAATTGCATGCACGTGATTGGGCATAATTGTATAACCGACAATGTAATTTCCGCGAGATTTGAGGTAATCAAACCATTTGTATGCCAAGTAATATGTATTGGCTAAAGCAAACAGATGCAGAAAATTTATTTTGTGGCTTCATCTAGCGGAATCAATATTTTATGATAGCCACCAAATTCTCCTTCCATCCCTAAATATAAAACCAAATCAGTTTTAGTCCTACCAAACATAATTGCATAATTACTGTTACTCTCGTAAGCTTTTAAGTCAATATTTATGCCTGTGCTATCGGCGAACTTTTTAACGTAGGGGTATAATTTGCCTCGTTCAATATTGGGTATAGCTTTATTTTCTTCCATTAATTGCTGGGTTTTTAAATTGACAAATACATTTCGATATTCAACTTTGGAAAGACCCGTAAATTTTGTAAGAAATTCAATGTTTGATATGCTATCGGAAATATATAGTACGTTGTAATCGCCAATAATTTCCTTTTTCTTATTTCCATATTCGGCAGGAAAATATGCCTCACAGTTTCCTACATATCGGCTCATTTCGTTTACCTCTTCCAATCTCTTATTTAATTCATCTATCCTATCTGTATTACTCTGCAACTGTAGTATTGGATAGTATGATATAACGCTGCAATTATCTTCATTAGTCAAAACCGTACTTTCTCTTTTAAACAAAGAATTGTTTTTGCATGAAATAATGCCCAATAGAAGTGATAAAAAGCATAGTCGCCTCATGATTTAAAACACTTTATTTACTTGTTCGAACAGATAATGATAACCCTGATGGAGCCGTGTTATTTTTGCAATTGCCTGGCTTGGTTAATATTGTCTTTTAGTAAAGTTGCGGAATTCGACCCATTGAAAGATAATACATCATCAAAAATTCAACAACACCAACGCTATACCATTGTGTAAATACTACATTATGTGTTCTTACTTTAATAAAGGAAATTTACCAGGTCAGCTTTATATCTCTATCTATACTCAACACCAGAAGGATTGGACGGATTTGCAAATGGACACACGGAATAATTTTTGAATGACCATTTGGGAAGATAAAATACTTTTGAACCGCTATGTCTCCCAACAGATCGCTGGTATTGGTTACGCTCATGATCGGAACATCGATGGCTGCCATTGATAGTAGCATCGTCAATGTTTCGCTGCCTGTTATTCAACGAGAGTTTGATGTGCAGTTGGACGCTGTTGCGCTGGTAGTAACCGCCTATATGATTACCTACAGCCTTTTCATTCCGCTCACCAATTGGCTAAAAAATCGCATCGGCTACTATAATCTATATATGAGCAGCATTGTATTTTTTGTAGCGGGGTCGCTGCTCTGCAGTCTGGCAAACAGTTTAACGTTTCTGGTGGTTGCAAGAATGGTGCAGGCTATTGGCGGAGGTGCCATCGCTCCAACATCACTTGCTATTCTCAGCGAAACGTTTCCAAAAGAAAAAAGAGGCAGTGCAATAGGCTGGTGGGGCATTGGAAATGTAATGGGCCCGGCATTGGGACCAACATTGGGCGGCATACTTACAGAGTACCTCGGTTGGGAATCTATTTTTTATGTAAATGTACCTATCGGCATCATTACCATTGCAATGGCAGCAACTCATTTGAGGTTTTTAAAAAAAATGCCGGTCAGCAAGCCTCCGCTCGATGCAAAAGGCTACCTGCTGCTGGCGGGTTTTGTACTATTGTTGCAAGCCACCATCATTCCGTTTGCTTCGCGTTACGGACCTTTGTCGTGGCAATTTTTGCTCAGTCTGCTGGTGACCATCGTTGTTTTGCGACTGTATATCCGTTCTGCCAAACGCACCAACCCGTTGCTTGACCTGTCTATTTTCCGGTCGCCTGCTTTTAACCGCCCTTTTATTATTGTTGGCATTCGTTCCCTGGCCTTGTTTGGAGGCATGTTCTTCCTGCCTTTTTTGTTGCAGGGTTACCTGGGCTATTCCGAAATAGAAACTGCCATGCTGTTGTTGCCCAATGCATTGATCATGCTTGTTACGCGGCCCATATCGGGCAAGTTGGCCGACAAAGGAATGATTCGCAATATATCCATATTAGGCATCTTGTTGCTATCTACTTCATTCGTTTTGTTTTCGCGCATCGATATTGGCAGCAGCGTAATGTTTATTGTATTCTCAATGATCCTTCGCGGGCTGGGCATCAGCTTCCTGATCGCTCCTGTATCAACAGCCATGCTTAATGCTGTTTCGTCCGAACAAACTGCTACAGCCACATCGCTCAATACGTTAATGCTGCAACTGGGTGGCTCCATAGGTATTGCTATAAGCAGCGCTATTCACACGCATCTGCTCACTCATTACGAAATCAAAACAGGTGCCCACCAACTGGCAGCACATTACGCACTTCAGGATGGCTTCCTTGCCACTGCCGCGTTCATCCTGCTCGCATTGTTGCCAGCATTCCGGTTGCCGCAAAAAACACGCAGGCGTTTAAAAAATAAAGAAGTGTTAGGTTGATGAAGCTGCAATCGCTGTTTTTATAATGGAAGACAAGTTATCCGACCTTGAACCGCATCCCGCTTTACTGCAAACCTATTCAGGCATCAGAATGGTCCCTTCAAATTCTACACCCTCCCAGCCGTTTTGCATGAACTGCCGGATATTCTGATGATTGGTTCCTTCCGGATTGTCCAGCACATTTTGATAGTGCTCCGCAAACAGTCTGAGCGTTTCCTCCTTGTTTAAATTATTGAGGTGTGCATAAAACAATACCTTCGCACTTCCCTGGTTCTCGGTGCCTGCATTGTATTGGTTTCCGTTTTTAAAAGCGGTAGGTGTATGAGTATATTGACTGTCAATATTGGCAAGTACATCTGCAAACTTTATTTCGCCAGCCTCCAGTTTTAGTAACAATTGATTCACCATTGAAATGAGCTCCTTTTTATTGGTTGGTCGCAAATATCCGGAATTGCACAATAACATCAACACACAATCACCATTATCACATGATAAAAATATCCTCCGGTGAGCAACTACTGCAATAATAAAAATGCAAAAGGGTTTCTATGTAGTAATCCCTATTCCTATGGCAACAGTCATTCCCCCAAAACCAGAAAACAACCGCTTCCATATTCCGGACAGCTTTCGCAAAGGCGACGAGTTCCAGGATTTTGTAATAAATACTTTGTTTCCGCCGGCGTTGTATACCGTGGTTAACCGATCGCCCGGTTATCTGCGAAATGCAGAAAATAGTAAAGGAAATACCTCATATCCGGTTTTGACATTGAGAGATCATTCAAACGGATTTGAATTCAACATTGAATGCAGGCACAGGCATGCCCTGATAGCCAACAATTTTAGATTTGCAGGAAACTTACCGTTCAATATTCGCCAGGAACTTCCGGTTTTCCTCATCCTGGGTTTAGGCGGCGAGGCAGGAAAGCCAACCGATGTGTTTCTTACTAATTTTAAAGACTGCCCACCGGTATCGCTTTTTAAAAGGCATTTAAAAAACAAATCCATCCCGGTTAATAATGCAGTATTGTCTGCCAGGCTTTGGACTCATGAGCCTTTAAGCCAGCTTGTCAAAAAAGAAATAGCATAAGCTCCAACTACTGTCTTACTTAGTTTAATAAAAGAAAAAAACCCCGAAAAGGCATTCGGGGTTCAGGACGGGGAATTATGAGGCTCTATAGAAACGGCTTTTTTGTACAAATATTCTTTTAAGGGCTCGGCTCCTCCCGCAGCATCCACAAATTTCTTCTCCACAAAAAGAGTAATTACCTGCTTCACCAGTTCCGGCGGCAATTTCTTGCGCCCACCCCCTGCTTTCCTCTTCTTTTTCATAAAGTAAAACAAATATAAAACAATAATATTAAAAACAAAAAATATTATAATAATTATTTTTAAACAATTATTTTATTATAGTAAAATAATTTTAAAAGAACACTCTCCTGCCAGAATGCCACGAATGGAGGAATTTGTATAAATGGTACGTTTTTAGAAGGGTAAATGCGACGTTTGTTTTTATTTACTCAGATATTGTATTTATGAAAATTGAAGTTCCTCATCAGCATACAAAAGAACAGGCACAACAGCGGATCAAAGACTTGTTGCAAGGATTAAGAGAAAAATACAGCGATAAAATAAGCAGCATAGAAGAAAACTGGGAAGGCAATACCAATGCCTTTAAGCTGGGCGTTGGCCCTTTTTCAACTTCGGGAAGCATAGAAGTAAAAGACAAGCAGGTGGATATAGATATTTCGATACCCTTGTTTGCCGGTATGTACAAAAACCAGATCAAAGCACTGATAGAAGAGCAGGCAAAGAAGGTGTTGGGCTGATTGGTTTGACAATGAAATGGATTTCCATGGCATTTGATTAACGGATAAGCTTTGAATAAAAGTTTCCCGGAAAAAAGTTATGAACTTAGCTACACTGCTACTATCGGGCGATTGTTGTGTCACTCACTTGTGCCGCAGCAACAATATTCGCCAGGCTGCTAATATTATTATTAGAACGTTTCTGAAATCAAACCATCATTTATTCAATAATCTAAAAAGAAAAAGGATTACCGGTTAAAGTAATCCTTTCAGGTGATCCGGATTGGATTCGAACCAATGACCCTCAGCTTAGAAGGCTGATGCTCTATCCAACTGAGCTACCGGACCAACGTTGTTTTATATATTCTTTTCCTATACCCGATTTCAAATATACTTCTCGCTGCCTCGCCTCTACTCTGGTGTTTAACTTTTCAAAAAAACAAAGCTCCCATGGAACATATGCCTTAGTTGATTTTGTTTTTCTGCTGTTATGTTCCTTCAACCTATTTTCAACATTTGAAGTTAACCAACATAAAATCGTCCATCAACTTTACTTCTTATTACATAGATAAAGAACATTTTGTCAATCTAAATTTCGAACAATGCCCTCAACCTAGATGCCCCTCAGCTTAGAAGGCTGATGCTCCCTGTCTGCCGGCAGGCAGGTATCCAACTGAGCTACCGGACCTTTTTTGAGGCTGCAAAGATAATTTTTTTTAGTTTGCAGCCAAACACTAATCATATTCATGGATGTAAAAATTGAACCTGGCTGGAAGGAAGTGCTGAAAGATGAGTTTACCAAGCCTTATTTTGAACAGATTGTGCTTTTTTTGAAAACGGAAAAAATGGCGGGTAAAACCATTTATCCGCCTGGTCCGCTTATTTTCAACGCCTTCGAGCAAACACCGTTTAACGACGTAAAGGTTGTTATTATCGGGCAAGACCCATACCACGGTCCCCGGCAGGCGCATGGCTTGTGTTTTTCTGTGCAGCAGGGCGTTCCTCCCCCGCCCTCTCTCGTCAACATCTTTAAAGAAATACAAACCGATATTGGTATCACAATGTCAATGGGCAAAGGCGATCTTACCCACTGGGCGCAGCAGGGAGTACTGTTGTTGAATGCGGCACTAACGGTTAGGGCCAACGAACCTTTCAGTCATTCAAAAATCGGCTGGGCACAATTTACAGATGCAGTAATCAGTAAGGTGGCGGAATTAAAAACAGGTGTAGTGTTTTTGTTATGGGGAAAATTTGCACAGGAAAAACAGGCACTTATAGACGAAACCAGGCATTTTGTATTGAAAGCTGCCCATCCTTCACCATTTTCGGCCGACAAAGGATTTTTTGGCTGCAAACATTTTTCAAAAACGAATGCTTTATTGCAGCAACAAGGTAAGGATCCGGTTGACTGGAAAATTTAGAGAAATTTGAAAATGAGAGAAGTGAACTATTGCGAACTAGCAAATAGCTAAATCATTAAATTACTTCATGGCTTTGTTTAAAAATATTTTTGGTCGTATCTGGGCCTTTTGGGGCGCCATTGTTTTTATTTCAACATTGCTGATTGTAGTAATTCCCATATGGCTTACAAATTATGTGCGCGAACCCAGGGGTACCGAAATATTCCGGCGCATTTCAAAAGTGTGGATGCAATTGTTTCTCTTTCTTATCGGCTGCCGTTTGATCATTAAGGGAAGAGCACATTTCAAAAAAGGTGAAAACTATATTGTAGCCAGCAACCACAACTCTTTTATGGATGTGCCACTCACCACGCCTTTTATTCCAGGGCCTAATAAAACCATTGCAAAAGCTGAGCTGGCAAAAGTGCCGTTGTTTGGATTGATTTACCAACGGGGATCAATACTCGTAGATCGCAAAAGTGAAAAAAGCAGGAAAGACAGCTTTATTAAGATGAAGGAAGTGTTGAAGCAAGGCTTACACATGTGCATTTATCCCGAAGGTACCCGCAATAAAACCTCCGAGCCTTTAAAATCTTTCCACGATGGCGCTTTTAAGCTGGCGGTAGATACACGCAAGTCTATTATTCCGGTGCTGCTATTTAATACAAAAAAAGTATTACCAGGCCCTGCAAAGCCCTTTTATTTGTGGCCCGCCACCCTGCGCATGCATTTTCTTGAGCCTGTTCCGATACAGCCAGATGATACGGTAGCCTCTCTGAAAGAAAGAGTATTCACTATCATGTACGATTATTGCAAAACCCATTTGCCGCTCTATAGCAAATGAGCCGTCGGCGATCAGGGAAGATAAGTGATAAGTAGTAGGTGGTAAGTGGTAAGTGGTAACTGAATACCGCCGGCTAATGCTGAAAGCTGATAGCTGATGGCTGACACCTCATAGCTATAATGCAGTACTTCTGAATGTTCGGGTACGGTTGATCTTAAGATCGCGTAACATACCCGATTTGGGGAAAATAGAGATATTAAACGAGCGCCACAGACCAAATGGAGTAACGTTGATGGACATTTGCCAGCAATGCATTTCGCGGGTGATGAACATAGAGAAGGAAGGGATCTTCAGGGTTTTAAAATCGAAATAGCCGTTGGCGCCGAACTTCCATTTTTCGGTAAGGCTAAAATCACCGTTAAAATTCATGCTGGACGCAAAGCGTGTGTCGAAGCCGGAATAATCTCTTCTCAACACTTTACTAAAGCTTAAAGAGTAAGAAACATTGATGGACCATGGAATATTAAAATCTACAAACTCCGATGGATTGTTGCGTATATAATCCATTTGCGACTGCATTTCGTCGGCAGTAAGGTTGTCGTAATTGTCGTATTCAGCCTGTGCTTTTTCATCCTTTTTTTCATCTTTTGGCTTGCTTTTAAAGCTGGTAGAAACGTTGAGGCTACCATTGGTAATGCGTCCCAACGAAAGTTTCCCATCCTGCCAGGCATACCGGTTTACCCTAAAGCCGGTAACCGGATCTATCTGGTAAGGATCAATGTTGGCGCTGGCTGTAATATTTACTTTTTCAAACAGGGTGCTGCGCGCATATACGTTAAAGTTAGAAAGCTTGAAGGAGTCGGCCAGCAGGTTATAGCTACCGGTTATTCCATACCCGTCTATCAGTTTTATCTTCTTCACGTCTTCTTCTTCCCCCTCTCCCTCTGAAGTACTATCGCTAACAGGCTTGCGTACTTTCATCTCTACAAAATTATCTATACCAAAACCAATACTACCAGAACGTCCATAACCAAAAGAACTGTAAATGCTTCCATCAAACTGCGACAACATTCTTCTTGTACCAAGTGTATCCGTTTGAATGCGTTCATAATAAGAGCCAGACAAATCGGGCTTATAACCAATGCTCATTTGCGGGCGTATCACCTGTCGTATTGCCTGCACTTTGGCATTTTTATTTTTAAAGTTGAGTGTGCCAAACATAGAAGTGCTGAAGGATATTGACATGGAGATATCGCGCGCTGTGTACAAGCCCTTATTGATAGAGCTATCTACTTTTCTGTTAACCGGATCCCATTTTCTGAATAACTTTTGCGAATACCATCTTTCCTGGTAGCTGAAGCCGGGCGATATTTGTATAGGTCCCAATTGAGGCAGGGCCAACGTAATGGGAATATTGTGCTGCGCTCCATACTGGAAAGTATCAATCAACTGGTTAAAGCTGAATGCTGTGTCGTAAAAAGAAGCCTGCCCTCTCACACTACCGGTATAACCTATCCCCAGTTTATGATACCATTTGCCGCTTCCCACCATTTCTTTGGGCTGTAAGGGATAAAGCGTTTGCACGTTAAAGTTGATATCAGGCAAACTGAGGTTTACAATTTTCGTATTGGTATTCTGGTTATGGTTCAGGTTTACCGAAAGGTTATAAGGTCTTCCAATCCACGATTTCTGGTAGGAAATAGAAGAACTCAGCTGGTTGGTAAAACTCAGCGGTTGCGAGTAACTTCCTCCCTGGCCATTATTAATATCAACGTAGGAATTGTTATTAATGCGCTGCATATAGGAGCTTGATCCGGCATTTACACTCGCCGAAAAGCTCACACCAGGTCTTGCCTTACTATCCATGCGATGGCTCCAGGTAAGAAAGAAACTTTTATTCAAACTATAATCCTCATCTTCTTTACTAATGCCATAGTGCGTTCGCTGGTAACTAAAGTTTAAACTACCGCTGTATTTGTATCGTACCCGGTAAGTGGGCGACAGGTTCACCCGCCAGCTTCCGTACGAATACAGATCACCTCTTACAGTAACATCAAAATTGTCGTTTATCACTTTATAATAGCCCATTTGTTCCAGCCCCAAACCATAATCGGTTACTGTAAAAGTGGGAGGAAGTATGCCCGATTTTCTGCCTCTCTGTAATGGAAACAATCCAAATGGCACTGCAATGGGCAGTACGGGCACGTTTTCAAATTCAACGCCTACTGGCCCGGTTACCGCCACCGTTTGGCTGATGTATTTTATTTTTTTTTGCACGAAAAGCAAAGTGAGGCGTATCCAGGTTACAGGTGGTGAAACGACCTTTATAGGCATAGATGGTTTTAGCATCTACTTTTTTTACTACCTGTGCATAGTTAAACAATTCGGCCTGCTGAAAATAACTGCTATGCGTAAGTCCTTTCTGCGTTTTAAAATTAAACTCAATGCTGTCGCTCACCGTTACAATATCGGACTGCACCAGCTTTGCCTGCCCTAGTGATTTGCCGGCAGTGTCAAGCCTCATTTTGGCCTTTACAATATTCGTTTGCTGATCAAAGGCAATTTCGGGGGCTGTTAAATCCACATCCTTATACTTTACCTGCGTTTCGCCATACAGGTACAATTTTTTTGCTATTACATCCAGCACCATCGAGTCTTTGGCCTTATAATCAACCGGTGCATCTATAGAATCTTTAGAGACCTTTATGTTGAATGTGTCTATCTTAACGCGTTTACTGGTATCCGTGAGTAACGAATCCGGCACAACCGGGCGCGTTGTATCGTTTGTAGGTTTTGTTGTATCGGCAATGGAAATACGGGGAGCTGATGTGTCTTTTGAAGGCGGCAACGTATCGGAAAGCGCTGTTAAATTATTGTCAAAAGCAAATACGTAATGATCTTTTGCCCTTCCGATATACGTTATTGCAACAGTAAGCAGCAGTGAGGTGAAAGTATATATATAATTTCGCTTAAATTTGCGATACTTATTTTTCATACATCAGTAGGCGACAAAAATAGCCATTAGCGGTAAGAAAACGCGAAGATTGGAATAGAATTACTAACCCTGACTAAATTTTAACAACGGCATGCATAAAAAAGTAATTGCTTCAACGCTTATTTTTTTCTCCTTGTGTACCAGTTATATGAGTTTTGCGCAAAACAGGAGTCGCATAAAAACGATTATTGTTGATGCAGGACATGGTGGCTCAGACCAGGGCGCTAAAGGAAGTTACTCAACCGAAGCTGAGATCACCCTGAAACTGTCGATGAAAGTAGCCGCATTACTCGAAAAAGAATTACCTCAAACCAAAATATTGCAGAACCGAACCACCGATGTTTATAATAACGTAAAAGAAAAAGCTGCGTTTGCCAACGAAAACAAAGGCGATCTTTTTATCTGCATCCATGTAAACGCCGCCCCTCCTATCCGCCACTCGCAAATAACCGGCTACAGGAATAAAACCTATTATACCGGCAAAGGATCCAAAAGGAAGAAGCACACCAAAAAGCAGCCGATTTATAAAACATGGACTACTCCAAACCCACGTTACGGAACGGGTACTTATGTTTGGGCGGCAGACAGGGGCAACGCAAAAGCCGACGCGGTATCGGAAAGGTTTGAGTCAACCGAAGAAGTAGCAGATGCGCCCGATCCCAATACACCCGAGGCGTCGCTGATAAGCCGCTTGTGGGTACAAAAATATTTTAAGAACAGCGTTCGACTGGCCTCGATGATAGAAGACGAATTTGTAAAAATTGGCAGGAAAAGCGACGGGGTTTTGCAGAGAAATGAAAAGGGCATCTGGGTATTGCAGGCTACCAATATGCCGGCCGTGCTTATTGAAACCGGTTTTATTACCAATAAGGAAGAAGAAGACTACCTGAACAGCGAAAAAGGTCAGGAAGAAATGACGCAGGCCATCGTAAATGCCATTATATCTTTCAAAAATCTTTTAGACGGAACACGTGGTGGGTCGGACACCGCCGGCACTGAAGCCACCAATAACCAGCAAAAGAAAAAATAACGCCTGTCTTTCTATTTGCAAGCTTTCCCTATCGCTTTGATATAAGTACCCTATTTTTGCAGGAATGTATTGATTCTGAATAATAAGTGGCGGTTTTAATCGTTCATCCTGAAATTCTGCCAAAGGCGTATTTCAACGCGTCTATGGTTCTTGATACCGGTTTTTAACGCGAATCGTTGTACAGCATTTCAGGACACGGTCATATCCGACAAAAAATACGATAGACGGATGAAAATCTCAAATGAAACCAAGGTCGGCGCCTTAACTGCTATCGCCATCACACTGCTTATCCTCGGCTTTAATTTTTTAAAAGGAAAGCCCATCTTCGAAAAAAGCTTCAGGCTATATACTGTTTTCCGCTCGGTAGAGGGATTGTCTGTTTCCAATGCAGTAATGATCAACGGGCTGCAGGTAGGTAAAGTCTACAAAATGGAAGAGACCGATGAAAATCTGAGTGGCATTGTGGTTACGATCAACCTCAGCAAAAACATCAATATTCCTACAAACTCTGTGGCGCATATTTCCGGCAGTTTGCTGGGCAACACTACGCTGAATATTGACCTTGGTACCGAAACAACTTATGTGCGCAACGGCGACACGCTGGCCACCAACTCCACCCCGGGATTGCTGGCACAGGTAAAAGGCACACTCGATCCAAGCCTGGTTAAAATAAATGCTGCACTTAATTCACTCGATTCGGTATTAAAGCTCATCGGCAACGTATTTGATCCACGCACACAAAATAATTTTCAAACCATCTTTGCCAACCTGGCTACATCAACAGCAAGCCTCAACAGCCTGCTCAATACTCAAACCGGCGCGCTGGCACATACATTGTCTAATTTAGACGGGTTTACAGGCAACCTGAAAAGCAACAACGATACCATTACACAAATCTTCTCTAACCTGAAGGCAACCACCAGTAAATTGTCGAACCTGGAACTGGAACAGACTTTAACAAAACTACAATCTACGGTGAGTGAACTTAATACTACCTTAACCAAGGTAAACAGCAATGAAGGTTCATTGGGACTGCTGATGAATGATAAGAAATTGTACACCAATCTTAATTCCGCTGCCAACAGCCTGAATGTATTGCTCCAGGATTTCAGGGTTCATCCCCGCCGGTATACCGGTGGTTTGGTATTTGGCAAGCGGGATAAATCCGCTCCTTTAATGACTCCATTGCCCGACACAACTACAGTACTGCCAGAGAAAGACAAAAAGCGGTGATGAATATTTTTATGCGGATCGTTTTATCGGTATTTTTTTTATGGATTACACAATGGGCGCTGGCGCAACAACAACCTCCTGTGCCGGGCGCAACAGGCGTTCAACCTTTGAGAGACAGTACCAGAGAAGTACACCTGATCCGCTCGGATGTTTTAAAGCTTGAAAAAAAAGACGACAGCACAGAGTTGCAGATACTGGTAGGCAATGCCCAACTGCGGCAGGGCAATACATATTTTAAAGGCGACAGCATTGTAATGAATAAGCAGAAGAATATCATCGAGGTATTTGGCAATATTCACATCAACGATGCCGACAGCGTAAACGTGTATTCGCAATATCTTATTTATTATAGCAATTCAAAGCTGGCTAACTTAAAAAAAGCGGTAAAACTTACCGATGGTAAGGCCACGCTTACCACCGAAGCACTGGAATATGACCTCAACACCAAAACCGGCAGCTACCTCAATAATGGTAAAATTGTAACCAATACGTCTACCCTTACCAGTAAGGAAGGATTTTATTATGCAGACACACGCGATGCATATTTTAAAACAGGCGTAAAGCTTATTGATCCGGAGTATACCATGGCTACGGACACGCTATTGTATAATGTAGACAGCCAGGTGGCAACGTTTGTATCTCCCACTACTATTAACGATGGCAAATCCATTATACGAACATCGGATGGGTATTACGATATGAAGCTGGGCCAGGCAAACTTTGGCAAACGGCCTGATATCCGCGACAGCACCCAGTATATTACTGCAGATGAAATAAGATTCGATAAGAAGACCGGTGAAGGATACGCAAGCGGAAATTTTATTTACTCAGATACCGCGCAAGGCGTTACCGTATCGTCGACCGTCCGGGTCGACACCGTC
>JBQCFW010000171.1:0-19296 GCA_051958655.1 Agriterribacter sp. | reverse complement strand
CAAAACAGTAAGGGGAAGAACGGGGCCAACGTGGTAAGCGTACCGGCCAGTACCGGTATAAACACTTCGCCCGCCGCCACCATAGCGCTTTTTTCAGAGCTCATTTTACCATTAGCCTGCACAAAAATGCGGTGCGTGTTTTCAATTACCACAATCGCATCGTCCACTATAATACCTAAGCCGAACAGCAAGGCAAACAACACCATGAAGTTGAGCGTTACATTGGCGCCGATAATAACATCTGCCAGAGGTAAAAACAGGAACGCCACAAACATGCTCAACGGTACCGACAGGGCTACGAAGAAGGCGTTGGTTACACCCATAAAGAACATGAGGATGACCAACACGAGGATGAACCCGATAACAATAGAGTTTACCAGTTCATCGAAAGAGTGTTTGGCGTTTCTGCTCTGATCGCCGGTAATGGTAACCTGCAGGTTTTCGGGAAGTTCATTTCCCTGCATCTCTTTCATCACATCTTTAACCTGCTGCGCTGTTTCAATCAGGTTTTCGCCTGAACGTTTTACAATGTTTAAAGTAATTACGTTTTTACCATCCAGTCGCGCATAACTTTCTCTTTCCTTGGTAGTGTCTTTAATTACGGCAATATCTTTCAAATAAATAGAGCCACCGTTGGGGCCGCGCACTACTACTTTTTCAATGTCGGCAGCCGAACGGAACTGCCCTTTCAGTTGCATGGTCCTTTTCATATTGCCCACTTCCAGCAAACCACCGGTAATATCCATGTTCTCGCGCGAAACGGCATTTGCAATATCATCAAAGGTTAAGTTGGCGCTGCGCATGCGGTAGTTGTCTACATTTATCTGGAACTCACGCTCAGGCGCACCCACAATATCTACTCTTGTAATCTGCGGCAATTCTTCCAGCTTGTCCTGTATATCATCGGCGTATTTCTTTAACCGAACGGCATCGTAATCGCCGCTGATGTTTACGTACATGATCGGTATTTCCGATAAGCTCACTTCCATTACAGATGGCTCTTCCGTTAAATCGGTAGGCAAATCGGTTTTGGCTTTATCCACGGCATCTTTTACTTTCTGCACTGCCACATCAATATCTACATCCGTATTGAACTCTACCACGATAGCCGAAAAATCCTGGATAGACGTGCTGGTTGTTTTTTGAATCTTAACCCCTGTAATTGCCTTTATCTGCTTTTCTATAGGCTGGGTAACGAGGTTTTCAATGTCTTTAGGAGAGTTGCCTACATATATCGTTTGTACGTATACGGTAGGTATGATGATATCAGGAAACTGCTCTTTGGGCAGGGTAACAAATTGCGTTACCCCAATGATGCTCACAAACAGCATGAGCAGGTAAATGGAAGTCTTGTTTTTTATACTCCAACTGGTTGGCTTAAACTGCTTAAACTTCCCCGTGAAATTTTCTAAAGCACTCATATTAATTTAGCTTAGTCGTAACAAAAATTATTACCAGTAAAAGCAACGGCTAGTTGGTTGTAAGCAACTGACCTTCGTATAAAGCCTGGAAGCCATCAGTAATTAACTGGTCTCCCGCTTGCAATCCTTCTGTTATTTCAACTTTGTCTGCATACAACTGACCGGTTGCTACCGGCTTTTTCTTTGCCACCAGTTTGTTGCCTTCTTTAACAGCTACCATTACAAACTTTCCTTTATCGTCGTTTTGCAACGTATTTACCGGAATGGTCAATACTTCTTTTGCCGTATAATCCTGTATTTTAACCATGGCTATCTGGTTAGGTCGAAGGCTTTTATCGGCAGGCAGTTTCGCTTCTACATAAAAGGAGCGACTGTTTGGATCGATCAGTTTGCCGGCAACAGTAACTTTGGTTTGTATGGTTTTATTTGCCTCTGGGAAATTGATGGTCATCGGGCTTCCCACGCTTACACGTTCCAGGTAGTTTTCCGGCACTTGTGTTATTACTTTCAAATCGTTGGTATTTACAATCCTGATCTGCGGGCCACCCTGGAAAAACTCTCCAACTTTTATATTCACCGTTTCTGCCACACCCGACATCTCTGCGTATACGTTAGAAAAAGAAGACTGCTCCTGCACCGCTGCAATCTGCTTTTCAATATTGGCAACATTGTTTTTTGCATTCAACAACTGTACTTCCGTACCAATGTTCTGGTTCCACAAGTTTTGCTGCCTTTGCAATAAATCTTTTGCATAAGCCAGTTGTGTGTTCAACTGATCAATTTGCTTTTGCGCGAGCGCATCGTCTAATTTCAGCAGCAGCTGACCTTTTTTTACATTGTCGCCCTGTTTCACGTAAATGGCTTTTACAAGTCCACCCTGTCCGCGCGGCGCCACATATGCTACGTTGGTTGCGTCCACTCTTCCCTGCAGATCAATGTAATGCGTAAAATTGCCTGAGGCTACCGGCGATATCGCCACCAGCTTGGGGTTTTCCTTTTTTTGACTGGGGTCGATCTTCAGAATCTCTTCTTCCAGCTTTGCGATCTGGTCTGTAATACCTTTTTCCTGTGCCTTTAATTTTTCAATCTCCGCCTTTTTTTCCGCTACAGCTTTGGCTTTAGCATCTGGCGACAATTGACCTGCACCGCAGGCGGTTAAAACCATCAAAGCAGTAATGGTGTAAGCCAGTTTTATTACGTTTTGCATATATCTTAATTTATAAGTCTCTTAATTTTTTGTTTACAGTTTTCCGGTTGCTTTAACAAAATCCACGCGTGCTATAATAGCATTGTATAGTGAATTGATATAGTTGGTTTGCGCCGTTTTCATATCTGTTTGCGCCTGTATGATTTCGGTATTCGATCCTAAACCCGCTTCGAACTTTTTCCTGGTTTGCTGAAAAACCGTTTCTGCCAGTTGCATATTTTTCTTCTGGTAATCAAGCGTGGAAATAGCAGTGTTGAAATTGTTTTTCGCCGTTTGAATTTCGTTGTCGATGTTTATTTTCAACGCCTCCCGCTGATTCATAGATTGCTGCAGCGAAATCTTTGCCTTGGCTATGCGTGCGTTTGCAGCAAAGCCGGTAAATATTGGAACATTTAATTGCAATGTGATTGCGGAGATATCAAACCAGTCGCCTTTCTTCAAAAAATCAAACCGGTTGCGCATAGCGTTTTTGCTATAATTACCGTTCAACGTTAAAGTTGGAAGTTTGGAAAGCTTGTATCTTCTCACATCATATTCGCCCAGTGCAATCCCCAAATCTGCGTACTGATAATCTTTACGTTGTGTATAGTCAAAATCAAGTCCTGCATCCAGCATGCCTGATTTTATCTGATCGTCGGTTAAGCTATCTGTAAGCGCCAGGGAGTCTCTCACCGGCATTCCCATCAACACTTTTAAACTCAGGTAGCCATTGCTTATCTGGTTTAAAGCGCCTGTTTTTTCAGTGCGCAAATTTGCGAGCTGTACTTCCAGCTTATCAACATCCAGCTTTTCGGCAAAGCCGTTTTCATACATAACCCTGGTGTCGTGGTGCAGCTTTTCCAACATGTCAATATTCGCATCCAGCAACTGGATTTGTGTTTTGCTTGCAAGAAGCTGATAATAGATCTTGGTTACATTTGCCCTGATGGTTTCCTCTGTTATCTCCGCATTCTTTTCAGAGAATTTGATCAGGGTTTCCCTTGCCTGTAGTCCAACAAATACCTGGCCATCAAAAATGATCTGGCTTAACGACACACCGGCACCGGCATTAAATTTGGTGCCGAATTGAGCAGCAATAAAGCCAAAATCTCCCGGCATCTGTATAGGGTTTCCGTTTCCATCTTTTACTCCTTCGTTTACCAGTACCTGGTAGGTTGCCGGAGAAATAAAGTTCGGAATTACCTGTGTAGCCACGGCTGGATTATAGGTGGTTGATACAAAGCCATTGATCTGCGGATATGCCATCCCGGTAACCTCACGATTTGTTTCTCTTTGCGCCTGGATATCCAGCAATGCATTTTTAACCTGCACATTATTGGTTTTTGCATAATCCAAAGCCTGTTGCAGGCTAAAGGCATGCGTGCTTGCTGTATCCTGTTGCGCATATAGTTCTGAACCCAAAAGCGAAACTGCCAATACCAGTCCCAGCATTTTGTGTGTTTGTTTCAGCCAGGATGTTTCCCGGAGAAACCCGCATACCAAGTCCTTTCTTTTCATTATTGCTGCATATGCTCGTTTCATGAGTTTATTTTTAATTTTTACATTTTTGCCACATGGAATGCCAAATTGTTACCGCGTTGGTTATAAACATTTGTGCAGGCATTTCATATATGTTGATTGTTTTGTCGTTGTTGTTGATATTTCTGAATCAGCTTTTGTCCTTTTAATGTTGTTATTCCATACAGGAAATGGATCGTTGCTTCCCCGAGGATTGTTACAAGGCTGTACTTTCCGGCGGGAAATAAATCTGGATTGAACATCATAAATACTGTGGCAAGCCTGAACCGGGCAATGATTTCAACATTGATCTCCGGCCTGTACAATTGAAGTTTTATCCCTTCCTCGAGGTTTTCCTTAATAAGCCTGTACAGGAACTTATTCTGGTGGTCGCTGAGCTTTTTATGTGCTGCAGGATGGTATTTCTGAAGATCATAAACGATTGTTGGGTTCATCACTTTCAGCAATTCCTGTACCATATCCATCGCTGTGAATATTTCGTGTACCGGGTTTTCACTCGCATCCTTTGTACTAAAGCATTCCTTTTCATTGTCCTGCAGCATCATATCTATCACGTTCTCTACCAACGAGTCTTTGTCGGTATAAAACTGGTAAATGGTTTTTTTGCTGATCCCCAACTGCGATGCAATTTCATCCATACTGATGCTGCGCACACCATATCGTAAAAAAAGATCATGAGCCTTCAGTGCAATTCTTTCCTGTATCTCCATAAACTTCAAAATCGGGGACAAAACTATGGAAACTTTTTTTGTTGCCAAAGTTTCCACCCTGTTTTTTTGCCTTTTATCAAAGCTTTTTTCGGATTGAGAGGAACATGATAAGTTTCACGAAGCGGCAAACCTTCGCAACGTCTGTGCGGTATATAGGTAAACCTATAAATATGAAAACGCGTATTCTTTATATAGATGCAAGCAATGCCTGCAAAATGTAGCTTTTTGTTTTGAGCGTTTTTTTCAGACGGATTAAAATCCGTCCTTACAACATGCGACCGAGCCCATGGCTCTTGTCTTTTTTCGGTACGGTTGATATTATTTTCTACTGGTTGGTGCCTTATCATAGCCATCAGCTTAAGGAAGGCGCAAAGGCTCTATTGCCTGTCTGCCGGCAGGCAGGCAGAGAGGCAACCCGTTTGTAAAAAACCAGCCCCTAACGCTTTGCACCATAGGTGCTACCCTTATAGAGGGCTCCACCTACGGCGCAGTAAAAAAAGATGTTGACGATGGTTACAAACAGATAGCACCTATGGTGCAAAACGACCACTTGACCATAGTTGTCTTTTTAAGTTGGCGGGTATGGTGTCTTACCGACCTGAAAATATACAAGTTGGAACTCACCTTTGGGTAAACTCATATTTAAATTGATACTTTTGCGTTACCTTAGAAAAAATCTTTCGCATGGGAGATAAAGAATTGGCTCAAATAAGAAAAGAGCTTAAAAAATACAATGAAAAGGTTGCTAACAGCAAAGCGGAAGCAAAAAAACTGCTCACGGAATTAGGTTATTTTAATAAAAAAGGAGAACTTAAGAAGGAATATAAAGACCTATGTATTCCACAAGATCAGGACTAGTTATAGGCTTCCACGGTTGTGATGAATCTGTACTGAACCAGGTAATAGCAGGAAGTTCTTTGCAAGCGAGTAAAAATGATTATGACTGGCTCGGGAACGGAATCTATTTTTGGGAAAATAGCTATGACAGAGCTTTAGAATATGCCATCTCTCTCAAAAATCATCCACAAAAACATAAATCGAAAATAGAGAAACCTTCAGTGTTAGGTGCAGTAATTGATTTAGGCGTGTGCCTGGATTTTATCGACTATAAAAACCTGCTTTTACTGAAAGACGCATATGAAGTGCTTCAGACAAGTTGTAAAACATTGGGACTTAACAGTCCGGAAAACATTCCAACCGGCAAATACCAGGACCTTTTAATCAGAAGGCTGGATTGTTCGGTTGTAGAAATGATCCACAAAATAAAAGGGAAGAGACATTTTGACTCTGCCAGAGGAGTGTTTTGGGAAGGTAATGATATATATCCTAATGCCGGATTCAAAGAAAAAAATCATATTCAATTGTGCATCAGAAATCCAAACTGCATTAAAGGATGTTTTGTGCCTAGAAAATTAAAGAAAACATACCGAAGGGTGTAATAGGTCTTTAACTTCTGTTTTGTTTCCGTTCTGAATCTAACAACAAAATATAATTGTTGTCTTTCTTTATCACATATTTACTCCTGCTAAATAATATCTTCTGCACAAAGTAATATTTAAAGGCTTTTCCTAATCAAAATAACTAATCAAGCACAAAGACCTTACTTGAGTTTTGATATACGTAATTTTGATCCTCTAAAGCCAGAAAGCAATATGAGAAAAGCGTTCAGTAAAATTTTGCAGTATTTCCTGCAGGGACTTATCATCCTGGCTCCGATTGTTATTACGATATGGGCACTTACCTCGCTCTTTAATTTCCTGGACAGGATATTGCCAGACGCGCTCGCCAATTTCTTCCCGGAAATTTCCTCTTATTACCTGCCTGGTATGGGTCTTGTGCTGGCTATCGTCATCATCTTCCTGGTGGGGTATGTCTCCTCCTCTTTTGTGGTGGGCAAGCTGGTGGAACTGTTTGATAATGTTTTGCAGAAAACGCCGGGCATAAAGATTATTTATTCTACGGTAAAAGATTTTTTTGAGGCATTTGCCGGCAACAAACGAAAGTTCGATAAAGCGGTGCTGGTAAGCGTAGAAGTAACCGACGTATGGCAAATAGGCTTTATTACGCACGAAGAACTGCACGAATTTGGGTTGCATGAATTTGTTGCAGTGTATGTGCCACAATCGTACGCTTTTACGGGTCGTTTATATTTTGTAAAAAGAGAAAGAATCAGGATAATACCCGATATTAGCTCGGCCGACGCCATGAAGTTCGCAATTTCGGGAGGCGTTACAACGTTAGACGATGACTCGCATGCTAAATAGCAACACCACCATAAACCCTTTGTATGTTAAAGAAAGTTATCACCCTTGGATGCCTTATACTGGCTTTTTGTTCGGCCGTAGTTGGCAATGATTATGAAGATGCCTGGGCAGCCCTGCACAAAAACAATATTACCGAGGCTAAAGCCCTGCTAAAGAAAGCAATGCAGGATCCGGCAGTTGCTGCCGATGCCTATGCAACCTGGCTTTTTATTGCCACCTTCGAAGGTAAAGAAGCCAAGGAAAAAGATTTTATGCAATCGCTTTACCAAAAGGTAAAAGATGCCAACCCCTACCTGTTTGCGTTATGGTTCAACGAAGCAGTATTAGGCACCTATGGCAAAAAAACTTCTGCCCAAATGAACACGTTGGAAAAATTGCTTTCCGATAAAAATATAAATGGCTCCTTAAAATCGGCGGGTCGCTATATGATGTCGTGGCATTGGTATGCTACCAACAAAATGGAACAGCGCTATCCTGAATATGAAAAGATGGGTGCTGTAGGTCCGCTGTGGCAACTGGTTGGACCTTTCGATAACCTGTCGGGCAGCGGGTTCGATAAAGAATTCGGTCCGCTCGAACACCCGGAGGCAAATGCCATATTCAAATCGGTTAACAATGCCGAAATAAAATGGTTTTCGCCGGCAGAAATGGACAGGGATGGATGGACTTCGATAGGCGCCTACCTACAGGGCACCACCGCGGTTATCTATGCTCAATGTTTTGTGGAGGCTCCCCGCGATATGAAAGTGCTGTTGAATGCCGGTGGCACAGGGGCGGTTAAAATATGGGTGAATGATGCTCCCGTTGTTAGTGCTTCCGAGGAATGTATTACCGAGCTTGATTATTACAAACACCATGTTGATTTAAAAAAAGGATACAACCGGTTATTGGTAAAGCTGGCGTATACCAGCACTAATTATCCCAACTTTATTGTACGTTTTACCAACAACAATTATGAGGCAATTGAAGGATTGAAGTACAGCAGCGATCTGCGCCCATACCCCAAACAATCGTCATCCGTTGTTAAGTCAACGCCGGTAAAGCATTTTGCTGAAGCTTACTTTGAAGAAAAGATCAAAGCAGATTCCGGCAATATTGTGAACTACCTGCTGCTGAACGAAACCTACCTCCGCAACCAGCAAATAACCGAGTCGCGGCGCTTGCGGGAAAAATTGATTAAAAGGTATGCTGATAACTCGCTGATAAGATTTGCCCTGCTGCAATGTTATATGAAAGAGCAAAACAGAACAATGCTGGCAAGGGAAATAGAAACCCTGAAAGCAAAAGATCCGGACTGTGCACTTTCAATCAAGTTTAAGATCAACGAATGGATGGATCTTGAAAAATACGACGATGCAGAAAAAGAAATTGAAGGGTATGTTTCAAAGTTCGGAGAAGACAACGAAATACTGAATACCAGGATAAAGCTGCTGGGCGAAAAAAACAAACTGGATGAACTGGTAAAAACCATAAAAGCTGCTTATAAAGAGCAACCCAGCAACTCCAGGGTTGTTGAGCTGATGTACAATGTAAAAACCAAGGTAGACCAGGACGTGAGCGGCGGCATTGAGGTGCTTGAAACTTTTCTTAAAGACAATTACGACTTTAATATTGCCAAAGTTCTGGCCGAAGCCTATAAGCAGCAGGGTAAAGCAGATAAGCCACTGAAGATATACCAGACTGTTGCCAAAGATTTTCCTTATGATGCGGAACTGCTGAATACTGTTGCTCTTTATTATTACAACCAGCAGAATTACAGCAAAGCTGCGGAAACGGGTAAAGAGGTGCTTCGCCTTTCGCCTTATACCGCCACCTACTGGGAAAACCTGGGATTTTATTATCAGAACATGCAGCAAAAAAACGAAGCCATCGATGCATTTAAAAAAGCAATTTATTTTGATGCCAATAAATATACCTCGCGCGAGAAATTACGGGAGCTTCAAAATAAGCCTTCACTCTGGAAGTCATTTCCCGAATACAATATAGATGACCTTATAAAAAATGCAGCCGACACTATTAAGGATTACGACTATCATTACCTGCTAAATGAACAGTTGGGCATTGTGTATCCCGAAGGCGCTTCTGAAGAACTGAATACACTTATTGTTAAGATCAACAATCAAAAAGGAATAGACAGCTGGAAGGAAAGCAGCATTACCTACAATTCCAACTCCTCTTACCTTGTTATAGAAAAAGCAGAAACAGTAAAAAAATCTGGCACCAAAACACCTGCGGAGCAGAATAACAATAGTGTTGTATTTACAGGATTGGAAGTGGGTGATGTAATTGTGTTGCGCTACAAACTGCAACATTACCCGCAGGGGCGATTGGCAAGTCACTATTCGCAGAAATTTATTTTCAACGGGTTTGTGCCTGAAATTACTTCCAGGTACGCATTGCTGGTTGCCAATAACATAAGCATCAATCATAAAACGCTCAACACAAATGTTACGCCGGTTATAACCAAGCCTGAGGACTATACGCTGTACACCTGGCAAATGAATAATGTAGCCGCGCTCAAAAGCGAACCGTACATGCCCACACTGGGTGATGCGGGATATTCCGTTACGGTGTCTACCATGCCCAACTGGAACACCATTGGCAACTGGTACAGCGATCTTTCTGCAAAAAGAACTGAAGACGATTTTGATGTGCAGGAGGTTTTTAATACCCTCTTTCCAAAAGGTGTGGCAGGTTTATCGCAAAAGGCAATCGCAAAATCTATTTATAATTATATAGAAAGCAATATCAGGTACAGTTCAGTATCATTCAGGCAAAGTGCCTACTTGCCGCAAAAGCCTGGCACCACCATTAATACAGCGTTGGGCGACTGTAAGGATCTGTCAGCGCTGTTTACAGCACTGGCAAAAATGGCCAACATTAAAAGCAATATGGTATTGGTATCTACACGCGATTATGGTAAACATGCCATGGTGCTGCCTTCGCTCGAATTTAATCACTGCATAGTCAAAACCTGGCTCGATGGTAAAATGTACTACCTTGAGCTTACCGACAACAACCTGCCTTTTGCAAGCCTGCCTTCCAGTTTGTACGAAGCGGTATCGCTTACCATTCCTTCTAAGAGTGATGAAGGCGGCAATATCAACATCGAACCAATTGTAAGTCCCGGACGCGTTAAAGATATTATCAAACGAAAATCGACACTCAAAGTAAATGGCGATAACATTGAAATTTCCACAGACGTACAAAAGTCTGGGGCACTAAGTTCAGATTTAAAATATACCTACTCCGATCTTTCGAGGGAAAAGCAAATGGAGGAGATGGAAAAAACTATCAGCGGAAAATATAAAAACGCCGTTACGTTGAAAGACATCCGCTTTAAAAATATTAATGAACCAACCGATTCTTTGCAATACAGCTACCAGTACAGTGTGCAAAACGAAGTGTCGGAAGTAGGAAGCATGAATATGTTTAAAATTCCTTTTGAAGATGTGGTGGCAACGGTAGACAATTTTTCGGCCAATCAGCGGAAGTTCCCCGTGGAGTACTGGCGATATGAAGACGTAGATGAATACGAAACGACTGTTGATATTGAGATCCCCGCTGAGTATAAATTTATTGAACTTCCGCAAAGCCAGAAGCTGTCGTTCCGCAATAATAAATACAGCCTTGAATATGTTGTAAAAAGCCCCAACCATTTGGTCGTAAAAAGAAAGGCCTTTTTGCAAAAGGAAGATGTGCCGGTAGGCGAGTATGAGCAAATGAAAAACTTTTTAAGCAATATAGTAAAAGCAGAATCGAAGTATATTGCTTTTAAGAAAAAGTAAGCTGTACCGATCTTGTAAATTCTTTTTTATTATAAATTTAGCATGCAGGTATTTTGCCTGCATGCTTTTTTTGCTGCTACTATGAAAAAGACGCTCCTTTTATTATGCATTTTAACTGCTAACAGTAACAACAGCTTTGCCTGGGGGTTTTACGGGCATCAGCAAATCAACCACCACGCCATCTTCCTCCTGCCACCGGCAATGCTGGCATTGTATAAACCCAATATCGAGTTTATAACCAGCCATTCGGTAGATCCTGACAAAAGAAGGTATATGGTAAAACAGGAAGGCGCAAGGCATTACATTGACCTTAACCGTTATGGTACTTATCCTTTTGAAGCATTACCCCGCAACTGGAACGATGCTATTGAAAAGTATGGGGAAGATTCTTTAAGGGCTCATGGAATTGTGCCGTGGTGGATCAACATCATGCAGTACAGGCTTACGGAAGCCTTCCGCGAAAAAAATTATCCTGCCATACTCAAATTGTCTGCAGAGATCGGCCACTATATTGCCGATGCCCATGTGCCCCTCCATGCACACAGCAACTACAACGGGCAGCAAACCAACCAGCATGGCATACACGGGTTGTGGGAAAGCCGCATACCGGAATTGCTAGCCTCCTCCAGTTTCGATTACTGGATTGGCAAGGCAGATTATATTCCCAACATACAGGTATTTGTGTGGCAAAGAGTATTGGAAAGCGCCGCGGCGGCAGATACGGTATTATTGCTTGAAAAAGAGCTTTCGCTGCAATTTTCACCCACCCTTAAATACGCTTTTGAAGAAAGGAACGGACTGTTGGTACGTCAGTACTCCCGCGATTTTACCATTGCCTACAATGCTGCCATGAACGGTATGGTGGAAAGGCGGATGCGGCAATCCATTTTTGCGGTGGCCAGCATTTGGTATACAGCGTGGGTAAACGCAGGACAACCATTGCTGGAAGCCGGCAGACCAGTACTGTTTACAGCGGAAGACCTTAAAATATTCGGCGATTTGGACAAAAGCTGGAAAGCATCGGGAGCGGGAGACGGAACTTGCGGGAATTAGCCTATCTTTGCCGCCCTCAACGATCAGTAAAGTCCGGTATGAAAGGGATTTTTCACTTTTAACGATCCGCAATGATACACAATTTTACTGCCGGCCCGAGCATACTGCCCAAGCAGGTATTTGAACAGGCCAGCAATGCCATTCTCAATTTTAACGACACAGGACTCTCTATCCTGGAAATAGGTCATCGTACTACCCTGTTTCAGCCTGTGCTCGACGAAGCCATTGCACTTACAAAAGAACTGATGCAGCTCGACAGCGATCACGAAGTATTGTTTTTGCATGGCGGCGCAACCACGCAGTTTTTCCAGGTTCCTATGAACCTGCTGAACGAAAATGAAACCGCAGCCTACCTGGATTGCGGCACCTGGGGCAGCAAACCCATTAAGGAAGCGAAGCTGTTTGGCGGGGTGAACGTAGTAGCATCGTCTAAAGACAGGAACTATTCCTATATCCCCAGGGATTTTGCAATACCAGCCAACTCAAAATACTTTCATTATACCACCAACAATACAATTGAAGGAACACAAATGCATTTTGTGCCCGAAACAAATGTGCCGCTGGTGGCCGACATGAGCAGCGATATATTGAGCCGTGTAATGGATTTCAACCGTTTTTCGCTCATTTATGCAGGAGCGCAAAAAAATATCGGAGCAGCAGGTGTTAACCTGGTAATTGTAAACAAGAATATATTGGGTACGGTTAACAGGGCTTTGCCTTCTATGATGGATTACCGCAAGCACATCGAAAACGGGTCGATGCTGAACACACCACCCGTATTTGCTATATATGTATGTATGCTTACGCTGCGCTGGTTAAAAGAACAGGGAGGCGTACCGGCTATTGAAGAAATCAACGACCGCAAAGCTGCTTTGCTATACGACACACTGGATACTATTCCGGTTTTTAAGCCTACGGTTGATAAAGCAGACCGCAGCAAAATGAACGTGGTGTTTGTGATGGAAAATCCTGAACTGGAAAAAGAATTTCTCGACCTATGCAAAAAAGAAGGAATGGTAGGCGTAAAAGGTCACAGGAGTGTTGGCGGGTTCAGAATATCACTGTACAACGCTTTGCCGCTAAGCAGCGTAGAAGCGCTGGTAGCACTAATGAAACATTTTGCATTGAAGCATGCTTAACTAAATATTTATCCTAACGAAATTATTTATGGCTACTATTGTTCCATTTAAGGCGCTGCGTCCGCAAGCCCAGTATGCAAAGCAGGTGGCAAGCCGTCCTTACGATGTGCTCAACAGCAAAGAGGCAAAAGAGGAAGCAAGAGGCAATCCTTATTCTTTTCTGCACATTACCAAAGCTGAAATTGACTTGCCTGAAAACGTTGACATTCACTCCGCGCAGGTATACGAAAAAGCAAAAGAAACGCTGAACGCTTATATACAACGCGAAGTTTTGTTCAGAGAAGCGAAGCCTTGTTACTATATCTACCAGTTGGTAATGAATGGCAAAAGCCAAACGGGGCTGGTATGTGCATCGTCGGTTGATGATTATGAAAATGGTATTATAAAAAAGCACGAGTTTACGCGTCCCGAAAAAGAGCAGGACCGCATTAACCACATTGCTACAACCGGCGCGCAAACGGGCAATGTATTTCTTGCTTATAAAAACGTGCAGGAACTGGATGAGCTGATAGAAAAATGGAAAAAAGAAAAATCGCCGGTATATGATTTTGTTGCCGACGATAACATCAGTCATACCGTATGGATTATTACAGATGATAAAACCATACAAAAGGTAACCGACCTGTTTGCAGAAAAAGTAGACGCTACTTATATTGCCGATGGGCACCACCGCGCAGCCAGCGCCGCCAAAGTAAGGCTTACCGCCGCAGGCGATGCCGAAGGTGCCGGCTATTTTTTAACTACGCTGTTTCCTGCTTCGCAGTTGTACATTATGGATTACAACAGGGTAGTGAAAGATTTGAACGGATTGAGCAAAGAAGATTTTTTAAAGCAGGTAAAAGAAAGTTTTGACATAGAGAAAAAAGAAAAAGCATTTGCACCACAACAATTGCACGATGCAGGCATGTACCTCGATGGGCAATGGTATAAGCTTACCGCCAAACCAGGTACGTATACCAACGACCCCATTGGCGTGTTGGATGTAACCATTGTTCAAAACAACCTGCTGGATAAAATACTTGGCATAGCCGATCCGCGAACCGATAAAAGAATAGATTTTGTAGGCGGCATCAGGGGATTGGAGGAACTGGAAAAAAGAGTAGACAGCGGCGAAATGAAAGTGGCTTTCAGCCTGTACCCCGTGAGCATACAACAACTGTTCGATATTGCCGACAGCGGCAATGTAATGCCTCCCAAAAGCACCTGGTTTGAACCCAAGCTGAGGGATGGATTGCTGACGCATTTGATTTATTAGTACAATTAATAATAATTGAAGGCACTATGCAAACTATCTTTGCATGGTGCCTTTTTCGTGTAACGAAAGCGATTAGCACGTCAGCTGCTGCTGATGGCTAATTGCTGACAGCCCACTACCTTATTATTACAATTTTCTTTTGCTCCTTTCTTACTTCGTTCGAAATTTCAACAAAGTATACGCCCGCCGGTAGTTCGCTAACGTTCAACTCTACCTGGTTTAAGCCAGCATTGATCTTTTTCTGCTGGCGCAGCTTGCCCGATACGTCAAATATTTTCACTTCTTTAATGCCCGTTGTTCCCGGTTGGGGATTTTGCCTGATGGTGATGGTGGTTTGGGCTGGGTTAGGAGCAATAGCCCAGGTGCCGGGTTCGCCCGATGCGCCACCACCAGTTAAAAGATTTAGCGCCGTGTCTGCCGTGCTGGCAACCCTTCCGGGATTAAGCCCGCCAGGTCCAATCTTTACATACTTGTAAGTTCCCCAATTCAGCCCGCAAGCATCGTTAAAGCTCACCTGCACATTACCGCTTTTAGTTCCGGTGGTAACCTTCAGGTTTTTGGTTCCCTGCCCCATTGTAATGCTCCATCCGGAAGGAATTGTCCATATAATACTGGAAACAATCTTATTGGATGGAGTGGTTTGCAACGTATAAGTATATGCTCCACTTGGGTTGGCAGGCGAAGCGCCTGCAACAGAGTAGGGAAAGGAGGGAGAACCAATGGTTAAGGTTTTGGATAGCACAACGGGGCTTCCGCAACCGCGGTTGATGGTTGCAGTAAAAGTAACCGTACCGCTTTGCGAACCCTGCCTGGTAATGGTTGCAGGATTGCCGGTAGCAGAAACTATGGCAACCGCGGTATTCGACGATTGCCACGAAACGGTTGAACCCGCCGGAAGATTATTGATTTGATAAGTGGATGTTGAACATACAGGATCGCCGCCCGACGTTTTAACCACCGGGTACAACGCTTCATAGTTTACGGTAGACATTTGGGGAATGTCGTCAATTTCGTTTTTGATCCACGCTACGTTTTCCGGCGTAAGGGTAATATGTTCTTCATTCGTTGTTGGCGCGTAGTATGCCTGGAACGGCGTTTCGCCAGAGCAGGAAAGATCCCTGTTGTATAAATTTTCCGAAAGGTCTTTATTGGTTAAATCCATTCCCAACGCGCTGAAGGTGGGAATAAAGCAGTGGTTGGGATTTAGTATTTGTGTGTTGGTGTAAGTTCTCATTCCAAAAAAGCCGGTTAAGAAGCCCAGTCCATGCACCAGTAAATCGCTGCGGCTATAACCTCCCAATTCTTCCTGGGCGTTAAAATATCCGCCGGGTAATATATCGTAGCTTTTGCTGGAAGCCGGTGCTGCTGCCGATTTTGAACTGGAAATAAGCGGCACCTTAGCCCAACCTTTAAATACCTGGCAGGCATTGCCATTATTGCCCGTAAACCAGATGTTGCTGTTAGCTACATTAATAAACCCGGCAAAAAAGAAAAACACATTAGGCGTATACACCTGCACGTTCATTTTGTATACATTTTCGCAGGCGGTACCCTGTGTGGTGCCATTGATAGCCCCATTTATGAGCGCGATTCTGCGCAGGTTTTGCGGGTATCCGAGATTGTCTAATTCTGTTTGCCAGGCATTTCTGAAATTTGCAGCGCCCACGGGAGTAGTGGAATTGGCCTCAAAATGGTGCAGCAGCATTTGTTTTGCCGCAGGAGAATTCAGGCTGCCGTCCCTCGCCAGCTTAGCCGCTTCATTATTTGTTTTTGTTGCAAAGAAGTCTATAAAATATTGGTCGCCTATAGGAATATTGGCCCCCTTGTGTGGTGCGTCAAACGAAATCCAGAGCCTGGTATTATGGTTGAATCCATTGAGCTCCATCCACCGCAATGCATAGCGGCTGATCAATCCGCCCATGCTGGGGCCTATAATCACCAGCTTTTCTGTGCTGCCGTTCGCTACCAGCTCCTGGTTGATTTTTTTGATGAGCGTTACCAGCAAAAAAGCATTTCGTTGTATAAAGTCTGCTCCCTGCGGTCTTTCTTGCAAGAACGTACCAACGCCGGGGATGATGACTGTTCCTTCCTCTTTCTTAGGAAAGTTCAATACAATCACATCGTATCCTTTATCAACCATATTATCACCAAAATTCTCAGCTTCCGTGTATTGCAGGTATATGCCATAAAGTGTAGGTATTTCTCTCTCCTCAGTTGGGTCAAAGCCGTCAAGAACAATAATTGGTTTTTTAAATACCATTTCTTTTGGACCGTTCGGAGAAGTTTTATGGTAGTAAATACCGTAACGACCACGATTATATTTTTTAGCAGTTTCTCCATAGCCCTGATATCCATATTCCGTATCGTCAAAATCTACCGTTACATCCGGCATAATGGCTTTCCCAAATCTTGAAGCTACCGGCTGTGCTTTTAGGTATATTTTGGAGTACGCCATTACGGTTTGGTGATTGCTATAGGTAATGGTGAATTTGATAGTTTTGACTCCCGAACCGGAGAACGATGCTGTAACATTACTACCAGATGTAAGATTTTGATTGCCACTGCCAAAATCGGCGTATATAGACGTGATGCTTACTCCTTTGTTAGTCATGAACAACTGGCTGGAATATTTAAAGGTTATACTGCCATTGCCATAATCCAGCGTATCGCTTGCCAAGGCTGTCGCCAGGGTAATGTTTTTGAGCTTAAACGGGTTGCCGGTTCGCCCCGCCACATCGTGCAACAGCGAATCGGCTCCTTTATAAAAAAGATTGTTGGTAATCGCCAGCGTGTCCACCAAGTTAAAATCGTAATACAGCACGCCCACCGGCACCACGTTGCTGGTATAATACATAGCGGCGCTCACGGTATCAATTCTTTCTGCTTTCGCCATGGCGGCATGGTTATAGGCAGCATGGTATAATTCGGAATAAGCCTGCTTAAAATGTAGGTAAAAAGAGGTATCGGTGCTTTTAAAAGAATGCAGGCCGGCAAAAGGCGCTACCCTGTCGTACAGGATGCCCGTTGTGATTTGCGTTTTACTTACGGGCGACAGCAGGGAATCGGCCATTTTTGTATAGGTGATATTTTCTTGGGCAAATGGAATAGAACAGAGCAATACTTGCCCTAAAAAGAGGAGGCATTTTTTCATGGTAGCAGTTTTAAGTTTGTAAAGCAGCTAAACTCTTATAATTAACAAAAAAACGACCGTAGGTGACTTTTACAATTTTTCCCGGATTATCACTATCCTCTCCTTCAAATTCAAAGGTGCCGGATAAAATGAAGTTGGCACGATCATCTTTTGTTATAACAATCTTTCCTTTTTTTGTATTATACGACGAATACTCATCGGCTGTTGCACCGTATATTGTGTAAGTAATACCATTTGAACCATCAGACAAAAGGTATTCACCCAGCCCGGTCAGATTTTCTATTTGAATTGTAATATACTTTGATGGATAATTGGCTCTATTTGCAGCAGAAACCCTTGCTATAGTATAATCGTCAAAGACAGATAAACCACCAAACAAAACGGGGTCGCTGTTAAATAGTAAGTCGTCGCTTTTAGCGGGCTTAAACAATTCTCCATCTATTAAACACGAAAACGTATTAGCCCCATTTTGGGTTTCTTTTGTAAGCCCTTCTTTTTTGCAGGAGGTTGCAAGAGAAAAAAGAAGTAAGAAGAGTGGTGTGTACTTCATAAAAGGTTTGTTATGTGTAAACTACACAAAGTATTTGAATAATGCAACAGGTTTGTGTTACTACATTTTGTAATTAATATCGAAACGACCGGAGGTAACTTTTACTATTTTTCCCGGATTATCACTATCCTCTCCCTCAAATTCAAACGTGCCGGATAAAATGAAATTGGTACGATCATCTTTTGTGACGATAACTTTTCCTTTCGCTGTGTTATTCGAAGAGTATGTCCTGGTTGAATTGCAGTTCTCCCGTTGCGATGCCCTGTGCCGGACAGGGGGCGCTGCGGGGTTTGCAGTAAAGCGCCCTCTCCCCGTCATATCGAGCGCAGCGCGGCGAGCGAGATATCTCCAGCCGGTAGTAAGGCTGTATATGATGTTGAAAGCATTGCTTTTTTCGGGAGACTTCTCACTTCGTGATGCTTCGTCGTACCTACCCGCATCACTCGTTCGAAGTGACGAAGCGGCTGATCGTCATTTCCCGCTCGTTGCGGTTCGTATCCGCTCACCGTGGTTCCACGGTTGCCGTGGTTCGTGTCTCACGAACCACGAATGTTTTTTTCAAACAGGGATTTCCAACTTTTAAAAGTTGGAATTCTTTAAAACGGGTGTCTCTGTTTGTCTGCAAAAATGTCTTTGTCTTTTTCACAAATCACTCATTCCACATCAAAAATTACTACAGTATCTTTACCGCTATGAAATACGCTGCCTTATTATTTGTATTGATTATAGCCAGTTCCCTTTGTGTTGCCCAGCAAAATGCAGATACCCTGCAAAAGATCGGTCGTGAGTATATGCGCAAGGGCGATTGGGGAAATGCTGTGCTGGTGTTTAAAAGAGCGCTTCAGCAAAAGCCTAACGATATGGAACTGCTGAAAGACATTGCTTACACCTATTACCTCGAAAAGGATTTTGCCCGCTCGTTAGATGCCATTAAGCCGGTAATAGAAGGTGAAAAAGCCGATGTGCAGAGCTTCCAGATTGCGGGTACTATTTACCGTGCAATTGAAGACAACAAAGAGGGAACAAAAGTGTACACAAAAGCGCTCAAAAAATTTCCTCTCAGCGGGGTACTGCACAGCGAATATGGCGAACTGCTGTGGCAAAAAAAAGATTACAATGCCATTCTGCAATGGGAAAAAGGCATAGAGGTTGACCCCAATTATGCCGGCAACTATTATCACGCAGCACGTTTCTACTACTTTACCACCGATAAGGTGTGGAGCCTGCTGTATGGCGAAAT
>JBQCFW010000170.1:0-11720 GCA_051958655.1 Agriterribacter sp. | reverse complement strand
TAAAAATATACCTTACCAGGGTTGCGTATTTGTATGATGAAATACTGCCGGTTAGTCCCAATTTTATTTTTTTCCATTTTAACATTAAGCATAAAAATAAAAAAAGCGTCAGGTATTAATTGCCGCAATAATTAAATATGTTCAAACGAAAATAAATTTAACTAAACAGATCATTATCGTTCTTACGATAATAGATTTTATCATCGAAGAACTCCTGGGTGGCAAGCAGCGCCGGGTTGGGCATTTTTTCGTAAGCCTTTGATATTTCGATCTGCTCTTTATTTTCATGAATCTCTTCTAAACTGTCGGTATGGCTTGCAAATTCTTCTAACTTATTATGCAGTTCTTCTTTCAATGCAATATTGATCTGATTGGCTCTTTTACCGATAATAGCAATAGACTCATACAGATTGCCGGTTCTTTGCTTGATATCAGCCACATTTTTGGTTTCAACCACATTAGCGGTAGTGTTGCTACCCCATTGTTTTCTTAATCTTCTCATTGCTTAATAGATTTTAAATTGTTCTGTGACAAAGTTAGGTATTGCTCCGCTTCTTTCAGCAGTTTACTTTCAGGAAAACGATCCTGGAAATCCTGCACTTCTTCAATTACCTGGTTATAACGCTCGGTTTGCTTGTCAATTATGCTAAGATTGGCAAACTTGTAATAAGATCGTACCACCCACAGCTTGAACTCATCGGCATTGGGAGCATCGGGATAAGTGCTCAATAAAGTAGCAAACGAAATGGCCGCTGCCCTGTAATGCCCCAAATTATAATACAGTTCTGCGCTGCTATAATCTTTCCTGATCAGCTTACCATAGCATTGGGCAATAATTTCCTGCGCTTCTTTATTTCGCTCCGATCCGGGATGGGTATTAATAAAGGTCTGCATCTGCCCCATGGCATTTCTCGTATTGGTTTGATCCAGTTCGGGACGGGGAGACTGCTTGTAATAGCAATACGCATGCATATAGTCTACCTCTTCAGCCTTGGTACTATTCGGAAAATATTCGAGAAAACTCTTAAACAGGTTTTCCGCACTTAAATAATCCTTGAGATAGTAGGCGCAATATGCAAACTTATAATGTATGTCTTCAAACCTGTTTGAGCCTTTGTAAACTGGGAAAAGATCTTCGTACAACTGCTGGGCAAAACGATATTTCTTTTTTACGAAATACTGGTCAGCCATTTTCAGCTTGTACTCATAATCTTTACTTTTCATCACTTTGGCGAACCTGGAGCAAGACGAAAGGGTGAATAATACACCAGCCAATAAAATCAGGTATTTGATCAGTCTCATAAAAAGGCGGACAAAAGTATGCTTTTTCAGTAATATAAAGGAATAAATATAGATACCACTGTAATTGCACGTAGTTAAAGGCTTCACAAAAAAGGCTGATTCGTTTTGAATCAGCCTTAATAATTATTTATTCTTTACTGTATTATCCTCTTCTTCTCAGATTAGGATGCGGTGCAGGTACTGTATTTGGACCTTCGTCTCCAGTTTCAGCAGCCCTTAAATCTACAGTATTGCAATCGCCTCCGGTTTCACCATATTTGAAGATCAGACGATCAGAGCTAATACCTTGTTTTTCAACCAGGTAATTAATTACGGTGTTCACCCTGTCCCAGCTTAATTGTTGCGACGATTTAGAAGGTTCGCAAGTATAGCTGGTTACAACGATCTTACAATTGGGATTTTGACGGAGCCTGTCTGCTACATTTGACAATACAGCCTCAGCGTCTTTGCTCAATCTGTACAAACGTGCATTGAATGAAATGCTTGGCAGATCACCAATTCCACAGTTGCTCTTCTTGCCAATATAACCTTCGAAGCAGGATTCATCAGGGCAAGGACATTTACCAACACCATCAGCGTCAACAGGTTGACAAGTGGTAGGAGTGATCAGTTCTTTGTCTTTATAATCAGGCACACCGTCACCATCTGTATCTCTGCTTACACCGTGTGTGTCAACAGGTGAACCAGCAGGAGTGTTTGGCTCCATGTCAAACTGATCGGGAACACCATCGCCATCCGCATCATCCAATACTGGTTTTGGTATCTTCATGTGCTTGGGCGAGTTCAGCTCACCATAAGCGTAGTCAAGCGGATTGTACCACCACAGCGGTTGAGTAGCTTTTGTTTTAGAACCAATGTTGATATTTAAGCCAAGGCTCAGGTAATTATATACATCATAGCTTGCCGTTAAAACGCGACCAGTTGTGCCAGCGCCAGGTCCTGCGGAAGTAGTTACATTCTGCCAGCGAACGCCGTCCAGTAAGTCGTCGCCAATCATGGTGATCCTGTCTTCTAATGCCAGGTTCAACCTGTCACTTAATTTAATTGCAAGACCTGCACCCACTGTTCTTGAAAAACGCAGCGTTTTGCCAAAGAGTTTGGAGCGGGCATCGCCATCGTTTTCTGCTATTACATCATAGCTACCGGCGTCCAGTAAATTTTTTACATCTTTAATGGTTTGTCTCCTCTCCTTGTAAACATTGGAGTTAGAGATAGAGCTGAAGTTGTATTTAGCACCGGCGTCGGTCTGAACGTTTGTTTTAGTTTCGTAAATGGTACCGCCTAAACCAAGGATACCATATACCAGGAAGCCGGTTTTTCCTTTATGAAAACGAAGATTGTTCATGGTAAAGATACCCTGGAGCGATAAGTCCTGTACGGTAGCTTTATAGTTATCAAACACCCTGTCGGTGCCGCCGGTATAGCCAGCATCAATCCAGTGGTCTGCCAGTCCAGCAGTTCTGGCTTTCCAGTTTACACCGCTTGCCTTACCATAAATGTACTCGGCACGCAGTGAAAAAACATATCCTAGCGCTTTTCTTACGTGAACACCAAAACCGGGGGTGGGTATCTGCGATGGTACATCGCCAATGATATTAAATGTTCCCACCTTTAATCCTACTTCCCATTGGTTTCTTGGTTTTGCAGGATAATTGTACTGATTGTTTAAAAATTCGTTATGCTGTCCCAGCCTTTTGGAAGGTATTAAAGAGGAGTCTCTCCAATCGTAGCCTGCCGAGTTAGCTGTTTCTTGAGCAAGCAAGCTGCTGGTTAGCAAATAAAACCCAAACAGCAATAAGAACTTTTTGGTTGCCATAAATCCAAATATATTAGTGAATGAATAAGTGACAATGATCTAGTATATGCAAAAGTATCAATTGAGTATTAAATACCAAATTTTTTAGAAATAATAAATTACACTGTTAAATTGCATTGCTTTTACTAAAGGCAACAATTTAGCTAAATAGGTTGCATGGGAAGCATAAATTCATAATGACTATAGCAAAAAAAATCATAGCTGATGAACTGGCCCATTTTGAAACGGCATTCAAAACTTCTGTAAAGAGCAATGTTCCTTTACTCGACCGGATTATGCAGTACATCGTTAGGCGTAAGGGTAAACAATTACGTCCTATGTTTGTCTTACTGTCTGCAAAATTAGCTGGCGAAATCAATGAATCTACCTACAGAGCCGCTTCACTAGTGGAATTACTACACACTGCCAGTCTTGTTCACGATGACGTAGTAGATGAATCGTATGAACGACGGGGCTTCTTTTCAGCTTATGCTTTGTGGAAGTCAAAGGTATCAGTATTAGTAGGTGATTATTTATTAAGCAAAGGACTTTTGCTTTCCCTGGACGGTGGCGATTACAGGATACTTCATATTTTATCTGATGCTGTTAGAAAAATGAGTGAAGGAGAATTATTGCAAATTGAAAAAGCGAGGGGTCTCAATCTTGACGAAAATATTTATTTTGAAATCATCAAAACCAAAACGGCATCTTTGCTAGCTTCCGCCTGCTCAGCCGGTGCATGGTCTGCCTGTCAGAATGATGAAACGGCAGAAAAATTCCGGCAGTTCGGCGAATATACAGGCATTGCATTCCAGATAAAAGATGATCTTTTTGATTATGGCACCGACGCGGTGGGCAAACCTACCGGCAACGACATCAAAGAAAAAAAGCTGACTTTACCATTAATATATACCCTGAATCATGTTGATTCAGGTAAAAGAAGAGAGCTCATCTACATTCTAAAGAACCAGAACAGGATAAAAGCCAAAGTAAATTATGTAATTGAGCAGGTAAAGCAAGCCGGAGGGATTGAATATGGCATGAAGAAAATGACAGCGTACCGTGATAAGGCGCTGGCCTTGTTGCACGAGTTTCCTGCCACAGAAACCCGTAATGCATTGGAAGAATTGGTAAATTACACTACAGACAGAAAGCACTAGTAAAGAAGGCAGAATGGAGAAACGATGGCATATACTGGAAACACCCAGGCAGGCGGCGGATCAGCTATATGCAACTTTAAAAATACATCCTGCTATATGCAACATACTTGCACAACGCGGTATTGCAAACTTTGACGAGGCTAAAAATTACTTTCGTCCTGATCTTAGCCAACTGCACGATCCTTTTTTAATGAAGGACATGGATAAAGCTATTCAGCGTTTGCTACTGGCCTTTGAAAACCATGAAAAAATATTGGTGTTTGGCGATTATGATGTAGATGGAACAACGGCTGTTGCCTGCATGTTCCAGTTCCTGTGCACTGTTTACACACCTCAAAACGTTGAGTTTTACATTCCCCATCGGTACAGGGAGGGATATGGCATTTCAAAAAGTGGCATTGACTACGCTTTCGAAAAAGACATCTCACTGATTATTTCGCTCGACTGCGGTATTAAATCAACCGACCTCATCGGGTATGCGAAAACGATAGGTATAGACTTCATTGTATGTGACCATCATTTGCCAGATGAAACGCTTCCACCTGCAGTAGCTATTCTCAATCCCAAACAAAAGGACTGTAACTATCCTTACAAAGAATTGTGCGGCTGCGGCGTTGGCTTTAAACTGATTACTGCATTATCGCGGCACTTTAAATTACCGGAAGCTCACTACTACCGGTATCTTGACCTGGTGGCAACAGCAATAGCAGCCGATATAGTACCCATGACCGGGGAGAACCGGATACTGGCTTATTACGGCGTAAAGCAGGTGAACGAAAATCCATCGCCCGGTATTAAAGCATTGATTGAGCTGAGTGGTTTAAAACAATCGGTTATTCACATTACCAATCTTGTTTTTGTAATTGCTCCGCGAGTAAACGCTGCAGGACGTATGGATGATGCGCGGAAGGCGGTTCAATTGTTTATCGAAAAAAACGAAGACAAGGCAAGAGAATATGCCGGTTTTCTTCATAGCGATAACGACGAACGAAAAGAGGCCGACAGCAGTATAACGGAACAGGCATTGAGCATTATTGGTAACGATACCATGTTGGTGCAGCGCAAAACAACTGTTGTATACCAACCGCACTGGCATAAAGGAGTAGTAGGTATAGTGGCATCGAGGCTGATTGAAAAATATTATCGCCCCACTATTGTATTAACGCAAAGCGGTGCTATAGTGGCGGGAAGCGCCCGCAGTGTACCAGGCTTTAACCTGTACGAAGCTGTGCATGCATGCCGGCAACATCTTATTGGTTATGGAGGTCATTTTGCGGCCGCGGGCATGACCCTTCTGCCGGAACAGGTAGAATTGTTTAGCCAAAAATTTGAAGAGGTAGTATCTGCCCGAATAACGCCAGACCTGCTGATACCCGTGCTAACCATAGATGCGGAAATCGGTCTTTCAGACATCAAACAATCCTTTTATAACATTATTTCTCAAATGGAACCTTACGGCCCTGAAAATCTCCGCCCTGTATTTGCCTGCAGGAATGTAATTGATACGGGAAATTCGAGGCTGGTAAAAGAGCAGCATATCAGGTTTTCCATCAGGCAGGGCAACATTATTATGAACGGCATTGGCTTTAACCTTGCAGGAAAGTTTGAACTGCTGCTGCAGAAGAAAAACATCGATATCGTTTTTACGATTGATGAAAATGAATGGAATGGAGAGAAGAGCCTTCAACTGAAAATACTCGATTTTGCATTGAGCGCCCATTGAGAAAGTGGTATGACTATATAAAACTTTTCTGGTATTTTGCTTCCAACTGGAATCCCAGGCTTGCATGTTTTATCCTGTATCATGAAATACGGGGCGAAAAAAAATACGGGCTCAGCACCTCCAATCCTTCCGAACTGAAAGACCTTACTATTATAAAAGGCGATATCAGCCAATCATCAAGATACGAAGCGGTTAATTATTTTATATTGGAAGCACTGCTTGAAAGAATAGCAGTACTAACGCCATCGCACCGCTTTACCGACCTGGGTTGTGGAAAAGGTCGCGCTATGGTAGTAGCAGCCCATTATGGCTTTACTAATATTACGGGAGTTGATTTTGCGAGCGAGGTATGCGACAGCGCGCGGAAGAATATGCAGAAAGCAGCAGCAGTTTTTCCCATACAATACCAGGTGATATGCGGCAATGTGCTGGATTACACCATTGCAGAAAGCGACTGTGTATTTTTTATGTTCAATCCCTTTAACCAGCAAACCTTGTTCAATTTTCTTGAAAAAGTGGAGGTATCAATAAAGGAATATCCGCGCGTGGTATATTTTTTATACGCCAGCCCCCGTCATATTGAAACTTTTTTTGAGTTTGAGTATGAACCAGTATACCGGAAAAGAAAATTAAAATGGCTGGATGGTGTGATACTAAGAAAAGATCCGGAAGCGATTGTCGAAGAAACGTAAATGCATGCTGATATACTTACGTTATAAATGAAGGTTGCCAACCTTTGGAAGGTTGGCAACCTTTTTCTTAAATTACAACCATTAACTTTCCAGAATAATTTTACTTTTCTTTTCTCCTCCAATCAATTCCACGCTTCGGTTAATGAACTCCGTAAGATTATTCCCCTTTAATAATCCCTGAGACAGCAATGCAAGATCTGCAAGGTTGTGAACGATCTTTTGCTTTTTTGTGCTATCATTCTCACTGAGAATATTCTGAAACACCGGGTGGTTTCCGTTTACCGTTAATGCCACCTCATCGGGCATATTGGCGTAAAAGCCAGCCATAGGCCCACTCACTGCGGCCATGTCTTTCATGCGACGCATAAACTCGGGGCGGGTAGCCACTACCGGTGGTGCTTCGGGACTTAAACCTTTCACTTCAACCGTTAAATTAATGTCCTGTACTTTTAAATCGAACAAGCTTTTTAATGTGTTTGTTTCGTCGTCCGAAAGTACAGAGCTTCCTGTTTCCTGCTTGTCAACCAGGTTATCTGCAATATCAGCATCTACTCTTGTAAAGGTTACATTTTCCCACTTATGTTCCACCTGGTTAATAAAGGCTGTATCTACCAATGTTTCCATCTTCACCACCTTATAACCTTTGGCCCTGGCTTGCTGTATATAAGCGTCTTGCTGCACAGGATTGGTAGTATACAGTATCACCAGCTTGCCATCTTTATTTTTTTGCAAGGCTTCGGTGGCTGTCCGGTATTCTTCCAGCGTGTAAAAAGTGCCGCCTTCTGTTTCTTCAAATACATGAAATTTATTGGCGCGCTCGAGGAATTTATCGTCCGTCATCATACCATACTTCACAAACAAGCCAATGTGTTCCCATTTTTCTTCAAAGGCTTTCCTGTCTTTATTAAAAATCTCTTCCAGCTTGTCTGCCACCTTTTTAGTAATGTGGTTGTTTATTTTTTTCACATTGGGATCGCCCTGCAAATAGCTTCTGCTAACGTTCAACGGAATATCGGGCGAATCAATTACACCTTGCAGCAGCATCAAAAATTCAGGTACTATATCTTTCACCTCTTCGGTAACAAAAACCTGGTTGCTATACAACTGTATCTTATCCTTTTGTATTTCGTAGCTCTGTTTTATTTTGGGGAAATACAGTATACCTGTCAGGTTGAAAGGATAGTCTACATTCAAATGAATCCAGAAAAGTGGTGTTTCATTAAACGGATACAGTTCCTTGTAAAAATTCTGATAGTCTTCTGTAGTTAATTCTGATGGCTTCTTGGTCCAGGCGGGATTGGTATTATTGATTTGCTTTTCTTCGAAAAAGATGGGTACCGGTAAAAAGCGACAGAACTTTTCCAGTATTTGCCTTAATCTCGACGCATCTAAAAACTCTTTGCTTTCTTCGTTGATATGCAGTACTATATCGGTTCCCCTATCTGCTTTTTCAGTTTCTTCCAGGGTAAAGGCAGGGCTGCCATCACACTCCCATTTTACTGCCGGCTTATCCTGCTGGTACGACTTTGTAATTACTTCAACCTTATCGCTCACCATAAAGGAAGAGTAAAAGCCTAAGCCAAAGTGTCCAATAATATTGGCTTCGTTTTGTCCTTTATATTTCTGTAGAAATTCTTCGGCGCCACTAAAAGCTACCTGGTTCAGGTATTTGTCTACCTCCTCAGCCGTCATGCCCACGCCCTTATCTGCAATGGTAATGGTTTTAGCTTCAGTGTCTAATTTCACATCTATCCTCAGCTCTCCCAATTCTCCTTTAGCTTCACCAATAGATGAGAGTGTTTTTACTTTTTGGGTGGCGTCCACAGCGTTACTTACCAATTCCCGTAAAAAGATATCGTGCTCACTGTAAAGAAATTTCTTGATGATCGGGAAAATGTTCTCGGTTTGAACCCGGATATTACCTTTTTGCATAATCTTATTATTAATATTTTTAATAATGTGCGGTATGTGGAAATGTCAAATAGAATGCCATCCATTGGTATATGACAGGTTGACAAGAAGTTACCTTTGCATCCATTTAAATTGCAGCAATACCTGTGGATAATTCAAGGAAATTCTTTCATATTACTGCCAAAACCACTACCTTCGCGCTCCATATTTTTTTTAACCAAAATTCAGGGTAATGAATAATTATGAATTGATGGTGATTTTTACCCCTGTTCTGAGCGAAGAAGAATTTAAAGCTGCTCAGAAAAAATACACTGATCTGATGGCCCAGGCTGGCGGCGAGATCGTGCATTCTAACCCCTGGGGGTTGAAATCACTGGCGTATCCCGTCCAGAAGAAGACCACTGGTATCTACTGGGTTGTGGAATTTACTGCGCCATCCAGCTTCAATGAAACTTTGAAGATTCAACTGCTTCGTGACGAGCAGGTATTACGTCACATGGTAACGAGACTCGATAAATACGCCGTCGCGTACAATGCCAGGAAGAAAAGTGGTGTAAATTACAAAAACGAAAAAGTGGAGGCTGAATAACATGGCAAAAGCGAATGAAATTAAGTACCTGACGGCTATTAAAACCGAGAAGCCAAAGAAGAAATTCTGCCGCTTTAAAAAGTACGGCATTAAGTACATTGACTACAAGGATGTTGAGTTTTTGAAAAAATTCCTGAACGAGCAAGGTAAAATGTTACCTCGCCGCATTACCGGTAACTCCTTAAAGTACCAGCGTAAGGTGTCGGAAGCAATCAAAAAAGCACGTCAGATGGCGTTATTGCCGTATGTAACTGATCTTTTAAAGTAGGAGGCAATCATGGAAGTAATCTTAATACAAGATGTCGACAATTTGGGGTCGGCTAATGAAAAGGTAAAGGTAAAAAGCGGCTATGCGCGTAATTACCTTATTCCTCAGAAATTCGCCATCGAAGCTTCTCCTTCTAACCTGAAGCAACTGGATGAGAAAATAAAACAGTTGAAAAAGAAAGAAGAAAAGCTGTTGGCAGAAATTAACCAGGTAATCAGCAAGCTGAACGAAAGCCCTATCAGTATTGGTGCTAAAACCGGTACTTCGGGTAAAATTTTCGGAAGCATTACCACTGTTCAGATCGCCCGCGCGATCCGCGATCAAAAAGGATATGAAATCGACCGTCGTCGCATTCAAATCCTTGATGAAGTGAAAGAACTGGGTACACACAAGGCAAAAATAGACTTTGGCAATGGCAACGAAACTGAGCTCAGTTTTGAAGTAGTAGCCGAATAATAGTAAAAAAGGCGGGAAATTACCCCGCCTTTTACATCTTATTTTATAAGTGTTTATATTTACCCGGCTGGTATGTATAGGGTAAATAATATAAATATAAACTAATTTTTACGCTTTTATTTTGGAAAGCATTACCTTCACAAAGAAGTAATGTCCCGTTAGTTCCTATTGTGGCTGGTCTTACGGCTAACCTCCGGGTTTCTCAGATCATTGTAGCGACTAGGTTTCCATTACTGATTTTTTCAATTTTCACTTATTAAACTTTTGTTACAATGAACCTGTATGTAGGCAACCTCTCATGGAACATGACTGAGGACGACCTTAGAAATTTATTTGAACAGTATGGTGCTGTTACTTCAATCAAAATTGTTAAAGACCGTGAAACAGGCAGAAGCAAAGGCTTTGGCTTTGTTGAGATGGAGAACGACACTGAAGCACAAAATGCTTTAAGCAGCCTTTACGACAAAGAAGTACTGGGCAGAAAAATCGTTATTAACGAAGCTCAGGAAAGACCCGCTAAACCCAGTGGTGGTGGCGGTGGCTTCAAGAAAAGAAGCTTTGGTGGTGGCGGCGGTGGCGGCTACAACAAAGGCGGTGGTGGTGGTGGCTACCGCGATCGCGATCGTGGTGGTTACAATAAGAGAGATTATAACAACGATTATTAATCTGCATAGCAGTAACTGTTTTATAAATCCCGGCAAGCCGGGATTTTTTTATTCCCCGACCTCCCGTTGCTATAGGGTAACGAATTCCTCATTTGCCCCCGTTGTGCTTAACAAATGAAAACTAATTGCGCTTGCAAACATTTGAGGTATAGCTTTTGCCTTATTACTGCACTATCCCATTAAAGCAACTACATTCCAATCACCATTAAAAAACCATCAGTATGCAAAACAAGCTGTACAACATCCTGGTTCCGGTAGATTTTACAAAGAAAAATAAATGGGCTATAACAAAGGCAATTGAACTGGCAAATAGCTTCAACTGCAATATTCATTTGGTACATGTGGTTTTCAATCCTGTTTTCCCATTGCTGGCAATCGACTCCAGCCGATTTACACCCTACTCATCACATATTGATATGCAGGTGTGCCGTCAAAAGCTGGCAGACCTGAAAGCACATTATAAAAAGGAATTAACCGGGCAGGGCGAAATTGAAATCAGCCTGTTGCAGGGGCATCCTAAGCAGCAACTCAAACAGTATATAGACAGCTATAAAATGGACATGGTGGTGATGGGTCTTTCGAGATTTAATCCGTTAGAACGTTTTATTTCGTCTGTTTCTATCAGTATGCTGGCGCGAAATACCAACGTTGCCGTATTGGCTGTTCGTTACAGCGGGCTAGTAAGCCATTTCAAAAAAATCGTATTGCCGCTTTACAACGATGTGCCTGTGGAGCAAATAAAGTTTGCCGCTATGTTAGCTGATTCCTTTAAGAGTACAGTATATCTTGTATCGCTCAAAAACCAGGCAAATGCCAAAGAACACAACGTAGTGGATAAAACATTGGAATTTGTTCAAAGCATTTCCACCATTCCCGTTCAGTGTTTTTTGCTTGAAGGCCAAAACCTTGCAAAAAGCACACTCGCTTTTTCAAAGCGGATGAATGCAGATCTTATACTTGGTCAGTCAAAAAAAGAATTTCGCTTACCGGGATTGTGGAACAGGATGACAAATAAACTGCTTTCGTACGCCTCTAAAATTCCGGTGCTTACTGTAGAACAAAATGCAGCTGTTGAATCTCGCGCCTAAAAACTAATAAAAGCTCAGAACCTCTAAAAAGTTCTGATCTTTTACCTTTACCCTACCTCAATTACTGCGCA
>JBQCFW010000169.1:0-30531 GCA_051958655.1 Agriterribacter sp. | reverse complement strand
GATTCTGATAGCCCATCTTTGTGCTGTTCATTTTTGCTGTATAACTTCATTGTTGCACGTTCATTTTCCTTTACGTCTTCCTATCCTATGGTTTTTAGCCAATAATCATGCCTTCGGAAGCCTCTGTTCATTGAGCAAATCCGTGTGGTACTTAAATGGCAACCAGGCTTACAAGTTTATGCCGGCGGGCAAAATGTGGTGGCGGTGGAAAAAAGCAGGAATTGTGGAAAATTCTCCGCATTGTGATAGCGGTCAGCCGTCAGCAATCAGCGGTCAGCTATGAGGGTTAAGTTTGGAGTTTGGGATTTGGAGTTTGAGTTGTGTTGGTTGAACTTGATGTGCTGTTCCTGTTGCTGCATCTTTGTTCTTTGTTTTTTGTTTCTTGATTTTTGGTTCTTTGCTTCTTGTATCTCGTCATTTCGACGCAGGAGACATCTCCTTGAAATTTCGTCTTTCCTCTTGCTTCTTGGTTTTATTCTGATAGCTGAAGGCTGATTGCTGATTGCTGACCGCTGACAGCCCCCTATTTACCAATTTTAGATTTATGAACAGCGTCAGCTTCATCGAGCGAATGTGAACTGTGCAGGTCTTTTTCCTTTTTTGCTTTTTCTGAAAGCCGGATATAAAAGTCTTTCAGCACCTTCAGTTCATCTTCCGTAAGATCTTCAATGTCTACCAGCCTGTTGCTGGCTTTTTCGTTGCATGCTATCAATTCGTTCAGCTTGAGTTGAATAGCGGCGGTGTCTTTATTTTGCGACTGCTGGATAATAAATACAATTAAAAAAGTAATAATGGTAGTGCTGGTATTGATAACGAGTTGCCAGGTATCAGAAAAACCAAAAAAGGGACCGGACACCAGCCATATCAATATAAGTGATGCGGCCATGATAAATGCGGCCGGGCTGCCGGTTTTTTGAGTAACCCAGCTGGCGATGCGGTTAAATATAACCTGCTTTTTATTTTTTTTATTACCTGAAGGTTTGCTCATATGCAATAGCATTGGTTACTTCAACATTTTTTGTATCAGCTTTAATGAATCGAGGTGCAGCCTGAGTTTGGGCAGTCCGTTGTCGATAAAGATCTTTACATCGGCATTATTAACGTTGGACGCCCCCTTGCTGTAAAGATCAATTTCCTTTTCATGCTCCCGTATCAGTGCGTCCGTCAGATCTTTATCAAAATCTTCCGTGTCTTTTGCTTTTAATTTTTCCAGTTCTTTCTGGTTGCTCTCACCCAATTGCGAAGGGATGGTTACCTGTAACCCTGTTGCCAATGCTTTGATGGCTTCATTCATCATGCCGTGATCGCGCATCATTTGACTGCCATAATTCTTTAATGGCTGATTAAGCCCTTTTTGAAATGCCAGTTCACTTAACTGCGATTGGGTAAGGCTTGCTTCAGCAGCATCCACCAAAAAGCCGGCAGTTTGCTTATCGGCAGGCAATTGTTCTTTGGGCACCGTATTCCGGTGCGCCGCGTTTGCCGAATCAGCCTTTTCAACCGGGTCTTTAGTTGCACCATTGCAAGCCAGCAATGAGGTTGCAATAGCAAGAACGCTTAGTATTTTATTCATAACAAAATTTGAAAGTGAGCAATCAGTGTTAGCTAACAGCTATCAGCTTTCAGCCGTCAGCAATCAGCTTTCAGCAATCAGCGGTCAGATCTAACCGTTTTCCTTACACCCCACACCTTACACCCTATACCCTACGCCTTACACCCTACACCTTACCCCTTTTGTTTAACAGGTAAAAATTCGTGCCAGTAGTAGCGAATGAAATGGTACAATTTTTAACCTCAGCTTACTATTATCTATACACTAAAACTATTAAGTATGACGCTCGATAAAAAAAGCTCGGAGATCATGAACGACCTTATACAAGTTAATAACGACAGGATAACAGGATACGAAAAAGCTGCTGAAGAAACGGAAGTAATAGACGCCGACCTGCGGGCTATATTTCACAGCATGATCGATCAAAGCCGTAAAAATGTTGAAGAACTTACACGGTATGTGCAACAAACCGGCACATTGCCCGAAAAGGGCACTACGCTGAGCGGAAAGATCTACAGGGCATGGATGGATGTAAAAGCCACTTTTAATGGCAACGACCGTAAAACGATTCTCGACTCCTGCGAATATGGAGAAGACGTTGCTTTGAAAGCCTACAAAGACGCATTGGTGGAAGAGGGAGAAAGATTGTCGCAACCGGTAAGGGAAATGATCACCCGGCAAAAAAACGATCTGCTGCAATCGCACGACCGGATACGGATGCTGAGAGATACGCAGGTGGGGGAAAGTGGTAAGGGATAAGTAGTAAGTAGTAAGAAAAGGCAGGTAGGCAGAAGTATGGTGGCAGCGATATGCTGATTTTTGCTTTTTGGATCTTGTTTCTTGGATCTTGAAAATTTACTCATCATGTCAACAAAATCACCTTCTAAAAAATTGCGTAAGCCGCAAAAGCAGGCCCGGCCGGGCAGCGAAAGGGCAATGAAACCGCAACCTGTTTTTGACTACCCGGAGATAAAAGGAAGCGGGAAGCTGCTCAATAAAGTCGCACTTATTACGGGCGGCGACAGTGTTATTGGCAAAGCGGTGGCAATACTGTTTGCAAAAGAGGGCGCAGACATTGTGATCAGCTACCTGAATGAAAGCAAGGATGCGCGCGATACCAAAAATATTATTGAGCAGCAATATGGCCGGAGTTGCAAACTGATAAGAGGAGATATTGGGCGGGAAAAGCATTGCCAGCAAATTGTAAAAGAAACATTGCAAACTTTTAAAAAGATAGATATACTGGTAAACAATGCAGCGCTGCATTACGAAAATGAATCGCTGGAAAAACTAAGTACACGCGAACTGCTGCGTACATTTGAAACCAATATTTTTTCGATGTTCTGGATCACCAAAGCATGTCTTCCGCATCTTAAAAAAGGCAGTTGCATTATCAACTCGGCTTCGGTTACTGCTTACCGTGGCAGCCCTTCGCTTATTGACTATGCAGCTACCAAGGGCGCCATTGTATCGTTTACGAGAAGCCTGGCTTCGAACCTGGTTAAAAAGGGAATCAGGGTAAACGGCGTGGCTCCGGGTCCGGTATGGACGCCGTTGATCCCCTCGAGCCTCAGTAAAAAAAGAGTGTCGGAGCATGGCAGCAAAGCGCCTATGGAACGGGCCGGGCAACCAGTGGAAATAGCGCCGAGTTATCTGTTTCTTGCATGCAACGATTCAAGCTATATATCGGGACAGTTTTTACATCCGAATGGCGGGGAAATCATTAATGGGTAAGCGGTAAGCTATCAGCTATCAGGTTTTAGCCGTCAGTAGTGGGAGGTTTGGAGTTCGTGGTTTTTTGTTTCTTGCTTTTTGGTTCTTGCTTCCTGAACAGCTCATTGCTGATTGCTGAATGCTGATAGCTGACGGCTGACCGCTGACCGCTCTCTACTTCTGTCTTTCCGTTAACACCTCGTACTCTTTTTTATAAATTTCTGCCCAGATGGCTTGTCGCAGTTCGGGCGTCTTTTTTAATTTGTCGGGAAGGCTTTCGTTAAAGGCTCCGTCTGTAAAGCTGAATCGTTGCGGATTTTGCAAGGGTGCAATCTCTTCGTTTACGTGTGCATAGTAAACAATTTCTTCGGGCGACTGCTGCTTTATAACCAATGCAAGCATTTCGCGTCCGTCCATTTCAAATGTAATGCTGAAGTAATCCATACAGGGATAGAGTTTTAGTGATCGCTGCTTTATTGTTTGCGTCCGGTACTGCCGGTATCAAATTGCCTGGCAGTGTCGGGTGGCGTTATAGGTGCCGTGGGTAACTGGCCTTTCAGGCTGTCTATATCAATTTTTTTATCGGGGTTTCCAGGGTTATTGCAGGCTGTTATAAAAAGAAACAGTATTAACAGCAAGGTTGTGTATGTTATCAACCCCGTCTTCATTTTTTATTTTTTTTTACGATTGTCGCAGCTTCTTTCGGCTGCAGCTTTCTGTACTCAATGTCATACCATTCAAAGGGAATTTCAGCTTCAAGCCGGGTAAAGTCGAGCGCATTGTCTTTTTGCCCCTGGAAGCATTGAGCAAAATGATCGCGCGAACGAAAATCTGTTTTACCGGCAAGGGTTAACTTTTCACCTGTTTCATCCATAAAGCAGAAACATTTACGGTTGAAACCATCTACTACCGGTTGAAAAAAGTATTTCAGGCTCATAGCTGGAAGAAGAGATATCAACCTTTTTGTAGCATAAACCCTGCCGTAATAATACGAACGCAAAATATTTTTCCGCTTATATATACTGATTGGCTTTCGTAGAAATTACTCCCCGATTTTCAGGAAGATAGATTGGCAGATATGATCGCTTCGCCAAAAGCGGATGGATTAAAATCCCAGGTTGAAGATTCATATTGTTTGCATTCACCCCCATCCAATGCCTTGCCTTTAGCTAAACGATATTGGATGCTGTTTGCATGCTGAGAAATTTACCGGAAAAACCAGGATATTTTTATAAAATCCGGTTGGCATCGTTTTGAGGTGTATATTTCCATGATATGAAATACATAGTTCAAGAAGAAGACCTGGAAGTAAAAACATCGGGATTGCCCAACGCAGGAAAAGGATTGTTCACCCGCATTTTTATTCCCGCCGGCACCGATATAGTGGAATACACAGGCGTAATTACCACCTGGAAGGAAATAAGCCACGACTGGGACAACGGCTATATTTATTATATGTCGCGGAACCATGTTATCAATGCAAAGCCGCATGTGCATGCGCTTGCAAGGTATGCCAACGATGCAGCTGGACTTGAAAGGGCAAAGCATTTAAAAAACAATTGCGTGTATAAAAGGAAGGGGAAAAAGGTTTTTATTCACGCCACAAAAGACATTCAGCCGGGAGAAGAAATTCTGGTGGAATATGGTAAGGAATACTGGGACACTATCCGCGAAAACATTCGCATCGAAAAGCAGAAGGCTGCCTCAAAATAGGGTGAGCTGTTGCGCACGATGTGCCCTTACCGGTTTTACAACAACCGGCGCAGCGAATTGCCTGTTGCCGTCTATGCAATAAACCGCGGTTTCCTGGTAGCGCGATGCGACAACGATCTGGGTTTCGCCGGCCATTTCTTTAAACATGGTTTCTACCAGTTCAGGACGGTTGTTGTTTTTAGAGAGATGAGATAAAATAAGGTGCGACAATCCCGCGCCCCTGTATTGCAGAAACAAGTCCAAGGCCTGCCTGTTGGAAAGATGCCCGTTGCCGCCACTGATCCTTTTTTTAAGATGCCAGGGATAAGCGCCTTTCATCAGCATGTCTTCGCAATAATTGGCTTCGAGAAAAACGCAGTGACAACCTGTAAAATATTCAATCACTTTTTTGCAGGTGTTGCCTATATCGGTAAACACTCCTACTCTTGTATTGCCAAACGTTATTACAAAGCTGTGGGGATCGCTTGCATCGTGGTATTTTACAAAAGGAATAATACCAAGGCCGCCTAAGGTAACCGGTATATCCGGCACAAAAGTACGGATCAACTCCTCTTCTACGGGAATGGATGCTGCGCGTAATGTTGAGGGCGTAATGTATACGGGTAACCGATGCTTTTTAGACAGACCCGGCACCCCTGTAATATGATCGCCGTGTTCATGACTTACAAAAATGGCTTTTACCCTGCTCATGGGCAGTCCCAGCCTGTTCATTCTTTTTTCGGTTTCCCTGCACGAAATACCGGCATCTATCAATACAGCTTCTTCTTCTGTGCCAACATAATAACAATTTCCGTTGCTCCCCGAATTGAGCGATGCAATGTAAAGCGACATAACGCCTCAAAAATAGTCAACAAAAAACAGAAGCCATGAAACTTTTATTCAGGGCGCGGGAGTCATTTTTGCCGCAGATGCGCAGATTGTATATTTCATCTGTGAATCTGCGGCTTATAATATGTCATGTCCTGCTTTGGCTTAACCAACAGCTACCGGAGCAATATCCGATTTCAAAACAGATTCTTTTATATCAATCACATAGGTTTTGGACCAACTGTCGTGCCACGGATAGCAGGGAGCACCTAATGCACTGAAAATTTCAAACGGTACCAGCCTGATAAATCCGCGTGCAAATGCAGCGGAGGCGGTTAAAGGGCTGCCGTCTTTCATAACGGCTTTTGTTCCCGTTAGTAATTTACCAAGTGATCTTCCTTTGGTGAGAACTTCAATGAGGGAAAACGTGCAACCCAAAAGCAGAATATTGATTAAAAAACCTGTAATCCGGCCCCATGCATCATCTCCAGCGCTGAGCCATATAAGGAGATCGGGATCGATTAGTGCCATTATCATATACACTATAAATATCACCACGTATGCTATGACAAGGTCTACAATAAAATTGGCAAATCTTTTACCACCAGATGCCTGTACCAGGCGGGTTTCGATATCAGCAAGCAAGTCAACAGTTGTTTCAGTCATTGTTCAGGATTTAAGGTTTGAGTTTGAATTTTTATTGCTGAGTTTTTGAATACCGGTCTAAAATTTCCCGTTCGCGCTGTGTAAGGCTTTTTATTCCTTTCTGATGGATCTTCTCGAGTATCTTATCTACCTTTTTTTGCGTATCCATTTTTTGCGCATTGTAGGAATGATCGATTGAATAAAAATTGCGGTTGGTTCGATGAAAGTAATTATCGACATACAGCATCTGGGGCCGGGTTAGAATAATATAGATGAACACCGCCGAAGGAACAAAAATGAGGAGGATGGTGATATAGTTAGTGAGCAAGGCAGCAGGTTCCATAAGAATGGCAATGATCAACCCGGCCAGGGCGCCGCCAAGGTGGGCTTCGTGCCCTATATTTTCATTACGGGAACGAATACCGTAAATAGAAGCCAGCACAAATGCAATCCCGTATATCCATGCGGGTATGGGAATAAAAAACAACCCGATTCTCATGCCGGGAAACAATGCAATGGCTGCGAATATAGTACCGCAAACAGCCCCCGAAGCACCGACAGAACTGTAGCTGTCGTGGTTTTTATGAATCAATAAAGAAAAAAGATTGCCGCACACCATGCTGGCAAAGTATATGATGAGGAACTTTACAATACCGAGGTAGGATTCTAATCCGCCGCTGAAAAAATACAACGACAGCATGTTGAAAATAAGGTGCATCCAGCTTACATGCAAAAAGCCGGACGTAACAATGCGTTTATAATCTTTATAAATGAGTATTTTATCCACTTCAAAGGAATACCTGGCAAAGAAATCATGATCTCTGAAGCCCCTGTAGGATACGATAATATTAGCAGCAATGAGTATCCAGGTAACAATTTCCATTAGTAATCACATTTAAGAATGTAGCCAAACCAATTTAGGAATTATTTCAGAAAAAACAACGCAGTTGATTTTTGATATATGATTTCTGATTTGAGAAAGGTTTTATATTACCGATCAGATAGGCTGATAAAGCCCGTTAAAAAAACCGGAACGGCCGCAAAAATTCGTCGCTCCCAAGGTTTTTGATTGGTGATGGCTGATTTTTTTATTTCACGCAAAGGAGCAAAGGGAGCAAAGAACGCAACGGAAACCGCGGCTTTTGCCGCTCTGGCACAACTGAGGGGAATGTACGTGCAACCACACTGTTAAATTTCAAATCTCAAATTTCAAATCTCAACGGTATGCCGTCGTATCCATATTCCCGCGTATGGTGCCGCGCAGGCGTTTCCAGAAGCTTTCGCGCTTTTTGATGGAAATAAAATTTTCCCTGTATGCTTTTTTATAATCAATAATGGGATCTGTCATGGACGGTTCAATCATCTTCATCGTGTCTATTACCATTGGTATCAGGGCAACGTCGGGACTTATTTTTTTCTTCACAAACTTTCTCAGCATTTTAGTTTGAAAGGGATCGGAAGCCAATGCTACTTTTTTTAAGCCCAGCTGCTTTGCTTTTTTATACCCGTAATAAATATTTTCGGTGCTGTGTTCGGCCAGCAGTTCGGTATAAATTTTTTCGCGTGGAATGCCAATGGCTTCTGCATACAAAGCCATTATTTCGGCTTCGTTATAAGGAGTGTACACCGCTGCGCCTGAATACATAACGTTCCTGGTAACGCCCTTGTCTAACAAATATTTCGACCAATAGATCCGTCCTTTCATAACACGGTCCCATTGCCCGTTTTCGAATTGTATGCCCGGCACTATTATAATGTCGTACGGACCGTTTGCCTGCGCCTGTTGCAGCAATTTGCCGCTAGCTTTTCCGGAAAAGGAGCACGATAATAGCTGCAGGCTTACCATTACACTTAAAAAATAAAATAAAGGCAGGTTGGTATGGTTCATAGCCAATTATATTCTGTTGGAATGTATTGCTGAAAGTAATAAAAAATAAAAGGATGCTGTACGGCATCCTTTTATTTTTTGCACATCAAAAATTTCAGATTATTTGTTGTCCTTGTTTTTCTTTCCACCGAAAAGCCTTTTAAAAAACCCTCTTTTTTTTTCACCGGAAGAATCGGTGTTTGCTTTTTCAGGTTTCTTCCCCCTGGCTTCCTTCAAAATTTTTTCTTCTTCTGCCGAAAGGCTCGATTCGGTAGTAACTTTTTCCCTGCCGTCGCTCACCGGCACATCAATGTACTGATTGCTTTCATTTGAATTGTTTTCTCCTTCAATAAATGGCGCATCAGGCATGAGGGTATCATCCCAGTTTTGCATCATTTGCTCCTTAAAGCTGGCAGGTTGTACAAAACGTGCGTTTACATCAATGCCTAATGTTTTGTCTTTATATACTTCCTGGAAGAAATAGGCCCAGATGGGCATGGCCATTTGAGCACCCTGACCAACCGAATTGTTGGCAATGCGTAAAATAGGATCGTCGGCGCCTACCCACGCTCCGCCCAGCAACTGCGGAGAGAAACCCATGAACCAGCCGTCGGCATTGTTGTTGGTGGTACCGGTTTTACCGGCTACTTCGCTGTTAATGCCGTATGTGCCTCTCATGGAGCGACCGGTACCAAAATCTACCACACCCTGCATCATGCGCGTCATCACATACGCATCGGATTCGCTGATGACTTCTTTGTGGCTGGTGTGAAAAGATTCGAGCACATTCCCGTTCCTGTCTTCAATGCGGGCAATGTAATAAGGTTTTGTATTCATTCCCCCCGCCGGGAACATGCTGTAGGCGCTCATCATTTCTATCAAAGAAAGATCTGCCGACCCCAATGCTATAGAAGGATAAGGAGGAATTTTGCTTTCGATGCCTGCCTCGTGCGCAAACTCTACCGTTCTGTTTACTCCTATTTCGTTCATCAGCCTTGCTGCTGCGGGGTTGATGGATGCTGCGAGGCAACAGCTCATGGGGCGGGTGCCGGTGTATTTTTTATCGCTGATCATTTTGCCACCGAGGTCTACCGGGTCTACCGATATCTGCGTTTCGGGCGCATAACCGCTCATTACCGCCAGCGTATACAGTATGGGTTTAAATGTTGACCCTACCTGTCGCTTGGTGTTAATATTGGCGTGATCGTATTTGTAAGTTTTAAAATCAATGCCTCCTACCCAGGCTTTTACTTCACCGGTAAGCGGATCGGTTACCATAAACGATGCCTGCAGCATTTGCTTATTGTATTTGATAGAATCGATCGGCGACATGACGGTGTCTTTTTCGCGCTTGCTGTTCCAGGCAAATACTTTCATGGGCACAGGATCGTTAAACGATTTCCGGATGTCTGCTTCACTCAACCCGTCATCTTTAAGATTGCGCCAGCGCTCACTTGTTTTCATTGCTCTTTCCAGCACCGCCTTTCCGTCTTTGGTTTTCCATACGCTGCCGGTTTTAATATTCGGCTGTGCATTAAATACCTTCTGCAAATTAGGCATGTGGCGTGCCACGGCCATTTCTGCATACAGTTGCATGCGGGGATCGATGGTAGTATAAATTTTCAACCCGTCTTTTACAAGGTTATAGGGCTCGTTTGTTTTAGGATTTTTGTGTTCTTTACACCACTTGCGTAAATCGTTTTTCAGCACATCAATAAAATAGGGCGCCATGTTGGTGTTTTGATCAAGCTTGTTATAACTGAGCTGAATGGGCGCAAGTTTTATTTTAGCTGCTTCGGCTGCAGGTATGTAATTGTTGCGTACCATCTGGTCTATCACTGTATTCCTCCTGTCCATAGATTGCTTGGGGTTTACCCTTGGGTTATAGGTGCCCGTTGCCTTCAGCATACCTATCAGCACGGCAGATTCTGCAATGTTTAACCTGTCGGGGTCTTTTTGAAAGAAGGTGCGCGAAGCATTGCGTATGCCGTAAACGTGATCGCTGTATTCTACCGTGTTCAGGTATAAGCCCAGTATTTCCTGCTTGGTAAAGTTGCGCTCGAGCTTAATGGCTACGATCATTTCCTTTACCTTTTCAATAATACGGGTTATGAGGTCTTTGCTTCCTTGCCCCAGCATGTTTTTAGCCAGCTGCTGGGTAATGGTGCTGGCGCCGCCTTCGCTGCCAAAAAAGAACAACGCACGTGCCAGGCTTCTTCCGTCGATGCCGGAATGTTCGTAAAAACGCTCGTCTTCCGTTGCCACCAATGCATTTAATACGTTCGGAGAAATATCGCTGTAAGGCACATTGGTTCTGTCGGTAACATAATATTTACCCATCAGCCTTCCATCGGCTGCATATACTTCGGATGCTGATAATATGGACGGATTTTCCAACTCTGCCAGCGAGGGCAATGAGCCAAACACGCCCCAACTTACCAGTAATACAAAAAGCACTGCAGAGCCCAATCCTACAAAAAAAATTCTCCAGAGATATTTTTTGGCTTTGGTCATAAGGATGATAACTATTTTATATAAAGTTTAATAGCGGTAATACTTGCATAAAACATACCAATTGCAGTTTTATGACATATCTGCCAGGTGAAAATACTGTTTTAACCTGCCGGGCTATGTTAAAATTGTACCGGGTAATTGGTTTCAACAAAATTTTTATACTGCTGCAGGTCTTTTTTATCTTTTAATACCTGCAGGTTAGGCTCAGAAATAATGGTAAACGAGTATTTGTCGGCTGCCAGCCATGGTACTACCTGGCTGCCTGCTACTTTTTTGGTTCTTTCAAGATACTGAATGGCGGAAGCCGCATCGGCAAAGCCAGACATTAATAACAATTTGTTATCGTCCAGCGGCTCCACCGCAATTTCTATCGGTTGTCCATTAAAGGTCTCTCGGTTATAGCGGTTAAACGCATTCTTTGCTTCGTTTACGTATACTATATCTACCTTATTTAATACAATGACTACATAGTGCATGTCTGATGCATTGTAGCTATAGCCACCCTGCGGTTTAGGTGCAGGTTTTGCGAATTTTGAAGAGTCGATGGCCGGGCGCGTGATGGGCGGCTGCTTGCCGGTAACCACATCGGTTGCTTTGGGCTTGTTGCCGGTGGTAACCTGCGCCTGCACTCCCTCTTTGGGTTTCTCCTCTTCTACCGCCACTTCGGGTGCGGGCTCCTCTTTTTTCGGTTCTTCTTTTTTAGGTTCATCTTTCGGCACCAGCACACTGTCTTCAGATGCACGGGTAATCTCCAGATCGGTTAAATATTTTTCAATTTCATCGCGCCTTTTCAATACACGAATAATGTTTTCTGCTTTTTTCGAAATAGGTGCCTCAGGATCTACCTGCACCAGGTTTTCCAGGGCATTGATGGCACTTTGGTCGTCGCGCTGTTTAATATAGTATATGCTTTCTATATATAACAATTGCTGCGACCAGTACTCCTTGCCGTAAATGCTATCTGCATGCAGTTTTTGCACGAGCGCTTCCTCAAAATTGCCTTCAATAAAAAGATTGTAGATCCTTTCATAATTGCGGGTAGCCTCGGTCTTGAGTTTATTTTTGCGCTCGTCTGCCGCCTTAGGATTATCGATGTATTCGAGGTATTTGCTTTGCTTGAAATTGGTAGCCAGCAGGTCGCGGTATTGCTTTGCTTTCAGTGGCAGCCCCAGCCGGGTATAGCAATAGTTCAAATCCAGCAGCGCTTCTTCCTGGTAGGCGGTTTCGGGAAAGCGGTTCAGCAGCTCTTCGTATTTCTTTGCAGCTTCTGCGTAGTCCTCAAATTTATCTTTAAATGTTTTGCCCAGCTCAAACAGCGCCGTTTGTATAGTATCGTTCGAGTTTTTAATCGCTTCTTCTGTAAGCGGCAGGTTTTTCAGCAATCCTTCGTAACTGATGTCTACCGGGTTGGTTTTGCTGTTGGCAGCAACTTCTCCGGCCGCTTCGGGATCGTTCGAGGGCTCGGGAGCTTTTAGCTGCGCACTTACATCTGCCATGCGGCGCCAGTTGTCTACGTTGGGCCGGGTACCCCATGTATTACGAAAGGAAGTAAATCCTTTAGCCTTGGCTGTATTGTTGTAAAAATACCAGTCGCCCTTTTCGTTGCCCGAAAACAGGTCGGAACTGCCTTTATTGGCAAAAGGATTGTTGCGGTTAAAGCCGGTGCCCAGCGAGTCAGATTCCTTTAACCCTCTCTCCTTCCGCAGTTTTTTGGCTACTGCCTTCAGGAATTTTTCGCGTTCGGCTTCGGGCATGGCTGCAATGCGTTGCAAACTGTCTTCTACACGTATGATTTCTAATCTTGTTACCACACCCGCCAGCGCTGTTTTTCTTTCAACCACCAGGTCAGGATTTTTTATAACGGGACTGTTTATATCCAAACTGTCGTACGCACTGTAGGCAAGTTGGTACTGCTTGTTTTGAAATGCAATGTCGCCAAGATAGAGATAGGACCGGTTGCGCTGGTTCAGATCTTCGGGGTTGTATTTTACGCCTTTCAGCAGCAGGGTCTTTGCGTTCTCAAAATTATTGCGCTGCATTTCCATTTGTGCAGCCATGTAATAAATGATGTTGCGGTAATTATAGTATTTGTCCCTCCTGGCCATTTTCAGCAGTTGCTGAATATTTTCTTCAATGATCTTTTCATCATTCTCGCCCTGCGCCAGCTTAATTATATTCAGCCTTGCGTATACTTCCAGTATCGGGTCGAATGTATGAGTTATGGCTTTTTCATAAAAGGCTTCCGCCTGTGCTTTGTCTTTCGACAATCCGTATAACTGACCTATCAGAAATTCCCATCTTGCCTGCTCTCCTTTGTCTTCTGCATTGTCTAATGCAAGAGAAAGATGGTAGGCCGCGCTGTCCCACACTTTGTTGTGATAAAAAAGATAGGCCTGCATTTCTTCCAGCGAGGCTTTCAGCCTTTTGGGAAACAGTTCATCGCGTCGCAGGGTTTGTATCAGCGCCGACGCTTCGCCATACAACGTATCTTCAATCAGCGTACGCAATTGCCATATGAATGCTTCGTTTCTTGCAGGCGCTTCGCTAAAAACTTTTTGCACAATGCTCTTCTTTTCCTTGGTAGCAACCGAATACACGTTTCCTTCTTCGTTGAGATTGCTGCCTACAAATTTTTTAAAACCCAGTTCTTCCTGCGTTTTGGGTTGAAAATAATAGTTGATGTATTGAAAAGTGATGGCTGCCGAATCGAAATCCTTTTTCAAGAAATAGGCTTTGCCCATTAAAAGATACATGTCATCTATCCACTCGTTGCGTAAATCGTGCAGCAAAATGCCGGTATTGCATTTATCGAGCACCGAATCGAGTTCGGTTTTTTGTGCGGCCGTAGCATCCAGTGTGTAGTTGTAAAACGGAAGCAATTCAGTATAGTCATCTCTAAAGCCCTGCTTGGCACCTGTTATTACATTTTCTACTTTAATATTGGCATTGAAGAAGAAATTGTAATGTGTGCTCATGCCTTGCAGCACTCTGCGTGGATAGGTGTATCGGGTAGTAAAGGTTTTATCGGAACCCAGTATACGGTTCTCATATTTTTCGGGCTTTTCCACATCCAGCGTGGCATCCTTCTGAGCCATTGCAGATGAAAAAAACACACAACAAAATAAAGTCGTGCATATAATCGTTAATGAAAACTTGCTAGCAGACATGTAGAGGTTGGTTCGTTCGTATAAATAACTAATTTTCAGCGAAATTATTTTTAATTGTTCACTTTTTCCAGCCTAAGTTCTTTTAACAGCACCAAAGTGGTTATTTTTAACACAAATAACTGATTAAATGGCAAAGATATTTGATGCTGACAGCACTTTGCAAAGGCTGCGCAACAGGTACAGGCTGGTAATAATGAACGACGATACGTACGAAGAGGTAGTAACATTCCGGTTATCGAGGCTGAGTGTATATGTTACTTTGTGTACCATTTTTGTGGTTTTGGTAGGATTGACCGTGGCGCTGCTGGTATTTACGCCTTTAAGATATTATGTTCCGGGATATGGAAGCGCATCGGACCGGCGGGAGATGATAAGCCTTAAAATGCAGGTTGATTCGCTGGACCAGCAGATGAAATACAGAGATAAATACCTGGAAAATATTCAAAATGTGCTGAAGGGAAACACCACCGTTACTGTAGATACTACCCTGTTAAATATCCCGAAGGAAGAGAAGAGCACTGATTAATCATTCTATAAAACCAATAACTATGTTCTCAACAAAATCCAAATCTGAGCTGGAAATTCCCGCTTCTTCCGCAGGCACCAGCCTTATAGGTGCTGGCACCGTAATAAAAGGTGATATTGTAAGCAGCGGCGACATCCGCATCGACGGTATTTTAAAAGGTAATATTTCCGGCTCTGCCAAGGTATTGATTGGCTCAGAAGGCGTGGTAGAAGGCGATATTGAGGGCCAGCAGGCCGATATACTGGGCAAAGTAACCGGCAAAATTGTCATCAAAGATCTGTTGAACCTCCGCGGCAAGTCGGTTATTAAAGGCAATATCAGCGCCGGCAAACTGCAGGTAGAACCCACAGTTACCTTTAATGGTCAATGCCATGTGGGCGAAGGCAGCGTAGCAAGCGTTGTTGAAATGAATAAGGAGGAAGAACAGCAGGCCCGCGCCATTGCAAAATAACTTTCTACTCACCACCCGACGATTTATCTTTTTTACTCCCTGCCTGGTTCTTACGAGCCGTGCAGGGATTTTTTTTGCAGAGGGTCGCGACTCTCGCATTCCACCTCGCGCGGATTGTGTCTCACGATCCACTGCTTTGTGGACCCTCTGTGCTGTGGAGCGTGTCTCACGCTCCGCAAGTGTTTCGCGGACGGACTAAAGTCTCCTGTGCCGTGGAGCGTGTCTCACGCTCCGCAAGCGTTTCGCGGACGGACTGAAGTCCATCCTTACAATATGTGACCGAGCCGATGGCTCTCACTGTTTACTTCAAGCAAGCACCGGTCTGTAGCCTTGGCTTGAGGTGTAGCAGACCGGTGATGATGCATTATTAGCCTGGATTCGACAAACGGATCAAATCCGTCCTCGCGTTTATGCCGCGAAGCGTGTCTCACGCTCGCAAGTGTTTCGCGGACGGACTAAAGTCTCCTGTGCCGTGGAGTGTGTCTCACGCTCCACATGTTTTGCGGACGAGCCGATGGCGCTTGTTGTTTCCTGTCAATTGATAAACTGCTCACTTCATTATTAAAACCGCTATTTTTAATACTTTTTACTACACTGAAACTTATTTTCAGTCAGGCTTAAAGTAATGGTATTATTATGCAGAGGCTAAACCGACGCATCGTTGTGCTGACTATATTGTCGTTGGCGGCTGTGGCAGTTCATTTGTATGCAGGCAATGCTCAAAGAGTGGAGGGATGGTATACTGCTGAAGTTTACCCGGCTATAGCTTCGTTCTTTCGCACCATTTTTGGTTATATTCCATTCAGCATTGGCGATTTGCTGTATGCAGCCGTGGTGTTGCTGTTAGTATGGCGAACGATCCGCCTGTTCTGCTTGTGGAAGACCAGAAAAATTTCAACAAAAGCTGTTACCAGTCGCGTACTTTCATTGCTTATCGTCCTGCTTTCGGTTTACCTGGTATTTAATGTTTTGTGGGGACTTAACTATAACCGCACAGGCATTCACGAGCAAATGGATTTTACCAGGGAAAAATATTCGAAAGAAGAGCTGCTTACCGTTAATGAACTGCTGGCGGAACGGGTAAACACCTGCAAAAGCGCTTTAACCGGCAGCGTTGCTGACTATCCTGCGCCAAAAGCGTTGTTTTCAAAAACCATCGATGTTTATCAAAAAATATCAAAACAATATCCTTCGTTTACTTACAATCATCCATCCATCAAACCTTCCATGTTTTCGTGGCTGGGAAATTATTTTGGCTTTTCGGGATATTACAACCCGTTTACGGGAGAAGCACAGGTAAATACACAGGTACCAGCATTTCTGCAACCTTATGTGTGCTGCCACGAAATAGCCCACCAGTTGGGATATGCAAAAGAAAATGAGGCTAATTTTGTGGCATATATAGTTGCTACTGCTTCGGGCGACTCTTTGTTTATGTATTCCGCCTACTTCGATTTGTTTATGTATGCCAACAGGAGTTTGCGCCGCATTGATTCTGCAGCAGCCAATACATGGATGCAACAGTTGAGCGCGCCGGTAAAAGAAGACATTGAAACCCTCCGACAATATTACCGGAAATACGAAAATCCTGTTGACCCTTTGATAAGCTGGGCATATGGCAAATACCTGCAGGCCAACAGCCAGCCCATGGGATTGATGAGTTATGACGAAGTAGTGGCGGACCTTATTGGATATTATAAAAAATATGGAAAGATTGGGGGGGAGTGAGCGGTCAGCGATCAGCAGTCAGCCATCAGCTATCAGCTTTCAGCATTGAGCCGGCGGTATCCAGTTATCAGCAACGTGTAACTCAGCCTTGCGCCTTCTACCCTACACCTCCTACCCTACACCTTACACCTTATACCTTACACCTTACTCCTTACTCCTTTCCCACAAATTGCTTCAGCCATTCTTTCGCCTCCTTATCATCCGAAAAGCTCTTCATGGGTATGGGTGGGGGCTTGAACCGGAACAGGATGTTCATGATGAGCTTTGTTAAACCCGGCTTTGCTACCATTGCCATTGCCTTATAAATAACGGGCAGTTGCTCTGTAGAAAATTTGCGGGTGGCTTTGTCGGGTACGGGACTATCGGCTAAATAAATAAGCAGGGGAACGGGTGTGTTGTTTGTAATTTGTTTTACCAAAGCAACATTGCCGGAAATATTTTGCACGGTGCGTTTTGGACTTTTGGATAAAGACACCAATATTCCTTCGTCCCACCAATAGGTAGCAATTTCACCATCCCAGGTTTGACGGTCGATGGGGATAGAGATGTTATTGTCGGGCATGATAATATGATTATTAAGCAGTCTGCGATTTGCTATGAGCGTTAATACGCGGGTGTAAAGCTAAGGAGTAAAGTAGAATGGTCAAAGCAATTAAGAAGTTAGCCGCCAACTAAAAAATAAAGAAACTGGCTATCCCTTCGCAGGTTCTTATTTTATTACAGTTATTAGCCAAGGGTAAAACAATACCGCGCCTACGGCGCTCTTTTTCTTGCTTCTGCATGTCTTAACAAACTATCGCCTCTGTGGAGGCCGATCAGATGCAATTACGAAGCAAAATCTTAAACACCGCCTGTACTGATTCAAGTAACGGCTGGATAGTCGCCAGGCTGAAATACAACCGGCAGAGACAAAAGAGCGAAAATCCGGCCCGCTTCAATAGTAACTTCAAAGTTTTTACTGAAATAAATTTCGTTTGTACAACAACTCAGTATTATTTTATCAACGCCGTTTATTCCTCCACCGTTGCGTCCCGTGCATTTTCCTTTACTGATTTAATGCCGTTTTCTCTTGCACTGTCGCTTTCATACATTTCACTTGTGCCAATGATCTGACCGTTAGTTGCTTTCAGGTTGAAGTAATACTTTCCGTTGGAGGAGGTTTTACGGTCATACTTGCTGTTGTCCTGCGAATTTTTGCGTACCGACTCAATGCCACTCAGGCAATTGGCTTTTGACGAATAGCCTTCACTGGTAAGAATGGTTTGCCCGTTGCCGGCTTTGAGGTTAAACTGGTGCTCGCCGTTACTGCGTGTTGCAATTACAAATTTTCCCATAGTGGTGTTTTTATGAAGTGATGAAATTGTTAGCAATCTACCTGCGAATGCCTGGAATATATTCTGTAACCAATATGAGGGCTGGATTAAATTAAGCTGTGTCTACCCGCAATGACTACAACTACACGGGCTATTGTTCTTTCAGTGGAACAGTGTTACAAAACTCTGTTATGAATTATTATACAAATACAAACTATTTTTATCACATTAACCGCTTTTAAACGTTTAAAAACGGATAAAATATTTTCGATGCAGGTGCAGGTGCAATAAAATTAGTTAAGATTAACGGGTTGCACGCACCGAAATGATGATAGCAAAAGTAGTAGCATTTTTAGCAGGCCAGACGATTTCATACTACAATAAATTGGCAGAAAGTGGAAATGGAGATAGCAGTATTAATATCGATCATCTTCCTTCAAAGGATTGAAATTTTTATATCTGATGTAGCCGGCTTTATTCGTAGTATCTCTGAAAAGAATTTTTTCTTTCCCGTTTGAATCATACATAGCAACAGTCAACCCATCAAGTAGTTCTACGCTTGCAAACTTTTTCAGACTGTCTCCGTTTATTTTTAAGAAAACCGTTGAGCACCCCCCAAACTAAAAAAGCATCAATACAGTCAAGATCTTCATTATAAGAATGCATAAAAAGACAGGTCCGCGCCGTTGTACATTGGCAGGAACCTGTCGTTTTTTGGAAACAGCATAATAGCCGAAGCAAAGACGCATCGGCGCCTCTCTATATTGCCAGCACCATCAATTACTTTGTAAGCTTCTGCAACAAAGCATCCAGCCTGCTCAATGTTGATTCCATGCCCTGCTCCATACCCATGCTTATTACAGTTTCGAGGTCTTGTAGCGACTGGTAGGCAACCACGGTTTCCACCATTGCATTACTGCCGAAATCGCGGAACAATACATCCCATTTGGCACGTGGAAGCTGGGGGTTAAGATTTCCGTTCTCATCGCAAAATGCATCAAGACCTGAATAGCTTTTTACAGGATTGATTGTTTCATAATCCATCCGTCCCCAGTATTCGGTACCGTTAGGTTCTACCATAGCGTATAACCAATATCCGCCTTCCCTGAAATCCATATGTTTTGTTTTGGTGGTCAGGGGTTCCGGCGCAAACCACTGGTCCAGCAATTCACTTTTTGTATAGGCATCCCAAACGAGCTGGCGGGGTGCAGCAAATTCCCTTTTCATGGTAAGTGTGTTCTTTTCTTTATCTACCAAAAAATCGAATTGAAGTTTACTTGTCATTTCTGTTTATTTTGAAGTTTGAATAATAAATTGTCAAGCTTGTTGAACTTTTTTTCCCATATTTTTCTGAACTGCTCCAGCCATTTGTCTATCTCCTTCATCTTCTCAATTTTCAGCTTGTAATAAATTTCGCGCCCCTGGGGGTCCGACTCTATCAGTTCGCATTCCATCAATACCTGCATATGTTTCGAAATAGTGGGTCTTGCCACTTTGAATTCAGCGGCAATACTGCCTGCGCTCATGGTTTGCGAAGCCAGCAGCACCAATATGGCGCGGCGTGTAGGATCGGCAATTGCCTGGAAAATGTCTCTTCTTAATTTCATATAAAAAGGGATATGAAGCTATTTGGCTACAAATATAATATGTAGCCATTTAACTACATAATTTTTTGAAGAATTATTTTTTGTGATTTTTTATGCCATGCTTACAACGGAGCAACAAAGTGGAGATTTTGTTATACCTGAATGAGCCGCAGATTCGCAGAAGAACGATCATCTGCGAATCTGCAGCAAAAAATAAACTTTCAGTAACCAGATGACATTGAATTACAAATCGTTCTTTCAACGTTTCGTCTCTGTTTTCATTCCGATCTGTTGCGGGAAAGCTGCCTATATATGAGTTTTATAAAGAGCGCGATTAAATACCGGCACATAGTTATTGCCCTACCCGCACTCTCTTATTATAAACCAGTTTGTCGCCTACAAAAACTTTCAGGTAATACCGTTGTGCAGGGCGATACGAAAGATCGTATGTAAATATTCCTTCCTTTAATAATTCGTACACATGCTCTTCCACCGTTTCACCGCCCGGATCAGTCACCAGTTTTACCACTACTTTTTGGGCGGTATTGCCAAAATAATCCATGGTGGTTTTGCCTTTTGTGCGCGTAGGAAACACGCCCACCGCCGGTTCGGTTACTGCAGGCGTTAGTATGGACGTATCGTTGGTTACTTCAAATCCGTAATAGATGCTGCTTCCAAAATCCGAATCGAAATTTTTGATCATGCGTCCCTTTGCATCAAGCAATCGAACAAACCCCCTCCCTCCTCTTACATTGAACCAAAACTCAAGCCCGTTGTCTCCTGTGTCATTTACTACAAATTCGTAGCTGCCCGGCGCAAGTTTTACCGTGTCGCGATAGTTTGTTTCATTGGCCAACGTGCCTGTTTTTCTTTCATATAAAACCTTACCCTCACTGTTCCTGATTTCGTAATTGTTTTCACCTGCCTGCTTATTGGTAAACAGGTTTACTATTATTTCCCTGCCATGAACAGGTACTTTGCTAAAACTTACACTCACGCGATTGTCGGTTGCATATCCGTCTTTCTTTCCATTGGGCGCAACAACATTCACGTTAAAAAAATTGTTACCTGGTTTGCCCTGGATAACACCTGGCAGGCGCACAGTATCCTCCTGGTTGAATGGCAGGTTGCCCTTCCATTGATACCGCCGTTTTGCAAAACCTGCGGTGCCATACTCAATATTTGCCTGGCGCAACGGGGCTGCACCCAGATTTTTTAAGATGATTGTTGCGCCAACAGAAGAAGGATTGCTGCGAAGATGGAGCTGCTTATCGGTTGGAACAATGACATCCTCTATTGCTGCATCGTGTTGCGAAGCTGCTTTTTTGTACTGTACCAGGTAGGCTGCTATTACTTCGTTGGCACTGGGGTTTTGCGTAACGTAAGGCTGCATATTAATATCTATAACATGCGCTTTACCGTTAGTTAGTGGCAGCTCGAACTTATCTGGATGCTGCAGGTAGCCGGGGCACCAATAGGCGCGGTCTATGATCCACGTGCCAGCCTGTGGATACAAGGGATTATCTCCACACTCGCGCCAGATATTTCGTTTATCGATCATCTTCCCGTCGAACCATATTTCGCGGTAGCGATCGCAAAATTCACCACAGCCACTCGAGTCCATTCCATGCCCGGTTTGGTATACCAGCAATTTTGCCTGCACCGCATTTTTTGCAGTGGTGAAGGTTACTGGTTTTAACTGTGTTTCAATATCGGCGGCAGCATCTCCATACCTGAAGCTGCCGTCATAAATTTTAGTAATGCTCACCGGCTCCATCACCGGTTCGCCTTTCACAATTTCAAAATCCACGGTAATTTTCCAACCCCTGTCATTTGCCGGTTCATAACCTGTGTGCTGGTACTCTATTTCAACGCTGTCTCGCAGCAACAAGCTGAAGTCCGTTATTTCTGTATCCCATTCAAAGCTCCAGTCTTTGGCAAAAGCCCCGCCATAAGGCGTCAGCATCCTGCCAATAGGATAGTCGAGCGAAGCGCTGTCCATTCCCCCTTTTCGCCTGATATAAATATGATCGAGATAATCCCAGTCGGCGCAACGCAAAGAATCAGGGCACCCAAATGTTACTTTAAGGTTGATGCGACGCACTTTTGTTTGTGCAGAAGGAAACACAGCCCAACTCCGGTAGGCTTTTACGCCTGTCGCGGGATCGGTTACTACAATTGTTTTATTGTGAGATATTACATGAATGGTATCAGATTCTTTTGCTACAACAGTAAAATGAAGAAGAAGCGTAAATACAAGTACGGAAAATATTTTTCTCATGAATCTGAAATAATTATTGCGGCAAATATAAGCCGGATCTTTCTACCCTCTATGCATCCACTCCATTACGCAGTGGTTTAAAATTTAACCACCTTAAATACGATCTGGCTGTATTCATGATACTCATATAAAACTCCAATTGAATTGCCTGAAAGCGCCACGAGGTCTGAGTAGGCTGTAGGATCAAAATTCGGATCTTTAGACGGACCGCTGTCAACCAACACAGAACGCTGCCAGGTTTTTCCCTCATTCCAGCTAAGCCTTACCGTTAGATTGTTGCGCTGCAGAGTATCGGCGGGATTGCTTATAGCAATAACAGGTCTGCCTTTATTATCCCTGATCGCCAGGATGCTTCCCTGGCAAACTGGATCGGGTAACCGCTTATCAAAATACACCGTATCCCAATGCACGCCTCCATCCTTACTTTTTGCAATAATTCTCAACTTTACATCTCCTTTCTGGTTGCGTACATTCATCATCAAACCGCCATTCGGCAGTTCGGCTGCCAGCGCTTCGTTGCTGCCGGGAATATCAATGTCTTCTGTAAGATGAAAAGTTTTGCCGTGATCGTCTGAATAAAATCCATGAGCGCGGTAGTCTGATCCGTCTTTAACAGGCTCGCCAAAAGAATGGTTAGCGGCAACATACAGCCTTCCTTTGTATTTTCCTGCACTGAACTGCATGGCATGACCGGGCGTGTTGGCATAATGTCGCCAGTCTTCCTTAAAATGATAGGCAGCGTTTGTACCTGGCTGCAACGGGCGATGTACCTGCGTTGTGATATTAACAGGCGCCGACCAGGATACGCCACCGTCTGCAGACGTTATATACCATACTTCCCTCACTCCTTTTCCTTTTCTTATTTCGCCTTCGTGATTGTTGCCGGTGTTGTAAAAAAGGAAAACACGTCCTTTAGGAAAAGCCGGATCAGTTCTGTCTATTACCGGTGCAGGATTGCCGGCTTGCAGCGTATCATAGTCTACCAATGTTTGCAATGCCTCCCAGTTTTTCCCTTTATCCGTGCTTCGTTTCATTACTATATTAATATCGCCAAAGTCGCTTGCGTCGTTTACTCTCCCTTCGCAAAAAGCCAGCAGATCGCCATTCGGCAAATCAATAATGGCTGGAATGCGGTATATTTTATGCCCTTCTTCTCCCGAAATAAAAACGGGAATACGATCCTGCGCGGATAGAGGAGCAGCACTTAGTGCTATTACAATGACAGACAACCAATACCCCATACTTAATGCTTAAGATTTGAATATATGCGAATGTAGGGTTTGCTGCGTAAAATAACTGCACGGGTTGTGTTTGCTGAGCAAGTGCGACGAAATGTTATGACAGGTACACAGTTATCATACGTATAATATACTTTACCGAAAAACTGCTGCACGCAACAAGCATGTTAGCCATGTTCACAAACTGTTGGGCTCGTGATTAATCCATAGCAATTAACATGAAAAACGGTGTATTGCACAACGCTCCGGAAGTAATGCATAGTAATATTTTCGACCAACAGCACAGCATTTCCCTGCCGGCCAGCAGGTTCTTTTTCACCAAATAGCTATATTCGCGAACCCAACCCCTGCAAGTATGTTTCCTTTTGATTCTTTCGGCTACATCTATTACCTCATTCCTGTGCTGCAGATCATTTGCATTTTGCACGCGCTTAAAACCAACCGGCGCGACTGGATCTATATCCTCATCTTCTTGCCAGGCATTGGTGGTATTATTTACATTATCAGGGAGATGTTGCCAGACCTTAGGCATTCGAGCGTAAATGGAAACAGCGTCAAAACCTTTTTTCCCAGCGCCAGGATCAAAGAGTTGGAACGAAATCTTAAGCTGGCAGATACAGATGCCAACAGGCTGAGGCTGGCAGAAGAATACGCACGTCAGCAAAATTTTGAAAAGGCAATGGAACTGACGGCATCGTGCATGCAGGGAATTTACGCCACCAACGTAGACATGATGCTGAATATGGGACGTTATGCATTTGGCGCGGGAAAGTATACCGAAAGCCTGGATTGGCTGAACAAAGTGCTGCCGATGAAGAAACAGAAATTCGACCGTCCGGAAGATGAACTCTTGTATGCAAAAGCCCTTCATCAGTCGGGTGACGTGGAGCGGGCAGAAGCAGCTTACAAACAATTCATCCGCGTGCACCACTCTATAGAAGGAAGATACCATTACGGATTGCTGCTGAAAGAAGAAGGGAGAAACAACGAAGCGCGTCAGGAATTCAGTACCGTGCTGGAAGAACGCAGCCTGCATCCCAAGCATGTGCGCCGCATGAATGCAAAATGGGTAAGTGCTTCGCGCCGGGAACTGGCAAAACTGAAAGCAGGATAAGCTATCAGCTTTCAGCTATCAGCAGTCAGCTTTCAGCAGGAGAGGTTTGAGTAATTGCTTTTGCTTTTTGTTTCTTGCTTTTTGTTTCTTGTTTTTTGTTTCTTGTTTTTTGAGATTTGTTTCTTCACTTTCCTTCCGCCCACGCCATACCATCAGGTCCTTTTCCGGGTTGAACGCTTCCTGTAAATTCCATTTTATCCAGGTCCAGCACGCTTACAATGCCGCTTTCCATACGCGCTACAAATGCCTTTTTACCATCAGGTGTAATTAAAATACCAACAGGCAACCCCTCCGCCTTTATCCTTTTGATCACTTTTCGCGAAGCCGCATCTACCACTACCAGTTCTCCGCCGGTATGATCGGATACCAGCACTGTTTTGCCATCGGGCGTAAACTTTAAGCGAATAGGCAGCTTGCCTACTTTAATGGTTTCTTTTACAGCGTTCGATGCAACATCAATAATGCTGATGGTTCCATCGTCGTTATTGCCTACCCAAAGCTCCTTATCGTTGGGCGATATGTCAATTCCTTCCGGCCGTTTGCCTACAGGTATATGCACTATATCTTCCGGCGAAGGCGGCACCTGTATGCGAATGGCGCTAACGGTGTTGGATAACCGGTTGGCAGTAAACAGCACGGGCAGTTGATGCGCAATGGTAAGCAGGTGTACGCCGTTTTGCCCGGTTCCTATCATCCAGTCTACTTTGTCTGCAGCAAAATCATAACGCCCCACAGTTCTGCTAAGTTCCGAAGTAAAATATACTTTGCCGTCTTTGTATACCAGTCCGTGGGGTTTGTAAAATGCGCCCAGGTTTACGCGACGTATTTCCTTGCGGGCAGCCATATCAATTACGCTTAAGCTATTACCCGGTTGCTGTGCACCATAATTGGCAACAAAGGCAAGCCTGCCATCGGCAGATAAAATAATTTCATGGGGACTGTCGCCTGTAGGAACGGTTGCCATCACCCTTAACGCAATGGGATCAATAAACGCAAGATTGTTTTCAAATTTATTAAGCACCAGCAATACAGGTTGCTTTGAAGTTTGTGCGTGCAGTACGCTGCCTGATAACAGCGCCGCCCAAACGATGAATAAGATGCACTTCTTCATACATAAAAATTTGATACATGAATACCAGCCCGATACTGAAAGCTGAACGCTGATCGCTGATCGCTAATAGCTGATAGCTGACTGCTCTATGGCAACGCAAACGCAACATATGTGTCGCCCGATTTTGTACCCAGCTTACCGCCACCGCAGGCAATTACCACAAACTGCTTGCCATTTGCTTCGTATACTGCCGGCGATGCAAAACCGGGAAAGGGCAACGCTGTTTCCCACAACAGTTTACCGGTGTATTTACTGAACACTCTGAACTTGCTGTCGCGCGCAGCCGCAATAAAAATCAAGCCGCTTTGAGTAACCGCAGGACCGCCATAGTTTTCGGTACCGGTGGGCGGAATGCCTTTTTGAGTAAGTTCCGGAAATTCGCCCAACACGCTTTTCCATAGCAGCTTGCCGGAGTTGAGGTCAACGGCATTCAACGTGCCCCACGGTGGTTTAACCGCGGGATATCCTTCTTTGGTTAAGAACTTATGATAACCGGTAGAATTGTAGGGCAGCAAAATATTAGAATCAACAGCAGCAGGCGTAACCGTTAGTTTTTTATGCCCGAGCGTTTTGTCTTCCAGCACAAAAGCAGCAAGGGCTTTTACCTGTTCATTCGTCAATTGTTTGAACGATGGCATCATCCGTCGCCCGGTAGAAAGCAATTGTGCAAACTGCTGCTGGTTGTATTTTCTTTTTACATTGATGATAGAAGGAAAATTTCCACTGCCCTTTCTGTCAGTACCATGACAGCTCATACAGTTTTGCTGGTACAACTGTTTGCCTGCCTGCGCGTACGTGTCGCCTTCGGCAAGCAGGTTGCTGTGTTCAATATCAACCATTGTCAATACCCACGGCATTTCGTTGGCATTTACATACATAATGCCTGTTTGCGGATCTACCGCGGGACCGCCCCATTCCGCAGCGCCGTCAAACCCCGGAAAAATAATTGTTCCGGCTTTTGAAGGCGGGTTGAACATATTGCCAGTGCGGTACGATAGAAACCGCGCTTTAATGTCCTGGTAAGAAGTGTCGGGCACCAGCGTGTTCAGGTCGTCCACTGTAAAATCTTTAAATGCCTGCCTGGCAAAAGGCTCAGGCAACAATGGAACAGGTTGTGTTGGCCAAGGCTGCTCTCCCTCCAGGTCGCTGTCGGTTGGAACCGGTATTTCCTTTACCGGGAAAAGAGGGGTACCCGTCTCGCGATCCAATACATAAATATAGCCGCCTTTGGTAGGTTGCGCTACCGCGTCTATCCTTTTTCCGTTGTGCGTTACCGTTACCAATGCAGGAGGCGTTGGCAGATCGCGATCCCACAGATCGTGGTGAATGGTTTGATAATGCCAAATGTGCTTGCCCGTGGCTGCATCCAGCGCCAGCAGACAATTGGCATACAGGTTGGCGCCTTTACGGTTGCCGCCATAAAAATCGAAGGAGGCCGAACCCAGCGGTGCATATACAATCCCCCGTTGCTGGTCGAGCGAAAAACCGGCCCAGCAGTTTACACCACCAATGTATTGATAGGCGTTAGGATCATCCCAGCTTTCGTAACCGGGTTCGCCGGGCTGTGGAATGGTATGAAACATCCAGCGCTGTTTGCCGGTGCGCACATCAAACGCGCGGATATGCCCCGGAGCGGCAGGCAGTCCTTCCGAAAGACGGGCGCCAACAATCAACAGATCTTTGTAAATAATACCCGGCGAATTGGCCGATAATTCATATTGGGCAACGTCTCTGCCCAGTCCTTCGCGCAGGTTTACCACGCCCTGCTCACCAAATGAAGTGATGAGCCTGCCATCTGCCGCATTTACGCAAAACAGGTAAGCACCGGCAGTGTAAAGAATGCGTTTGTCTGCGCCGTTAGCCCAGTAAACAACACCGCGGTTCAATGCCGCGCTGAAAGGTGTAGGGGTTTTGTTATGCGTGGTATCTTTGGGGTTGAATACCCATTTTTCCTCACCCGTTTCCGCATTCAATGCAAAGAGTTTAAGCCCCGGAGAGGTGGCATACAACACACCATCTACCATAATAGGATTGCATTGTATCTGCGAACGGTTGCCCGTGTCGGCATCGCCGGTGCGGTAGGTCCATGCTACCTGCAGTTGCTGCACATTGCCGCTGTCTATTTGCGTTAGCGAAGAATATTTATTGGCGCTGGAATTGCCATTCACCATACGCCATTCGTTATACTTGTTGGGCTGTTTGGTAGTGCAGGCAAACAATAGTAACCATAAAAAAACGACAGCAAGCTTTTGGTACATATTTATACGGGATAAGTGGAATGAAGGTGGAAATTACTGGTAATCTGCCAAAAAATGAGCCCTGGATTTTTATGAATTATGTTTTTTTAGAAAGGGAAATAAGGCTAAATTTGCCACCCCATTGCCCGATCGTATAGTGGTAGTACATCAGATTCTGGCTCTGATAGCCTTGGTTCGAATCCAGGTCGGGTAACCATTAAAAGCTGAAATCCGCTACTGTAGCGGATTTCGTCGTTTTAAGAGGCTTTCCTTCTCCGCGGTGTCTCCTCATGCGATGCTTTGTGTGCAAGCAAGGGACGCTGCGGTTTTACACAATCATCTTTGCTGAGTCAAATCTACAATTTACGTCAACAACATCACTAAAACTTCAGCCAATACCGCAGAGTCCTGCCAACGCACAAGGCTCGGAGGAGAGACCCTGCGGAGAAACAAAAGTTATCTTGGCTTTTTACAAGAATATTTCGAAGTTCATCCTTAAAACCATCAAGAGGTTCTTTTTCTGTCTCCATAAACTTTAATTATTCTTGAATCAATCCATGTACAAATTCTATGTGATGCTTTATTGATATTTTTTTAGCCGTTCCTAATCCAGGGAAGTGCCCCGATTTGTGTAATTCAGTATATTCCACAGTACCACTGGAATTTAAGTGCGGGGAATCGTTTAAATGTTTTATCAACTTTTTCAATGCCTGCCCGAACTTGCCACCGGGGTCTGCTGAGCTGGCAGGTGTAAGGCTTTCAGATTTAAAATGCCGAATAACGACATTATTATCTTCATCTACGTCAGTTAGATGTAATGCGACCACGTATGCAGGGCCACCGCCCGGATCATATAGAGAGCCGATGATTGTAAAATCGCCGAATCCATCATACCCATAATCAGTTTCATATAGCTTGTGAAGGTCATAGAAAAAGTCTTCCTCTGGATAGTCCTCATTTCTCTTTCGCTTTTTAAACCCATCTTTTATTAAAACATCATAAGCGTCATTGTTTGAGAATTGATTTATGTAATCAATACCTACTAGTCCATCTACAAAAATATTATACTGGTTTTTTGAATCGCCAGCAATCACTTTTGCCAGTGATTGGACGTCCTTAAACTGGTGAAAATGAATAAAAACGTGATAATGATCGGGATAATCTTTAATAAAGCTCTGGACATCCTTAAGTGAAGTTTGTGGTTGAATAGTAAACGCAAGCCAATAATTTTTATAGCTTTTTAAACATTCCTGCACTAAATTATTGACGATTTTTGAATGTGGGGTGATTGATTTGAGGTCTCCGACAATAGGATTAATCACAAGTATAAAAGGGATATTCTTATCTGCAATCCGTTTATACTGAAGTTTTTTAATTTCGGTAACTGGTTCAATGATTGGAATTACAGTTTGGCTGTGATACACTTTATCATTCACTTCAGCCAGGGCAGCCAAATCAAATTGTTTGGCCCTTAGGTAAGGGAAATACATAGACAAGGTTTTAGTTGATTAATACTTGGGATAACCCAAATTTAATCAATTTGCAATCCTTGGAAGAATAATTCTTTTCGGTGACCAAGCATTTAAAAGCCTTATCGACAAATCGTACCAGGTTGATTTGATCATTACATAATTTCCTATTTTTCAAAGTTTGCACAAAATAATTATGCGCTAGAACAAGTGGTATTGCCGTAAAAAGGGATTTACAAGCCGAGTGAATTTGCGTGCCGGGGACATTTGGAGATTTACCATAGTAGGTTTCAATAATAGACAAATACTCCGGTTTGCGAAGGCAATCGAACATTAAACCTCTATCCAAACGATCTAAATTAGATGCCGCTTCGCGAAAAGTCTTTATCGAAAAGTCGGTATTCAAGGACGCTATCCCTACGCCTTCGTCAACAATGTCTTTAATTCTTGAAATATTACCCCAATTAGAAATTACAAATACCTTGTCGAATATCTTTTTGTAGGTCGAAGTTTGAGCTGATAGCCTCTCCAAGTTGTCCAAATCAGATTTTATCTCATAAACAACAGATGTACCATTCAAAAGCACAACATCCGCTTTAGTGTTAAATGCTCGAAATTCCGTAAGGTAGCTTGTATCTTCAATCGAATGGTCCTTTAATAAAATCTCGGTCAATATTGCCGTTTTATACACGTATTCACACCTATAATTATCATTTAAGTAATAAAATACCTTTTTCAATATTGATTTTGTCGTACTATTTGGCCTGATGGAATGAATAAATCCAGTTTGCTGCAATATTCCCGATAGATGGGGAATGTGAGTATTTTCAATTATCTTTTGAACGAAAGATGAAGAAAATAAATCTGCGAGTAGTGAAGGATATTTTATTTCAACTCGTTTTGCCATAGTATCAGAGAATCATAGAAATTAGGTGCAAGATATAAAAATTCATTTTGCAAGGTTGCTCTGGCAGCGATCATAAAAAGTGTTATTATTTACCCCAAGGCCTACCCCACATATCATAACCCTTTAATTTATAATCCTTAATAGTCACCCTTTCCGGGTAACCACTAAAAGCTGAAATCCCCTACAGTAGCGGATTTCGTCGTTTTAGGAGGCTTTCCTTCTCCGCGGTGTCTCCTTGTGCGATGCTTTTGTGTGCAAGCAAGGGACGCTGCGGTTTTACACAATCATCTTTGCTGAGTCAAATCTACAATTTACGTCAACAACATCACTAAAACTTCAGCAATATACCGCAGAGTCCTGCCAACGCACAAGGCTCGGAGAAAAGCCCCTGCGGAGAAACAAAGATTTCAGCAGTACTTCTTTTTTCGGGAGGCTCCTCACTGCATCAACTTCTTTCTATCTCGTTGATTTCGTTCGGAGTGGCGTAGCGCAAGCTCTACTTAAACCATTCCTTATACCTGGTCAATGCCTCTACAAAATAATAATCGGCATAGGTAAGCGGCACGTCTATTTCGGAGCGGTGTGGTATCGA
>JBQCFW010000168.1:0-9118 GCA_051958655.1 Agriterribacter sp. | reverse complement strand
CAAGCGAGGGAGCGCCCTTTTGCGATGTAATGATATTTTCGTTTACTCTCGCAGGGCAGCGGGTGGTCTTTACTTTTTTTCCGTCAGACACAACATATTGCTCCATCTGCAATAATTTATATCCTTCGCTGGCAATCAGGTCGTCGTAATCGTACACATCGGCGCACCAGATGTCTGCCGGTTCCAGCAGCCGCAGCCATTCGTTCGTATTGCGGGTAACAAATATGTTTTTCAGTATTTTTTTTATCTCATCCCGCCTGCTAAACCATTCATCGGCACGGGTATAATTTTTCAGCGAATCAGCTTGCAGCAGTTCCGCCAGTTTTGTTACAGGTGCCATGGCAATGGCAATGAACCCATCGGCTGTTTTGTAAATGCCATAAGGCGCGGCTATATAAGCATGCGCGCCGTTCACCGCACTTCGCTGAGGCGTATCCATACCATCGTTAAAAAAACAGGTGAGCACTTCAAACTGGAAATCGAGCAGGCTTTCAAACATGCTTACCTGTATATGCGCTCCTTTGTTGGTTTGCATCCTGCTGAACAAGGCAGCGAGTATGCCTTGGGTTAAGTGCGTTCCGGCAATAATATCGGCAACGGCTACCCCCATTGGCACGGGCGGTTGTTGCCGGCTGCCGCTTAAATGCATAATACCGGATACAGCCTGTAGCAGGAGATCCTGGCCTGGCAGGTCTTTCCATTCGCCTTCGGTGCCATAACCACTGATCTCTCCATATACAATTGCGGGATTGATGCCGGCAACGGTTTTATAATCAAGGCCAATGCGTTCCATTACGCCGGGGCGAAAGTTGTGAATCATCACATCGGCTTTTGTAACCAGCTTTTTTATTTTTTGCAATGATTGTTCTTCCTTAATGTCGGCGGTATAACTTTCTTTATTTCTATTGATGGCATGAAAGATGGTGGATTCTCCACCCTCCAGCTTCACGTCCGACACATACAATATTCGGCAGATATCGCCTATACCCGGCCGTTCAATTTTAATAACACGCGCTCCCATGTCTGCCAGCCTTAATCCGGCGCTGGGGCCCGACAGGAACTGGCTGAAATCGAGCACCAAAATATCGTTGAGTAAATGATCCATAAGCATTACAACAAGGTGGCTTTAATGTGCTCCACATGTTCGCCAATGAAGGGGGCGCGCCGGCTGCTTAACAACAATTGTTTATTAATGCGGATAGGACACCGGGTAGTAATAAACTTTTTATCACTTCCCAGGTCTATTTGCTGTTCCATTTGCAGTACTTTATATCCTTCCGATCGTTTCATATCTTTCCAGCTCATCACGGGCATTATCCATAAATCGAGCTCTTTTGCTTTTTTCAGCCAGTCATTTGTTTTCTGCGTGAGCAGGTGCGCTGCAATGAGCTCTTTTATAGCATCGCGTTTTGAAAAAGCTTCTTCTTCGTTAAATGCCTCCAGTGGTTTGCATTGCAGGGCATTGTTCAATGTTTTTAAAGGCATCATGGCTACAGCAATATATCCATCCTGTGTTTTATAAATGCCGTAGGGAGCACTCAGCAAGGCATGGGCGTTGTTTACGGATGACCGCTGTGGCATTCTTCCACTTTTAAAATAAGTGGTGAAAAACTCAAACTGAAAATCGATCAACGATTCCAGCAGGCTTAACTCTATCAATGCGCCTTCCCCTGTTTTCCTGGCACGCATCAAAGCGGCAATGATGAACTGTACTGCCTGGTTGCCACACAAATAATCACCAATGCCCAGCCCAAGCGGAACAGGATCGTCTGCCTTGCTGCCTGTTGTATACGTTAAGCCCGAAAGAGACTGCAGCAGCAGGTCCTGACCTGGTTTTTTTTGCCAGGGCCCCTCGTTGCCATATCCCGTGATGTGCGTGTAAACGATGGATGGATTCATTGATTTTACCGTTGAATAGTCGAGCCCTTTTCTTTGCATTACACCGGGTCTGAAGTTATGTGTAAGCACATGCGCTTTGGCTATCAGCTTCTTTACATCCTCCAGTTCTTCTTCGTTGTCGAGATTGGCAGCAAAACTTTCTTTGTTGCGGTTGATGGTATGAAACAAAAGGGAGCTGTCGCCCGCCCACAGGTCTTTAATGGCCAGTCGCCTGCCGGCTTCACCCCTTTCAGGATGTTCAATTTTAATCACCCTTGCTCCAAGATCAGCCAGCCTTAGCCCCGCGCAGGGGCCGGATAAATACTGGCTGAACTCTAATACAATTATTCCCTGCAATGGTAACTGCATCGTATAAAAAATGTTTTCGGTAAGGAGTATGGAAAGCAAGCTGGGAACTTTACAAACATGCTGTAAAACAAATAAGAGTCTGCGCAAAGTTCCGAACCTTTCATCATTGGAAAGCAACTGTGTTCATCAGGGTAGCAGCACAATCGTTTCTCCGGGTTTTGTTTCCAGCCGCACAAGGTCCTCCTCAATGTTACGGCTACCCGAAGTTTGCTGTATCGTGCCTTTTTTGCCCCAGGGAGACACTATTTTCAACGTTCCACCTTTTTCGCAAAATATGCTCACCTCTTTTATAATGCCATTGCTTAAAACGGCGCTTACTAAAAAAGCACCCGCCGCCCGCAGGTTGCTGAACCTGGCATCTTTGGATTTATCCCAATTCGGAAACAGCCGGATAGTACCATTGTAGCCTTGCATCAAACATTCATTAATGACAACAGGCAGGGCAAAATTTTCGAACCAGATTCCCATAGCGCCCATATAATCGTAGCGTGTCTGGTCGCTGTAGCGACCATGTACCTGCATTACTTTATCTGTAGCTGTTCCGTTGGGCAACAATGAATATTGCACATGGCGTTTAAACTTTTCAATGTCGAGCAAACCCAGCCGAGCCGCCTGCAGGTTAATGAACACAAGGTCGTTACCACCTTCATTTTGCTGGTTGTAATAGGTGTTGGCAAGCAGCTTCATGGTAGCCGAATCAGAATGCAGTCCATAATCTTCGCCGGGAAATACAGACATCAGGGGAGAGGGTACATTGTACACTACCTGGTCGTGCTCGCCGGGAACAGATACCAGCACTTCTCCATATTTTTTGGAAGCAGCTTTGGGATAATCGGGAAAATGAGCGAGTATGTCTTTTACATCGCTGAGCAATGGTTGATCGGTAGCGGTGGTGTTTAACACGGCCACCATTTCTTCGAAGGCTTTAAAAATAAACTTTGTTAAAGTAAGATCTACATTACAATCGTAATTGTATTTAAACCCCGGACGTAAAGCATACAATTCGGGCGGTATGGTTGGAAAGATGTGATATTTGTCGTCTTTCCATCTTTCTCCGCCCCTTGCTTCGGGTCGTTTCATATAGGCCACCAAAAATTCAACCGCTTCTTTAATGGGCGTGTAGGCGCGGTTCTTTAAAAAAGCGGTGTCGGCCGAGTACAGGTAATGCCACCACAATCCTTGCACCGACCAGGGCGTTTCGCAAATTTCCCAGCCCCAGTGCGGCACGGGGTAGGGATTCATCGTCATATCTACGGGGTAGGCAGAGTGAGGGAAATACGCTCCGGGCAACTGGTAATATTCTTTGGCCCATATCCTGCTTACATCCATCAGCCTTTCTATAAGGTTTACATAGGGAAGATTTTTTTCGAGATGATTGCTGGAGAAGGTCATCCAAAAGGGTTGCTGGGTATTATAATTCATGTGGTAGTCTCCATGCCAGGCGGTCCCGATTTTGTTGTAGCTCCAGTTGGCAAATAAGCCCGGCGTGGTGGCTCCATCTTTAGCAGCACAATTAAAAAAATACAGGTTGCGATACCATATTTGTTCCAGTACAGAATCACTCAGTTGTATACCTGATTTAGACCAGTAATTTTTCCACGATTCATCTGCCTCAGTCCTGGCACGTTGCCATCCGTCGGTATCCGGCTTTTGCACTGCTGCGGTTTTTGCAACCATGCTGTCTAATCCTTCATGTAAAGAAATACAGGCTATAAATTCATGGCCGCTTTCGAAGGCGGCTTCCAGCGTTTTCATTTCCTCGTTATTGCCATCCCAGTTAATGCGGCTTGTTTTGGTGAGCGTTCCATTGGTGCTGGCGGTCAGGCGAAAGGCCTTGTCTTTGGGATGTCGCTTTGCGGTATCATATACATCGGGCTCCTGGTAAGGCAGTGTTTGCCTGAAGGATAAAGTACCTTCATTCAACAATTCATCGCTGTTGTACTTTGGAAATTCAGCCGGCGTGGATGGATCGGGCATGATGCGCATCCGTTTAAAAATGTTGGCAGTGCGTTTGCCTTCGTTGTCCAGCAGTTGCATCCACAGCTTGTCTTCCTTCATATCGGTAAACAACTGCAACGTTTTTTTGTTTTTCTGTTTGTCCTGCAGGTATACTTCGCATACACCATTGGCAATATCAAGCGAGTGTCCTAACAATTCTGTTTCTCTTATATCAAAGCCGAGCAGCACACTGCCGCAGGGAAACGGACGGGGATAAGGCTGCCTGTAATTTTCCTGGGCCATCGTGCTGTACTTCTGATACCAGGGATCATCGGTAAGCAGTTTCAACGTGTCGGGTATTTTGCTCACTTTGTCAAATACATAATTAAACGTGCCTATTTCGTCTTTGTGTTTTTCTGCTATCCGGATGTCCCATACATTGTTGTGTCCAAAATAAAGCATCACTCCGTCGGGGCGGGTAGTTACCACTACGCCCATTCCGCCATTGCCCAATAAGGCACCTTCAAAAAAATCAACAGCGGGTTTATTATAATGTATAGCATGTTTTTTGGCTAGCTCAGCCGAGGGAACGGGTTGCGGAGGCTTACGGTTGTTATTACACGAACAGAACAACGCCAAGGCACATGCAACAAACAGGATCTTTTTAATCATTGAATAATTTGAAATTTGAAATTTGACATCTTCCTGCCGGTAAGCAGGTTTGAAATTGAGCACTCTCAAACGCGTCGTTTTCCCTTGCGCGAGATGAATCTCGTTGTTTAAGCGGCATGAGCGTTGGAATAAAATCCATCCGATGCCAATACCAATACTATACAGTTGGGTATCTTCACCCTCCTGCAGACGGCAGTTCCAATTTCGGTGGGTGAATACACCTTACCGATAGGAAGAATAACTCAACCACATATAGAAATAAAGAGAGGAGAGTGGTTTTAAGTAACCAACTGCCAAACCACCCCCTCGTAGAAAATTTTAAATTTGAAATTTGAGATTTGAAATTTAGAGTCCGCAGATTCGCTTCCACTTATTTAACTTACTTAACCAATCAACCCAATCAACTTATTCAACCATCTGCGAATCTGCGGCTCCCCCTAATAATTAGGGTTTTGTTCCAGACTTGGATTCACATCAATTTCCGATTGCGGGAAGGGAAATACATAATTTTTGGAAGGATCGAATTTACGTTGCACACCGCCTAAATCGGTAAGTGTCGGAATGTAAGTTTCGGCCAGCTTCCAACGTTTGATATCGCCGTACCTGTGGCCTTCCAGCGCCAGCTCTACTCTCCGCTCCTGCCATATCCTTGCCCGCATCTGGTCTTTCGTAAGCCCGCCGGGAATGGGGGGCATATCAACGCCGGGCCGTGCCCGAACTTCATTGATTGCATCATATACAGATTGATCGGGACCACTCGCTTCATTCTGAGCTTCGGCATAGTTTAGCAGAACTTCTGCATATCTGATCAGTATCCAATCCTGCTCACTCTTAGTAGAATAGTCTATGGGCATATGTTCCACATCTATAAACTTATTCGGTTCATACCCGGTTGACGAGGGTGCATTGTACGAATAGGGCACAACCTGTCCCGAGGCTTTAACAGCCGGGTCTTCAAACGATTTAACAGTCATTAATAACCTCGGATCGCGGTTGGCTTTCCAGTTGTTGGGATTATATAACGGCGAACTGGTAATAGGCAACCCATCGGTACATTCAAATGCGTCCACTAACTCCTGGCGTGGATTTATTACGCCCCACCATTGTAGTTGGATATCCTGGTCCGAGAAATTATCAGGATTGAGAAACCTGGTTGAGAAAATAACTTCCGGGTTGTTGTTTTGTCCGGCTGCTAAAAACAAAGTCTTGAAATTGTCGTAAAGACTGAATTTACCATCGTCGATTACCTGTTTGGCAGCGGCAGCGGCACCAGGCCAATCTTCCTTAAAAAGTAATACTCTCGATTTTAATGCCAACGCCGATCCCTTTACTGCGTGCCCGGCAGTGCTATAGTCTGTATTAGGCAGGCTTGCAATAGCATCGTCCAGGTCGGCAAGTATCTGGTTGATCACTTCATCCTTCGTTGCCTGCTTTGTTTTTGCTTCGTCAATGGTAACCGATTTTGTAATGAGGGGAACACCTCCGTAAAAGTCTGACAAAGTAAAATAGAACAGCGCTCTCAAAAAACGAACTTCGCCTTTATATTGAGTTTTGATCTCCTCACTGATAGGCACTTTATCAATATTCTCCAGGAAAAAATTGCAGGACGCAATGCCAACGTATGACTGATTATAAATATCGGACACAAGCCCACCCGAAGTGGAAGTGATCGTTCCCTGGGCGAGCGTACCTACAGACGCAGCACCCAAACTCTGGTTTGCTTCCGATGCATCGCCTGCCAGTATCGACCACATAATCTGGTTGAATTTATACGCAGGCGTGTTCAGCCTGGCATAGCAGCCGGCCAGCGCCATGTCTGCATCATTCTGGGTTTTCCAGAAGGTGGGACTTGATATCTGGTCGAGCGGATTTTTATCCAACGCTTTTTTACAGGCCACGGAACTGAATAACAGCACGCCGGGAATGGAAATTTTTAGCAGTATATTTTTTATATGATACATGATTTCTTATTTATTGGTTAAAGGGTGGCTTTAACACCGAACGTGTAAATCGTTATCTGAGGATAGGCAGTGAACCAACCGGTACTCGCTTTCTCCGGATCGGCGCCGGGATAGTTGGTGACCGTAAAAAGATTATCGCCGGAAGCATATACACGAAGGTTCTGCAATCCTATTCTTTGGGTAAATGATTTTGGAACAGTGTATCCGATAGACAGGTTTTTCAACCGCAGATAAGAGGCATCAAGCAAAAAATAAGTATTAGGCGTGCCTGTTACGGGCGCATATCCTGAAAGATACATTGCCGGATCTTTGTTGGTAGACCCTTCTCCTGTCCACATTTTTTTGATAAAATCATTTGTTGGAGGAGAACCCTGTATATAAGGCACCAGCCCCCATCCCAAGCCCTGCATAAATGATTTCTGCCCTTCTACACCCTGGAAAAATGCATTCAGATCGAAGTTTTTCCACCTAAGATTGATAGTGCCTCCATAATAGAATTTTGGCATTGCCCCGGGAACCACCACACGATCATCTGCATTGATTACACCATCCTTGTTCTGGTCTTTAAATTTCAAATCACCAGGTTTTGGATTGAATTGATGGGTGGGTGAATTATCAATCTCCTGCTGGTTCTGGAATATGCCTTCCATTTCAACCAGGTAAAAAGAGTTGTATGGCAGTCCCTCCTGTATGGTTGTGTTGCCGTAAGATGGCGCCAGCACCCTGAGTACTTCATTTCTGATCCGTGTATAATTCAAACTTACATCGTACCTGAAATCGCCTATGTCTTTACCATGTCCAACTTCAATCTCTATACCCGTATTTTTCATCTTGCCATAGTTAACGGTAGGAGAGCTTAATCCTATGCTCGCAGGAATGGGAATGGTGTACAAAATATCGTCGGTCACTTTATTAAACCAGTCTACAGTGGCGGAGAACAAACCGTTTTTAATTCCCAGGTCCAATCCAATATCTGTTATGGTCGTCGTTTCCCATTTCAGATTTTTGTCTACCATCCTGTTGCTCACCACTCCAGGATAAGCAGTTGAAAAAGGATACGAGGTAGTTGATAACACTTCCTGGTAAGGATACAATCCCACGTTCTGGTTACCTAATTTTCCCCACGAACCTCTCAGCTTCAGGTTGTCAATCCAGCTGCTGCCTTGCAAAAAGGATTCTTCTGAAATTCTCCAGCCGGCAGATACAGATGGGAAAACGCCCCAGCGGTTGTCTTCTGCAATCCTGGAAGTTCCGTCGTAACGAACATTTGCTTCAAACAAATACCTGCCTTTGTAATCATAATTAAGACGACCGAAATAAGATTCGATGCCCCATTCGTTGGCCGTTCCACGGGTAATTTGTCCTAACGAAGCACCCGCATTCAACTGTCGGAGGTCCGGAGAAGGAAACGTGATTTTAGATCCGAACAATTGCTGGTAGTTATTGTATTCGAGGTTATACCCGCCAAGGAGCGTAAAGTTGTGTACGTCTTTGAACGTTTTCTGATATTTGAGGGTTGAATACAAATTGAGGTACATGGTTTGGTAAGCTTCCTCTTCTACCCCCAATCTCCAGGTGGAATTATTGTGAGCAAACGTGCCATCGTTGAAAAAGTAGTTGTTAACGGCATGTTCCAAACGGTTGCCAAAACTATTGTCGATACTGGCAGAAACTTTAGTGTACCACGAAAGGTTTTTAGTGAGCTTTATATCTGCATATACCTGCGGAATTACATTGTAGTAGTTTTGATTGTAGATGCCGCTTGCATCCTGCGCATCAGGATTTCTTACCGTCCATTCACCGATTTCAGAACTGTAGCGGGCTATATACCCCGTTGTTCCATCGGGCAGCACTTTAGTAGGTGTGTAATTTGGCGCGGCTCCGTAAATGGCAAGTATCTGGTAATCCACATCATTGTCCCAGTTGCTTTTTTGAATGTCTTTTTTTACAAACCGGATTTGCCCGCCTATAGTGATCCAATCCGCCACCCGCGAATCTACAGAAACCAGCAGGTTGTATTTTTTATAACCGTAGGTGCTGGTAATACCATCCTGGTCTAAGTATCCGAGCGACAGGTTAAAGGTTGTTTTTTCGGTACCACCGCTCACGTTAATGTAATGGTTGTTGGTAATGCCGGTTCTAAAAGCATGATCCATCCAGTTGAAGTTGGGATAATTAACCGGGGCGGTAGGGGTGGTACAGAATGCAACGATGTCGGCCAGGGGAAAATAAGGAGCGCCCCCAGCCCCTATCCTACCATAAAACCAGTATTGCAAATAATCTGCAGAATTGTTTAAAAG
>JBQCFW010000167.1:0-25426 GCA_051958655.1 Agriterribacter sp. | reverse complement strand
GAACGCCTTATTTTGATTTGGATGGACGCAGGTTCAACGGCGCTACCATTATCCGCAACGCGGTAGGGCAACCCGTAAGTTCGTTTTATGGCTACCAGGTAGAGGGTTTCTGGAGCAGTTGGGAAGAAATTGACGCCGCCAACAAGGCTGCGGTCCATACAGGAAAAGCTACGCAATATATGAGAGACATGGCACCGGGCAGATTCAAATATGCCGACATTGACGGTAACGGATACATTAACGCAAACGACCGGACGTTTTTAGGCAATCCCAATCCTAAATTCAGCTACGGACTTAATATTGGATTGAAGTATAAAAACTTCGACTTTTCGACTTTTATTTTCGGCGTTTCCGGCAATAAAATATGGAACAATGTAAAATGGTGGAGAGATTTTGCAGGAACATTTCCCGGCACTGCAAAAAGCAAGACAGCTTTATACGACTCGTGGACACCCGAAAAACAAAATGCAGCGGCGCCTATACAGGAAATAGGAACTTTCTTCAGCACCGTGCGTGTTCCAAATTCTTATTTTGTAGAGAATGGCTCTTACCTGCGCTCTAAAAACATTTCAATAGGGTACTCCTTTCCGGAAGACCTGTTGAGCACCTTGCATATATCGCGGTTGAGAGTGTATGTGCAGGCAGCCAACCTGTTTACCATTACTCCCTACTCCGGCGTTGATCTCGAAATTTCGGTAAATGCCAGGGGTAATCAAAACGGGGCCACAGATTTTGGTATTGATGAAGGCTCGTATCCCAATCCAAAACAATATCTGTTTGGGCTGCAGGTATCCTTCTGATTTTTTTCTCCACTAAAAACACATACTTTATGAACAAGCACTTAACAATAAAATATTGCAGGCATCAACTCATTCTATTATTCGCGTTCCTTATTCTTTTTACAAGCTGCAAAAAATTTTTAGACCAGGATGCACTCGGCAGCCTGCAAGCCGATCAGCTTACCAATAAAGCGGGCATTAACGGTTTGCTCATTGGCGCATACGGCGCTTTAGATGGGCAAAACATCAATGGTGGCGCCTCTTGGCCTTCTTCGCCCTCGCACTGGATTTATGGAAGTGTGGCCGGCGGCGATGCGCATAAAGGCAGCGACCTGGGCGACCAGCCTGCCATAGTGCCCATTGCTACAGGCAATTCTGATGCGGCGAACGGATTTTTCAACAACAGATGGATCACTTTTTACGAGGGGGTAACAAGAGCCAATGCTGTATTATCGGCCATTGCAACCACAACCTCGCCCACGCTCACCAACGCCGATAAAATTCAGTTTGCTGCTGAAGCGCGTTTTTTGAGAGGGCATTATTATTTTGAGCTGAAAAAGTTCTTCAATATGGTTCCCTGGATCAGCGATTCTACAACAGACCTGAATCAGCCGAACGATAAAGACATCTGGCCGTTTATAGAAAACGATTTTAAATTCGCCGCAGATAATTTAAAAGAATCGAATGTGGCAGGCAGGGCCAACAACTGGGCGGCAAAAGCCTATCTGGCAAAAACCTATTTATACCAGAAAAAATTTAGCGAAGCTAAAGTTGTGTTCGACGATGTAATTGCCAATGGCAAAACTTCGAATGGCCAACCGTATGGCTTGAACGACCGTTTTGAAGACAATTTTGATGCGGCGCGCAACAACAGCAAAGAATCTGTTTTTGCCATCCAGATGGCGGCTAATGATGGATCCAATTCGGCTGCCAACGGCAACAATGGCGATGTGTTGAATTTTCCTTATGGCGGTCCCTTTCCCTGTTGCGGTTTCTTTCAGCCAAGTGTTGACCTTGCCAACTCGTACCGCACCGACGCGTTGGGGCTTCCCTATCTCGACAATTACAACGATGAAACCATTACCTTGGATATGGGCGTTAAAGACACCGATCCGTTTACACCTTACCAAGGCCGGCTTGACCCGCGTATCGACTGGACAATTGGCCGCAGAGGCATTCCCTTCAACGACTGGGGAATTTTTCCGGGTATTAAATGGATAAGGAATCAACCTTCGGGCGGGCCGTTTGCCAACAAGAAAAATATTTTCTGGCAAAACAATCCATCTTCCTTCATCATGAGCAGCCGCTCGTCCTCTATCAACATCAATGTAATCCGCTTTGCAGATGTGTTGTTGTTAGCAGCAGAATGTGAAGCGCAGCTACCCAGTCCCAATTTGAAAAAAGCAACCGACTATGTAAATATGGTGCGCGAAAGAGCAGCGCAACCAGAAAGCAAAGTATACACCTACACTGATCCTTCTAACCCGTTGGGAGGTTTTACACAAACACCTGCCGCAAACTATGTAATAGGTCAGTATGCTGTACCATTTGCATCGAAAGCGTTTGCTTTAAAAGCCATTTACTTTGAAAGGAAGCTGGAACTGGCCTGCGAAGGGCATCGCTTCTTCGACCTGGCACGGTGGGGCATTGGCGAAGCAACATTAAATGCTTATTTCGCTTTTGAAAGTAAGATCACAGCCGATCTGCCCAATCCTAAATTTACCAGTGGTAAAAATGAATACTACCCCATTCCGCAGGCACAGATAGACCTAATGAACAGGGGTGGCAAAGAGCTGTTGAAGCAGAACCCAGGTTATTAAAACAACATTGAATTAAACCATGTTGTTTAGATGATATTTATTCATGTCTCACGCGCTCCCATCAGACCGCCCTTTGGGCGAACGTCCAACCTCTTTAACCTGGGATTAAAATCCCAGGCAACAATATCGTATCGGGCCGATGGCTCTGCCTCGTCACAAACAGCAAGAGCTGTAGGCTCGGTCACATATTGTAAGGATGGATTTCAATCCATCCTGGTAACGCCTGCTGACAGCCGATAGCTACAGTTCTCCCCAAAAAAAATCCGGAAAAACAATCTTCCGGATTTTTTTGTAAATAATTTTTTTCTTAAAGCTTGAACCCTAATGTAAGACTCAGTACCCTGTGCTTACCCAACTCATCGTCTGAACTGCTGGTGCCTGACTGCAGCTTCGCCAATCCTAATCCGTAATTAACGGAAATCATGGCTCGTTTTCCCTGCAATCCAACCGTACCATTCAATCCATAATCAAATCTTCTCATTACACCGTAACCGGCACCTTCTTCATCGCCGGTAAACGGATCATCGTCGGAAAATTTGATATTATCGGTACTGCTGAAACCTACACCCAGTATTTCTCCTTCTACTTTGTTTTTACCGGCAACACCTATTCCCACATACGGACCGGCGCCTACAAAAAAGCTCGACTCATCGCCGAGAGGCACTTTAAAAACAGCGTTTACAGGAACTTCAATATAATAAGGCCGGGTAGTAGAGCGGAACCAGTTGTCGCCCGAGGTATTACCTCCTTCCAGCTTTGTTCCTTTCCCGGTAAAAAATACGCCAGGCTGTAGCGCGAAGAATTTTGTAATAGGCAAATCAGCCTGCAGCCCTACATGAAAAGATGCAATCCCTTTTGCATCATCTACATTTCCGTCTTTGTCTGTTGTAACGTTGGCGATGTTAACACCACCTTTTACAAATACCGAAGATTGTTGTGCTTTCACTGTTGCAACGGTGCACACCAGCAGCGAACCGAACGCGAGAATAGTCTTTTTCATTTTGTGTGTTTTTATGTTTAATAGTAGCACGGAATGCTCAATGTGCATTCTCATACAGTTATTCAACCCATGTTTTCAAAAGCCTTGCCATTATTGGTAATTCCCTGCTAAACCTGATTTGCGCATACATCATTACTATAAAAATGAATATCAACTACATGGCATAGAATGATTTATCCTTTTTGTAGAAAAAAAACCCCTTGATTTGTGTAAGGTACGGAGGCTTAAAAAAAAATAATCCTGCATTATTTATTTCGTAGGATAGAAGTATTTCTAATAACTGAAAAGAAACATTTTAATTTTAAAGTTGCAGAAAAAATTATCAAATATCAACACAATATTTTTTATTCATTAATCTGTGCATTCAAAAATAAAAAAGAAGAAGAGTGTCGTAAACCGGCCGTACCGGAACAATTTTCTGAATGACCACACAGGGTAAATGGCTTGTGTTTTTGGTTGCCATCGCTCTCATTTCCCGCCACCAAAATTACCAATACTTTCCCTCCGGAGGATGAGTTGTGGGGGATTTTATCTGCAGCTGTTTGAGCCTCCGGATCTCCAAATAACAGTCTGTTATTAAGGGGAAACCAATACCAGTGTTTAAAATCCTGACAAATTATTTAAGTAGAATTTTGAAATATCTATTTTCTTATGAAGATGTTGCTGAAATAAAAAACAAAACTTATCACCTTACGTTATCATGTAAATGGGTAGTAAAAATTTGATTGATATATCCATTTTCTTCTAAAACACCCAATATGCAAATTGCAGACGTACCCGTTAATGAAGAACAGAGATTGCAGGACCTCCTTTCTTACGAAATCCTCGACACTGCAGCCGAACGGGAATTTGATGAACTCGTTCAACTGGCAGGGCAAATTTGCGACTGCCCTATAGCACTGATAGCGCTTATTGACAGGGAAAGACAATGGTACAAAGCGAGAACGGGAATTGAAATGATAGAAAGCCCGCGCGACGCAGCCTTTTGTGCACATGCTTTGCAAAGCGATGAAATATTGCTGGTAGAAGACGCTACAAGCGACGACAGGTTTGCGGACAACCCTAATGTTACCGGCGGACTACGGATAAGATTTTATGCCGGGGCGCCCATTATTTCGCCTGCAGGACACAGGCTGGGCACTATATGCGTGATAGACAATCATGCAAAAATGCTCTCGGATGTGCAATTGCAGGCAATGAAAATATTGTCGAACCAGATTACCAAATTGCTGGAGCTGCGTGTAAAAAACCGGTTGCTGGAAAAGCGAGCTGCAGAACAAATAAGACTGAAGAACAAAACGGTTCAAAACACCCTTCGCAGGCAGGAACGGCAAAAGCGATACATAGCGTCTACCCTGCACGAAAACATTGCGCAGGCGCTAACCGCAAACAGGTTGTACCTGCAAATGGCCGAAGAAAGTGAGCAAATGCGATTGCCACTGATTAAAAAAGCAAATCAGAATATCGGCAAACTGGTGGAAGAGATGTGCCGCCTGTCAGATTCTATAGCACCGTCAACACTAAACAGGATGCCGTTGCAGGAATTGTTGGAAGACCTGGTGCGGGAGATAAGGCTTGAAAGCACTTTCAATATTGTATTGGAGCTATCGGGAGATATAGAAGGCATTCAGAATGATCCGAAAATTGTATTGTTTAAAGCAGTGGAAAAATGGATGAAGATGTTATCTTTTAAAGATGATATTACGGAAGTGAAAATTGAATTGTCTGTTTTTGAGAACGTCCTTCTCACCATCAGCGATAACGGAACTCACCACGATGCCAATGAAATAGCTACAGACACTGCCACCATTAAAATGGAGAACCGCATTGAAATGCTGGGTGGCTCCGCCGAATTTTGCAACATGGAGCCTTCGGGCAACATGCTCACGGTAATGATATAAAAAACAATATTGTCCAGTTAAGATTACCACAGTCTCAATTTCTTAAAGTCCAGAATTGTCCTGTCTTGCCTGATAAATAAAAACATTCGCTTTTGTCGGTCAGACCGCCGGCCGCGCACAATCCCTTTGGGCGGGCCGACCGGCTTTTCCCATCGGCCCGCCCAAAGGGCGGTCTGACGGATAGATAATAAGCATTAACTAAACTGAATTGGTATAAGATTAAAAGGGGTAACCGATACCGATATTGTAAATAATGTTTTCTTTTCGCCAGGTGCTGTTGCCAAATTTTATATCGTCAATTACCCAACGTTCATTTTCGGGCAGCCAGGGCTTACGGATGGGGAAGGCAACATCCAGCCGCAGCACCAGGAAGGAAATATCAAAACGCAACCCCACACCAGTACCTACGGCAATCTCCTTCATAAACTTATTACTGAACTGAGCACCCGGTTTATCGGGATTATCATTATACAACCATATGTTTCCGGCATCTATAAAAATTGCTCCGTGTACAATGCTGAACAGCTTTGCACGCAACTCTGAATTAAATTCCAGCTTTATATCGCCCGACTGGTCGGGCAAAAATGTTTTGTTGTTGGTGTTGTTATAAGTGCCCGGCCCCAGCGAGCGGCTGCGGAACGCCCTGATACTATTGGTACCCCCCACAAAAAACTGCTTGATGAACGGAAGCTCGCGCGAATTGCCATAAGGATATCCTAAACCCACTATCAGCCTGTTTGCCCAGGTATTTTTGGAAGAGAGCGGGATATAATATCGCAGATCTGTTTCAACCTTTACGTATTGAGAAAACGCTGCACCGAATATGGTTTTAGGATCACCTTGTCGTTTATTCGCCCCTGTTACTAACCCCGCTATATTGCCCGACAAGTCGAGATTTCCATTAAAATATAAGCCTTTTAATGCATTGTTACCCGACAGTTCGTTGTAGTTATAATTGTAATTGGAGCCGATGATGAACTGCTTTTCGATGGCCTTGGCAAGCGTGGGATTGTTTGCGATACTGTCCTGGTATTCCTGTGTAACGCGCCAGGGTTGAACGTAATTGATGGCAATAGGATTCAACTGGTGTTCCTTGGTAAGTGTTTCCTTCCACGCATAACCAAAATTGGCGCGAAAAGAATTCATCAGGTACAGCTTTTCTTTGGAAAGCACATCGTACGCCAGCAGGATATTGGTTTTAGGCATAAAACCGCTCCTGGTATTAATAGAAACAAAAGGCACAAGGAACCTTGGAAAGCTGAGCTGTGTTTCCAGCCCGCCGCGATAAGTATTGTACCCTTTCAACTGCCCGCTGAACTGCACTTCAAATCCCGCGGTTGCATCTACAGACAATAGTTCTCCACCTTTAAATGTATTGCGGTTGCGCCAGCCAACAGTAATGGCCGAGCCGGTAAGGTTGTTTGATTTGGTATTGACATTCAAATCGGCGCGCAGCGATTTTTTGGGCAAAGAGGTAAGGTAATAGAAAGTATTGAGCCTGGCAGAATCGTTGACCACCACCGGTTCAAACCTGTTTTTTACAAATTTAAAAACGCCGAGGTTCACCAACCGGCTGATGCTCTGGCTATGATCCTTTCGGTTGTATACATCGCCTGGCAAAAACTGCATCGCCTGGCGAAACATTCGGGGCTTGTAGGTTTTACGTCTGTCTACCAGGTAATAGCCCTCAAAAAATTCGGCGTTCTTTTTCAGTGTATCCGCCGCATTTGCGTTTAACCGGTAGCCGGGAAAAATATATACATCGTTGATGGTATACACTTTTTTTGCCCTGTCGGGTGTACCAGGTTTTACCTTCACATGCAGGTCAACTTTGTTATTGCCAATGGTACTGTCGGCTTCTATAATCAGGTAATCGGGGTTGAAAAAATAAAATCCCTTTTCCTTTACATACGCGTCTATACGTTCGCGTTCCGTTTTAATAACAGCAAGATCAAACGGATCGTTTTTTTTGAGCAGTGTATTTTCAGATGCTTCTGTAATGTAGCGCTGCAACGCGCCGCTGTCTGCCGGTAATGTTATTGAATTGATCGTGTATCGTATGCCGGTAGTTACCGTGTAAGAAGCTGTTGCTTTTTTATTTTTTACCGTGGTATCGGCTTCAACAGCACTTTTAAAATAGCCCTGGTTTTCCAGGTTACTTTGCAATACTTTGGTATTGTAATCGAGGCTTACTTTACTCAGCAGCACGGGAGGCTCTCCCACTTTGTATTTGAGCCACCCAAACAGCGACTTCTCTCTTTTTGGATTGCCGGCAAAGTTGTAAATCATCAGCTTAAAAGGAATGCCTAAAATCTTTTTATTAGGCAATGGCCGCGTTAAGCTCTCCAGTTCCGAGGTGAGCCTTTTTCTTTCTTTCCGGGTAGCTGCCTTGTCTTTAATATCTACCGACGCCCCCGTATACAAAGCATCGCCGGGCGGCACACTGCGCGTGGTACTGCACGAAGCGAGGAGCGACACAATGGTTACTGTTAATAAAACACGATATATACAACTCTTCAGCATTTATTCTGCACTGTTTTTGGGTGTTTGCGGATCATCGTTGTTTCTTTCACGTTGTTTCTGTTCGCGCCTTTGCTGCCGCAGCTTTTTTCTTTCCTCCGCCGTCATTTTACGTTTGAATATTTCCCTGAAACGATTGTAATCAACGGTAACAATAAAGCTCAATCCTGTTTCCACAATATATCCTTCAATAATACCCTGGTATTCGTTTTTACGATAGCCGCGCAGCATATAACGTCCGTCTTCGCTCAGCCGGTAGTCGAGTGCAACATTACCGGCTATGTTGGTAGATTGCTGATTGGAATTTTGCGGGCCTTCCAGCTCAAAATTGCTTCCAACGGTTACCGTTAAACGATCGTTGAGCAATTTCTTAGACAATCCTACATTCAGGTCCGTTCGGTTTTGCCTTTCACCTGTGGTATAATCGTCGGACGATGCTACATCAAAATTCAGGTCTATGCCTTTGATCAGATCCGCCGCAAGCCTGTTAAGCTGCTCAGTCATCAGCTTGCTAACACTTTGCCTTACCAACGTGGAAGTGCTGGTGTTGGTGCTGCTGCTAAAAGGATCTTCGGCTGTAAAGCGGTTGAGCAGCAACAACGAAAATACCTGCTTGTTCATTTCAGCATCGTCCTGCCGCAACATTTCCAGCTTTGTTCTCACTGTATTGATAACATCTCCCGAAACTGCGTAGTTTTTATTTTCAGGAAGAATGATGTCGAAAGTGATCTTAGGCTGCATCAGTTTTCCTTCCATCTTTAACATAACGTCAAAGGGCAGTCGCTGCAGGTAGGTATTGCGGGTAGCTGCAGCATCAGAACCCAATTGATTTTTTACCAGGTCAAGCGGCGCCGTATTAGCGGTATACTTTGCAGTAATGCTTACATTGGCGCTGGTAGGCTCACCTTCCCAGGTAAGCTTGCTGCCCTGCACAATGTTGAACTTTCTTTTCAGAAAATTAAACGTAAGATCATAACTTCCTTCCTGCAACTCATAAGTGCCCGCCATGTTTATTTTGCCGCTTTGATCTATACCGGCATTCAACTGCGCTTCGCCTTTCACATTTAAAAAATCGCCGCTGCCCTGGTCTACTATCAAAGTAAAGTCAGCCGCCTTGTCTACTTCCACGTTTACATTAATGTCCATTCCCTGGAAAGCAGAAGTATTCAGCGAGTCGTATGTTGCCTTGAAAAGTGAATCGTTCACCGGCGCATCCTTGTCTACAAAAACAACAACCCCTTCCCTGTCTACCACTCCGGGTTCGTTTTGCGGCAGCACAATCGTCATTTTAGTGTCTTCATTTACTTTCAGCCTGCCATCAATGGCAGGAGCTGTTTCAGTTCCTTTTACTTTAAGGTTGGTATCAAAATACAGTATCCCGTAAAACAATTCGTTGTCTTTATCGGTACTGTTCAATGCTCTGAAATTATCAGCTCTTACAGTCAGGTCAAAATTGTAATTGGTAAAGTTTGACGTGGCGGCAAGTCCATCCAAACGCAGCTCGTTGTTGGCAGAATCTTTAATTTCAAAACGATTAAAACGAATGCCTTCCTGGTTCACTACAATTTTTTCCTGGTCTATGCGCAGCGGATTGTTGAGCATGCTAAGGTTAAAAGCCGCTTTGTTAAAGTTGAGTTCGCCGTTTACCTGTGGCTTTTCAATAGTGCCTGCAATATCAAACTGCCCGTTTACCGATCCCGATGCATCGCGCATGGCGCCGGCAGAAAATGCCTGGGCCGTTGTAAGCGGAAGTTGCCGGATATCCAGTTTCATATCAAAGCTGCTGTTGGTGGTAACATAGTTGCCCGTTAAATGAACATCGTTGCCATGCCCGGTAATACTTATATCGGCGTTATAGGTGTTGGCAACTTTATTATCCACCAGCAATTTCACATTGCCAACCGTATCTTTTTTTACGCTCAGGTTTTCCACCGTAAGGTCGCCGGTAAAAACAGGTTGAGATGTGATATTATTGACTACCACTTTACCATCGAGCCTGCCATCTGCCAGGGTTGAGTCTGGTTGCACAAAGCCTGTAATCGTTGCTATTCTAAAATCCCTGAAGGCGATTTCCATCGGAGCATTTGCTTCTTCAGAAGTGCTGTTGATGCTGAGCTGTTGCGCCTGCTGGCTGAGCACAAAATCTTCTGCATGGATGTCGCCTTTATTAAAAGTGATCTTGTTTCCTTCCGAAGCTACCCATGTATCGTAATTCAGCATCAGCTTTTCGGGATCAATCGAAAATTCGTAGACGCCTCCTTTCAACTGGTGAATGAGTGCGCCCAGGTTGTACTTCTGTTTTCCGGTTTTGTCTTTTATATTCAGGGCGAGGTCTACATTGTTGTTGGCAAGCGTTGCATTGACTTTTGTTTGATACAATGCCATGCTTTCGCCTATGCTTACCTGTTCCACATCGGCAGTAATATTAATGGCACTGTCTGCCGTGCCAGCCTGCAACACAAAATTGCTGATATGGTTTGTGCCAATGTGTACCTGCGGCGCGGTTAACCTGGCATTAAAGCCCGTGTCGGTTGAAAAACGGCTGTGCAGGGTTACAGAGTCCATGCGCTCCAGCGTGGGCACAAAAGTTTGCAATACTGGCCCGTTCACAATTTGAGCATCCAGTGTAAAATCGTAAGCCGAAAGGGTGTCTGCCCTGCTGCTGTCGGACATTGCAAAATAGGGCTCGATAGATCGTTGTATTACAGTGCCCATTTCCGTTAGCTTGTATTTGCCCTGCAACGTGGCATTCAGCACATCGCTGTTGAATTGAATGTACCTTGAGCTGTCTGTTGCATCGGCTATCAGCTTTACGGTATCTACCTGCACCCGTTGCTGGTTGTGTACGAGTAAAGACTGCAGGATAAACAGTTTTCCCTGGAGACTGTCGGGGTTTGTGCCGGCGAAATCAGCGTCTATCTTTCCCCGGTATACAAACATATCTTTTGTAAAATGCAATGGGTTCGTTTTGATGCTGTCTATATTCATTACCAGCTTTACAGCAGGATATTGGCGGGAAAGATCAGCATCCGCATCAAGTGAAATGTGAATATTGGGATCGGCAATAGATGCATTTACGGTAGCCTGCTGGTTGGCAATGCCACCATTAATGCTGAGGTTTTTGTAGTTATATTGATTTAAAATGGCAGAAATGATCTTACCCGATAAAGTTGCATTGGCATAAGCAGGATCGTATCCTTTTCCTTTTATTGCAAACCTTGCTGTTACTGGTCCAAAGCTTTTTTTGTCCTGCAATATGGTTCCCAGATCAAGCCTGTCTACATACATCACTATGTCATAAGATGACCTGCGCGTATCCGTTACCTGGTTCAGCCAGCCTTTAATACTGGCATTGCCCGATGTGGTGGCAAGCCGGATATCTGTATTCAGCTTACCGCTGTTGCCTTTTATTTTGCCCGACAAGCTCATCTGGTCGGGTATAGTAATATTTGAAGGAAGCGTATTGGCGGGAGCCAGCAGTACAATGTCTTGTCGCGATGTGCTGATGTTTTGTATAGAAAGATCAGCAGTTATTTTATTGGCATCCGGCAAGCCTTTAATGTTGCCCTTCATATTCACCTTTGTATCATTTAATCCGCTGAGCTGTAAGGTGCCTATTTGCAGATCGCTCACCGATCCTTTTACATTTCCATTGAATTGCCATACTGCGTTGGGATTTGCAAATGCAGCCTGGGAGCGCAACGAGGGAACAAATGTCAGGATATCTCTTCCGGAAATTTTGCTGTCGGCCAGCTCGATGTCTACCTGCAATTGTCCAATGTCTTTCTGAATTGCTTCCAGCGAAGGATAGGTTAACACGGCTTTGCGCTTCAGTTCCGTGCCGGGTGTTTTCAACAACAGGTCTTTTACATACGCCTGTTTTTCCGAATACAAAAAATTAGTTTGCAACTCCTGCAACACAAACCCGCTTTGCTCCTGCAGGTAAGCCTTTTGTATGTTGCCAGCTATTGAATCGCCGGCAAAAATAAAATCGCGGAGGTGCATGGTTACAGAGTCGGCTTTCAGGTGCATGTAATCCATGCCTTCCTTTGCCCGGGGCGCATTGTCATCATTAAAAGATAGGTTATTGTCTTCCAACCGCAACGATGCCAGGCGCAGGCGCCATCCGGCATCTGCCCTGCTTTCTACTTCCTGCTGTACTTCTTTTTTTACTACCTGTGCCTCCGTTTTCTTACCGAAGCGAATGGCGGCGGTAGTTCCTCCCAACCGGATGGATTCAATATCAACAGCGCGGTTGGCAAGGTCCATTTCTTTGGGTTGAATATTCAACTCACCCAGATCGAGATTGGCAAACATGGCAGACACTTCATTCCCATAATCCAATTTTATTTTTTTCAGATCGATTTCTCCAATGTCTAACTGCATGTTTACCGGTTCACTGGCTTCCTCCCTATCTTTTCCTTCAGGTTCGGGTGTAGCCAATGGCTTTACCTGATGTATGTTTGCCGTAAGGCCTTCCAGCGTAACCGATGGCACTTTAAATGCCATCTTATCCAGATCGAACGTTGTAATATTGGTTTCAAAATTCGACAGGAAAGCGTTCACATCGTTGCCGGTAACATCGTCTTTATACACAATTCTTATCTTCTTAAAGTCCAGCTTATGTAGTGTGAGCGGAGTGCTGCTGGTATCGGTATTAGTATCTTGCTTTGGTTCCTTTGACGCAAATGCATCGATGATGAACTGGAAATTAAAAACCGTATCAGGCAATTGTCGTTTAATCTTTGCCGTAATATCATCCAGTTCAACCCGGTTTATCTCCACACCGCCTCCCGTTATCAGCTTCCATATGCCAATGTCAACCTGTATGCCTCCGCCCCACAGCAATGTATCGCGCTGCCTGTCTTCAACATATATATCTTCCAACACCACTTTTTTGGGCAGACCAATATAAATTTTACCTACGGCAACTTTGGTTTGCAGCTTTTTTTCAAGATAATTAACAGCTTTGCCCTTAATGAAGTTCTGTACCGGGGGCGTGAGGATCAAACCAACGAGCACTAAAAAAAACAGGAGCAGGAAGAGAATGGTTTTAAAAACGATTCTTACAACTCTTTTAACTATGTTGGATTTCTGTTTTTCCTGCACCATGCTTAATCACTGCAAATAAAAAGTAATCTCCTCTTCAATAGAAAAAATTGTGCTACAATTATTTAGCTATCCTGTTAAAAAGAGATGAGGCAAAAATTGCCCACTATTGTACTGCATGTAAAGATAAGGGTGCATTTATCGGGCAAAGGATACATTTCAGGATTCTATCCTATTAATGGGCGTCTTCACCATGTCCATCCACTTTAGGCCCGGTTTCGTATCTTACGAAACCAAGATTTGAGTCTTGAGACACGACTCACGGCGAAGGAGCAGCGTGTAAAGATAAAGGGGTGCATTTATTCAGGCAAAGGATGCGCTTCAGGATTTTATCCTGTTAGTGGGCGTCTTCACCATGTGCATCCACTTTACGCCCGGTTTCGTGTCTCACGAAACCAAGATTTGAGTCGTGAGACACGACTCACGAAGGAGCAGCGTGTAAGATAAAGGGGTGAATTTATTCAGGCAAAGGATACATTTCAAGATTTGCTTCGAGCATATCCTGGTTGAAAAGCGGATTTTTCCGGTATTGATCAATCACCGGGTTGGCTTTGTCAAAATCTCCTGCTGCCAGGTAATTTACAATCAACTCCAGCGTGCCCGGCTGAAAACCGGGTTTGTATTGATAAAGCCGTTCAAAGCAGCTTCTCGCTCCGCCAGGATCTTCTTTTAAGTTATAGGTCAGTCCGCGGTAATAATCCAGGAAAGGATCTTTGTTGATCATGGTGTCTATTTTGTCTATTGCCTTCAGTGCTTTGTCATACTCCTGCCGGGTATAATACAAATCCAGCAATGCCAGGTACATATTGGGCTGGCTGGCATACAAGGTTTCAAACCCCGTTAATGCTTCTTCATATTTTTCGTCGCTCAATTGCACATATATCTGCAATTTCAGCACCTGGAAGAGCTTTTGCTTTTTAATATTCTCCGGCAATCGCTCAAATACTTTTTTTGCCTGCTCAAATTCACCTTTTGCCATCAGCAGTTTTATCGCCTGCACATTGATAGCTGCCTTTTCATTAGATGCCTGCGACGGAGAGACGCCTTCGAATGATATGCCAATATCGGCCATCGATTTACTCAGCTCCTCACCGGTAGTATATACAAACACGTCGGCTATGTAAATGTTGTTCCGCTGTTTTATCAATTCATAATCGTGATAGTTTAAACCATCATCGCCAAACAACCTGAATATAAGGTGCTGCACCTTGTTTTTTTCGTATTGTTTTACAAATTCATAACTCCCGTTTTGCCCGATGCTGTTAATGATCTCACCACCCAAATTGTTTTTGCGCATCTGTTTACTGATGGCGGCGGCAAAACCAGGCGGCAGCTTTTTGCCCGAAGCTTTTTTTATTCTTTCGCCAAAAGCATTTTCACTGAAAAGACTGCCAAAGGCAGCCGGCATTTTGTTGCTGATAAATGAATCGATCCGAACAGCCGTTTCACCGGCTTCTTTTACTGTTACCGCTGTTTGCTGCGAACAGGAAGCGATAAAAAAATACAGTATTAACAGAAAAGATAAATACCTGTTGTGCATTTTGATGGGTTTAGGTATTTCTTTCATGGTGTAACTTTTGGGGGTGCAGACAATTTAGTAATGGGCGTCAACTCCACTTTCCTGAATTCTACTTCTGCCCCTTCTGCCTGCAATGCTATCTGTCCCCGGGTGGCGGTGCATCCGTATCCGTCGTTTACCAGGTCGTTGTTTACCCACACCCTGATGGAATCTTTTATACATTCAATCACCATTGTATTCCACTCGCCCAGCGGCTTCTCCGAACCATCGGTAAGGTTGAGAATGCGTCGCTTTTTCCCTTCGGTTATCCCCCACTCGTTAGGATCGCCTCTTCTTTTTTCCATATCCGGCACTTTAATATCTTCTACAATGCACCAGAAATCGCCTGCATTTTCATGCATCATCTGCGCTTCAATAGATTTGGGAAACATCTTGTACAACGATCTTGGCGTAGAAGCATGCACCAGCACCCCGCAGTTGCCTGGCTTGCCTGCAAAACGATATTCAACGGTTAACCGGTAGTTGTGGTATACGGCATCAGTAATTAAATGTCCGTTGGGGTCGCCCAGGCTTACCAACATACCGTTCCGTATTATAAAAGGGTTGCGTGCTGCACGATTGGTATCCATTTCCGGCACATCAATATGCCAGCCCTGCAAATCTTTACCATTAAAAAGACTGATGGTTTGGGCCGATGAGTGAAGCATCATAACGGCAGTAATACAGAGCAGCAGTGCGGCTTTGGCAAACATATGGAGATTTTTTACGGCGTTCGAACACAGGAGCGTAATATTTGAGATTTGAAATTTGAGATTTGAGGTATATCGTGTTATAAAGAACCTCCGTTACTGCTATGCCTGTGTTGAAGTTAATCGCCTGCAGCGATCAGCTTCAACAAATCTCAAATCAGAAATCAATCATCACTTCCACAGCCTTGCACCACCTTTAATGCCATCCTGGTTGTTTGCCAGTTCGATATTGCTGTCGAGTTTGAATTTCAGTTTTTTTGCATTGCCCCCGCTAATATATAACTTATCGTAGTTGAACACGGTTTTAAGAACGGTGATCACTTTTACCATGCGCTTGTTCCACCGTACCACTCCATATTTAAGCAACGCTTTTTCGCCAACATATTTGTCGTAGGTAAGCGTTTTGGTAAACGGGTGGTGAGCCATTTCCAGGTGTGGCAACAACTGTCCGTCGTCGAGCAATGCCGTGCCAAAACCCGTTCCCAGTGTGATGATCATTTCAAGTCCTTCGCCGCTGGCTATACCCAGACCCTGCAGGTCGGCATCGTTCACCACTTTGCAAGGCTTGCCCAGCAGGGCTTTCAGCTTTTCGGCCAGGTTGGTTCCGCTCCATTGCGGTGTTCCAAGATTAGGAGCAGTTTTTACTACGCCTTTTTTTACATACCCCGGAAATCCCACCGATATCTTCTGATAATCTTTGAAATCCTGCACAAGGGTTTTGATCGTGTTCAATACATTGTCCGGCGTTGACGGGTCAGGGGTATCCAGCTTTTTATAATCTTCCAGCAGGTTGCCTTCTTTGTCTAACACAGTAGCTTTAATGCGCGAACCACCAATGTCGATACATAAAATCCTTTCTTTTGATGCCATGAGCGTGCTTTTAACAGCGGTAAAAGTATGTATAAATGCTGTTGACGTTTTTGTTTTGCCTGGCAGGTTTTCAACATTTTTTGCTACAGGAATGTATATGTGCCATCGTATCGTTATTTCAGTTTTTCCATTTCACTGTAAAGCGCCTTAAAACAATGCCATTGTGTATTTTCTCCGCCCCGTTCGTCTTTTTTGTTTTGGTAATATCCTTGCATAAAATTGTCGGCGCCAGACCAAACGGTTTGCATCATGCCGTAAAAATTAGGGCTCATAGCGGCGGTAGACTGCGTTCTGAAACTGACCATATCATTCAACTGGGTAACTGCAATTCCGGGATTGCGCCAGGGACAGGTTATTACTTTAAAGCCTTTCATTGCAAAATATACAGCCGTTTTATCGGGACGTTCATAATGACAGTCGCAGATCACCACGTTTTTCGAAACCATATCTATGGCAGGATGCGTATTGTTGAAGCTGGCTTCCCACATTCCCAGTCCGGTTGTTTTACCATCGAGCAGCCTGTCGCCCCAGATCCACAATACCCTGTTCGATTTTGCGAGATGACCGTTGATAAGGTTTACCTCATCGGCAAACAATTTTGCCTTGCTCTTGCCTTTGCAGCGAGGGCACCTGGAATCGCCTATATAAAAAACCTCATCCATGCCTGCATGAAAGGCGTCGGTTTCAAACACATCACATATCTCATCCACCAATGCAAACACAATTTTATGAACGCCCGGGTGCAGCGGGCAATAACTTTTGCAATACAAACTATCGGCGTTGGGCCATTTATATTCGTCCGGCATTTTTACATGGGGCGTTTCGTCAAACTCCGGGTATTTGCGCAGCAGGTTATGGGTAGTTCCAGCCCACGACTGGTGCCCCAACAGGTTTACCTGCGGTATTACTTTTATGTTACCGGCACGGCAGGCGGCCGCAATTTTTTTTACATCTCCTTCGGAAAGTGCATTGCCATCGCGCAGTTCGGGATGAGTTTTGTATTGATAATTGTAGTCGACCCGTAAAATCAGGGTATTTACATTGCGGGGCACCAACGCCTCTTTTATAAAAGCAACAAACGAGTCTACCTGTTGCACCGAAGGCGCTGCAATGCAAAAGCCTCTTACGGGCAATAAACTATCCAGCTTGTTTTGTGCGGAAGCAGCCAGGCAGAAAAAAGCAGCAAGAATGGGTAAAATTTTTTTCATACAACGATAACTTAATTCAATATAATCATAAAAACGGTTACTCCTGAGCGTTATTAAATAAAAAGAAGCGTAAGTGTTTAAAATTATCACGCCTTGCCTGATACGTAAAAACGTTCGTCCTTTATCGGTCACACCGCCGGCCGCGCCCATGCCCGTCCAGGCGGACCGACCGGGCTTCCCATCGGCCAGCCCAAAGGGCTGTCTGATGGATTGTGTGGGACTTGAGTATTTTTGGAATTTTAGTTCACTGAATATAACCCAAAAGGGGATCTCGTATAGAACAATCTCTTTCTACCCGAACAACTGCTCTTTATTCAGAATATTTTGCCACAGATTACAAATAAAATGCACCCGTCTGCGACTATCCGATTTCTTTTTTATTTTGCAGGATAGCGGAAACGCGATTAACCTTCTGTTAATTTAATAATTGATCAGTTTGCCCTATTATTGCGCCTTCGTTCAATAATGCATCTGGTTTGAACCGCCGGATGCATGAGTATAATATTTTTTGAAATCGCTCTGAAGGGGAAACTCAGATTGTAAAATTTTCTTTGTCATATACCTGTCCATTGCCCGGCGATGGATGTTTTAAAATTCCTGGATTATGATCATAACTAAAAACCGGTTTTTTGTTTTTTGTACCATGCTGGTCATGGCCGGTGCCGTTAACGCACAAACCCGTGTAAGCTCCGCTCCTGCCCAACCCAAAATTATTGTAGGCATGATGGTAGACCAGATGCGCTGGGACTATCTCTACAGGTTTCAAAACCGTTATACTGAAGGCGGTTTTAAAAGATTGCTGCGGGAAGGATTTACCTGCGAAAATACCCTGATCGACTACTCTCCCACCATTACAGCGTGTGGCCATACCTGTGTGTATACGGGCTCAGTTCCTGCAGTGCATGGCGTGGTAGGGAACGATTGGTTTGACAGGAGCAAAGGAAAAAATATTGGCTGCGTAGACGACGAGTCGGTAAATATTGTTGGATCAGAAGGTGGAGGAACCGGGCAATCGCCGCACAACAACTTAACCACCACCATTACCGACCAGTTGCGCATTGCCACCAACTACCAGAGCAAAACGGTAGGCGTCGCTATTAAAGACAGGGCTTCTATTCTTCCTGCAGGTCATACCGCTACTGCGGCTTTCTGGTTCAATGGTAAAGACGGCAACTTTATTACGAGCACCTATTACATGAAGGAACTACCGGATTGGGCCAAGCGCTTTAATGAAAAGAAAATGGTAGACCAATACTATAACAATGATTGGGAAACCCTTTACCCGATTAACACTTATACGTTAAGCGATGCAGATGACAAAAGCTACGAAGGCACCAGCAACGGCGAAGCAAAACCGGTGTTTCCGCATAAATTAAAACAATTTAAGGGAAAAAATTACGGAGCCGTGCGTACAACGCCTTACGGTAATACACTCACCTTCGATTTTGCAAAAGCAGCCATTGAGGGTTACAACCTGGGTGGTGGAAAATTCACCGACTTCCTGGCTGTAAGTTTTTCAAGCCCCGATGCAATAGGACATACATATGGACCTAACTCTATTGAGGTTGAAGACAATTACCTGCGCCTGGATAAAGAACTGGCAGATTTTTTTGCCTACCTCGATAAACGTTTTGGTAAAGGCAATTATTTGTATTTCATTACTGCCGATCACGGTGTATCGGAATCTCCGGGGTATTACCTGGAAAACAAAATGCCTTCCGGCGCGCTGCTCGACAAAGATTTTGAAACGCCGCTGGTAGAAGGATTGAAAGAAAAATTTGGAGTAGAAAAACCGATTCTTTCTTTTGCCAATTACCAATTGTACATGAATTGGGAAGAACTGGACAAAAAAGGGGCAGATCGCAAAGAAGTGGAAAAAGTTATTAAATCTGTTTTGCTGAAGGCGCCCGGCATTGCGAATGTACTGGCAACAGAATCTCTGGGCACAGCGCCCATACCTGATTATATTAAGAACATGCTGATAAAAGGATACAATGTAAAACGCAGCGGCGACTTTGTTGTAATTCCGCAGCCTACCTGGAAGGGCGGCAGTCTGAAAGGCGCCACGCACGGAACCTGGTATCCTTACGACGCTCATATACCTTTGGTGTGGATGGGCTGGAAAATAAAGCCAGGTTCAACCAACCGCGTTACGGGCATGACAGACATTGCTCCCACGTTGGCAGCCTTACTGCATATACAAATGCCCAGCGGCTCTATCGGCGAGCCTATAACGGAAGTGATAAGTGGTAAGTGATAAGTGGTAAGAAGTTCGTGAAAGGTCAAAGATGGAGTATGTTTCATCTTTGACCTTTCACTTTTCACCCTTTCACCTCTCACCTTTAACCTTTCACCTAAGGCACGATGGTGGTAAACAGGTACACCGCAAACAGCACCAGCAGCACTATGCCATGCTGCATATTGGTTTTGCCTTTTGCAAGCGACAGCATAATGGTAAAAACAGACAAGAACAGCAAGAGGGTAGATTTGGTATCGATACCGAGTGTAATGGTAAAATCGGTAACAAGCGATACAACCGCCACGGCGGGTATGGTGAGTCCTATACTTGCCAATCCTGAGCCCAATGCCAGGTTTAAACTTGTTTGCAGCCTGTTTTTGCGTGCAGCCCGAACAGCGGCCACGCCTTCCGGTAATAAGATGATGGCGGCAACAATCACTCCTACCAACGATGGCGGCGCACCTGCCGCAGCAACAGCCACCTCCAGGTCGGGTGCCAGTGCTTTGCCTAATAATATTACCGCCCCCAGGCTCAGCAACAGCAGCACAAACGCGCCGTAGGTCGTTTCTTTTGAGGGAGGCGCAGCATGTTCATCCTCATCGCTGTCGGAGCCCTGCGGCAAAAAATAGTCGCGGTGCCTTACGGTTTGCACCAATACAAAAGCTCCATAAAGTATTAATGATACAATGGCTACAAATATCAACTGGGCAGTACTGTAGTTTGGACCGGGAACGGTGGTAGTATAGTTGGGCAATATAAGGGTAAGCACAAGAATGACCGTTAATGTTATGAGGGCAGTATTGGCGCCGAGCGGTCCCACCATTTGCTCACGGTGCAGCACACCGCCTATGAGCAGGCACAATCCTACAATGCCGGTGAGGATAATCATCACCGCTGCAAAAACAGTGTCTCTGGCCAATGCTGCAGTGCCCTCACCTCCCGCAAGCATCAGGGATACAATCAGACCTACTTCGAGTATGGTAATACAAATGGCCAGCACAAGCGTTCCATAAGGCTCTCCTATTTTATGGGCCACAACTTCTGCATGATGCACGGCAGACAATACCGCACCTGTTAATGCCACCGCTATTGCAACGGCATACCAGCTGCCTTCAAAAGTTGTATTACCCGCATAAACGATCCAGGCAAGCAAGGGAAAAATAACGGACCACAGCGGAAGTGAGATTTTGAACTTCATGGATTAAAGATAAGTAATGACGGAAATGTGCGAACACGGTAAACGATATAAGCGGAACGTGAGGCTGCATGCGGGGGATGGGCGGATTGAAATCCGTCCTTACAATATGTGACTGAGCCGACGGCTCTTGCTGATTGCTTATGCAGAGCCAACGGCTCGATTCAATTTCGTTACGTAGTAACGCATTGCCTATCGTTGGGTGTCTTTACCAAGCCGTTACTTAAGGGAGATACATGGACTATATTGGCTGCCTGCCTCAGAGAGGCAACCCGTTTGTAAAAAGCCAGCCCCTTAACGCTTTGCACCGTAGGTGCTACCCTAATACAAGGGCTGCACCTACGGCGCAGTAAAAAAGATGTTGACGATGGTTACAAACAGATACACCTACGGTGCATAATGGACCGCTTAATCATTACTATTTTCTTAAGTTGACGGCTATAGTGCCTTCACCCACGAAAAATTGTTCATCAGAGATGGTGGATGAAGACATTCACCAGCAGAAGTAGGCAATAACGGTTAAGCAACTGCGCTACTATTCCGCTTTTGTACTACTACTTGTCGTGTGGAAGAATGAGACATCCGGTTTTGCTCAGTGCTCTTAAGTTAACGGTTGTGGGGAAGATACCCAAGCGGGAGATAATATTATTGCAATAAAAACAAGGAACGGGCAATGCCTGCCTGTTCCTTGTTTTTATTGCAGATGTTTACTTCTGCGGTGGGATTAATGCCGGTTTTATCAATTCAGCAACGCATTCACAGAATTGCGGAGCTGTGTTTTAGAAAACGGTTTTTCCAGGAAGATGTCGGCGCCATTTTCAAGCGCTACATCTTCGGCTGCCGGATCCAATCCTGATATCATGATAATTTTTACAGTGGGATGTTCTTTTTTCAGGAAGCTGATAAAGTCCAGTCCATATCCATCCGGTAACCTGTTATCGAGCAATATCAGGGATGGTTTTTCATGTAGAAGATATTCCTCGGCTTTCGACAAGCTTTGCACATGATCTATTTCCATGGTTTTATCATCTAGCAGTATGTTCAATAACAAACACATTTCACCTTCATCCTCTATGATCAATACTTTTTTTGCCGGGGCGCTTTGCAGTGTAGTATCCGTCATGGTAAAAATTTTCTTTTTGAAATAATACAATAGGTCTGTATAAAAACCATGCCATCGCTGTCTGGGTGATATTTCAAGCCGATCAAAGTTGAAATTTTAAATAGTTGTATTATGCGCCGCAGATTTGCAAATAAAAGATCATCTGCAAAAAGAGTTTTCACTAACTAAACGATATTGGAATCAATCCCCAATGTCGTTTAGTTAATACTTATTTAAGACAAACAACATCCATCAGACCGCTCTTTGGCGGGCCGATGAGACAACTGGTCCGCCCGCCAAAGGGGTATTAGGCGTGGCCGGCGGTCTGACCGAAAAAATGTGAGCATTTAGGTGTAAGTAAAACACAGAACTCGCTGGTAAAATCACGCAAGTACCTGTTGCCGGGCACACACGGGCGCCATACCAAACCGCAGGCGAAAGGCTTTGCTGAAATGAGAAGTATTTTCAAAGCCACTTTCAAAAGCTGCTTCCGACACTGTTTTGCCCCTGTTGGAGAGCAGGTGCATGGCATGGTTCAATCGTTTTTCTATTAACCACTTGCCTGGCGAGGTCTGGAACACCCGTACAAAATCTCTTTTAAAGGCCGATAAGCTCCTGGAACTCATTTTCGCAAATTCTTCGAGCCGGAGGTTATAGCAAAAATTTTCTTCCATCATTCTTTGCAGCGACACACTTTGTGGCTCCTTTTGCAAAGAGCAGAAATACGACAGCAGTTCATTGTTGCCGGGTTCGTCGGCAATGGTAAGCACCAACTCCGTAAACTTCAGCTTCAGCAGCGCCTGGTCTGGCTCGCGGCTGGCTTCAAAATAGGGATGCATGGAATGGAAAAACGATTGCACAGAGGAAGTGTTGTGAATACCGATAACGGGATGGTGCCGGAGTGGCGTGCTTTTAATAGGCTTTGATTTGCAACTCAGCACTTCACAAATAAATTCGTCGGGCACAAAAAATAAGAAGAAGCAAAATTCTGTATCAAAAAACTGTTCAACAACGCAGGCGCCCTTCCGCACAAATACGCAGCTGCCTTTACGAAGATCATATGACCCGTGAGCCGTATGCCATATCTTTCTTCCGTCTACCACATACAAAATGTAATTGTAGTGACTCCACAAGTCTTCGAACCTGTTTGTAAGTCCGCAGTTAAACATAGTAACCAGTGAGTTGCCGCAATAAAGTTTACGGCAAAGTGCTCCACTCCCTGCTATACGCGCGTATAAGTTATACATACAAGAAACTATTTTACCCAAAGTGTCAGGAAAGGAAACAGGTGCGGAAGATCAGTAAGAAAAAGGATTGGCGCGAAAGTAAAAAAATCAAAATGAGTTTTTACACCGTTTGAGTAAATACCGGCTGAGACCGAGTATTTGGTTGTATTCCTTATTTGGCTGCCGGCTAAAAGAATAACCCGACACCTGGTGATGCCGGGTTAAAAGTAACCAACTGCGAAAACTGCTTGTTTTTAAATTTCTTTATTTATTCCCAACCAGGATTTTGAGTTAGCGCTGGCTCTAAAGCTATCTGCTGTGTCGGTATTGGATAGAGATAATCCCTTAACGGATCGAATGTTCTTTGTGAAGCCGGTTGCGCCACAACAACGCTGTCTGCATCTAACACGGCGTTGCTGGGTAACTTCGTTTGGTTAGTATACTCAGCAGGAATATACCGAATGCCTTTAATAGCTTGTGGTAGTTCTATCTCAGCGGTTTTCCAACGCAACAGGTCCCAATATCTAAAACCTTCTAAAGCGAGTTCTACCCTCCGTTCGCGCCTTATTTCTTCTCGCATGTTAAGCCCGTTGGCTAATACAAAAGCATTGGTGAGAGCCGGAATTCCCGCACGGCTACGGGTAAGATTGATAGATTTAGCCAGATCTGCATCGGAAATTGCCTCGTTTAATTCGTACGTCGCCTCAGCATATATTAATAATATTTCGGCATATCGTATAATCTGGTAGTCGATGTATCCCGGGTTATCATTCCAATCTTGTGCATTAAAATATTTAGAACATTTGTACCCTGTTGAAGTAAAAGAAAATGTAGGAACATAATATCCGGTGAGATAAAAAGAATTTTTGTTAAAAATAGTTTGTCCCATCCGTAAATCCCTGTTGGAAAACTCACTCAATGTCCGTTTTTGTTTTGATGGAGTAGTAGAATCGTATATACTTTTTGTATATGGCAGCCCGTCCTTATATAAATATGCGTCACAGAGGGCACGGGTCGGTATTAAAACGCTACCCTGTTCCAGGTTTCGTGAATAGTTATGTCCAGAGATATTATTGCTTTTATCTTGTCCATATAAATGGACGAGGATATTTTCTTTATTGGTCGGCCCTTCTCCCACAAATTGGAAATTATAGTGATAGCTGCTGTCGGGGGCTGCAGCATAGGTAAATAGTTGATGCTTTCCTCCATCCATGATCGCCGCTGCAGTATTTTTAGCAACCTGTAAATGCTCACTTGCATTTCCATAATTATGAAATTTTTGTCTCGTACCTTCAAAAAGCGCCATTCGTGCTTTTAAGGCCAAAGCTGCTGTAGCAGAAATGCGGCCGTAATCTGCCACAGCAATAGCATTGGGCTGGGGAAGATTGGCTGCTGCCCAGTCTAAATCTGCATAAATTGCATTTATTACTTCGTCTCTTGGCGATCTTGGGGAATTTAAAAGAGCTTCATCTTCTAGTCCAAATGTTTGTAGAATAAGCGGCACGTCTCCAAAACGAATTACCAACTGGTAATAGGACCAGGCTCTGAAAAATCGCACTTCTGCCTGATACTTTTTTACTTCTGCTTCATCGCCAGATATATCAACCGATTTTTCCAAAAAATTATTGCAAGCTCTGATAACGCGATAGTTGTCGGTCCAATATCCATCAGACCCCGACGTTACACGAGAACCGTCACTTATACTACTAGGTCCATTTGCCGAATATGCATCAATTGATGACCTGTCTATTCCGCAGTCTGTAATAGAAGGAAGCCATGCGTAGAAATAGTTAGCTGCCAGTTTAAGATCGTTAGCAGATTTCCAATAGCTGGCTTCTGTCAAATCTGACTGGGGTACCTGATCTAATTTTTTATAGCAGCCTGTGATCGCAAATATGATTAATGCACCACACAAGCCTAAAAGTATTTTATAATGATTGATTTTTTTCATTGTTTAATAATTTGCTGTTTTTCCGAATTAAAGTCATTCCTTTAAAAACCTACGTTCATTCCTACTGCATAAGACCTGAAAAACGGGTAATTAAAATTTGAATTGTTCGGTTGTTCGGGATCATAATTTTTGAATTTCATACCTGTTTTTTCCCACAGGTCTTGTGCAGAGAAGAACACCCGAAAACGGTTAATGACAGCTTTTTGAGTCAGCGCTTGTGGTAGCGTATACCCTATCT
>JBQCFW010000166.1:0-17090 GCA_051958655.1 Agriterribacter sp. | reverse complement strand
ATCACACCCTGTTTGTTATCGTCTTCAAACTTATACTTAAGAATGTAACCCTGATCATACAATATTTCAGTGATACGCTTTTTAAGGTTAGAAGCCGGGATTTCCACAATACGGTGTCCCGCCAACTGGGCATTGCGCACTCTTGTAAGGAAATCTGCAATTGGATCTGTTACCATTTTTATGAATTAATCAGTTGAAAATTTTTTTTCAAATTTGAGATTTGAAATTCGGATTGAGATTTCAAATGCTACCAGCTTGCCTTCTTCACACCTGGTATGATGCCGTTGAGCGCCATATCGCGGAAAGCTACCCTCGATAATCCGAAGTAACGGATGTATCCGCGCGGGCGGCCCGAAACCTGGCAACGGTTTTTCAAACGCACTTTAGATGAGTTTTTAGGCAACGCATCCAAAGCTTTCCAATCGCCGGCAGCTTTTAAAGCTTCGCGTTTTTCAGCGTATTGCTCTACCAGGCGTTCTCTTTTTCTTTGTCTGGCTTTTACTGATTCTTTTGCCATGTTGTTACTTTCTGTTTTTTGTATATGGTAAGGCGGTTGTTATACCGCTAACTCATTTATTATAACTCTTTCTTAGCGTTTCTGAAAGGCATTCCCAGCTCTTTCAACAGTTCGTAAGCTTCTTCATTTGTATTGGCAGAAGTTACGAAAGTGATGTCCAGCCCTGTGATCTTGTTCACTTTATCAATGTCTATTTCAGGGAAGATGATCTGCTCGGTAACACCTAAAGTATAGTTACCACGACCATCGAACGCTTTTTCATTGATGCCTTTAAAGTCACGCACGCGAGGCAATGCAGCGGCAATCAAACGGTCGAGAAACTCGTACATGTTTACGCCACGCAATGTTACCCTTGCACCAATAGGAACACCTTTACGCAATTTAAAGTTCGAAATATCTTTTTTAGAGCTGGTAGGTACTGCCTTCTGACCGGTAATCATTCCCAATTCTTCAACGGCTATATCAACCAGCTTTTTATCGTTTACCGCCCCGTTCACACCGCGGTTCACGCATATTTTTTTCAACTGCGGAACCTGCATTACGCTTTTATAAGCGAAACGCTTCATCAAAGCCGGTACAACATCTTTCTTGTACTTTTCGGCTAATCTCGGACTGTATTTTGTTGTGCTCATCGTATCAATTTTATTACTGTTTATCCACCTGTGGCGGATCAGCAGTTATATTTATTTAAATGTTCGATCCTGATTTTTTGGATACGCGTATCAGCTTGCCGCCTTCTCTCGTACGTTTTACTTTCGTAGCTTCTCCCTTCTTGGCATCCCACAGCTTTACATTGCTAATGTGCAAAGGCGCTTCTTTTTTCACTATACCACCTTTGGTATTTTGTGCAGAAGGCTTGGTGTGCTTGGTAATGATGTTGGCGCCTTCTACCACCACGCGGCTATCGTCTGGAAATACTTCCAGCACCTTGCGGGGCTTCTTTACGTCTTTATCATCGCCGGCAATAATCACAACTGAATCGCCTTTTTTAATGTTAAACTTGGGTTTAAATCTGTTGCTCATTTTATTTAGCTTTTGGCTGTCAGCTTTCAGCTATCAGCCGATTAAGTTTATATTCTTTATTGCTAAGCGCATGGCTTATAGCTGCACGCTCTTACAGCACTTCAGGTGCCAGCGATATAATTTTCATATATCCTTTATCACGCAACTCTCTTGCTACTGGTCCAAAAATACGGGTGCCGCGAGGTTCATCTGCCTGGTTCAGTAACACCACAGCATTGTCGTCGAAGCGGATGTAAGAACCATCTTTGCGACGCAACTTATTTTTGGTACGAACGATCACAGCTTTTGTAACCGTTCCTTTTTTGATACCGCCTGCAGGAATGGCGTCTTTTACTGTTACAACAATCTTATCGCCGATCTTCGCATAATCCTGACCGCTGTTGCCCAGTACGCGGATACAGAGTACCTCTTTTGCGCCGCTGTTGTCTGCTACATTTAACCTGCTTTCTTGCTGAATCATCTTTTTAGTTATTTGAAATTTGAAACTTGCCTGCCGGCAGGCAGGTTTGAAATTTGAAATTTGGATCGATGTAAGATGCTCATGAACGAAGGCATCCCTAATCTCAAATCAGAAATCTCAAATCAGAAATATTATTTCGCCTTTTCTACCACCTCAACCAAGCGCCAGCGTTTTGTTTTACTCAACGGGCGTGATTCCATGATTTTCACGATATCACCTATTCCGCACTCATTCTTTTCATCATGAGCATGGAACTTGGTAGTTTTCTTTACGAACTTACCATAGATAGGGTGTTTCACTTTGATTTCAATCTCAACAGTAGCGGTTTTATCCATCCTGTTGCTGGTAACCACCCCAATCTTTGTTTTACGCAAATTTCTTTCAGCCATTTTATTTAGCTTTTAGCTTTTTTCTTTAATTCTGTTTTTAACCTTGCAATATCCCTGCGGAGCGTTTGAATGCTCATGGGATTCTCCAGCGGAGAGGTAGCATGGGCGAACTTCAGCTTCTTCAGGCGCACTACATCTTATTTGATGCGTGCCTGCAGATCGGTTTCGTTCAATCCTTTAAGGCTATTTAAAAATTCAGTTTTCTTTGACATTATATTCAGTTTGAAAATCTATAATTATTTCCCTGCACTGCTTACGCACCTGCATAATCGCGGCGAACAATGAACTTTGTTTTGATCGGCAATTTTGCCGCTGCCAGTTCCATCGCCTCTTTTGCCACCTGTACGGGTACTCCATCTGCTTCAAACAAAATGCGACCTGGTTCTACTACTGCCGCCCAGAATTCGGGGTTACCTTTACCTTTACCCATCCTCACTTCCGCCGGCTTGCGTGTAATAGGTTTGTCGGGGAAAATGCGGATCCACACATTACCTTCACGTTTCATGGCACGTGTCATTGCCTGGCGTGCAGATTCAATCTGGCGGTTTGTTAACCAGATCGGCTCCAGCGCTTTCAACGCAAATGAACCAAATGATATGGATGCACCACGTTTGGCAACTTCCCTGATACGTCCTTTCTGCGCTTTTCTGTGTTTAGTTCTCTTCGGCTGTAACATTATATTACAATTTGAAAATTTTAAATGTTGTTCCTATCACTTACCACTTACTCCTTATCACTTAAATCTACTTTCTGTCTCTATCTCCTCTGCCTCCGCCTCTTCTGTCGCCACCGCGGCCACCACCTCTCCTGTCGTCTCTTCTATCTCCCCTGTCGTCTCTGTCTCTCCTGTCGCCACCACCAGCAGGTCCGCCTTCCAGCTTACCGTCGATGATATTAGGATTCAGATCTCTCTTGCTCAACACCTCTCCTTGACAAATCCATACGTTGAGACCTATTTTTCCGTAAACGGTCAACGCAAATACGTTGGCGTAATCAATTTCCATACGGAAGGTGTGCAAAGGAACACGTCCTTGCTTGATCTCTTCTGTACGGGCAATTTCAGCACCGCCCAAACGACCGCTCACCTTTATCTTGATTCCTTCGGCACCCATGCGAAGTGCAGAAGCAATGGCCAATTTGATAGCACGTTTGTAGTTGATACGATTTTCAATCTGGCGGGCAATGGTATCGCCCACTATATTGGCATCCAGTTCAGGACGACGAACCTGCAGGATATTGATCTGCACGTCTTCCTTACCGGTTAACTTTTTCAATTCTTCTTTGATATGGTCAACTTCGCCGCCACCTTTACCAATGATGATACCAGGCTTAGAAGTATGAATGGTAACAATGAGTTTATTCAATGTACGTTCAATCACAATTTTGGATATACCGCCTTTGTTGATACGGGCATTGAGGTAAGTTCTGATCTTATTGTCTTCGATCAATTTACCGGAAAAATCCCTTTTTCCACCATACCAGTTGCTTTCCCAACCGCGGATGATTCCTAACCTGTTACCAATTGGATTTGCTTTCTGACCCATGTTTATTATTTGAAGATTTTCACTTTTATTTTTGGTCTACAATCAGGGTTACGTGATTGCTGCGTTTGCGCACCCTGTACGCTCTGCCCTGCGGCGCAGGTAACATTCTCTTTAACACCCTTCCACCATCAACAAATACTGTTTTCACCAAAAGGGCGCTGTCTGCCGCATTTTTTCCGTCGTTCTTCTGTTCCCAGTTGGCCACTGCGCTCCTCAACAGCTTGTAAAGCGGTGTGGAGGAATGCTGCGGGTGATGTTCTAATATTGCCAAAGCTTTCTCCACGTCCATGCCACGGATCACGTCTGCCAGCAAACGCATTTTGCGGGGCGATGTAGGATAGTTTCTGAGTTTAGCTACTGCTTCCATTTTTTATTATTTCTGGTTGCAGGTTGCATGTTGTTACATGAAACCTGTAACTTGATTATTACGCTATTTTCTTACTTGAGTGTCCTTTAAAGTTTCTTGTAGGGGCAAATTCGCCTAATTTATGGCCTACCATAAATTCGGTTACATACACCGGTATAAATTTGTTACCGTTGTGTACAGCGAACGTATTGCCTACAAAATCGGGTGTAATGGTAGAGCGGCGGCTCCATGTTTTGATCACACCTTTTTTGGCTTTGCCTTCATTCATAGCCAGCACTTTCTTTTCGAGGTAGTCTGCTACGTAAGGACCTTTTTTAATTGAACGAGCCATATCTTAATTTAAGATTTGAGATTTTTGATTTCTGATTTAACTTACCACTTATCACCTACCACTTACTACTTGGTTAACTTCTTACCGTTCTTACGCTGAATGATCAGTTTATCAGAACCTTTGTGCTTACGGGTTTTTAAACCTTTTGCATACTTACCGGTTCTTGATCTTGGATGACCACCAGAAGCCCTTCCTTCACCACCACCCATCGGGTGATCAACAGGGTTCATGGCAACACCACGTGTGCGGGGACGAACGCCTTTCCAACGGTTCACACCAGCTTTACCAGCTCTTTCAAGACTGTGATCGCTGTTGCTTACCACACCTACAGTTGCATAACAGTTGATCAGTATTTTTCTCAACTCGCCACTTGGCATTTTCAACACACCATATTTCTCTTCTTTGTTGCTCAACTGTGCAGAGCCTCCGGCGCTGCGCACCAGCTTACCACCCTGACCAGGTTGCAATTCTACATTGTGCACATTGGTACCTAAAGGCATATTTTTTAACTGCAACGCATTGCCTACCTCGGGAGCTACGCTGTCGCCACTTACTACAGTTGCGCCAACCTGCAATCCCTGCGGAGCAATAATGTATCTTTTTTCACCATCTGCATAGTTCAACAGCGCGATGAATGCGGTACGGTTAGGATCGTATTCAATAGACGCTACTGTAGCATTGATGCCTTTTTTATCTCTCTTAAAATCTACTACACGGTATTTCTTTTTATGACCACCGCCAATGTAGCGCATCGCTCTGCGCCCCTGTGCGTTACGGCCGCCGGTGCCTGATTTTTTTTCAAGCAAGGTTTTTTCGGGCTCGTTGGTAGTAATTTCAGCGTACGCATTTCCAATCCTCCAACGGGTGCCTGCTGTTACCGGTTTGTATTTTTTTACTGCCATTGTTTTGTTATTTGTGCGAAATTTTCAGCTTCGCCGGCTTTAATGAATTTGTTTTAGTTGATTACAGTGTGCCGTAAAGGTCGATGTTCTCGCCTTCTGCTACTGTTACATACGCCTTTTTGTAGGCTGGTTTACGACCGGAAATAACACCGGCTTTTGTAAAACGCGATTTGCTTTTGCTGGGAACTACTACAGTATTTACGTTTACCACGCTCACGCCATAGAATTCTTCCACCGCTTTCTTAATCTCAAGCTTGTTTGCTTTACGACCAACGCGGAAAGCATAGGTGCCTTTTTTTTCTGAAAGACCGTTGCTTTTTTCGCTGATGATCGGTTTTACAAGTATTTCTGCAGATCTCATCTGTACTAATTTGAAAATTTGAGGATCAATTATGCTTCAGCTTTTTCTTCTTCGTTGAATATTTTAGCTGCATTTTCTGTTAACACCAGCACATCGCTGTTTACAATGTCGTAGGTGTTTACATCAGCCAGTAATACTCCCAATACAGTTGGAATGTTGCGCAGGCTTAACTGTACATTCTCATTGTATTCGGGCAATACAAACAACGTTCTTTTGTTGTTCAGCTTCAGGCTTTTCAACACGCTTGCTGCTTCTTTTGATTTTGGCTGGTCGAGCGTAAAATCTTCAATTACAACAATGGCGTTTTCTTTTGCTTTGTACGAAAAGGCAGAGATCTTAGCCAGATCTTTCACCTTACGGTTCAGCTTAATATCGTAGCTGTGAGGCTTAGGTCCAAACACGGTACCACCACCTTTATACAACGGGTTACGGATATTACCTTTACGGGCGCCACCTGTACCTTTTTGGCGATGCAGCTTGCGGCTGGCACCATGTACTTCGGCACGGGTTTTAACTTTATGCGTTCCCTGGCGTTGCGCTGCTAAAAACTGTTTTACAGAAAGGTAGATCACATGATCGTTCGGCTCAATACCAAAAATATCTTCAGGAAGCTCAATGGTGCGACCTGTTTTATTTCCTTCCTTATTTAAAATATCTACTTGCATTGTATAAAATATTTTGCCGGTACACAGTATAACTCTGTACCGGCAGTGACTTTATTTTTGAATTAACACAATCGAACCATTATAACCGGGAACCGCTCCGCTCACCAGGATGTAATTCTTTTCAGGGAAAAGTTTTACCACTTTCAGCCCTTTCACCTTTACGCGGTCGGCGCCCATACGGCCCGCCATGCGCATGCCTTTGAATACGCGCGAAGCATCAGATGAGTTACCGATAGAACCGGGAGCTCTCTGGCGATCGTGCTGACCGTGTGTTTGTTCGCCCACACCGCTAAAACCGTGGCGTTTTACAACACCCTGGAAACCTTTACCTTTTGTAGTACCTACCACTTCAACTTTATCGCCTTCAGCGAAAATGTCGAGGGTAACGGTTTCACCAATATTTTTTTCGAGAGAATAATCGCGGAATTCTTTTACAAACTTCTTAGCGGGAGTAGTTGCTTTTGCGTAGTGACCGGCTTCGGCTTTCGTGGTATGCTTTTCGTTCTTATCGCCAAAACCCAATTGAACAGCGTTGTATCCGTCTGTTTCTTTTGTTTTTACCTGTGTAACAACACAAGGACCAGCTTCAATAATAGTAACGGCAGTTTGCTTGCCGTCGGCAGGATTGAAGACGCTGGTCATCCCGATTTTTTTACCAATAATACCTTTCATTGTTGTGTATTTATACCCATTTTGGTTAAAGAGACAGGACTGGATTTCTTACGTCCAATTCTTCAATCCCCGTTTGCCACCGACCTTTTCCTGTATTTCTCACTGCGAAAGAGGAAGTACCAGTGGTAAACTAACCTCGAAGGGCTAGTTCATATTTAATTCTCAAATCCGGGTTCAGGCTGCATTGCTGCTTTGAGAACCCGATCATCCAGCGCTGCTTTATTTTTTGCCTCTGGCGAAAAGTTGGCAGATGGACTATATATAAGAACTAAGTTTTTGTTCTGTTCCCGATATTCGGGATCACATTACGCTTTAATCTCAACATCCACACCGCTGGGCAGGTCTAACTTGCTCAGCGCGTCGACTGTACGTGAAGAGGAGGTGTAAATATCCAGCAAACGCTTGTGCGTAGACAACTGGAACTGTTCGCGGCTCTTCTTGTTAACGTGGGGTGAACGCAATACCGTAAAGATCTTCTTTTGTGTAGGCAAAGGAATAGGACCTGTTACCACAGCGCCGGTACTGCGCACAGTTTTTACGATCTTTTCAGCAGATTTATCTACCAGGTTATGATCGTAGCTCTGTAATTTAATTCTGATTCTTTGAGACATACCGTAAAGTACCCATTTGATTTTGGGAGTGCAAAGGTAGGTGCCTGTATGTTTATTGCCAAATAGTTGAGAAGAAAAATTTAAAAAAACTGGCATTCGGCGGTCAGTAGTCAGGTTTCAGCCATCAGCGGTAAGCTATCGGCGAGGGGGTAATGCAGCATGTTACACTGCTTTAGACTTTGAGTATCAACGTCATTCGCTGGCAGTAGGCCTGATGCCACCCCTGTTCAACACCGAAGCAAGGCACCCTTCCCTGAACCTCTTACCGTCATGGCGAGGCGGTAAATTTGAAACGCACGCCACGGCAACCCGCTTAGCCGAAGCCATCTCCTGCACCGGATGCTGTTCTGAAGCTATGTGCTTTCCAGCCCCCTACTTCCCACCCTAATGCGGCAACCTCTCCCTCACCAACCCATACACCCATGTTCCTGCAATGGCACTTAATAAAGTTACAATGGTTACGGTAGCACCTGTGCCAATCTGGGCAAATAATGGTCCCGGGCAAGCGCCGGTAAGTGCCCAGCCAATGCCAAAAGTTAACCCGCCATATATTACTCCTTTATTCATCGGTTTGGGTTCGGGCTTAACCGGCTCGCCTTCCACAGAACGGGCTTTGAACCTTTTAATAAGCCAAACACTCAGCATGCCCACTACTACCGCCGAGCCTATTACACCATACATATGGAAACTTTGCAATTTGAACATTTCCTGTATCCTGAACCACGAAATAACCTCAGCCTTCACCAGCAGCACACCAAAGAAAGTTCCCGCCAGCAGGTATTTAATATTTGAAAGCAGGGGTTTATCCAAGCTGCTTTTCGCAGTAACCGCTGCATTAGCCGACTGTATTTCGAAATCAGTATTAGGAGTCAGCGCTACGTTTGCATTGCTGCTATTTTGGACTGAAGACATACATTATAATTTTAATATCCATGGAAGAATAAGCCAGGTGGTAACAAACCCGCCAATCATAAAACAGCAGGTGGCTATCAACGAAGGCAACTGCAGGTTACTCAACCCCATAATAGAATGCCCGCTGGTGCAACCGCCCGCGTAGCGGGTTCCAAAACCTACCAAAAATCCACCCACAACCATCATAATCATTCCTCGTGCCGTAAACAACGTCTCCCACGAAAAAATATCCTTTGGTACCATGCCACTGTAATCGGTAATGCCATAGCCGGCTAACTCAGCCGACAGATCAGCGCTTACCTTAACGGGTTGAGAATCGGCCAGTAACTGTCCGGCAATCAATCCGCCTATCAGCACCCCGCCCACAAAAAAAAGGTTCCATACCTCCTTCTTCCAATCATATCTAAAAAAAGGAATACGTGCGGGCAAACACGCTGCGCATATATGTCGCAGTGAGGATGATATACCGAACGATTTATTACCCAGCAACAAAAGAAGCGGTACGGTTAATCCTATCAGCGGACCAGCTATATACCATGGCCAGGGCTGCTTTATCCAATCGAGCATACGTAATATAATTAATGCTGTAATTTATCGAATTAAATAAGAAAGAGTCGTGTGTACGCTGTCTCATGCAACGTACTGCATAAAAAAAGTATCATTCTGCCGCAACTGCTATAAATGCGGAGCTGCAAACGAACATACAATATCTTTGCGAACATGATTTCATGGAATGATTTTGAAAAAATTGACATCAGGGTGGGAACGATTGTGGAAGCAGCGCCTTTTCCGAAAGCTAAAAATCCGGCTTACCAGCTCACGATAGATTTTGGCGAACTGGGCATTAAAAAATCATCTGCACAAATTACCAATTTGTATACACCCGGGGAGTTGGTTAACCGCCAGGTAATTGCCGTAGTGAACTTTCCACCCAAACAAATTGCCAATTTTTTCAGCGAATGCCTGGTACTGGGTGTGTATACGCCAACGAAAGAAGTGGTATTGCTGCAGCCACAGCAAAAAGTTATTAACGGCAGTAAAATAGGCTGACAATAGCAGTAAATTGCAGGAAGTGAGTTAAAATTTGTGACCTGCCTGCCGGCAGGCAGGGTTGAATTTGAAAACGTCATGATAGCAACGGAGTTAGATATTATTTACTACGAATCGCCGGTAGGCTTACTGGAAATAAAAGCTGATGACGAAGGGATTCATGCCATTTTATTTGTGAATGCGTGGAAAGGGCCTAAGCTGGATGCAGAACAAATTGGACAGCGCACTTCGAAAAATATTCATATTAACAAATGCATCGCGCAACTGAACGAATACTTTGAAGGCAAACGAAAAGATTTTGACTTTCCTTTCAGCCAAAAGGGAACGGCTTTTCAGCAAAAAGTATGGAATGGTCTGCTGGATATCCCTTATGGAAAGACAATCTCATACATGGAATTGTCTAAACGAATTGGAGATACCAAAGCCATCAGGGCGGTTGGAACTACCAATGGGAAAAACCAGCTTTGCATTGTTGTGCCCTGCCACCGCGTTATTGGAGCTAACGGAAGCCTTGTAGGCTATGGCGGCGATCTGTGGCGAAAAAAATGGCTGCTCGATCACGAAGCTAAATATTACGGTGGCGTACAAACGCTGGGAGGATGGTGAGGGGCCGTCAGCGGTCAGCATTCAGCTATCGGCCAGTTAAAATGCAAACAACTTAAAAACAATAACTCTTCGCAAAGCGGGCCCCTGCGTTGAGTTTCTTTCCTTCGGGAAGGTTAGGATGGGCCCTTCAAATTTCAAATCTCAAATTTCAAATTTCACATGTTTTCCAAACAGGCCGCGCTCGGCTTTATATTCGTTACCATATTAATTGATGTAATAGGCTTTGGTATTATTATACCGGTAATGCCTAAATTGATCGAAGACATGATTCACGGCGATTTGAGCGCGGCTTCCAAATGGGGCGGCTGGCTTACTTTCGCTTTTGCTATTATGCAATTCGTTTTTGCACCGGTGCTGGGAAATCTCAGCGACCGTTATGGACGAAGACCTGTGCTGTTGTTCTCTTTATTCGGCTTCGGAATAGATTACATCCTTCTTGCCATAGCACCCAATATTGGCTGGTTATTCGTAGGCCGCATCATTGCCGGCATTACCGGCGCCAGCTTTACCACAGCAACGGCGTATATAGCGGACATTAGCGCCCCCGAAGACCGTGCAAAGAATTTTGGAATGATCGGCGCTGCCTTTGGGTTAGGCTTTATTATTGGGCCCGTTATAGGCGGGCTGCTCGGCAGCTTTGGACCGCGTGTGCCATTTATAGCGGCCGCAGTACTCACTTTGCTCAATTGGCTGTATGGTTATTTTGTATTGCCTGAATCGCTCAGCAAGGATAACCGAAGAAAATTTGAATGGAAACGAGCCAATCCAATGGGTTCATTGTTGCATCTTACCAAATACCCCGCACTCAGCGGCTTAATTATATCGCTGATGCTGGTATACATTGCCAGCCATTCGGTACAAAGCACCTGGGCTTTTTTCAATATGGAAAAATTTAAGTGGGATGAAAAAATGGTAGGCATATCGCTGGGCGTGGTGGGATTGCTGGTAGGGTTGGTGCAGGGAGGACTGATACGCGTGGTTACACCTAAGCTGGGCAACGAAAAAAGCATTTATGTGGGATTGGGTTTATATACGTTGGGAATGATATTGTTCGCCTTTGCCTCGCAAAGCTGGATGATGTTTGCTTTTCTTATCCCCTATTGCCTCGGAGGCATTTGCGGTCCGTCGTTGCAGGCGGTTATATCCAGCCACGTGCCGGCTAATGAACAGGGAGAACTGCAGGGCGCCCTCACCAGTATGATGAGCGCCACCACTATTGTTGGACCACCGCTCATGACTAATCTCTTTGCTTATTTTACGCAAAAAAATGCCCCGGTATATTTCCCCGGTGCACCGTTTTTACTAGGTGCCATCCTGATGCTGATAAGCACCATTTTAGCTTACCGGATGTTTAAAACAGAAAAGGAGGTAGCCTCGTCTTAGAATAGGGTAATTTCAGAACAATTTTTTCAGTGAGTATACATAAGTTTGGATCGGCTCTTTAGTACAACATTTTTTAAGAAAACAGGATTTAAATAACGACGATAAATTCACTGATTATGAAGCCCATTGTGCAGATATCACTCGATCTTACCAATATTGACGAAGCCCTTGAAACCGCAGCACTGGCTATGCGGGCAGGTGTTGACTGGCTGGAAGCCGGCACGCCGCTGATCCTTGCGGAAGGATTGCACGGTGTAAAAAAACTGCGGGAAGCTTTTCCCAAGGTTCCCATTGTAGCCGACCTTAAAACAATGGACGGCGGTTACCTGGAAGCCGAGATGATGGCCAAAGCTGGCGCCACGCATGTAGTGGTAATGGCGAGAGCACACGAAGAAACCATTAAATGCGTGGTGAGTGCCGGAAAAGATTTTGGAGCCAAGGTAATGGGCGATAACCTCGGCTGTCCAGATATGGTGGAAGCAGCCAAATGGTTAGAAGACCTGGGTTGCGATTATGTAATTCATCATATAGGGTACGACGAACGGAGAGGCATAGCCGCGCAAGGCAAACGCATGCCCAGCCCCCTCGATCAGTTGAAGGAAGTAGTGAACGCTGTAAAAATCCCGGTACAGGCAGTTGGCGGGCTTACGCTTGAACAGGCTATTCGCTGTCCCGAATTCGGAGCCCCGTTGGTGGTATTGGGCGCACCTTTAACCATAGACGCCGATGCCTTTAAAACAGCCGATGGAGACCTCGAAAGCTCACTGCGACTGATATGCGAAAAAATTCACGCGTACGGGGAGATTTAGGATTTGAAATTTGAGATTTGAGATTTCTCAAGTTCTATCAACCAAATGATTTTCAAGCATCTCAAATATTAAATTTTAAATTCCAAATTATATACTAACCGAAATTGTAGCGTTGACGGTGTCAGTTCCATTTCAAATCTCAAATTTCAAATCTCAAATCATATATTCGTAACCGAAATTGTAGCGTTGTTTGCATCAGATCCATTTCAAATCTTAAATTTCAAATCTCAAATTATAGAGCTGCCTCATCAGCTCCATTTCAAATCTCAAATTTCAAATCTCAAATAAAATGAAATCCGCAGCGGTTGTAAATTATGCTCCTGAAAAAGGATCGGTAGAAATAAGGGAAATAGAAAAGCCCGAAATAGGCGACGACGATATATTACTGGAAGTGGCCAATGTTGGCGTGTGCGGCAGCGATCTGCACCAATGGACGGCCGATCATAGCTGGCCGGTAAATTACCCGGTGGTGCTGGGGCATGAATTTGGCGGACATATTGCCGCGCTGGGCAGCCGGGTTACCGGTTGGAAAGAAGGAGACAGAGTAGTGAGCGAAACAGCAGCAGTAATTGACCCGAACAGCCCCATGACAAGAAGCGGACTGTACAACTTAGACCCTAACAGGAAAGGGTTTGGATATGGTGTAAACGGCGCTATGACCAAGTATGTGCGTGTGCCTGCAAGATGCCTTCACAAAGTACCCGACCAACTGGCATTTGAACAGGCTTGCCTGACAGAGCCCAGTTGTGTTGCTTTTAATGCGGTGGTTGAAAACGCACGTTTGAAACCCGGCGACAGGGTGATTGTATTAGGCCCCGGAACGATTGGTATTTTGTGCGCCGCGATGGCCCGCCTTTGTGGAGCAGAGGTTGCGGTAGTGGGACTGGAAGCCGATCGCCATCGCATTGAGATTGCCAAACAATACGGTTGTGAAGGAATTATTGGCGATGCCATGCCCTGGGCTACCCAACGGGATGGACTAGGCGCAGATTGCGTAATTGATGCGGCGGGCGCCAGCGTTACTTTAAAAATGGCTTTACAGTTAGTGCGCCCCAAAGGCACCATCTCAAAAGTGGGCTGGGGACCTCAGCCGTTAAACTTTTCATTCGACCCGTTGGTGCAAAAAAATGTAACACTGCAAGGCAGCTTCAGTCATAACTGGCCAATTTGGGAACGTGTAATTGCTTTAATGGCAAGCGGCCAACTGGATGTAAGACCCATCATCGGCGGTGTATGGGCTGTAACCGACTCGCACGAAGCGTTTGAAAAAATGCACAAGGGCGAGGTGGTAAAAAGTGTGCTGAAACCAGTTTAATTTGAAAATTGGAGAATTTGAAAATTTGAAAATGAATGGGAAAGTGTGAAAATATGCGGAGTGGTTATCAATCCAAAAATACACTCCGTGCCAGCCTCACCGGAAGCCAGCCTGAAAGATCTTATTCTGGGTCGGGCAGAGTTCAATCTCAAATCAAAAATCTCAAATCAGAAATTGCTTCATGCGTTTAACCAGCAAAGTCATCATCATCACCGGTAGCTGCACGGGCATTGGCAAGGCAATTGCCATACGTTGTGTTGCCGAAGGAGCAAAAGTAGTAGTGCATGGATTGGAAAAGGAATGGGGCGAAGAAGTAGTTCAATCATTGGGAGCGCAAAATGCGGTGCTGCATATAGAAGACATTACGAATGAGGGTGCCCCTCAGCGTTTGGTTGACCTTGCATTGAAAACTTTCGGCAAGCTTGACGCAATTGTGAACAATGCTGCCATTGTTACCTCATCAAACATACATACTACCGACGCAGTGTTGCTACGCAAGGTGATTGAAATAAACACGGTTGCACCGTTTGCTTTGATCAAAGCCTCTTTGCCTCATTTACGACAACAAAAAGGTTCGGTGCTGAACATAGGATCTGTGAATGCGTTCAGCGGAGAGCCTAATCTTTTTGCTTACAGCGTATCGAAAGGGGCCTTAATGACAATGACCCAAAACCTGGGAGATACGCTTTTCCGCGAGGAAGGCGTGAGAGTTAACCAGATTAATCCCGGCTGGGTTTTAACCGAAAACGAAGCTATCCGTAAAAGGCAGCATGGGTTGGCGGATGACTGGTATAAAGATCTGCCCAACGTATATGCACCTGCAGGCAGAATTATATGGCCTGCAGAAATAGCTGCTGCTGCCATTTACTGGCTGTCTGACGAATCGGGTCCGATAAGCGGTCAAATTATGACGTTGGAACAGTACCCATTCATCGGGCGCAATCCGCCAAAGGATACCAGTACGATACCGACAAAATCTTAGCGTTGTTTAAAACACATGCAGCTTTCGCCTGGTGGGAGACTGCTTCAGCGCGCAAACATTCTTTTAATACAAATATTTGTCGTCGCGCTTTGCCGTGACGGTAAGGCTGAGGCCTTTACAGCAGCAGGCAGATCGGCTGTAAACCACTTCATTTTGATTCAATAAATACACTATTCTGTATTTTCAATTTTTGACAAAGTTATCTAAATAGCTAACTTTGTTGAGCTAACCTATTGCAATGCAACAGAACTTAATAAGGCAAATCGTTTATTATAAACATTATTATTTAGACTTTTTTAATAGTCTCTTACCAGAAGTTCAAAAGAAGTTTAACTGGACATTGCAATTGATTTCTACAGTTGAGTGGATACCTCAAAAATATTTCCGGCATATTGAGGGAACTGATGGGATTTATGAAATAAGAGTGGAGGTTGGCAGTAACATATTCAGGTGTTTCGCATTCTTCGAAAAAGACCGATTAATAGTTGTAGCAAATGGTTTTCAAAAGAAGAGCCAAAAAACTCCTAAAAGTGAAATTGAGCTAGCGCAAAAAATTAAGAAACAGTATTTCCATGAAAAAAATAAGAAATAAAAACATGCTGTCTTTTACAGAGCATATTGATCAACAATATGGCAAGCGTGGTACAGCAAAAAGAGAAGCTTATGAACAGGAATTTGAAGCATTCAGACTTGGAGCGCTCATTCAGGAAATGCGAGAAAAACAAAATATGACGCAGCAACAATTGGCGGCACAATGTGGAAAAACAAAATCGTACATTTCAAGAATTGAAAACGACGCAAGCGATATCCGCCTATCAACATTAATGCGCATCATAAAAGACGGGCTGGGTGGGCACCTTACATTATCGGTTGCCTCATAATCCAACTTTCCTAAACCTGAACTCATACACAAAAGGCTCCATCGTTATCCCTGCCTTCAGCACAACAGGTACTGTTGATTGTACTTTGATTACTGCAGCAGTGTCGCTTATAAAATGCAACGTACTAAAAGCTTTGATAGATTCATTGTTTCCACGCGAGGCAATAGTATCGCCTGCTTTCCCTTCGGGACCATCTGTTTTTAAAATGGTAAAGTGGTTAGAGCCAATCGCTACATCCTCCGTTGCCAATTTCATTTCTTTTTGTAATGTGCAACCCGAACAATTTGCAAAACCATTAAAAACACTCAGGTGTAAAGTATCGTTATCCGGTTTATAAAAAAATTGCAACGAACTGTTGATGTTGATCCTGTTTGTATCTACTGCTTCTATTTTAAGCATGGCCCGGCTCATTTTTGCTTCGGGCCGGATGCTGACAAGCTCCCATCGCCCCACATAATCATTCACTTTCATCGCCGGCATTTCAGCAATATTTTCCGTAGTTTTTTTATTCGACTGATTTAAAAGAAAAAATGTTGCAACATAAAAAAGCACCAGCCCGATGATCACTGGTATCATCTTCTTTAAAAGTAATTTACTCCCGTTCGGGTGCGGCACAGTCACCCCTGTAGCTTCTCGCTTAAGCTCGCGTATCAACTGGGCCAATCCCTTGTCGTAGTCTTTCGAAAAATCAACATGCTGCAGGCGTTGCAACCGGTAAGGCGTTTTGCTGTCGTGTATAATTACAGGTATTACTTTTTTACGTTGCTCCAGCGCATAATACACTTCGTCCAGTACATTGTTAGATACCACTGATTTCTCCGATTCAAGAAAAAGCAGGCAGTCGCAGCTTTCGAGTGCTTTCTCAATTTCCATGTCCCATTCACTGCCGGCTCTTATATCCTCCTGGTCTATCCATACATCAAATCCTTCCTTCTTTAAATCCAAAGCCAGCTTTTGAGCAAATGCGGTACCGTCTACCCTTGAATAGCTAAAGAACAATTTTTTAACGACCATTGTGTATTAAGTAGTTGGTAAACCTAATGTACAACTAAACGCTGAGCCTGGCAACTAACGGATAAGCACACCGTTTAGGTAATGGCATCTGCCCGTTGTCGTTCCAGCGTTATCAACACTACCGTACTCACTATAAAAAAAGTTCCTGTCCATTCATAAGCGCCAAAAGGAACTTTCAGCCAGATCACTGCAAAAAAGGCTGCTGCCAAAGGTTCAACACAAGCTAGTAAACTGGCTTTGGTGGCGCCAATATATTGCACGCTCACCAGGTAAGCATAAAAAGCAAACAGAGTAGC
>JBQCFW010000165.1:0-12836 GCA_051958655.1 Agriterribacter sp. | reverse complement strand
CCTGCAATTGCAACTTGACCTTTCCGGGTAGGGGCATGCTTTGCCATTTCTCTCAAAAGTTCCCCGCCCTATGCCTTAAATCAAATAATAACTGTAAACTTTTTATTTTTACCGGACACCAGTGATTTCTGATTTGAGATTGGGTTGATGGCTGATCGCTGAAAGCTGATAGCTTGATAGCTCATCGCTAGCTCTCCTGTTCCGGTAATGCGATTTTAATTGCCTGCGGAAGCAGCTTTGCCTGCACCGTTTTTACTTTTCCCAGGTATTCACCATCTACTTGGAAATGCACTTTTTTCTTTGTTCGGATGGTTAGTTCCCTCGTTTGAAACAATTCGGTTTTAGTTTTGTCGTAAGGGCGGTGTGTTACCATCATTTTAAATATTTCTGCAAATGAAATTTTCTTAACCACTACCACTTCAAACAAATCGTCGTTCAGCCTGCCTGCAGGATTGATCAAAGCGCCGCTGCCATAGCGCGTCGCGTTGGCTATCACCACCATCGCTGCTTCTCTTCGTATGTAATTGTCATCTACCTGTATGGATAGTTCCATTTTATCGTGCTGCCACAATACTTTCCATGCTGCCTTTATATAACCCCACATTCCGCGATGTTCCAGTTGATCGAATTTTTTTACTACATAAGCGTTAAAACCAATATCGCTCAGGTGTATGCAAATTTCATTGTTCACTTTTACCAAATGAATTGTTTGGCTGAAATTGCCCGTAGCAACATCAAGCGCTTCTTTAGGCGTGGAAGGAATTCCCAGTTCCTTTGCAAGCCCGTTGGCTGATCCGGCGGGTAAAATTCCCAACAGTATGTGCTGTTCAGGAATGCATTCCGCCACCAGCTTCACTGTTCCGTCGCCGCCCGTTGCTACCACACGGTCAGGCTTAAACGAAATGATTTTATCGGTAATTTCCTGCTTGTTGCATGGATTGGGAAGCTCAAATTGTTCAGCCACGTGCGGCGATCCATCGAAATAATTGTTTATTTCCTGCTTCCAGTCGATATTTCCGTTTCCAGAGCCGGGATTAACGACAAATAGTATTTTTAAAGGCACAGTTTCTGCATTAACCGGATGGGTATTATTTGCCATACTTGTTTAAATGAAAATTTCATACCGTTGTTTAAAAGCACCCGAAAAGAAAAATATATCAAGGTATACCATGGGTACGGGCACAAGCACGACCTGATTGTGTATGGACATCTTTTTGCCGGCAAGCCCGTAACCAGGAAAAAATATACTACCCGGTTATTGCCCAATATGTGGCATTTGCTGCAATTGTTTTTTGTGAAACCGTTGCCGGGCGAGCCGGTATCGTTGCTTTGGAACGATCAGCAACTTCAACAGGTAACCGAAACCGATGGGTTTATTAAGTTTGAATGGGAATCTGAGCAGGCTGCTCCGGCAGGATGGCATGAGGTGGAAATACAGCACCGGCATAATGAATTTGTTACAACCGGAAGAGGCAAACTTTTTGTGCCGCATATAACGCAATATGGATTTATATCGGATATAGATGACACGGTAATGGTATCTCATTCCGCTACTATTATAAGAAGATTGAGAGCGCTGTTTTCAACCAATCCTCGCACGCGTAAAATTTTTGATGACACTGCCTTGCACTACCGGTTGCTTGCTGCTTCGCATACTACACCCGATGCGCCCAACCCGTTTTTTTATGTATCGAGCAGCGAGTGGAACCTCTATGATTACCTGCATGATTTTTTTACTTACAACAAGTTGCCCGAAGGCGCTTTTTTGCTGAGCCAGGTGAAACGCTGGTACCAGTTATTTGCTACCGGCAAAACCAAACACAATGCAAAACTGCTGCGAATTGTACGTATACTCGAAACTTTTCCTAACCAGCAGTTTATATTGCTTGGCGATAATACACAACACGATCCTTTTATTTACCGGCAGATAGCCGAAAAATATGAGGGCAGGATATTAGCCATTTATATCAGGAATGTATACACTAAAAAAGAGCTGGCTACCCGCACGCTTTTGCAGCAACTCGAAAAGGATACCGGTGTGTTTACCTGCCTGTTCAATAACAGCGCCGAGGCAATAACGCATTCAAGGCAAATAGGACTGATAGAGAAAGAAGGTTTGTAGTTCAGATTTGGTGTTTATTGTTTGGTGTTTATTGTTTGGGGTTTGTCGTTTGGGGTTTACAGTTTACCGATTTCAAACCCTGAACTCCTAACTCTAAACCCCAAACTCCAAACTACTCAACTCTAATAGTCTGAATACTGCATCGACCTCATCAATGTAATTTCAGCGCGGGAAACATTTTTCTGGTATTCGGGTTTGGCAGAAAGGGTTTTCCATTCTGCATCGTTGCGGAACGTATCCCAATGCGCATCGCGATCCTGCATATTTTCAAAGCTGGTCATGTACATCAGGTTAGGCATGTGGCTGCCTGCAATTACTTCTGCGTAAAATATCGCGTTAAAATTAAGGCGTTTAAAAAGCGGCACTTCACCTCCTTCGTTAAACATGTGTACCTTATTCACATATAATTTCTCCGTTGGGCTTTCATAACTCCGCAATTCATAAATGCGATCGGCCTTCGACGATTTCAGAGCCGGCAATTGCATTACCGGCGCTGTGCTGAACGCTTTCAGCAGCATGGTTTCCAAACGCGTATAAGCCGGGTTATTGTAAGTAGCATTTATATAAGTCGCGCCCGCCTGCTGGTAGGCAGCATCTTTATCCAGCTGCGAAATTAGTTTTACCTGGTGCTCCAGCGAGTTGAGCGGTATAATAACATACAATCGTTTATCCGTTGCCGTATCGTTGCTTACCGGTTTAAAGGCTCCTACGTGTTTAATACCGGCTTTATGCAGGGCGGGTATAAATGCTTTTGCAAGATAATCGTCGAGCACCGATTCCTGCTCCGGTGTGGTGTAGTGATATAACTTGATGGAATAAAACTCCTGCCTGGACCTGGAAGATTGGGAAAATGCAGTAATTCCCATACAAAAGATCATGATCGCCAGCGCGGATTTTTTAAACATTGCCATTGTACAAAAAATTTTTTTTCAAGATAGGACAAAGTAAGAATATTTGCTTCGGTTACACGTGCCCACGTTCTTTCAAATTTTCGCTTCCTGCAAAATTTTCTGGCGCGAGACGTTCTAGCTATCAACTTTTATAAAATAACTATGATTAAGCGGTCGCTTCTGCACCGTAGGTGCTATCTGTTGTAACTATTCGTCAACATCTTTTATTTCTGCGCCGTAGGTGCAGCCCTCTCTAGGGTAGCGCCTACTGTACTGAAATTTCTGTGCCCGGTTAAGGGATGGATTAAACGAAAAAAATATTGATAATATGTTATGAGTCCTGGTTACGCCTGTTAAATCCTAAAAGCCAGCCCGGAATCGTGGCAAACGAATTGTTGCGATATAGTATTGGATACTTCTAAATACGGTGATCATGGAAACAACAAAAACACTGCAACTTGATGTATCGAGCGAAGCATTCGCGCACGAAGAGGATATACCGGTTAAGTATACCTGCAAAGGTGAGGGGATCAATCCTCCGCTCAACATCAGCAATATTCCCGACGAGACGCAAACACTCGCTCTTATAGTCGAAGACCCCGATGCCCCCGGCGGCACATACGACCATTGGATTGTGTGGAATATAGAACCTGCATCAGTACTGAAAGAAAATTTTAGTCCCGGAATTTCCGGCAGCAATTCTGCCGGGAAAACGGGGTATCATCCGCCTTGTCCTCCAAACGGCATACATCGTTACTATTTTCATGTGTTTGCGCTGGATATTGCTTTTGACCTTGCGCCAGGGGCATCGAAAGAAGAGTTGCTGCAGGTGATGAAACCGCACATTCTTGCGAAAGGCACAATCATAGGCAAGTATGGAAAGACATCCAACCAATAGGAAAGATCCTTTACACCATTATTACGACAGCCGACAAACAACAAACCTCTCCTGATATCACAATCCGAAAGGATAAGTTTCCGGCATTTTTTGGTTGTGCGGATGCAGATGCAATGGGTGCAACGCGGAAGTATCATCCAGATAGAGCAGCGCGTCATAACGTTCAGCCATCACCGAAGGAACGTAATTGCCACGCCGTTCCTTTGCAGGATTGTATACCACTCCTATTGCCCGGTGGCCAATTTTTTGATAATGCTTTTTTTCTTCCTGCTGGTTGAAGATAATAAGGCCATTGCTGTGGTATTCGTTGTGCAACAACCCTTCTATACTATCGGCACTCGCTTCAGGCACTTTCATTTCCTGCATAGGTGCACCCCATTCTTCGCCTGCTATTACAGTGCCTTTATACCCCGAAAATCCGGTAAGATATACCTTGTTCTTTCCCCATTCTTCACGTGCCAGTTGACCAATATTTATCATGCCCGCCCCATGCATATCTGTAGCCCGCGCATCGCCGATATGTGTATTGTGTTCCCACACAATGCCTTTTGCTGCTTTGCCATGCAGATGTAAAAGCCGTTGCAAGGTTTCCATCATGTGCCTGTCGCGAATATTCCAGCTTTCATTATCCCAGCTCATCATGCTGCGGTAATATTTTTCTGCATTTACTGCTATCAGTGCATTCTGCTCTGCATTAAACCCCGCTTCCATGTCGCCATTTCCCACTGGTGACGTTAACCTGAGCGCTCTAAGCAAAGCCACCACTTCTTCCCTGCAATGTTTTGTCATCGAATGCCGGGCATATTGCTGCTCATTTTCGTGGAAAGGTTCAAAACAGGCAATGGCCTGCTTAACATATTGCGCTGCTTGCGTATCTGCCGTTTGAAGATAATTCATGATGGCTTTCATAGAATCCCACAGGCTGTATACATCCAGCCCGTAAAACCCCACTTTTCTTTCTTTTGGCAGTGTTTTATTGAACTCCTTCAACCATTCGGCGAGCGCCGCAATTTCCCAGTTTGCCCACATCCAGGTAGGCCAACGGTCAAACTGTTCAAGTACCTCACGTATACCGGTACCCGCATCCTCATAACCTTTTACATAGCGATTGATCAGGTAGCAATCCGGCCAGTCGCCCTCCACTGCTATAAACTGAAATTGCTTTTCTTCAATCAAACGTTTTGAAAGCGCCGTGCGCCATGTATAATATTCATGTGTGCCGTGCGATGCCTCGCCGAGCATTACAACAGGGCGGTTGCCAATGTCGTTGATAATTACCGAAAGATCGTTTGCATTTTGAAGTGGATACATGTTGGCGGTTTGTCGTTTGCGGTTTAGCGTTGTTGCCGCAACACCCATACCTTACACCCTTTACCTTACACCCTTTACCTTATACCTTTCTTCTCTATTCCCCGGTTTCATCATGCGGTGCATCTACAGGTTTTGACTGCGACGAGCCCTGCTGCCTCAAAAAAATAGATAACACAACAATAGCAAAAACAGAGAGGAACTCACTTTGCCAGTTTTGAAATGATTCAAACCAAAACCTGCTGTCCGCTATATATTGCCCGAGGCTTTCAGTGGGCAATCCTTTTTGAGCAAGCTTTTCATTTTCATCTTTCAGGCTACCATACAAGTGTACTGCAAATGAAGCCAGGAAGAGTAGCAACAACGCAATGGTTAAAGAATGCTTGTAGATTGATAAAATCCATCCTCCTTTTTTTACGGGCCAAGGTGCATCTTTTTTATTAGGGTCTGGCTCCCGGTCAACAGGTTCCTCGCTTCCATCCATTTTTTTTGATTCAGACGAGCCCTTCTGACGCAGCGAAATAGTAAGCAGCACAAACAGCGCCATTTGCAGGAACTCGCTTTCCCAGTTTTCAAAAGTGGACTGTAAAAAATGACCCGACCGAAGGTATTCGCTCAAGCCTACCGGCGCTTGTCCCTCCTGTTGTTGTTCCTTATTGTATTCTTTGAATCCCGTTGCAGTTTGTCCAAATAACGAAACAATGAAGAGCAACAAAAAAGCGATTGAGAGTCCGTTATTGCGAAAAAATTTCCCCATAATAATTTGTTGTCTGAAAGTATGTAAGTGAATAAAAATGATCGTTCGCAGTCTCGCAACGAACCTGATCAAACAAAACAGCGAAGCTGCTTTGACCGCGAGCATATCTCCATCTAATTGGAGAATATATTTTCATGCCATGTGGTTAAGCTCTTTTAATTATCTGCAGGATTGTTCCATACGATCAGGTACGGGCTTCGGAGAAAGTTTATTTTGTATAAAGTGAGTGGTGTACTGATGATGGTTTTATGCGTGGCACATATTGTGCAGCAGCTTTAATACCTGAGTTGTGTATCCTGGTTATACCGTTAAAACAAATGTTATGGAACAAACAGTTATTCCCGATAACAAGCGGGGAAAAGAAAACGACCTGAATGTAAAAAGAGTATTGCAAACGCGAGGCGAAGCAAGAAAAGTGTTTGTACGCGCCTGTAAAAGACTGTTAAACCCAAAGGTTTGGAGCGAGCTGGCGGGTAATGAAAAAGCTGAGTTTACGCTTGTAGATCAGAATGGGAAAAAATTGCACAGGCTGATACGGGAAAAAGATTACATTAAGATAAATGTTCCCGGCCCGGGACCAGGGGCAGGCGAGGGCTTTGACTGGGTGCAGGTAGCGCTTATAGACGATTTACGCAATCGTGATTTAAAAGACGAATCATTAGCCATGCGGTTGGACGTATGCGCTGATCCTACCAGCGCTGAAAAAGAAACCGCCCATTTTTTTAAAGAGGGAGCCAGTTCTTCGTTCCAGGTTGCCAGGAGTGGTAATCAACTTGCTGCGTCTTACCATGGACGTAATGAGAGAATAAACAATGATACGGATAATACGGGCGACAATATCCGCAACACACTGGTAGGAGCGGGAGCAATGCTGGGATTTTCGGAATTGCAATGGAGCGCCTTGATCCGCGCCTTATTAGAAGATGAAATAGGCGGATGACAGGACGTTTCAAGAATGTTCCTGCAACGCACGCAACGGAGCCACGGCGCAAAGAACTTTAACTGCCTCTGGCTGCATGACAAAAGAATATTATGAGGTTTCAGCGAAGTTTACGCCACAAAAAACAATACTAATTTTTATATCCCTGGGCGTTGGTCGCCTTTTCTTTGCGAGTGTTTCGGTTAGGGTGTTTGGGTTTTACAGTCTCGTCTAATCCCTCTTCGTCTATGTATTTTTCGGTTGACAATCTTGTATGGGTGTGTAATTTTTCAGAAGGCTTCGATTTCTGCTGGTTTTCCTCTTTTGGATCTCCGGATGGTTTTCCCTTATGTGTGTTCATAAAATAACGTTTACTGATGAAGTTTAATATCGGGCTCATTTGCCCTTGTTAACTGTTGTAAAAATTATGCCGCGTTGTGCTGAACGCCGCATCAAGGTGTGATATGCCGGTGGCACGATATTACCTGCGTTACGAGTATGAGTAAATCTACCAACACAACAAAGCGCAAAAGCAAACCTGCAAACACTTTTGATGCCTACAAAATGCACAACGGCAAGTTTTACACCGGGATGAAAGTGGGGAAAACTCATACCTGGAATTACGACCGGGGACGGTGGCAGGAAACCAAAATCAGTCCGGAAGTGTGGCGCATTTTTTATTCAGTTACCAAAAGGCGTGTAGGCAAAGCTCCCAAAGGTTCTGGTGCTAAGGTAGGCACAGATTATCACTGGTATATACTGGCTCACCAAAATGTAGAAAAGCTCAATGCCGATGATTACAGCACAACGCTTTCGGGTATTAAGCTGAAAATAGCTCACAAAACTGCCGGCAAAAAAAGCTGGAATGCCAGTACTGCTGCACAACGCAAAGAGCTGATTGAATTTTTAAAGGGATTTATAAAACATTTACAGAAGAATGTAATCTCCTTGGCGTTTAACTATAATGGGACGGATTACAATGGCGAAGCCATCCCTATAGAAGAAAGTTTTAACGGTTCGCAATACACGCAGTTTTATATAGCGCTCAATGGTTATCATTTCGGTATTGTGCGCGCATTGAAAAGCGGGTGGAAGATGGAAGGAAAAACGGAGCCCGGGCTGGTAAAAGCAATTGCGGCGCAGCTTCAGCAATGATAACTTTCAGCTAAGTAACCGCTGCTTTCATAAATATCTCGTTTACTGGCGATGTATTGTTGTACTTTTTGAATCATGATTTTTTTTCTGTTGCCGGTTCCTGCTGTTTGCGGATTTGCTCCGCTTTGGAACTGTCGGATTTTAAAGTTCCCAATCCAACCTGCATTTTATTTTTGAAACCTGATATTACCATGTCATCTCCCGCCATCAATGCATCAAACCCATCCTGAGCCACCTTGGCGGGATCGTCGAGCCTGCCTTCGGTTACAATTTTAGAATTCAGCATATCGGCCTTCCTGAAGAAGTCGGTGTCGGTTGCGCCAGGTAACAATGCGGTAACGGTGATGCCTTTGTCCTTTACCTCGTTGCGAACAGCTTCGCTAAATGACTGTACAAAGGCTTTCGTGCCATGATACACTGCCTGGTAAGGACCAGGAGACTTGCTTGCTACAGACGATAAATTCAGAATTTTACCTTCGCCACGTTGCAACATGTCTTTTAAAAACAATTTGGTTAACACCACCAGCGAAGTAATATTGAGTTGAATGATTTCGATATCCTTTGCCAGATCTACTTCGGCAAATTCACCGTAGTGGCCTTGTCCGGCATTGTTTACCAGCACATCTATCTTTATATTTTTTGCTGCTACTTCTTCATAAAGTTCAAAAGCTGCGTCAGCGTCAAAGAGATCTTTTTGAAAAACCGTTACTTCAATGCCATGTTGTGCCTCTAATTCATTTTGTGTTTGCAGCAGATCATTTTGCGTACGTGCCACCAACAGCAGGTTGTACTGATTGGCTGCAAATACTTTTGCCAGTTCATAACCAATGCCCACGGTACCCCCGGTAATAAGCACATATTTATTGTTTGTTTTCATGTCTTTATTTTTAATTAACTACATGCAGTAAAAACGATGCCACTGCAGAGCGTTAAAATGAAAAGGGAAGGTGTTAAGAAATATCCTGTTTCAGCGTGTAAGCTTTTTCCCAGGCATCCATTGCTTCGTTAACGGAGTTGCCGGAAGCTGTTATTGCCGTTTCGCCGCAACCGAGAACACAGAAATATTCGTCGCCATCTCTGTACACATCGGGCATAAAATTGCTTACATGCTTTGGAACACCAGGCTGTGTATAATCCACTTGAATTTTTTCTTTTTCCAGGCTCATGTGTTGCATAATTTACAATTTAAGCGGGCGTGAAAAAGTCTTGAATAATTTTGCCGGCTGGTAAAGTATCAGTCGGGATGAACTCTTTGCAGATCTCTCGCTGCGTGCAAACAACACCCTGCTAAACAAGCATACAATTACGGGGCCAAGGCCAAGGAGCGGCAACAGGTTGGTTAAACAAATGTTTTTCGAAATGCTGAACTATAAAAATCCGGATGTTATCGGTGCTCCGGCATGATTGTTTTGCAGTAACAGCAAAAAGCGTAATGGAAACAAACATATTGAAAAACAAGACGGTTGTAATTACGGGAGCTTCGAGCGGAGCGGGGCGGGCGACCGCCCTTGAGTTTGCACGGCATCAGACTAACCTGGTCATTGCCGGAAGGAACGAGCCTGCTTTGGAAGAAGTAGCACAGCAATGCCGAACACTGGGTTCAGAAGTATTGGTGGTAGTAACGGACGTTACCGATGCCACAGCCGTACAGGAGTTGGCTAAGCAGGCTGTTGACTGGAAGAGAAGTTTGTACGCGTGGATAAATAATGCAGGCGTATTGGCCGCCGGCGAGTTTGACAAGACGCCTATTGAAGTGAGCACAAAAGTAGTGTCTACCAATTTGGTGGGATATATGAATGGTGCCCACGCTGCCCTGCCTGTTTTTAAAAAACAGGGGTTTGGTATTATTATCAATAACATTTCAATCGGTGGGTTTTACCCTGTGCCTTACGGTGCCGGCTATACGGCCAGTAAGTTTGGGGTGAGAGGATTTTCGGAGGCATTGCGCGAAGAACTCACAGGATGGCCGGGTATAAAAGTATGCGATATGTTTTCCGGTTTCCTCAATACGCCGGGTATTGAACATGCCGGCAATTTTACAGGAAAAAAGCTGCATCCCGGGCCAATACTGGCAGACGCCCGCACGCTGGCTAAACAAATTGTAAAGGCAACGATTTATCCTCGTTCCTGCATTTTTGTGGGCATTACGCCGAGATTGTTAAAAGCCGGACACAGCCTGTCGCCCAAGGCCAGTAACAGGCTTACAGGTATGATCATGCGAAAATATTTTCGGTCTGCACCCGACATGCCACCTACAGACGGAAATGTGATGCGTACCGTTGATTTTAATATGAATACAAAGGGGCAATACGAACCTGTGGGAAAAAGAGCAGTTCAGAAAATTTTTAAAACAGGAGGAACGCTTATTGCCGGGTTGTTGGCGGGATATTTTGCGGCCAGTTATATTAAAGCAAGAAGATAAATGTTAGCCAGGAGTTGATATATGGATATTAAACCGATTTATATTGGCATTGCGGCAGGTGTGTTTACTGCAATTGCCATGCTGCCCCAATTGATCAAAATCATCCGGACCAGGCACGCCGAGCAGCTGTCACTTGCCATGATACTTATATTGCTGGCAGGCTTAGGATTGTGGATCTGGTATGGAACTGTTCAGCAAGATTACCCGGTTGTGATCACCAACGCATTTTCAGCGCTGATAAATATTCTCATTGTTATCTTTTCACTTAAGTATAAAAAGTAACCCGCAGTGGTTCATGTGTATTACTCCGTTGTTAATTCAATTTTATCAAGCTGCTTGTCTGCCGGTCCTGTCAGTACATTGCCATCAATACCATACCTGGCTCCGTGGCAGGGGCAGTCCCACGAGTTTTCTGCTGCATTCCAGCTTACTTCGCATTTCAAATGAGTACAAACAGGGTCTATGGCGTGCATTGTTCCCTTATCGTCTTTGTAAACAGCTATTCGCTCGTCTTCAAATTTTACAACTCTTCCTTCGCCAGGTGCAATATCAGCCAGTTCCGTTATTTTTTCCGCCGGCATCAGCCTGTTTATATATTGTTTTGCAACGTCGAGGTTATGCTGTAAAAAGCTAACAAATCCTGCAACGGGCTTCAGCCTGTTGGGATCAAAAAGTTTTTCATATTCGCTGCTTTGCTGCAATATGAGCGATGTAAGCAACTGCGCTGATACGTGGCTGTAAGTCATGCCATTGCCACCAAAGCCCGTAGCTACATACAGGTGTTCCGGATGTCCCGGCAAATGACCAATATAAGGCAATCCATCGGCGGGCTCATAATATTGCGAAGACCAGCGATAAGCAATGTCTGCCACGGCAAAATATTTCCTCACATGGCTTTCCAGTTCCAGGAACGGGCGCAGGGTGTTGGGTTCGTGCCCCGTTTTGTGGTCTTTGCCACCCGCTATCAAATAAGGCTGTCCGTTTACCACCTGCGTTCTGTAATAATGATAAGGGTCTTGCATGTCGTATGCAAGGTCTGAGGGATAGTCATCGTTTTTCAGGGTTACCGCCATAGCATACGAGCGATAGGGCGCACATCGCAAATGCAGCAGGTTAACCCCTGGCGGAATGTGGGTGGCATAAATAAGATCGGTGGCTGTAAAGCTGGTAGTGTTGGTTAATATTTCCAGCGGCTCCGCATCCTTTACCCCCTGCACACGTGTATGTTGAACAATAGTGCCACCGGCTGCTTCAAATGCTTCGGCTATTCCATACAGGTAGTTGAGGGGATTGAATTTGGCCTGACCTGTTGCACGCGCCGCCGCTATATAATCAACAGGAACGGGAATGGTGCTGCTGGTATCCATATTTAACCCGGCTTTCTTCGACGCTTCTATTATGTCTTTCAGTTCTTTTTGTTGCTTTTCATCCTGCGCAAAAAGATAGGCATCGGCATGCTCAAACCCGCAACTGATGCCAAACCGGTCGATATTGTTTTTTATGAGTTGCAATGCTTCGCCTGTGGCCTTGGCCACCAAGGCTGCGTTTTCCTCTCCAAAGTTTTTGCTGATGGTTGTGTACGGTGTGTCGAGCAACGTGTTCAAATGCGCCGTGGTTCCTCCCGTAGTGCCAAAACCAATATTTTCTGCTTCCAGCACCAGGCATTTTTTACCGGCCAGTTGCAGTTGAAGTGCGGTGCTGATGCCGGTAATACCTCCGCCTGCTATAATAACATCAAAATGTTTTTCAACAGCATCGGTGTGTTTTGTTGTATACGGGCGGGGAGTATCCTGCCATACACTTGTTCGTTCTCCGTCTCTTTTGATCATGTTACGATTTTTGGGTGAGAAGTGAAGGATAAAAGAATGAGAAATTTTACCTCAGGCGCTTGGCGTTTTCTTCATTTTGTTTATCTGTGCTTCCACTTTTTCAACTAAAGGACTATTGGCCTTTTCGATGGCGGTTATGAGTTCTATTTTAGTTACTCCGAATTTGGCCGACCAATAAGCGAGTTCGTTGTTATCGTTTTTATCTATACGGATGTCGTCGGCCTTACCTGTTTTTGTTTTATCGTCTGACATAACACTTGTTTTAAGTGATGAAAATAATTTGAAGGGTGTTGTGATACGAAAAGCAAATAGTATGCCCGGGGGTGTAAGGTAGAGGGTGTATGGTATATGGTGTAAGGTGGAGGGTATAAAAGCGATTGCTCAACGCTGATGGCTGTGTCATGTCCTGAAAAAAGTAGACACTATTATTACTATTAACTTTTTTCTTTTTTTGTTACTTTTTTTCTTTTTAAAATCCACATTTCAATTGTGGATATCCTTCAAATTCATTGATTTTACTGGTATTACGCTGCCTC
>JBQCFW010000164.1:0-63554 GCA_051958655.1 Agriterribacter sp. | reverse complement strand
TAATATAGCGATCAAAAGTTCCATGATTGAAGAGATTGAGGTTTTGGGGCGCAAATATATACTGGCACTTTACTAAAACGACATAGCGTTGAGTAAATTACGTAAAATGGATGATAGACCGCCGGAAGCTATCAGCTTTCAGCAATCAGCCATCAGCTATAACTGTCTTTCTCAAAATTACTTTTTTTGCAATACCAGCATTTGACTAAAGTCAAATAATAAAAGAGCAATTGCCATCAGCCGTCGGCTATCAGCAATTAGCAAAAGGTTTCCAACTTCTTAAAAGCTGGAAACCTGCACATAACCAACATTAAGCGTTAAAATTTATTTTCTTTAATTTTCCAACATGAAAACTCTATGTTTTATTCTAAATTTCATTATATGTCTCACCGCCAAAGCTCAATATTTTGAGGGCGTGGTCCGCTATGACATTTCTTACAAAGCTTATACGGATATTCTTCCAGAAGAAGAATTGTCTAAAAGCGGAACCTTGATGGTATATAATATTAAAGCTGGCAACTACCGTTTTGATATTTTAAATGGAATCTATATGGAATGGATGCTATATCTAGACAGCACACAAAAACAATATATAAAGTACTTCAATAACGACACAATATATTGGAAGTATGTGACCAGCACGCCAGACACAGTATTGGAAACTTCTGTAAAAAGGAAAGCGCTAAAAATATCTAATCGTATTTGTGATGAAATTGTTTTTAAAATTCCTTCAGGTTTCCATACATATTATTTTGATCCTTCTATTAAGATTGATAAGCGTTATTTTCTAAACCATAAAAATGGAAACTTAGCGAACTTTGTAAATATCTCAGAGTCCATTCCTATAGTAGAAATCTCTGAATCTAACGTTGGTTTAATAACAAGCGTGGCCTCCGAAATTATTAAAACAGAACCACCGAAACATCTTTTTCAGCTTCCAGCTAATGCAATTTTCGCCCCCGCTCTGTATTAAATTTTAATGACTCTTGTTATGTTGTAAGATTGTCACCTTTAAGGTTGGCTACCGTTCAACGGGTCTTACGCCTTACACCCTCCACCTTAAACCTTTACCTCCAGGTACACCGGGCAATGATCGCTGTGTTTTACATCGGGATAAATTTCTGCATCTACCAAACGATCTCTTAAAGGTTCAGTTACGTTGATGTAATCGATTCTCCACCCTTTATTATTTAAGCGCACACTGGGGAAGCGCTGGCTCCACCAACTGTAGCGGTGAGGCTCGGGGTGAAATACGCGGAAGGTATCAATCCATTTGTTCTCATAATATTTATCCATCCACGCTCTTTCTTCAGGCAAAAAACCAGAAGACTTTTTGTTTCCCTTCGGATCATGAATATCAATTTCTTTGTGCGCTATATTATAGTCGCCGCACAAAATAAGCTTTGGATGTGTTTGCCTTAAGGTTTCAAGGTATTCAAACATTTCGTCTAGCCACACATACTTATACGATTGGCGTATCTCCCCGCTTGTACCCGATGGAAAATAGGCATTGATCAGCCGCGTATCGCCAAAGTCGAGTTGGATCACTCTTCCTTCATCGTCGCTCACCTTGTGACCGGTGCCATACACTACATTATCGGGTTGTATTTTAGTGAACACTGCCACGCCACTATATCCTTTCTTTTGCGCGCTGAACCAGTAGTCCATGTAACCCAGGCTGTTGAACAATGTATGATCTACATTTTCTTTTTGGGCTTTTGTTTCCTGGATGCAGATAACATCGGCAGGATTCGTTTTTAACCAGTCGAGAAAGCCTTTATTAATCGCCGCTCTGATGCCGTTGAGATTGTATGAAATAATGCGCATGCCGAAAAGTTGATGGCGCAAGATAAGGTATAGCCGTTGCACAATGGTTCAAAAGTTTATTGAAAAGGTTAAATACAATTCGATGAGGTTTGACCATGCAGAATAAACTTTATATTTATAAAAACAGTAAAGATGAAGAACGCTATTCTCTTTCTGAAATACTACTACGATGTAAACAAAGTAAACATCATTATTTCAATCGTTATACTTATCTGGCAACAACATTTTTGGGCGGCGGTCGTGAGCTTCGCCACGCTTGGACTACTGGCGTCTTATCTTTCCTTTAACTACTTTCGTAAAATTGAATACTACTTTTATGCCAATGTCGGCTATTCAAAACGCCAGTTGATTGCCAAAACCTGGGCAGGAAATATTTTACTATCGTCAACCTTATACTTTTTATTCAGGTGAAAAACACGCTTTCTGTAAAATCAGTTTCGTACCAATTGGGGGCAAAGGCCATTTTGAACAATATTAGCCTGGAATGCAACACAGGCGATGTATTGGCGTTATTCGGCAGAAACGGAAGCGGGAAATCAACACTCTTAAAGCTGCTGTTTGGCTCGTTGAAATTTCAAACGGGAACAATTGCATTTAACGGCAAGCTGATTAAATCCAATATAAAAGAAAAAATCATGGCGTTTAGCCACCAGCAAGTCTTTTTGCCTAACTCCGCCAAAGTAAGAAATGTGATACCGTTATACTACCCCGATGGAGAGGATCAAAATAAAATATTTTATGCTCCCGGCATCAATAAGATCGAAAAACAAAAAATAGGCGCTCTTTCTTTGGGTGAAAGAAAGTACCTGCAATTTCTCCTGGTTATTAATCTGCCTCATCCGTTTGTATTGTTAGACGAACCATTTTCGATGATTGATCCTCTTTACAAAGACTTGATCAAAAACAGCATCATTGAGGCTTCGGAAAACAACAAAGGGATCATTTTAACGGACCATTATTACGAAGATGTTTTTAAGGTGACAAAACAGTGCTTTTTAATTAAGGAAGGTGATATACAGTCGATTGAAAGCCTGACAGAATTGGCGGAATCGGGATATATTCCTGAAAGACAATCATGATTATTACGTTTTACATACACCTAAAATTTACTTATTGATTCAGTATCTTATCAAAAGGTAAAACTTACGCCTATGTAAAACAAATAGTTATAAACGGTAGTTTTGCAGATTATATCTCAATACTATGAAATCTACTTTCAGGCGGACGCTGGTAAAAGTTTCCAGGGTAGCCGGCATTACCATTGCCGGTTTAGTTACATTACTTTTTATACTTCCTTATTTATTTCCCGATACAATCGCACAAAAAATCAAAGGCTGGGCCAATAGCGTTATCACCAGCAAACTGGAGTTTTCAAAAGCAAGACTTTCTTTCTTCAATCATTTTCCGGCACTAACGCTTACGCTACACGAAGTAAGCCTTACCGGGTCGGCGCCATTTGAAAAAGACACGCTCATCAACGCCAAGGAAATAGCGTTTGGCATTGACCTTACCACATTGTTTTCGGAATCGATCAAAATCAACCAGATATTTCTTTCCCAGGCAAATGTGAACGTACAGGTAAATGAAAAAGGGCAGGCCAATTACAATATTTATCAGTCCAAAAAACCAACTACGTCCGACACCAGCGCCGGCAGCACAGGACTACGGCTTGAAAGCATTGTAATTGAAAACAGCAACCTGGAGTACTCGGATCGTTCTATTCCATTACAAATTGTTATCTCCAACCTTAATTATACGGGCAAAGGCGATTTATCTAAAGATATATTCGATCTTACTACCCGGCTAAAAGCTGACAGTGTTAGTTTTATATACAGTGGAAACCCTTATGTAAATAAAAAATCCATTCAGGCAAAACTCATTACAAAGGTCAACACCAATTCACTGGCGTTGGTATTTGAAAAAAACAGGATTCGCATCAATCGATTACCCGTTCAATTCAGCGGCGTTTTCAATTTCCTTAAAAACGGGTATGACATGGATTTTCATCTCGCATCGCCTAAAACCACGCTGGAAGAAATTATCAGCGTTATTCCATCGGACATGGATGCATGGCTGGACGATACCAAAGTGAAAGGTTCAGCAGATTTTAATATGACATTGAAAGGCCAGTACGTAACCGAAAACAATGTGATGCCAACACTGGACATGGGGCTGAAAATCAAGGACGGTTATATTGCTTATAAAGGAGCGCCAACCCCGGTAGAAAACCTGCTGCTGACCATGCAGGCGCGTATTCCATCGCTCAATGCAGATAGTATGGATGTTAGAATCGACTCACTGCATTTTTCTCTCGGTAACGGATACTTCAATGCAGCTTCGCATACCGTAGGACTGGAACAGCCGTATATAAAATCGCGTATAAAAACTTCGATTGATCTTGAAAAATGGGCCCAGGCGCTGGGATTAAAAGAAATAGCAATCAAAGGAACTTATACCGCCGACCTGGAAGCTGAAGGCAAATATTCAAAAGGACAAAATCCTGCAAAATGGCGAAAGGATATTGTGGTTACAAGCATACCGCGCTTTAAATTACAGTCAACACTTAAAAATGGTTATTTCAAATACGCCTCGCTGCCCGAATCTATTCATGATATCAGTTTTGCGCTCAACAGTTCTTGTGCCGACAGTAATTACAAACACACCATTTTAACCATTAAAGAACTGCATGCCATTGCCCTGAAAAATGCCATTAAAGGTGAACTGAGTATTAGCTCGCCGCAGGAACCCTATATAGAGGCTTCGCTTACCGGCAATATTCGCTTGCAGGACATTACTCAATTTCTTCCGGTTGACAGTATAAAGCTTTCCGGCGACGCCTTGGTTATAGTGGAAAGCAAAGGCGTTTACAATCCCGATAAAAAATTATTTCCGGTAACAAAAGCCAGGCTGGCAATGGATAACGGATCTATTCAAACGCCGTATTATCCGCGACCAATAGAAAAAATAAAAATAATTTCTGAAATCGTTAATACAACCGGGCAGGCATCGGGCACCAACATTCATATACAACCGGTGAGTTTTGAATTTGAAGAGCAGCCGTTTTTGGTAAAAGCAGTTGTAAAAAATCCCAACGATCTTGAATACGATATTGTATCGGAGGGCACACTTAACCTGGGAAAAATATACAAGGTGTTTGCTATAGAAGGATATGATGTGGATGGATTAATAGAAGCCAATCTTTCACTGAAAGGAAAACAAAGCGATGCACAGGCGGGGCGTTACAACCTGCTTTTAAACGAGGGTACACTCAACGTAAAAAACATAACGGTGCAAACAGAATCGTTTCCCAAACCTTTTTTAATCAGCAGTGGCAGGTTTCGCTTTAAACAGGATAAAATGTGGTTTGATGCTTTTGAAACTACTTATGGCAATACTGCGGTTAGCCTCAATGGTTATATGAGCAACGTGATCAATTATTTTGCAGGAAATGATGAAACACTTCAAGGACAATTTACGCTGCATACCAATCATATCAATCTCAATGAATTTACGGCTTTCGCAAATACAGACTCAGTACATACAGCGGCAGATACCGCTTCGGGCACCGGAGTGGTAATGATACCGGACAACCTGTGGGTAACTGTTGCAGCCGCTGCCAATACAATTGATTACAATGGCACTCTTGTAAAAAACCTGAAGGTCAAACTGGAAGTGAACAACGGAACAATAAAACTAAGTGATGCTACCTTCCGGCTGGCAGATGCTGCTTTTAAAATGAATGCATTGTATACAGGCGTTACACCCAACAATGCTCAATTTGATTTTACGGTAAAAGCAGATTCTTTTTCCATTGCTACTGCATATAATGAAATTCCGATGTTTCGAGAAATGGTCTCATCCGCATCGGGTGTGCAAGGTATTGTAGGGCTGGACTATACCATTAAAGGAAGGTTGAACAAGAATATGAGCCCGGTATATCCTTCTTTACAGGGCGGCGGCGTATTATCGCTTAAAAACGTAAAGCTGAAAGGATTCAAACTAATGAATGCTGTTAGTCAAAGTACCGAAAAACCCGAACTAAAAGACGGCGATGTAAAGAACATCCAGTTAAAATCGAAAATTGCCAATAATATCCTGAATATTGAAAGAGTGAAAATGCGCATCGCTGGTTTTCGTCCCAGGTTTGAAGGACAGGCAAGCCTTGATGGCAAGCTCAACCTGAAAGGCCGCATCGGGTTACCACCACTGGGCATTATTGGTATCCCTTTTAACGTATCGGGAACAAGCGATAATCCGCAGGTTAAATTGAAAAGGGACAAATCGGGCAGGGTATTGCAAGAAACAGCCGATGCAGAAGACGAACCTGCAGAAAGTACAGGACAATGATGTCGGCTTTGAGCGGTGAGCTGCCAGCAGTCAGCGATCGGTGTCTTGTCATGTGCCATGTCCTGAAAAAAGCAGACACTTTTATGAGTGCGTTCTTTTTCTTTCGCATTTTATCCAGATCGGCCAGACCGCCTGCGGCCCAGTCCACACAAATGCCCTTACGGCAGGCGTACCGACCGGGACACAGGCAAAATGCAGTTTGCAATGCTAAACAGGTCTTCGCTGTGCGAGGCGTCCTCGCCTCGTACGGCTATGTTGTCGCCTGTGGCGACTATATAATGCATTGTAGTCGCCGCAGGCGACAAGAAATGCATGCGAAGCGAAGACGCTTCGCATAGCAGGAGATAACATAATCGTACGAGGCGAGGACGCCTCGCACAGCCGCTTTTCACCTCTCACTTTTCACCCTCCACCTTTCACCTCTCACCTTTATTAAACAGCTCCATGATCTTCTTAAAAATCTCCGTATTAGGATAAACACCCATAAACAGGTTTGACTGCGGACCATAAGCAAACACCGGCACACATATAGCAGAATGATCGTTGCTTGAAAAATGACCGGCTACTGCACCAGTTTGCAGATCGCCGTTCAATAAAGAAAGCCCACCCGTTTCATGATCAGCAGTTACAATCAGCAGGGTTTCCTTGTTTTCATCCACAAAACGCATCATGTCGCCAATAGCTTTATCGAGGTCCTGTACTTCCTGCACCATCCACTCCATTTTATTATTGTGGGCCGCCCAGTCTACCTGCGCCCCTTCTGCCATTATGAAAAAGCCGTTCTTATTTTGTTTTAGCTTGTTTATGCTAAAGGCAAGCGACTGCTGCAGCAAATTGCCCCTTTCTTTGTAAGAAGGCCTGCCGGCTTTTTCATCCAGCAAAACCAGTTTCTTATTTTTAACGGTATCAATTCCTTTTATATCCGTAATAACTGTATAACCCCTTTGCTCCTTCAGCTCCTGCAATAAATTTCTTCCGTCTTTCCGGTTGTTAAAACTTCCCGCACCCGATCCGATCAATATATCCGCATCCGACTTCATAAAATGCTCAGCAATTTTTTGAGAAGCATTACGGTCGGGCACATGCGCATAAAAAGCAGCGGGCGTAGCATCGGTTATATCACCGGTGCTGATAATAGCAGAATGAATATTTTTTTTGATCAGCAACTCGGGAATAGAAGGTACCGGCGTACTATCGGGCAACACGCTTATAAAAGCATTGTTGGTTTTATTACCTGTAGCCATAGCCGTACCGCCCGCACCGGAATCGGTAATATAACTGTCTGCCGAACGCGTTAACGACAAACCAATACGGCGCATGTTAAACACATTCAGCCTTGCTTTGTTTCCTGTATATCCTGCATACCATTGAGCAAGCCCTGTTCCATCGCCTATCATTAAAATAATATTCTTAACAGGTTTATTGCTACCATCAACGGCATAGGTGGGATAATACAACTCGTATTGATTGGCTGGCAAAGATGTGGTATTATCCAGTTTATTAAGAAACACAGCCAGTTCCTCTACGCGATCGGTATTAATATAATCTACATTCAAATTAATGAAGGTGTACCAGGTATTAATATTATCCGGACCACCCCAAAAGCGTATCTTTTTATGAAGTGAATGCGCTTTCTGAATAGCTTCTTTCAGCTTAGGCACTTCTTTGCCTGGTATATTGCCTTTTCCGTTCCATTGTGTATACTTCCTGAAGTTATCGCTGAAAATGCCGATGCGGTCAATTTGCTGAATGTGATCAGGGTTATTGATATTACCGTCAAAATAAATCCATGCAGGATATTGTTTAAAATCGGCAGCAGGTGGTTGATTGCCGGTTATTACAAATTTTATTTTGCTGTTGGCCGTCAGCCCGGGATATTTTTGAATAATCGCAACCACTTTTTGCAAGGTGGCAACCGCTTCTGTTTTTAAGTCAATTAACAAAACCAGTTCGTTTTGCACCGATGCAGCGGAGCTGTTTAAAGGTTTAATATAAGCTTCTTCAAATAACAGGGGCCTTTTCGGAATGTCCCGTACATCGTGTGCCACATACAGCTGATCGTTTTGCAGTATCACATCTGCTTCTATCGAACCAAAACCCAGCCTGAAGGCCTGTGTAAAAGGTATATTATGTTCATAATCGTTGTGCGCGTGTGCGTTAGCTACCCCATAAGCGCTGGTTTGGCCAAAAACGGTGGCACCATAAAATAATTTCATTGCAAGGGTAATGAGGAAGGACCTGTTCATAAGCTGCTGATTTTTAATAAAAAGGAAGCATTTTCCCCGAATTTTTGGCAACCCGGGGCCCGCAAAGTAATTACTGTGCTTTCAAATCACCCAAAAAATGTTACCAATTATCATTTTAATAACCCGCTCATCTATTTTCAAAAAATTTTTCAATCCGGCTCCATTCGCTCAAACCCTTACCCATACTGCATTCCAGTTAATTTAGAGTACTATCCCACTGCCAGCTACTAAAATAAAGATGGTACTATGTATTGCATAGTATTAAAAGAGTGTATATATTTGTTCAAGAATAGCGAATGAACCAACAGACGATAAGGCATAAAGGAACGGGCTTTCTTTTTAGTTCTTACAATGAAAGGTTTCACTAGAACAAAATTTTTAACGTCTCTCAAACCCGGCCGGTACCGAGAGAAAAAATTGCGGAGTTTATGAATATCGAGAATACGCAGAGTCAGATGAGAAAGGGAGTGCTCGAGTTTTGTATCCTTTCAATAATAAAACGCGGCGAGGTATACCCGAGTGATATTATTGAGGAAATGAAAAAAGCCAACCTCAACATCCTGGAAGGAACACTCTACCCTTTGCTTACCCGGTTAAAAAATGCAGACCTCCTTACTTACAGATGGGTAGAAAGCACCGGGGGGCCACCCAGGAAATATTTTTCTTTAACCGATAAGGGCGCTGCATTTTATGCAGAATTGCAGGCAACCTGGAACGAAATGGCAAACGCCGTACAGGCGCTGACACAGAATGGACAGGTTATCAGCCAGCCCGACAACTTCAACCAATAAAAATTGAACTGATCATGAAAAAGGTAATAAATATAAATTTCCAGGGACGGGTAATACCGATAGAGGAGACGGCCTACGAAATGCTGAAGCAGTATATCGAAAGCCTGCGCCGCTACTTTGCCCAGGAAGAAGGACGAGACGAGATCATCAACGATATTGAAAACCGTATAGCCGAATTGTTTGATGAAAGACTGAAAAAGGGATCGGTTTGCATTACAGATGAAAACGTTAGCGAGGTGATGGCAAGCATGGGCCGCCCTGAAGATTTTGAAGAGCAGGATGGAACCGGCACCACAAACAGCAGTACGGCTTCAGGCGCAAAGCAGCAGTATTCCTCTTCTGTTCCTCCTGCAGCTGAAGAACCAGTGAAGAGATTGCACAGGGCAGAAAACGATAAAGTGCTGGGTGGTGTGTGTGCAGGCATCGCGCATTATCTCAAAATTGACCCGGCTGTGGTGCGCATCATTTTCGCGGTAATAGCATTTGGCGGTTTTGGCTTTGGCATATTGCTGTACATTGTTCTGTGGATCATCCTGCCCGCCAGGGCTTTGCAAACCAACGTGCGCAAACGCCTGTACCGCGATCCGGATAATAAAATGATTGGTGGCGTTGCGGGCGGTTTAAGTGCTTACTTTAATATAGATACCTGGATTCCGAGGTTGATTTTCCTGCTCCCCTTCCTGTTAAGTGTGATACCAAATATTTTTGATGGTGGCTGGGGCTGGAATCATTGGAGAGGTCCCTGGGTGGCATTCAGCGGTTTGGGCGGCACTTTTTTCATAACGTATATCATTTTGTGGATTGTGTTGCCTAAAGCAACAACGGCAAGCGAAAAGCTGGAAATGCGTGGGGAAAAGATAGACCTTGCCAGTATAAAAACCACCGTGCAGGAAGAATTGCAGAACGTTAAAGGACGCACCGAAAAAATGGGAGCAAGCTTTGCAGAAAAGGCAAAGGATGTGGGTGAAGAGATCAACGAAATTGCGCAAAAAAGATCGAGGGAATTTGCAGCGGAAGTTGGTCCTATGGCAAAAAAAGCAGGAACGGGAATAGGTAACGCAATTGGTGTTTTGTTCAAAGCTTTCTTTTTAGTGATTGCAGGGTTCATCGCATTTGTGTTAATGATGGTGTTTATTGGCTTGTTGTATAGCGGTATTGGCGTATTTCCTTTAAAGAACTTTTTATTGCAGGGCTTTTGGCAGAACTTTTTTGCCTGGAGTGTACTCACGCTGTTTCTTGGCGTACCCATTATAGCATTGGTAGTTTGGATAGTGCGCAGGATAATGCGGGTGAAATCGAAAAACCCATACCTGGGATATACCTTCGGCAGCCTGTGGATTATTGGATTGATCAGCGTGTTTGTGTTGGTGGGAATGGTTGGAAGAAATTTCCGCACCAGGACAAGTGTAAGCGAAAATGTTACCATCGCACAGCCTTCTAAAGGAAGCATGATCGTAAAAGTAGCTGATGGAAAAATGAAGTATTATACGTCTGATTGGTTTGAAGGTGAATTTCCTTTCCTCTCTATTAACGAAGACAGCATGCTGCTGAATACAGTAAGATTAAAAGTGGTGAAAAGCACCGATTCGGCTTATCACCTTCAAACAGTAAAATTTGCCAGGGGAAATACGCCGGCAGTGGCTGAAAACAACGCTTCCAGTATTCAATTAGCAGTAAGCCAGAACGATAGTGTAATACTGTTAGGCAAAGGCTTTCCGATTTCAAAGAACAACAAATTCCGCAATCAGCAGGTGCTGGTGGTAATAGAAGTTCCGGTTGGTAAAAAAATAATGATAGACAGAAGCATAGATTGGTACGACTGGTTCAACATTAACATTGATGGAAGAAGAGGCGTAAATATTGATTGGGATGAAAGATGGGATAACTCTTACTCGTGGAACAACAATGTTCAGTACATTATGACGAACGACGGACTGGAAAGAACCGACAGGAAGGAAAAAGAAGAAAGCGAAAGCAAGTTGAAGAACGGCAAGTTTAAACTGAAAGCAGATGAGAATGGCATTGAAATAGAAGCAGAAGGCGAACTGGAGAACAAAGGCGGCGGCACTTACCGTTATAAAAAACAGGGCGATTCGATAAAGATTGAGCAAAAGGAAACACCGGCACCAGCCAAACCTTCAAATACCGACACACCGGAGAAAAAAGCTTCAGCATCGGCTGAAAAAGTGAAAAAGGAAAAAGTAAGAGGCAGACCTGAAACCGATTTGCATACGCCGTTCCTGTTTTTAACGGGAAGATGATCAGCCTTCAGCCATCAGCTATCAGCAGTCAGCCATCAGCGGCGATGGGGCCTAGCTCTTGGTTCTTGACTTTTGCTTCTTGGTTCTTGTTTTTGGGTTCTTGTTTTTGGCTCTTGAATTTTTTACCCATAAACTCGTTTCAATACAGGTTGAAGTTGAAACAAAAAACTGCCCTGCGGTATACCTGCGGGGTAGTTTGTTTAAGAGCAAAAGTGAAAAGCTAATAGTTGAAAGATAGCGATGCCAATATTCATTTTAGATAAATAATTCTATTCATTATGTACAAAATAATTTTTATCCTGTTTGCAGCAATTACTGCTGGATTTCCCGCTTTGACCCAAACCAATCAACAGCAACTGACCGATACAATATTGCACAAAGACAGTTTGTTCTGGAAAGCCTACAACGAATGTGATATAAATCAGTTCAGCTCTTTCTTTTCGGAAGATGTAGAGTTTTACCACGACAAAGGCGGTATTACCACAGGTTTGGAAAGTCTTGTAAAATCGCTTCAAAATAACCTTTGCAGCAATAACAATTTCCGCTTGCGCAGAGAGGCTGTTAAAGGAACAGTAAAAGTATTTCCGCTGCAAAACAACGGAGTTATATACGGTGCCATTCTTTCTGGTGAACATGTTTTTTACATTGTTGAAAATGGCGACGAAAGGCTGGATGGACTGGCGAAGTTCACACACTTGTGGTTGCTAAAAGACAATGCCTGGAAAATGAAGCGGGTATTGAGCTATGACCATGGCCCCGCACCCTATAAAAACAAGCGGAAAGAAATTACTGTGACAGACAAAATACTGCAGCGGTATGTGGGTCAATACGAGGGCGCACAAACAGGCAAAATAGCGGTTGAAAAAGAGCTCAACCAATTGGTATTTATAATTGGAGAAAAAAAGTTCACCATCTACCCCGAAACGGAGCACCGCTTTTTCAGCAAAGAGCGCGACCTCGTTTTTGAATTTGTTACGGATGCAAAAGAACGCCCTTTGAAAATACTGGTGTATGAACGTGGAAAGGTGGTAGAGGAAGTTACTTTCAGAAAGTAAAAAATCGCATGCTGCTAACCTCAACGGCAATGATTTCAAGAGATACCTGTGGCAACAGGAGCAGCATGCTCCTCCTTCCATATCCTCATGTACCAATAAATAGGGTAGCCGATCATGTTAGCAAAAATGAAAACCAGTATCCATACCAGTCGTTCATTACTGTCAATCCGCTTATTGTTTACCACGTGTACTATGTAGTAAACCATCAGCCCAAACGAAATAAGCATAGACATCCCTAAAAACAGAAACATCCATCCCATATTGCCAAACATAAGTTGAGGCATTGCGTCCGGATCACCTGCGTTCATATGCTGAGACATCTGCATAAAAAAAGACATGAACCACACGAAATATCCTCCCATAAACAGAAAAGGCAGTAGCGTAATAATACCGAGTATTATTTTAGACAACCTGGACATGTGAGTACTGTATTAAAACGGAACACCTGGCCCTTTTTACGGGAAGGTTTCCATTCGTCCATTAAATAATGATTGTTACCGAACGAAAAATAGTAAGATTTTATTGAAAAAGCTATAACTGCTTTTGCCGCCTCTTATTTTTTTGTATCTTTTTTAAAAATTAACGCTATGAATTTTCTCATCCGACTGTTGGTAACCGCGGCTGTAGCTTTTGGACTGGCTCATTTACTCAAAGGCATTCATATAGACTCTTATTGGACCGCATTGATATTTGCCCTGGTGCTTGCCATTGTAAACCTCATTGTTCGCCCGCTGCTGGTAATACTCACTATACCCCTCACCATTATCACCCTCGGGTTATTCCTGCTTGTTATCAATGCCCTTATGGTAATGCTCGCATCGAGGCTGGTAGACGGCATTACGGTAAACGGTTTTTGGTGGGCGCTGCTCTTTAGCCTGCTGCTTTCCATCGTTTCCTCCATTTTGTTCAGCGGAAAAGATGAATAATTCTTTAAAATACAGGTGGTAACAATATCATAACAAAGCCATGAAATTCGTTTATACAGCAAATTTCCCGTCATTAGCAAGCAAAATAACCATTATAATCCCCCGGCATATTTTAAAAAACCAATAGGTTTGTATATGCATTTCACCCGGAAAAACTTTACCGCTCAGCAACTCGAACATTTTTACAGGTCGTTATTGCTGCCAAGAATGATTGAAGAAAAGATGTTGCTCCTCCTCCGTCAGGGGCGCATCAGCAAGTGGTTTAGCGGGATCGGGCAGGAGGCTATTGCGGTAGGAGCATCGCTGGCACTTGAACGGGACGAATGGATTTTACCACTGCACCGCAACCTGGGTGTTTTTACTACGCGCGGCATTAACCTTGGTAAACTGTTTATGCAATGGCAGGGCAGTAAAGAAGGTTTTACCAAGGGGCGCGAACGGAGCTTTCATTTCGGGAGCGCCGAACATCATATATGCGGCATGATCTCTCACCTGGGACCGCAAATGGCAGTTGCCGATGGAATGGCGCTGGCAGCCAAATTGAAGAAAGAAAATAAAGTAACACTTGTTTTTTGCGGAGAAGGCGGCACCAGCGAGGGCGACTTTCACGAAGCATTGAATGTGGCCGCCGTTTGGGATTTGCCTGTAATTTTTTTGGTTGAAAACAATGGCTATGCGCTCAGCACTCCTACCAATGAACAATACCGTTGCGAGCACCTGACAGATAAGGCCAAAGGTTATGGCATGGAAAGCGTGCAGATAGATGGCAACAATATTTTAACGGTGTACGATACCATTAAAGGCGTAAGGGAATATTGCATTGAAAAGCAAAAACCTTACCTGGTAGAATGCCTTACTTTCAGAATGAGAGGTCATGAAGAAGCAAGCGGCACAAAATATGTACCGCAGGAATTGTTTGAACTGTGGGAGCAAAAAGACCCCGTAAAAACATTTGAGCAATGGCTGTTGAAAGAAAACATTATCAGCACCATTGAAATAGAAAGTGCCAAAACAGAATTTAAAAAATATATTGACGCAGAGATAGAAAAGGGATTTGACGCACGTGCAATGGTTCCTTCTGCTGCAGAGGAAATAAAAGATGTGTATGCGGGACTGAACGAAGTGGCAGATAACCGGGAAATAACTGTAATTACAGATACCGGCAGCATACACCCCTCGCTGTTTACCCTGAACGAAAAAAGATTACTGGAAGGTATAACCGAAGGCATCTATCAAAGTATGCTTTTGTGGGATAATTTGATTTTGATGGGGCAGGACATTGCTGAATATGGTGGTGCTTTTAAAATTACAGAAGGGCTGGTAAACAAGTTTGGGAAAGAAAGGGTTAGAAATACGCCTTTATGCGAAAGCGCTATTATTGGTGCAGCACTCGGTTTGAGCATAGAAGGCTTTAAGAGCATCGTTGAAATGCAGTTTGCAGATTTCATCACCAGCGGCTTCAACCAGGTAGTGAACAATCTTGCCAAAATACATTACCGCTGGGGGCAGCGCGCCGACGTGGTGATTCGCATGCCCACCGGAGCGGGAGTAGGCGCAGGACCGTTCCACTCGCAAAGCAACGAAGCCTGGTTTGCGCATACCCCCGGTTTAAAAGTAGTGTATCCCTCCACTCCTGCCGACGCAAAAGGCTTGCTCATTGCCGCGGTAAACGATCCTAATCCTGTGCTGTTCTTTGAACACAAAGCCTTATACAGAAGTATTACGGGGCCCGTGCCGGAAGAATTATACGAAATACCTATCGGCAAAGCGCGCCTGATAGAAGAGGGCGAAGACATCTCCATCATCACATACGGCGCCGGCGTGCATTGGGCGTTGGAATATGCTGCGCAGCATGCATCCGTATCGTTCGACATACTGGACCTTCGTACATTGCTGCCGTTGGATTATGAAGCCATCCGTTCTTCCGTATCACGAACAGGACGGGTTTTAGTGCTGCATGAAGATACCCTGACCGGCGGCATAGGCGCCGAAATCAGCGCATGGATAGGCGAACATTGCTTTTCTATATTGGATGCTCCCGTTATGCGTTGCGCCTCGCTCGATACCCCTGTTCCCTTCAATATAGAACTCGAAAAAAACTTTCTCGCCAAATCGCGCCTGCACGAGTGCGTGCAAAAATTGCTGAAATATTAAGATTTGAAATTTGAGATTTCGATGCCAGTGGATCAGTACTATCTGCATCCATCAGACAGCACTATCTAACCGGAACAATGGAAAATCCGGTCGGCTCGCCCTGGAGCCTGCATTGTGTTCAGACCGTCTGACCGATGAAAAAATCGCGCGTGCACGACTACTTGCAAAAATTGCTGAACCATTAAGATTTGAAATTTTAAATTTGAGACTTCAAATCAAGCCCATGCGTTTATTATTCAGCCTCCTTGTTATCACCGGCAGCTTTCTGGTCAATTGTGCTTTTGCCCAAACCAATACGCGGGAAGTGGATATATGTGTATACGGCGCAACTTCGGCTGGCGTTATTGCAGCCTATACCGCAAAGCAGGCAGGCAGGTCCGTTTTATTGGTTGAGCCGGGTAAACATGTGGGTGGGCTGACTTCGGGCGGATTAGGCTATACTGATATCGGGAACAAGTTCGTGATTTCCGGTATTGCGAGAGACTTCTACCGCCGTATCGGCAAACATTATGGCCGGCTTGAGCAATGGATATTTGAGCCGCATGTGGCTGAAGAAACATTTATGCAGTACCTCGATGCGGCAGGTATACAGGTACTCTACAATCATTACATTATTCACGCGCAAAATGAAAAAGCTTATATCAAAGGTATTCGCATAAGAGATGCACAAACCAGCCAGGAGCAGGTTATTGCAGCAAAAGCTTTTATTGATTGTAGCTACGAAGGCGACCTGATGGCAAAAGCCGGCGTTAGTTATACCGTTGGCCGCGAAGCCAACAATGTTTACAACGAAACGTATAACGGGGTACAATTGCGCGACAAACATCAGTTTCCGGATGGCGTTGATCCTTACCGTATTCCCGGCAAACCGGAAAGTGGTTTGCTGTGGGGCATCAGCAACGATACGTTGGCCGCTCAGGGATCGGGCGATAAAAAGGTACAGGCTTATAATTTCAGAATATGCCTGAGCGACGATCCTTCCAACAGCATTCCCATCGCTCAACCCGAAAATTACGATTCCACCAAATATGAGTTGTTGCTGCGCGTCATCGAAAAGCAACAAGCGCAACCGTTGGGAGTATACCTCAAAATAGACCGGATGCCCAATAACAAAACCGACATCAACAACAATGGTGCGTTTTCAACAGACATGATCGGCATGAACTACCAATATCCCGAAGCGGATTATCTTACCCGCCAGCGCATTGCGAAAACACATGAAGATTATGTAAAAGGGCTGCTCTATTTTATTGGAAATGACAACCGCGTTCCGGAACATTTGCGTAAAGAAATGAAACGCTGGGGATACCCGAAAGATGAATATACAGACAACAATCATTGGTCGCCGCAGATGTATGTAAGAGAAGCAAGGAGAATGAAAGGCGCTTATGTAATGACCCAGGCAAATTGCGAAGGAAAAGAAAAAGTGAAGGATAGAGTTGGCATGGCCGCATATACCATGGATTCGCACAACTGTCAGCGCATAGTGGTAAACGGTATGGTGAAAAATGAAGGCGATGTTCAGATAGGAGGCTTTGGTCCTTATCCAATTTCTTACAGAAGTCTTATACCAAAAGCAGAAGAATGTAAAAACCTGTTAGTACCTGTGTGTTTATCTGCCAGCCATATCGCTTATGGCTCTATAAGAATGGAGCCTGTGTTTATGGTATTGGCGCAGTCTGCCGCGTTAGCCGCAGCAGAAGCAATAAAAACCAAAAAATCGGTGCAGGACATTAATATAACGAAGGTTCAACAATTAATGGCTCAAAATCCACTGATGGATGGAAGCACCCCGGAAATTCTTGTAGACAATGATGACTCTTTACACATTGCAGTGAAAGGAAAATGGAACCGGGTAACCAGAGGTTCTTATGGTACATCGATGTTTGTAAGCAGTGAAAGCGCTGAAGCAGCGTCGGTAAGATTTTTACCTGCTGTAAAAACATCCGGCAGTTACCATCTTTACTTTTATCTTCCTAAAATTGAAAATGCTTCCTCGCAAATGCACATAAAAGTATTTGATGGAACAGCCGAAAAAAACATTACCATCTCGCCGGCAGATTTAAAGGTAGAGGGGCAAACCTCCGGCGAGTGGGTAGATATAGGCGTGCATACCTTCTCAAAGAAAAAAGCGGCTTATATTGAGGTAAGCGGGGCAGAACAGGGAAGCATGGTGGCCGATGCTGTTTTATTGATCAAAGAGAAAGAATAACGAATGATCCAGAAAAAGAAGGTAGATGTAGATGTGGTGCTTGACATACTGAAAACAGCGGCAGAAGCCCGCCCGGATTCTGCTTTTATAAAAAGCCTGCTGTTTCAATACCAGGAGCGCGGCGGACTCAGTAAAAAACAACTGGAAGGGCTGTATCAAAAATCTTTGAAAATAACCAGCATTTCCGACAGTAAACTCACTACGCTGGAAGCCATTATTAAGAAGAAGCCTACCCGTTATAAGTCCGAAGCTCCGCCGCCAACACCCCTGTACACAAAGGATGAAGTTTCAGGAAAGCTGATCGAAAACATTCTTGCAAAATATCCGCAACACAAACGGGTTTTGTTTTTGAAGGCCAAATACGATAATAATGAACCCTTGTCGGCTACGGAGGTGAGTGAGTTGCAAAAGTTTAGCAAGCTGCTGAAGCTATAAGTTTCTTTGCCACATAGGTACACAAGGAACATAGAATACTTTTACCACATAGGAACATAAGAAACATAGAGCTATTATATCGCTATGTGCCTATTTACCTATGTGGTAAATTATCCCACACACTTACTGTTTCACCAGCTTCAATTCCTTTATAATATTCTGCGCGCCGCCAAGCTTATCAATACACCAAAGTACGTATCTCACGTCAACGCATATCGTTCGGTTCATGTCTTTATCAAAAGCAAGTTTGTGGCTCAATGCTTCGTAATTGCCATCAAAAGCCAGTCCTATCAAATTGCCGGAGCCATCTATTACCGGCGACCCGGAGTTGCCTCCCGTAATATCGTTGTTCGTAATAAAGCAAACCACCAGGTCATTTACACGTTTGTCAATGTATTGTCCATAATCTTTTTTCTTTGCCAGCTCCAGCAATTTTGCCGGCAGATCAAATTCATAATCGCCCGGCACGTATTTTTCAAGCACTCCTTTCATGGTACATACATAATCGTATTTAACAGCATCGCGCGGTGTATAACTTTTTACACTGCCATAACTTACCCGCATGGTAAAAGTCGCGTCGGGATACATTTTCTTTTTAGGGTCCATCTGCATAATGCCCTTCAGGTATAAGCGGCTCAGATCATTATTCTTCAAAACAAACTGTTGGAAAAAGGGATCGTACTTGCTGGTATAGTTTTTTACAAAGCCACCTGCGTATGCATAAGCGGGATCGTTTTGCAGCGTAGCGGCGTCTGGTTTTGAAACGAAGGTTTGCCATTTGGCATCGTTTAGCAACAAGGTATTGCTAAAAACTGCCGTAGCCCATTTATTAAATGTTTCCGGTTGCTTAAGATCGCCGTAAGCAGAACGTATGTTTTCATAAAAACCAATAGGGTGCTGGTTCTTGTCAATATCGTTGTAAAACATGCGGGCTGTGGCGGCCAGCACCTGCTGGTCAGATATTTTGTCTTCTGCCTCCAGGAATCTTTTGCGGGCTTCCGTGGCGGCTTCCAATCCCTGTTTTACTACAGCCGCGTCTACACCTTGTTTCAGCATGTCGCTTTCCAGCTTTACCAAGGTGGCTGCAAACTTGGCCAACTGCGACCCTAATATGCCCTCGTTTAAGTACACACGATGTTTGGCATAAGGCTTCCAGGCATCGTATACTTTTGGCCATTCGGTAAAAATATTTTCAAACTCCTGTTTTCCTTTTGCCCATTGTATGAACCTGGCTTCTTCTCCCTGCTTTTGCTCGTATATACGATACTTGAGCAATTGTTTTGTTTCGCCATCATAAAACTTCCAGTAATTGGCTACGCCGGCATACATCGATGCCAGCTTCAGTTTCACTGCCGGATCTTTTTTCATTTCCTCAAACATGGCTTTCAGGCGCACATCGCGCAGGTTAACCAGCGAAGGATTGTTAATATCGGTTGCCAGCTTTATGCCATACGAAGTTTCATAACGGTTGGTACTGCCGGGATACCCGAAGATCATGGCATAGTCGCCGTCTTTATACCCTTTAATAGAAACAGGCAGAAAATATTTTGGTTTGAGAGGAGCATTGACGGCCGCATACGTTGCCGGACTTCCATCTTTAGCGGCGTATACACGAAAAACAGAAAAATCGCCGGTGTGCCTCGGCCATTCCCAGTTGTCCGTATCCCCTCCAAATTTTCCAATGCTTTCAGGTGGCGTGCCTACCAGGCGTATATCGGTATACCGTTGGTATACAAAAACCAGAAACTGGTTGTTGCGGAATAAAGGACTTACCCGTGCCTCGATGTTTTTTGCGGGATCGGAATATTTCTGATTGAGAGCAGCGATCAATTCAGCTTGCTTTTTAGCACGCTCGCTGGCAGAAAGCCCTTCGAGAGCAGGGCTTATTTCTTTGGTAACGTCTTCTATCTTCAGCAGAAATTGAACACTGAGCCCTTTAGCCGGAATTTCCTGCGACTTATTATAGGCCCAAAAGCCATTGCTCAGATAATTGTGCTCAACCGAGCTGGCAGTAGCGATAGCATCGTAACCACAATGGTGGTTGGTGAAGATCAATCCTTCGTTGCTCACTATTTCGCCTGTGCAGCCACCACCAAAAATTACAATTGCATCTTTAATAGAAGCTTTGTTGATGTCGTACAATTGGGCAGGGGTAAGCTTTAATCCACGCTTAACCATATCCGCATATACCTGCTGACCCAGCAAAAGCGGTAACCACATACCTTCGTCTGCATAGGTTTTGCAGAACGAAACGAACAACAACAACGTAATGAAAATTCTTTTCATAGTGCCTTAATTTTTGCATAACAAACCTATGCAAAAATTAAAAGCAAACATTTGGGCGATTGGAAATAAGTTGAGCGGGATGATTGGGTGAAAAGCAGGCTTCTGTGCCTTAAACCTTACACCCTACACCGTTCCCATTCTCCTAATTCAACTTCTTTACATCTACAACCACATCTTCAATTACGCGGGTGCGGGTGCTGATTTCAAAAGACTCGCTGTAGCTGTTTTTCCTGTCGCTGATAATGAACACTACTTTGCCTGCCTCGGTTTTAGGCAATACAAATTTTTTGTCGAATTTGGCATCGGTAAAAGCATTCTGGAAAATAGTAACACCATCTTCGTTTTTAATGGTTACTATAAAGCGACTCCCTTTAACGTTATCATACTTTACATTAAACACGAGCGACTGGTTTTCGGCTCCCAGATATTTTACATCTGCTACCTTTTCAACAGGGTCAACGCCTGTATTTGCAAAAGCAGGAACGGTAATAACCGCAATAGCAATAGCTACTGAAAATTTGCGGATAGCTGCTAAAATTGTACGTGATTCCATATGTATTGTTTTTGTTTACTGGTTTTAACCACGGGTTTATAGTTTGGCGTTGTCGTTTTTGGTTTACTGAACTATAAACCATAAACACCAAACCATAAATTACTATGTGGTAAGTCTTTCCTCGTATGGAAGCAAACATTAAATATGGCTCAGTGAAACTGATTGCAGGCAATTGTCAAGATAGATGATGACAAGCGAAGGGTTGGCGAAGCGATGGTTGAATGGCAGTGCAAAATTGGATGGCAAATGTGAACCGAATGTGACGTGCGTCTTAAGAGCAAGTTAATTGCATGCCCGTGTACTATATTAACGCGAAGGTATGGTTGAAATTGTTCTTCTCAAAATAAAATAGCCATTTATTCGAGAAAAACCAAGTTGTTCGGCTTTTAGCAAGATGTTTTCAAAGGAAATACAGACGATTGTATTGAAAACCATGACATAGTTCCTATTTTAATACGAATTGTCCGCATTGGGTTTGTGATTTACCAATGTGTTAGCTAAAAGCTGATCGCTGATGGTTCAACAGCTCACTCCTGAATTCCTTCCAAAGCAAAGAGGAAAGCGTATTCGAGCGCGATGTTTTTCAGATAATCGAACCTGCCCGATGCGCCACCATGACCGTAGTCCATATCGGTATGCAGCAGCAACAGGTTGTTATCTGTTTTGGTTACTCTCAATTTAGCTACCCATTTAGCGGGTTCAAAATATTGCACCTGGCTATCGTGTAAGCCCGTTGTTACCAGCAAATTGGGATAATCCTTTTTCTCTATATTCTCGTATGGAGAGTAAGATTTCATATAATCGTATGCGGCTTTATCGGCAGGGTTACCCCATTCATCGTATTCATTAGTGGTTAAAGGAATGCTGGCATCCATCATTGTAGTAACCACATCTACAAAAGGCACCTGTGCAATTACACCATTCCACAGCTTCGGAGCCATGTTTGCCACCGCACCCATCAGCAAGCCACCCGCGCTGCCGCCTTGCGCATATAAATGCTCAGCAGATGTATAATTTTCCTTTATTAAAAATTCGCCGCAATCTATAAAGTCGGTAAATGTGTTTTTTTTCTTCATCATCTTTCCGTCTTCATACCATTGCCTTCCCATTTCCTGTCCGCCACGTATATGCGCTATGGCAAACACAAATCCCCTGTTAAGCAAACTTAAACGGTTACTGCTAAAACTGGCATCCATACTATACCCATACGAGCCATACGCATATAGCAATAAAGGCGCTTTGCCATTTTTGACGAATCCCTTTTTGTATACCAGCGAAATAGGAACCTTTGTACCATCTTTTGCAGTAGCGTATAAACGCTCGGTGGCGTATTGTGCCTGATCATACCCGCCTACAACTTCCTGTTGCTTCATTAATTTTTTTTCTCTGCTCACCATATTATAATCGTATACAGATGCAGGCGTTACCAGGGATGTATAATTGTAACGCAGCGTTTCGCTGTTGAATTCAGGATTTGCTCCCGTGCCGGCACTGTAGGCCGCTTCTCCAAAATCAATATAATGCTCTTCGCCGGAGGTGCTGCGTATACGCAATTGCGTTAGGCCGTTTTTTCTTTCATCGATCACAACAAAATTCTTGAACTCTTCTACGTCTTCCAGCAACACATCGGTTCTGTGGGGAATAACTTCCTTCCAGGCAGCGCTTTGCGTGTTATTATATGCGCACTCCATCAACCGGAAATTTTTTGCATTGAGGTTGGTACGAATGTAGAACCTGTTTCCCTGGTCAACTACAGAATACAATACCTCTTTCATGCGTGGCTGAAACACAGTAAAATTTTCAGTTGGCTGATCGGCGCGTATAAAGTGCACCTCGGACGACAGGGTAGCCTGAGATACAATAAAGATGAAATTTCCCGATTTACTTTTAACAACACCGATATAATTTGATGGATCTTTTTCGTGGTATACAATAGCGTCGCCGGCTGCATCGGTTCCCAAAACATGACGCTTTATTTTCTCGGAGAGCAATGTTGCCGGGTTATTTTCCGTGTAAAAAAGTGTTTTATTGTCTGCTGCCCAAACAGAAGCTCCGTTTGTATTTTTGATCACATCATCATACAATTCCCCCGTTTCAAGATTTTTAACGTATATGCTGTATTGCCTGCGGGATACGGTATCTACACCAAAGGCCAGCAGTTTGTTGTCGGGACTGATGTTAAATCCTGTTGCCGAATAATAAGGGTGAGGCTGCGCCATTGCATCTACGTCGAGCAGTATTTCTTCAGGTGCGTCGAGACTTCCTTTCTTCCTGCAATATTTAAAGTACTGCTTCCCGTCTTCGGTTCTTGTATAATAATAATACCCATTTTTAAACACAGGCACCGATTCATCTTTTTCTTTTATCCTGGCTTTCATTTCCTGGAAGAGTTTTTCCTGCAAGGGTTTTGTAAAAGCCATCATGGTATCGAGGTAGGCATTTTCCTCTTCAAGATAAGAAACGACTTTGCTGCTGTCGGGGCCTTTCTTAAAATAATCGTTCAACCAGTAATAATTGTCGGTAACCGTATCGTTGTGGAGCGTACGTGTATAAGGTTTTATTTCAGCAATGGGCGGTTTTACTCCCTTTGGCCAAGAATGATTCATTTGTTCAGCGGTTTGTGTATTGCAGGAAATTATAACAATTGCTGCAACATATAAAATGGAAGAAGCAGATAATTTCATACAGGTTTATTGTAGTTAAATACCGAATAGTTTTATCAATAAAAAAATCCTGGTCGTCAACCAAATGCCCGACCAGGAAATATTATGAACTTAAGGAAGTTTATTTATCAGGCAGGTACGATTACCGTTGTCTTCATCATCTCCCTCACAGCATTGGCAATAGCATTGGCATCGTAGCCACTATCACGTTGCAATTCTTTGGGTGTGCCATGTTCAATTACAATATCGGGAATGCCCAGTATTTTCACTTCGGCTTGATAGTGATGGGCTGCCATAAATTCCAGCACAGCGCTTCCAAAGCCACCAGTTACCGTTCCATCTTCAACAGTAATGATTTTGCTGTATTTAGAAAATACTTCGTGCAGCATGGCTTCGTCGAGCGGTTTGGCAAAACGCATGTCGTAGTGCGCAGGCTGAATACCGTCTGTTCTTAGATCGCGGATAGCAGCAGCCGCAAAATTACCGGGATGACCAAGCGAGAGAATGGCAATTTCCTGCCCGTCTTTTAATTTTCTGCCAGTACCAATTTTTATTTCCTTCATTTCGGTACGCCATTCGGGCATCGTGCCTTCGCCACGTGGATAGCGTATCACAAACGGACTATTGGTGGAGTCTAACTGTGCCGTATACATGAGGTTGCGCAACTCAGCCTCATTCATCGGCGCACTCACAATCATGTTGGGAATGCAACGCATGTATGCAATATCGTAAGCGCCGTGGTGGGTAGCGCCATCCTCTCCTACCAGTCCCGCCCTGTCGAGGCAAAAAATAACAGGCAGGTTTTGTATCGCCACATCATGCACCACCTGGTCATACGCACGCTGCATAAACGAAGAGTAAATATTACAGAACACCTTCATACCCTGCGTGGCCATGCCAGCGCTTAAAGTAACGGCATGCTGTTCGCAAATGCCTACATCAAACGCACGATCGGGCATTTTGTCCATCATAAATTTGAGCGATGAACCCGAAGGCATAGCAGGCGTTATGCCTAAAATATTTTTATTTTTTTCTGCCAGCTCAATAATGGTATGTCCAAATACGTCCTGGTATTTGGGAGGCTGGGGCAGATCAAATTTCTTTTTGTATATCTCACCGGTTATTTTATCGAACAAGCCTGGTGCATGCCATTTGGTTTGATCCTGCTCGGCAAGTGAATAGCCTTTACCCTTAACCGTTAGTATGTGCAACAATTTAGGGCCAGGAATTTTTTTGAGGTCCTGCAATACATCTACCAGCTTGGTAATATTATGCCCGTCAATCGGCCCAAAATACCTGAGCTTCAGCGCTTCAAAAAGGTTGCTGCTTTTGCTGATAAATCCTTTAATGCTATGCTCCAGCTTGCTGGCTATTTCACGGGTAAATCGTTTGCCTACGGGCAGTTTGCCCAGTGCATGCCAGATGTCGTCTTTAAACTTATTATAGGTTTGAGAAGTGGTGATATCGGTAAGATATTCCTTTAACGCTCCCACATTCTGATCAATGCTCATACAGTTGTCGTTCAGCACAATCAGCATATCCGCATCGGCAACGCCTGCATGGTTCATCCCCTCAAAAGCAAGACCTGCCGTCATGGCGCCATCGCCAATAATGGCAACCGATTTGCGGTTTTCACCTTTATACTTTGCCGCCATGGCCATGCCCAGCGCAGCAGAAATAGAAGTGGAAGAGTGTCCCACGCCAAAGCTGTCGTATTCACTTTCTGCCCTGCGCGGAAATCCGCTTAAGCCATCATATTTACGGTTGGTGTGAAAATTATCGCGACGCCCGGTCAAAATTTTATGTCCATAAGCCTGGTGGCCTACATCCCATACCAATTGGTCGTAAGGTGTGTTGAACACATAATGAAGTGCCACCGAAAGCTCTACTACTCCCAGGCTCGCCCCAAAATGCCCGCCATGCACACTTACTACATCAATGATATAATGCCTCAGTTCGTCGCACACCTGGTGCAATTGTTCCTTGCTCAATTTTTTGAGATCGCTGGGACTGTTGATCTGCTGTAGCAGTGGGCCCGGTGTAATTTCCATACTTTTGGGTAAATAAGTTAATTGAGTTGATTAGGTTAATTGGGTTAATCAGGTTGAGAGTGAGTGCCGTGTTGACTCAATCAACCATTCTTCCTACTTAACCAATCAACCGAGAACCCGCAAATTTAATACATAAAACTGATGCCTTTTAAAGATATTCGCGAAAGCAACAACCACTCGCTATTAATTGATTATCAGCAATAAATTAGCAAACCCGAGCATAAACCGCCGCCGCCAGGCACATTATATAGCCATTAGTAACACTATATTTTTGGCGCGTAGCGGAATTGTTTAGATTTGAAGATGCGAATAAATATATCCAGATATTGGTGGTGCCAGATTTGTGGCTGGGGGGTGTTTGGCTTAGTGAGTGTTTTCTTCGCCTATACTTACGGACAAGAGATTACGTGGAAGCTCGTTATGCGTTTGTTCATCAGCCTGGCGCTGGGCATTCCTATCACGCACCTGTTGCGGAATTTAATTATCAGGAAGCAATGGCTGGTGCTTCCTATTGAAAAGATCATTACCCGGCTTTTTTTAAGCCTTGTTATTGCGAGCTTTATTTATTCACTCAGCCTGCTCAGCCTTTTTGAGTGGTTCAACCTGTCGGAAGTTGATCCTCAGAAAAAAGCTCCTTTTATCGACCGGGTCGTGCTGCGCACTTTCGACAGCAGCCTTTTCCTGATGGTTTGGATACTGATTTACTACGTGTATCATTATTTCCAGAAGAACAAAAAACAGGAAGTAGACACTTTTCGCCTGCAATCACTGGTAAAGGAACTGGAGCTAAAGACCATCAAATCGCATATCAATCCTCATTTCATTTTCAATTCGCTTAACAGCATTCGTGCCTTGGTAGATGAGAACCCTGAGCGGGCCAGGCGCGCCATTACCGAACTGAGCAATATACTCCGCAGCAGCATGCAAACCGAAAAGCTGGAAACCGTGCCGCTGGAACAGGAATTGAATATTGTACGGGACTACCTGGCACTGGAACAAATGCGTTTTGAAGAAAGACTGAAAGTTGATTTTGATATTGATGAAGATACGCTCAGCCAACCCATTCCACCCATGATGCTGCAAACACTCGCTGAAAATGCCATCAAACACGGCATCAGCAAACAGGTAAATGGTGGTACCGTTTCTATTTCGTCTGATTTTGTGGGCGATCATCACGAGATCATTATCCGCAACAGCGGCATTTTAAACGGACATGCACAACACAAGGGGTTTGGCTTACAAAGCACGCAGGACAGGCTGAGCCTGCTGTTTGGCCAAAAAGCTTCGTTTGAAATTAAAGACATACCCGGTAATATGGTGGAAGCAAAAGTGGTAATGCCGGTAAATAATATGATAAGATAAACTGTACAAGCATGACTAAGAAAGCAATTATTATTGATGATGAAAGACTGGCGCGGAGCGAATTGAAAAAATTGTTGCAGGATCATCCTGAAATAGAAGTAATAGCCGAAGCTGCCAACGCCAACGAGGGTATTGAAAAAATTGAGCATATGGCGCCCGACCTGGTTTTCCTGGACATACAGATGCCTGGCAAAACAGGATTTGACTTACTAACGGAGCTGGACAGACTACCACAGGTAATATTCACCACAGCCTACGACGAATATGCGCTGAAGGCCTTTGAAGTAAACGCATTGGATTACCTGCTGAAGCCGGTGGAACCTAAGCGGCTTGCAGACGCGCTGCAAAAGCTGGAATATATAGAAGAAAAGGAAAACGGTTTTGCTTCGCCTGCAGCCCCCGTTAGCGGAATGCCAACAACAAACAGGGGCATACTGGGAGAAAATGACCAGGTGTTTGTAAAAGATGGTGAACGGTGCTGGTTTGTAAAACTGAGCGAGATCAGGCTTTTTGAAAGCGTAGGCAATTATGCCAAAGTGTTCTTCAGCACGCACAAACCGCTCATATTAAAATCGCTGAACGCATTGGAAGAGCGTTTGGACGACAAAGTATTCTTCAGGGCGAACCGGAAACATATTGTAAACCTTCGCATGATTGAAAGAGTAGAACCCTATTTCAACGGCGGCCTACTACTGGAAATAAAAGGCGGTGAAAAAATTGAGGTGAGCAGAAGACAGGCGGTGAAGTTTAAGGAGATGATGAGCCTGTAAGAATTTGAAATTTGAAATTTGAAATTTTGCCCACCTTTATTCCATAGCCAATGTGGTAGATATGTAGTTCGGAATTATTCCGCAACACCGTCCCTCTCTTTCGGAGAGGGATAAGAGGGTGAGGCTGAATTTGAAACGATGTGGAAGTGTGAATCATGTAAATATGAAAATGTGAGGGAGCCCGTTTTCTAGTCAATTGCCGAGGTGGAAGATCGGCAGTTCGGAATTATTCCGCAGCACCGTCCCTCTCTTTCGGAGAGGGATAAGAGGGTGAGGCTTGTATCAGCTTGCTGCAAAAGCAGGCTTTCTTTTTTAGATTTACTTTAAGTTTGATATTAAACTCCAAAACGTACACAACTGGCACTGCATGAAAAAAATAATTATAGCAGCACTGACATTACTGGCAATTGAACAGGCGCAGGCTCAAAAAATTGATAAGATCATTAAGGAAAAAGCAGTACGCAAAATTGAAAAAACATTGTCGGCCGATGACATGAGCGGAAGAGCCACTTTTACACCGGGCATAGATAAAGCGGCTGATTTTATTGCTGCAGAATTTAAAAAGGCTGGCCTGGTACCCGCTGAAGGAAGCAACGGTTATTTCCAGGAGTTTGCGCTGGTGGAAGCTAAGCAAACCGCGATCAGCGGCAGTATAGACGGCAGTGCGGTAAAGGAATCGAATATCGTAGCGCTCACCACGAAAGAGACGCTCTCGGTAACTGAACAATCCGGCTACGAAGTTGGAACGATCGCTTCGGGCGATCGTTTGTTCAACAAGGCATACGGCTATATTACCTCCGGCAAAAATTATATTGTGTGGGTTGATACCGCACATACAAAAAGCTTCGGTAATATGATCCGGTTCAAGCAGGAAAGTTTCAAATCGGACCACAGTATCATTTTTGTGCTTACCAATAAACAACCTGCTTCATACTCTTTTTCCGCACAACATACTATTACCGAAAAAAAACTGAAGAATGTGGTTGGCATTTTGCCGGGCAAGAATAAGAAAGAGGAATACGTAATTTTTTCGGCTCATTACGATCACCTGGGCATTGGTGAAGCCGATAAAGACGGGGATACTATTTTTAACGGTGCGAATGACGACGCTGCCGGCACCACGGCCGTGATCATGCTATCAAAATATTTTTCAAAAATTAAAAACAATGAACGCACCATTGTATTTGCAGCTTTTACCGCGGAGGAGATCGGCGGCTTTGGATCGCAATACTTCAGCAAACAGTTTAGCCCTGAAAAAGTAATGGCTATGTTTAATATTGAAATGATAGGCACCGATAGCAAATGGGGAAAGAACGCTGCTTATATAACCGGCTACGAAAAAACGGATATGGGAAAAATTCTGGAGAAAAACCTGGAGGGAACCAACTTTAAATTCTATCCCGATCCATATCCCGATCAGCAGTTGTTCTACCGTTCCGATAATGCTACGCTGGCAAGACTGGGTGTGCCGGCGCATACCATTTCCACTTCAAAAATGGACAGCGAACCGTTCTATCATACACAAGGCGATGAAATAGAAACGCTGGATCTGAAGAATATGACCGAGATCATTAAGTCGATAGCACTCAGCTCTCGTACAATTGTAAGCGGAGAGGATACGCCGTCGAGAGTAGATACAAAGCAGTTACGTTAAGGTATAGCCGCAGATGTACTATATGTAAGCAACCATTCTGCTCAATCCATCAGACCGCCTGCGGCGTGCCGATGGGCTTGAGCGGCACGCCCCCCAAGCGGGCAGCATACCGGGACTATCTGACCGGCAAAAGGGGAATGGACATAGTTTGACTTCTGATTAAAAACAAACTGCTTTTAACCTTTAAAACATTCATATGCAAAAAAGTCTTTTTGTCATTCTTACAATCTTAACCTCTATAACATCATTCGGGCAAAAGATCGAAACAGTTTATTTAGATAAAAAAGACCGCACTGCAAATATGTACATTGCTGTAGTACCGCAAAACGGACAAATCGATTCGTTTATGTTTTTGCTGGATGGATTTGGAAATTTTTCACCACAAGACATTTTAGTTCAAACAGGCTTGCCTAAATATGCAGCACAAAAAAATATCCTGACAATAATGCCCATACTAAAAACAGGAGGTTTGTACTTCGGCAGTGACACGGCATCGCAACAATCGCTAAAAGAATTAATTGAATTGGTGGCTGCAAAATATAAGCTGCAAGGAAAACCCTTTTATATTGGCGGGTTTTCAATTGGTGGAACCTGTGTTGTTAAATATGCCGAATTAGCTGCTCAAAATAATTATCCGGTAAAACCCAAAGCTGTTTTTGCCGTTGATCCACCTCTTGATTGGGAACGCTTTTACAACGGCGCCAAACGGGTGGTGAGGCTTTCACCACCTGGTAAAGTAAACAGTGAAGTAACTTATATAGTAGACAGGATTGAAAAAGAAATGGGCGGAACACCCGAAACTGCTTTAGCTAATTTTCACAACAATTCTCCCTATTCGTTTTCTGATACAACACAAAGGGCGGTCAAAGCATTGATCAAAACACCTGTTATGATAATATCGGAGCCTGACATTCAATGGTGGCTTGCTCAAAGAGGATATGATTATTCATACATAAATATTGCAGACCATGCTGCAATGATTAGCGAGTTGCAAAAATTAGGTAACGACAAAGCCATCCTGGTAACAACAACTAACAAGGGATATAGAAAACCACAAAATAACAGACATCCTCATTCATGGAGCATTGCTGATCCGGAACAGACAATAAAGTGGCTCCAATCTCAAAACTGATAACAAGTATACTCGAAAAGTGCGCTATACGAAGTCTGCTGGCTTCTTATTCATTATATTTTCCGGAAACTCCATTCTGCGACAACAATCTGCGAACCTGCGGTTATAAATAAAAATCCCGGTAAAAATTACCGGGATTCATTATTTAAAAGTGGAATGAAATCGCTTATCCTAAAGCTACGCGTTTGAACTCGGTAACCTTTAATCCGCTGTCAACACTTTTCAGAAAATCACCTACTGTTTTGCTATTGTCTTTTACAAAAGCCTGGGCAATGAGGGTGTTCTCTTTAAAGAATGCATTCAGCTTACCCTCAGCAATTTTATCGATCATTGCATCTGGTTTACCAGCCATTTTAGGATCGTTCTTGATCTGGTCGGTAACAATGGCTTTTTCGCGGGCAACTACATCTGCAGCTACCGACTCAGGGTCTACCGCCACAGGGTTCATTGCTGCAATTTGCATAGCCACGTCTTTACCAGCCTCGTCTGCTGCCTTGTTTAAACCAACCAGCACGCCAATGCGGTAAGAGCCGTGAATATAAGAAGCTACATACTCAGCATCTACACGCTCAAATTTGCTAACGCCGATCTTTTCGCCAATGCTCGCCAGCTTATCGTTTACCAGGTCGGCAATTTTTGCTCCGTTAATGGTTACATTGTTCAGCTCTTCAGCGCTTTTTACATTGTTCGCAATCGCTGCGTCGGCAATGCTTTTTGCAAAAGCTACAAAGTCTGCATTCTTGCTAACAAAGTCGGTTTCGCAGCTAATACATACTGCTATTCCTGTTTTATTATCGGCAGTAGTTTGAGCTATTACCACACCCTCTTTCGCTTCACGATCGCCACGTAATGCTGCTACTTTAGCACCTTTTTTACGCAACCAGTCAATCGCCTCTTCAAAATTGCCGTTGGTTTCTGTAAGCGCCTTACGGCAATCCATCATACCTGCTCCTGTCATCTGGCGCAGTTTGTTTATATCTGCTGCTGTTATTGTTACTGTAGACATGTCGTTCTTTTTTAAAATTAAAACTCAAGCTTGCTTTCTCCCGGTGTAATTATCTTCCACCACCGCCAGGGCCTGGTCTTCTTGCTCCGCCACCACCAGATGGAGTGCGTCTTCTACCCTGTCCTTGTCCACCACCAGCGTTGCCTCTACCAGCACCCGGTCCGCGACCACGACCACCGCCGCCAGCGCTTTTCTCTCTGTCGCCACCACCAGCTTCATCAATATCAAAGCGGGGGCCTCTTTCTACTACTTCTTCCTCTGTTTCCTCTTCAGCTTTTTCGCTCTGGCGTTCTGCCAAACCTTCTGCAATAGCAGCAGTAATATAGTTGGTAATGATGGCTATCGATTTTGTAGCATCATCATTTGCCGGGATAGAAAAGTCTACTTTGTTAGGATCGCAGTTGGTATCTACCATACCAAAAGTGGTAATGCCCAGGCGTTTTGCTTCAGCCAGCGCAATATGCTCATGTCCGATATCGATGATGAACAATGCTGCAGGCACACGACCTAACTGAGCAATACCGCCCAACACTTTTTCCATCTTTTCCTTATCACGGGTAAGTGTCAGTCTCTCTTTTTTAGTAATGCTGTCGAAAGTACCGTCGTTCAGCATTTTTTCAATGCTCTGCATTTTTTTAACACTCTTACGCACGGTGTTAAAGTTGGTAAGCATACCACCTAACCACCTTTCTGTAACATAAGGCATGTTAACACGCTTAGCACATTCGGTTACAATTTCTTTAGCCTGCTTTTTGGTACCAACAAACATTATTTTCTTACCGCTTTTAGCGATGTTTTTTAATGCTGCCGCAGTTTCCTGCAGGTTCTCAACAGTTTTGTTGAGGTCTATAATATGTATGCCTTTCTTTTCTGCGAAAATGTAAGGCAACATTTTTGGGTTCCACTTCTTACGCAGGTGACCGAAATGTACACCGGCTTCCAGTAATTGCTGTTGCAATGAAGTGCTATTTTCCATTTTATTGATTTGAATAATTTGAGTAATAAAGTTTGATAACGATTAACGCTTGCTGAACTGGAAGGTCTTTCTTGCTTTTTTCTTACCGAATTTCTTACGTTCAACACCTCTTGGATCGCGCATCAGCAAACCGGCTGCTTTCAGGGCGGGACGATAGTCGGCGCTGATCTCGAGCAGTGCACGTGCAATGCCGAGTTTGGCAGCTTCTGCCTGGCCTTTAATACCACCACCGGCTGCGTTGATCTTTACATCGAACTTATCTAAAGATTCAACCGTTTTTAAAGGAAGTTCCACCTGGTTTTGCAGGTAGATGAGTGAAAAATATTGTTTGTAGTCTTTATCGTTTACAGTGATGTTTCCGTTTCCTTTCGAAAGGAATACTCTTGTCACTGCTTCTTTACGACGACCAACGCCATTTTTTTGCTTTTCCATTTATATTAAGCTTTAGGCTATTAGCGAAACCGCTATTAGCAGTTTACTAATTAAAATTTAAGTTCTTTAGGTTGTTGTGCAGTATGAGGATGCTCTGCACCTGCATATACAAATAATTTTTTGTAGATCTTACGACCCAGGCGATTTTTGGGAAGCATGCCTTTGATGGCTCTTTCCAGCACCACTTCCGGGCGACGGCCCAACAGGCTTTTAGCTGTTTCTTCTCTTTTACCACCAGGGTAACCCGAAAAGTTGATGTAGGTTTTGTCTTCCAGTTTGTTGCCTGTGAACTTTACCTTGTCGGCATTAATGATCACAACATAATCTCCGCAATCAACATTGGGAGTGTAATAAGGCTTGTTTTTGCCACGCAGTACTGCTGCGATCCTGGCACACATGCGACCAACGGTTTGATTGGTGCCGTCTACAACATACCAATTATGTTGCACGGTAGCCTCGTTCGCATGTTTGGTAGTGAAATGTAATTTGCTCATTTTTAAAGTTTTTTCCTCCTGAACGGAGGGCGGACCTATCGCCATCCCGGTAGTATCCTGGTTAAAAATTGGAGCGCAAAGGTAGGTGGAATAACTATTCATTCCCAACAAATAAGCGACTATTTTTTACAGGCACCTTTATAAATAATTGAAAATCAATAAAAATTTTGACAGCTTGGAACCACGGAGACACAAAGACACGGAGTTTCACGGAGAAGTTTAATGTTTGTTACCAATAGTTACGCAAACACGCGCAATTTTATACATGTTTGCCCATATAGGAGCAGAACCGAACAAGCGGATCTTTGCGCGTGGTTCCTCTCCTTTGGAGAGGTTAGGTGAGGCTTAAGCCACGGAGGCACAAAGACACGGAGTTTTCACGGAGAAGTTTAATGTTTGTTGCCAATAGTTACGCAAACACGCGCAATTTTATACATGTCTGCACATATAGGAGCAGAACCGAACAAGCGGGCCTTTGCGCGTGGTTCCTCTCCTTTGGAGAGGTTAGGTGAGGCTTTAAACCACAGAGGCACAAAGACACGGAGTTTCACGGGGGATTTGTTGTTTATCGTTTGTGCCGCATAATATTATAATGAGCGTCAAATAAGCGGGGCACTGTGCGCGGTTCCTCTCCTTTGGAGAGGTTAGGTGAGGCTTTTGGCTCAAACCAAAAACACGCGGAGGTGCACAGTTTTTAGGAGTGTTGGACTTTATTGCATTAAATTGTAAGCTGGCTCAGGTAATAAAATCAGGCATATGAAAAGTTTTTCGTTTAGTCGTCGCCGTTTTATAAAAAACAGTTCAAAAACAGCCGCGGGTTTTGCCTTTTTATCTGCATTACCGGAGTTGTCGCTGGCTGCTCCGGCTATCAAACCCCGCATCAGGTTTGCTGTTATCAGTATCAATCACTCGCATATATATGGCATGACAGAGGCTGTTTTGAAAGGCGGAGGTGAACTGGTTTCTTTTTACGCAAAGGAGCCTGAGCTTGCTGCGGCATTTGCAAAAAAATATCCACAGGCGAAACCGGTACGCAATCAGAAAGAAATACTGGAAGACAAATCCATACAGGTTGTGCTGAGCGCTGGCATTCCCGTAGAGCGGGCTCCACTTGGCATTGAAGTGATGCAACATGGAAAGGATTTTTTGGTGGATAAGCCTGGCATTACCACACTAGAACAACTGGCGGATGTAAAACGTGTTCAGCAAGACACCGGGCGGATGTATACCATTTTCATTGAAAGGCTCGAAAGCAAAACCATTCTGAAAGCGGGAGCGCTGATACGGGAGGGTGCTATCGGCAAAGTAATTCAAACCATGGGTACAGGTCCACACCGCATCAATCCGGCATCGCGTCCTGCATGGTTTTTCGATAAACAATATTTTGGTGGAATCATTACAGACATCGGATCGCACCAGTTCGACCAGTTCCTCTATTTTACAGGTTCAACTAAAGCAGAGATTGTTTCATCGCAGGTGGGCAATCTCAATCATCCGCAATACCCCTCATTTGAAGATTTCGGGGATGTTGTGTTGCGAGGTGATAAAGGAACTGGCTATTTTCGGGTGGACTGGTTTACACCTGATGGATTGAAATCGTGGGGGGACGGCAGGATGACCATATTAGGCACAGAGGGATATATTGAATTGCGCAAGAATATTGATATAGCCGGGCGTGATGGTGGCAATCATCTTTTTCTGGTGAACAATAAAGAGACGAAATACGTCGACTGCAGTAATGAACCATTGCCGTTCAGTGAATCGTATATAAATGATGTTTTAAATCGTACTCAGATCACTCTATCGCAGGAAGAATGTTTCCTGGCAGCAGAATTGGCATTGAAGGCGCAGGCGATGGCGAATGATCTGAAAATAAACTAGATTAATGAAAGTTATAGGAAAATTCAAAATAAATAGCAGCTTCAGGCTTCATGGGAGAGGACTTGTTGCTATAGGTGATATTTGCGCTCGGAGTAACGGTATGCAACTATACGGATGAACATTGTTAATCGTAATAGACTCCTCGTATCCCAAGCACAAGGCTATAACTCGGAGTGACAAGTAGAGGAATAGATGTTGGGCGTTTGCACCCATGCTCCGCTTAGTACTCTGCCTGTCACGCCGAAGTATGAGGCGTCTGTCTTCGCTGCGACAACCTGCTGAAATATGGGCAAACATTGTTAATCGTAATAGACTCCTCGTATCCCAAGCACAAGGCTATAGCTCGGAGTGATAAGCAAAGGGATAGATGTTGGGCATTTGCATCCATTCTCCACTTAATACTCCTGCCTGTCACGCCGAAGTATGAGGCGTCCATTACAAACCGCAACGCCTTACAATCGCTCATCATGCTGCGACACATCCAACCCTGCTTCCTCCTCTAATTCGGTTACCCGTATAGGATGAATAAGATTGGTGAGCTTAAAGACTACAAAGCTCATTATTAACGAATAGGCAACCACTATCACACAGCCCAGCAACTGGACAAAGAAAAAACGTACACCGCCATAAAACAACCCGTCAGCTCCCAGCGGGTTAATGTCTTTGCTGGCAAAAATACCCGTGCATATCATACCTACTATACCGCCCACACCATGGCAAGGAAAAACATCCAACGTATCGTCGATGGTGGTTTTGCCCTTCCAATGCACTGCAAGATTGGATATTATGGCAGATATAAAACCAATAAAACAACTTTGCGGCAACCCGACAAATCCCGCTGCGGGAGTAATAGCCACCAGACCTACCACAGCACCTATACAAAATCCAAGTGCGGAAGGCTTTCTGCCACGCCTGGCATCAAAAAATATCCACGATAAACCAGCGGCGGCAGAGGCGATATTGGTATTGGCAAAAGCGTTTACGGCCAAACTGCTGGCACTAAGCGCAGAGCCCCCATTAAAACCGAACCAGCCAAACCACAGCAAACCGGTTCCCAATAGCACATACGTTATTCTTGCAGGTTTTAATGCCTCCCTGTTAAGGTGCACTTTGCGCTGCTTTAGTACAATTGCTCCTACCAAAGCTGCACAACCCGCAGATATATGCACCACAGTACCACCCGCAAAATCGAGCACCCCCATCTTCAACAATAATCCTTCAGGGTGCCAGGTCCAGTGCGCAATAGGCGCATAAATGAGCAGGCTGAAAAGAATCATAAACAAAACATACGATGTAAACTTTATACGTTCGGCAGTGGCGCCAACCACCAGTGCAGGAGCAATTATGGCGAACTTCAACTGGAACAATGCAAACAATAAAATAGGAATGGTTGGGGCCAGTTCCCACGGAGCATGCCCGTTAATACCCCGCATAAATAAAAATTCCATCGGGTTACCAATGAAGCCGTGGTATGAATCTCCAAACGCCAGTCCAAATCCAAATACCAGCCACAACACACTGATCAGCCCGGTTGCAATAAAACTTTGCAACATGGTGGAAATGACATTTTTCTTGCTTACCATTCCTCCATAAAAAAAAGCTAGCCCGGGCGTCATTAATAATACCAGAGCAGATGATATCAATACCCAGGTAATATCTGCGGAGTTGTACACTTTTGAACCATCAAAATCACCAACAAGGGGAATAAAAATACCTGCAATAGAAAACAAAGCCAATAAGTAAAAAGGAGCAGAACTACTAAACCTGTTTATATTCATAAAGCCAGTAACATTTTGATAAATATAGTAAGCTAATTGGTTCCCGGTTTTATCTGGCTTATTTTTTTCTTTAACACTGCAATGGAATTAATAAAAGAAAACTTATATACCGGTCACCATGAAGGCTGATAGCTGATTGCTGACAGCTCCCTTACAGCTTATTAATGATCTCCTTTGGAATATCCAATGTCCTGATGGGAAAAGGAATATTGATCCCGTTTTCGTTAAAGGCTGCCCTAATGGCCATAATGGCATCGGATTTTACCATGGCTATTTCAGTAATGGTTTTCGAAACGGCGGAAAAACGTACATCAAAATTGATGGAACTATCGGCAAATTCGGTGTAGGTTAAAACAATAGGAGCGGAAGCAACGGTCTGGGGTACCCGTTCACGTATGGTAGAAATAACCAGTTCTTTTACAAAAGGCAAATCAGAATTGTAGGCTACGCCGCAAGAGAGTTTTACCCGCGATACTTCGTTGTAGGAATAGTTCTTCAACGGGTTTTCGATGATCATTTTGTTGGGAATAAATACAAGGTTATCGTCCATCGTTCTCAGTTTAACCACTCTCAGGTTAATGTCTTCAATTACACCTACATAACCATTCGTTTCAACCTGGTCGCCAATCCGAAGGTCCCTGATAAAAGAAAGCGTCATACCCGAAAAGGTGTTACTAAGCGTTCCCTGTAAAGCAAGGCCAATGACCAACCCCGCTACGCCGGCGCCGGCGAGAATAGTGGTTAATATATTGTCGAGATTGAGTATGTTCAGCGCTGCTAAGAAAAAGATCACTATCACCGCTATGGAGACAATATTGGCTGTCATGTTGCGCGCTGAGGGTTTCACGCCGCGCAGCCGCAATACTTTTACCACCACCTTTTTAATAATGCGGGCACTATAAAATCCCAACAAAAATACCAGTAAGGCTATTATGATATTAGGAGTATGCTCAACAAACGCGGTCAGCCACTCTTTGATTCTGTCGGTGAATACATTAATAAAGTAAACAGATAATGTTTTCATTTGTTAGCATTTAAAAAGTGAGGGTTCCAAGTTACAATGCGGTATTCATATTTGTTACATTTTTTTGAAAAAGCGTTGCAGCGCCAGCAGCATTTTGCCGCTTGCAAATTCAACCTGCGCAACAAAGTATAAATTGATCTGGCCCAATTGTTCATAATTGGCTATATTCATTCACGGTTTTAAATGATATGTAAACCGCCGTACAACCTGTTTGCCAAAATAAAAAATCATATATGCCTCACAACAGACGTGATTTTATGAAAGCTTCTACCCTGCTGGCTGCCTCGGGTATGATCTCTCCCTCATCTTTATTAAGTGCTCCCAATGCAAAAAAAATAAGAGTCCTGGTATGGGACGAAACGGGTGATGCTCAGAAAGAAGCGTATGAAAACTATCTTGGTAAAAGTATTGCTGATCAGCTAAGTTCCAACCCAGCCTTTACCGTTAGTTCGGCAACACTCAACGACCCGGAACAAGGTATTGGCAGCAATACACTGCAAAATACGGATGTACTCATTTGGTGGGGACATATCCGGCACGGCGAAATTTCAGCAGCCAAAGGACAGGAAATTGTGCAACGCATTACATCTGGTAATTTGTCGTTTATAGGGTTGCACTCGGCACACTGGTCGGTGCCTTTTATCGAAGCGATGAATGAGGTAACAAGGAGACGGATATTTGCAGATGGCTCGTTAAAAAAAGGAGACGTGGAATTTATAGCGCCGGAAGTAAGAAAATCGTTGCCCAAAAGAACCGACCGCATAGCTCCGTATACAGATATCCGTAAGTTTCCCGACGGCAGTAAAAAACTGCAGGTGCATTTACCCAACTGCTGCTTTCCCGATGTGGCAAACGATGGCAAGCCCAGCACCATCAGGGTGCAAGAAAAAGAGCATCCCATTGTAAAAGGATTGCCATCGGTTTTGCAGTTGACTAAAACAGAAATGTACAACGAACCTTTCCACGTACCCGAACCTGATCAGTTGCTACTGGAAGAATGCTGGGAAGGTGGTGAATGGTTCCGTTCGGGTATGTTGTGGCAGCTCGGAAAAGGAAAGGTTTTTTATTTCCGCCCGGGACACGAAACCTATCCTATATTCAAAGAAAAATGGGTGATGCAGTTGTTGACGAATGCGGTACAGTGGATGGGGCAGTGAAGCGGGCAGCGGTCAGCCGTCAGCTTTCAGCTATCAGCAATCAGCTATCGGCGAAATTGCTTTCACCTCTCACCTTTGACCTTTCCCCTTTTACCTCAATAGTATCTTCCAATCAGCCTGTTTTCTACAATTGCTTTTTTCATTAAGCGGGGATTGATAGGGCCTTGTTTGGCGTATACGATCTTGCCGCCTGGCTCAACCAGAATGGTATAAGGCAACGCGCCTTGCCATTTTGGGTCTACCGCTTCAATCAACTTGTACTTATCGTCTTCGCTGAAAATATAGTTTTTGTTGGATGCCTGCTGTTCTTTTAAAAATTCCAGTGCCTTTTCTTTTTTGCCGGGTGAATCAGCGCTGATGCTGATGAACTCAAAATCGCGCTTCCTGTACATCCGGTAAATGGTGATGAAATCAGGAAACTCGCTTACACACGGTCCGCACCAGGTAGCCCACACGTTGATCAGTCGCAACTTTTTGGAGTCGTTTTTCAACAAATCTTTAATGCCTTTTTCATCAATGGCATCCAACTGAACCGGCTCCTTGGCCCATTGTTCTTTTGCTTTGGTGATCCAATCGCTTTTTTCTACCCATTTTACCGAACAACCAAAAACCTTGGTAGTTTCAGGAGCCACTTTTTTATTGGTTAGCAAGGCTTCTATCGCATTGCGCGTATCGTGGCTTTTAGGTGTTTTGGCAGGATCTTCCACATCGTCTATCCTTCCCTGATAGCGAAGTTTACGCTCATTGTCGAATATAAAAACATGCGGCGTGGCAACAGGACCATAAGCTTTCGCCGCCACTTCGTGATCACCATCGTATAAATATGGGAAATTGAAACGCTTTTCTTTAGCCCTGATTTTCATCTCTTCAAACGAGTCGCTCAGGTCGGTGTAATCCAGTTCGCTCAACGTTATAGAATTAGGATCGTTAGGCGAAATTGCTACCACTCCTACTCCTTTCGCTGCATAGTCGTTTGTTATTTTGATGATACGGTCTTCATATGCCTGCGCGGTTGGACAATGATTACAGGTAAATATTACAACCAGTATTTTTTTATCGCTGAAGGAGGAAAGGGTGTACGTTTTATCATCCACGCCTTTTAAACTGAAATCGGGCGCTTTGGCTCCAATAGCCAGCGTGGGATGCTCTTCGGCAAAGCAGGTGTTGATTGCAACCACTGTAAAAACAATCAGTAATAAAAGAAAGCGTAGATTTTTCATGACTGATATTTTTTAAAAGTAGATACAAGGCATGCCTTGTATCTACTTTCACAATTTACGATTCTGCATCCAATCCCTCCTTCGCCTTTTTCTTTGCCTGTCTTAAACGGTATTGAAAGGTGAGATTGATTTGCCTTAGTCTGCCTTGCGAACTGCCCGACGCATAAAAATTAGCGCCTTCTGTTATAGAGCGATACCTGCGGGAGTTAAACACATCCAATACATTCAGCGTTATAGTTGCTTTATTCTTTATCACATCCTTGCTCACTGATAAATCGAGTGTGGCCAAAGATTTTCGTCTACCCTGTGGCGTTTGCTGTGGAGCTTCATAATTGCCGCGTAATTGTATGTCGGTATTTTTCCATACAGTTGTCCTCGATAACAGGCGCACCATCCAACTGTAAGTATCGCTTTCAAACTCGTCGCTCAGGTTGCTGCCATCGGTAATAGCACGGAAAAAATTGAAGCTGCCGTCGAGCTTCCACCAGGGATAGGGAGCATAAGAACCTGTAAACTCTGCACCGAATGAATTTTCGGTGGCTAAATTTTCGGGTATGGTAATAGAATTTCCGTTGTCATCCACTCTTCTTACCGAAATGATTTTCCCTTTTGTATACCGATAATACAGCGAAGAACTGATAGATGCCCTGTCGAGGTATTTGATATGTCCTATTTCAAACGCATCGGTAAATTCTGGATTGAGATCGGGATTGCCGCTCCAGTAATTCCGGTTATCGCTGTACGTCATAAAAGGACTCAGATCGTTGTATTGCGGGCGGCGTACCCTTTTGCTGTAGCTGAGTTGCAGGGCATGCCCTTTGGGCAAATCGTAGGTTACATGCGCGCTGGGAAACAAGTTGGTATACCTACGTGGATTTACTTCGTTTGTTTGTTTGAGCGTGGTCGTTACATCAGTGATCTCGCCACGCAGCCCTACCTGGTACGAAAACTTTTTGATCTTATTGCTCATAATGGCATAGAGGGCATGAATATTTTCATTATACACAAAATTATTGGTAAGCCCCGGCAGTTCAAACCAACTGTCATCATCGCCGCGTTCAGTAACCGTATAATTGTTGGTCATATCGCGGAAGCTGCTGCGCAAACCTGTTTCAAATTTTCCGTTTTCGCCAAAAGGCTGAATATAATCTACCTGCACCAGGTATTGCTTTTCCGTTTCATCGTTTACGGCACGCTGTAACAAATAAGGTATTCCGGAATGACTTCCATCGGCGTTGTACACATCCTGACCGAAGTACTGGTCAGAGTTTTCCCAGTTATCCAAAAATCGCACATCTGCCGTCAGCTCATGCCCCTGTCGTTTAAATTTTCGTTTATAGCTTAATGCATATTCTGAGTTGGGCTCTGTTTCGGTTTCGTCTTGCGTTCGGCGGGTACTGCCGGTTGGATTTTTAATATTGTTCAGGAAATCGTTGTATACAATATCTGAAAATCTTTTGCCCTTACTCAGGCGGTAGGTATACGAAGCCGTGAGTATATTTTTTTCGTCAAAGAAATAGTCAAGCCCAGCCCTTGCAGTGTTGTACATTCCTTTTAAGCGGCTTTCCATTTCTTTGGTGCTGATGAACGTACTGTCGTTACGGTAGAACTCCTGGTACAGATCATTACGACCAGGCGTATTACGATAGGAAGTTGAATAATTAATGAAGAAATTGAAATCTTTTTTCCGGTAGTTCACGTTGGCCGCAACGCCAAAATTTTCAGGGTATCCCGCCACTACGTCGAAAGAACCATTGAATCCCTCTTTTCTTTCCTTCTTCAACACAATATTGATAATGCCGCCCATTCCTTCCGCTTCGTAGCGGGCAGAGGGATTGGTAATGATCTCCACCCGTTCAATCATGTTGCCCTGCAATTGCTGGAGCCCGCTGCCGCCACGCAAACTCACCAGTCCCGAAGGCTTTCCGTCAATCAATATTCGAACGCTGCTGCTTCCGCGCAGGCTCACATTTCCTTCCACATCTACCGCCACAGAAGGAATGTTGCCCAGGATGTCAACCGCAGTACCACCGGCGTTGGCAAGATCCTTTCCTACATTGAATATTTTTTTATCGAGTGCTAATTGCATGGAACTTTTTTCGCCCTGCACTACAATTTCTTCCAATGTTTTGGTGGAAGAACTTAATTTGATAATGCCAAGATTGAAAACAGCATGGTCGGCCGAAAGTTTGAAAACTGTTGACTTGTAGGTGGTGTACCCCGTAAATTCAACGGTGGTATAATAGGTTCCGGCAGCCGCTTCGATGGTGAATGCTCCGTCTTCGGCAGTGAGGGCAGATGCCATCGCAACGGTATCGTGTTGTTTGAAAAGCTGAACGGTAGCAAACCCAAGCGATGTGCCGGCCTGCGCCTCCACTACCTTACCGGTAACTTTTAATGAGCTTTGCTTTTGTGCAAATACATTATGTTGCAACAAAAGCGCCAGCAATAACATATAACCTGTTCTTAAAAATAAAGCCCGGGGAAATAAAAAAGCAGTCGTAGAAAAATCTTTCAAAATATCGTGTTTAATGATGAACCAAGAGGAGTAAAATTAGGGAAAGAAAAAAGAACCAAAATACAAGAACCAAAATTGCAAAGAGATTTCTCCTTCGTCGAAATGACGGAAACAACAAACAATAAACGGCTGACGGCTGATCGCTGATAGCTCACTCCTCAAAATACACTCGTTGTACCCGTTGCGAAATGCCGGTCATTATTTCGTAAGGAATGGTTTGCGCCCATTGCGCCAGTGTTGAAATGGAAAGCTGTTCGCCAAAAATTATTACTTCATCTCCTTCCAGCACGCCTTGTATGTTGGTAACATCAATCATCGTCATATCCATTGCTATATTGCCTGTTACCGGTGCCAGTTGTCCACGCACAAGCACTTTGCCAACGCCGTTGCTGAACGCTCTCCGGTAGCCATCGGCATAACCAATGCGGATAGTGGCAATTACACTTTCCTTGGCTATTTTTCCTTTTCGGCTATACCCTACCGTGTCTCCGGCAGGCACCTTTTTAATTTGTGCAATCGTACTTTTTAAAGTTGCCGCTTCACGAAGCTCCATTTTCTCGGAACCCGAAGTATTGATGCCATATAAGCCAATGCCCAACCGCACCATATCGAAATGCAATTGCGGATGACGGGCTATGGCAGCGGAATTGGCAATGTGGCGCAAGAAGGGATACGAAAGCGCTTGCTGCAATATCGTGCATGCCTTTCCGTAAGTTTCAACCTGCTGTAATGTAAAATAATCCAGTTCAGGATCTTCGCTTCCGGCGAGGTGACTGAACACGGATTGTACTTTGAACAATGTGCTGCCCGCAAGCATATCCCCAAGTGCGGGAATTTCGTTTATCTCAAACCCGAGGCGATGCATGCCTGTATCTATTTTAAGATGCACGGGATAATGCTGAACGCCCTGCTCTTTTAAAAAATGCTGCAACGAAAATAAAATGGGAAAAGAAAAAATTTCAGGTTCGAGGTGATGCTCCGTCAGCAAGGCAAAACTTTCGGGTTCGGGATTCATTACCATAATGGGAAGGCTAATGCCCGACCTCCGCAGTTCAACACCCTCATCGGTATAGGCAACCGCCAGGTAATCGGTTTTGTGAAACTGCAATATATTGGCTATTTCAAAACTGCCGCTCCCGTACGAAAAAGCTTTTACCATTGCCATTATGCGCGTAGCCGGCTGCAACAACTGCTGATGCTGCTTGAGGTTGTGCACAATAGCGCTGAGGTTCACTTCCAGCACTGTTTGGTGAGCTTTTTGCTCCAGCAAAGCGCTCACACGTTCAAAACCAAAAGCCCTCGCACCTTTTATCAATATGGTTTCGTTGTGAAAAGTGCTGCTGTGAAATTGCTGAATAAAGGCTTCGGTAGATATAAAAAATGCAGTTTCGCTGCAAGCCTCCCGGAACAGGTGCTGATACTGCTGCATTTTACTGCCAATTCCAACAAACCGGCTTATTTTTTTCTGTCGCAGTGTATTGGCAATTCCGGTGTACAGCTTTTCTTCTGAAATGCCGGTTTCAAACAGATCGGAAAGGATGACCGTGTGTTTTTCATGTTGTTGCTGCTGTTGCAAAAAGTCGAGCGCTATGCGCAAAGAGCTGAGGTCGGCAATATAACTGTCGTTAATAACCGAACAATTGTTGATGCCTTTCTTCATCTCCAGCCGCATGCCTACCGGCTTTAACAAAAGCATTCTTGCTGCTATAGCCTCTGCATTATAACCCAGTTTCCACAAAACGCAGCAACAGGTAATCGCATTTTCAATAGAGGCATCGTCGGTAAAAGGCAATTCAATGGTCAAACTGCTTTCCTTCACCATTTCATTTTGCAACGCCGCAAGTGCCGCTCCGATTTTTATTGAAATAGTTGTATGTGCTTTTTGCTTTTTTATAGCTACAACTCTTACCTGGTTGTGCCCGGCACTGCCCCAAAACAGGCAAGGCAGCCCCGCCTGTTCAATTGCAGCACGCACCAGTTCATCGTCTCCGTTAGCCGTCATCCATTGCACCGTTGCGAAGAGCTTGAGCTTTTCTTTTACTTTTTGATCCAGGTTTTGAAAGTTCTCGCTGTGCGCGTCGCCGATATGCGTAAGCACACCTATGGTGGGTTGTATTATTTTGGCAAGCTGCTGCATTTCGCCGGGTTGCGATATGCCTGCTTCAAATATGCCCAAAGTATGCGCTTCATTCATTTGCCACACGCTTAGCGGAACCCCTATTTGCGAATTGTAACTTTTAGGACTTCTTACAATATTATACCTGTTATCGAGCAACTGGTTCAACCACTCCTTTACAATGGTTTTTCCATTGCTGCCTGTAATGCCAATAACGGGCATGGTAAATGCCGCCCTATGCCGCGCTGCCAATAACTGCAATGCTTGCAACACATTTTCTGTCACTATAAAATTGGCATCGTTGTATTGACTGGCATTGAAGGAGGCGTTGACAACAAAGTTTTTTACTCCCCTGCTGTATAATTCTTCAATATAACTTTCGCCACTTCTGCGCGGTCCGTCCAGTGCAAAAAAAAGAGAGCTGGCAGGGTCTGTCAGTTTCCTGCTATCGGTTAAAAGATATTCTATATTGGCATCGCCAGCGCCCTCCTTCAGCTTTCCATGAACAATGGTGGCAATATGGCTGATGGTATAAACGCCTGTCATAAAAAATTATGGAATGGTGCGGTCGGATTTTGGCCGGGGCATTTTCCGTTTGTGGTAAATGGAATAAAGAATGGCGCCGGTAAGGCTCGCCACTATCACGCCCAGCGATATATAAATAGATATGCGGATGTCGAAATATTCAATCAGCATCTTGAAGCCGATAAACACCAGCACCACCGCTATACCCTGCTGCAGATAATCGAACTGGTTTACCGCGCCTTTCAGCAAAAAGAATAAGGAGCGAAGACCAAGCACGGCAAATATGTTGGAAGAATAGATGACGAGAATATCTTCTTCAGAAAAAGGAATATCTGCCCTTTCGCGCACCAGCGAAACTACTGTGGGAATGGAATCGAGCGCAAAAACAATATCAATGGCGGCAAGCATCAGTACCACCACGGCAAGATTGGTGAAATATACTTTACCGTTTTGGGTAAGGGTAAACCTGCCTTTGGGCTCTATATTGGTAAAGCGCAGGTATTTTTGAATAAACCTGTACAATTTGGTTTCGCCGGGGTTAAATTCTTCTTCGTCCTTTTTAAAAAACAATTTTACACCTGTATATAGCAGTATGAACCCAAACACATACAATATCCAGTGAAAGCGTTCAATCAGTTCTATACCTACTGCTATAAAAGCAATGCGAAATACAATGGCCAACAATATGCCAATGAGCAATGCCCTGGCGGTATCTGATTCTTCTACCTTAAAAAAGCTAAAAATGAGAATGAATACAAATATGTTGTCGATGCTGAGCGACCACTCCATTAAATAAGCGGTAAAATATTTGGTGGCAACTGTCGATCCGTCTTCAAACCACAAAAAAACGCAAAAAGCAACTGAAAGACCCACCCAGAAAAAGGTTTGATACAACGCTTTTTTAAAGGTGATGGCGCTGTTTTTTTTGCTCAGGAGCCCCAAATCAAAAATTAAAGCCAATACCAGCACAATGCCAAAGGTGAGATAAGAAATTTGTGTAGGGCTCATTAAGCAACTTTATTTGCGCCCAAAGATAAGGGCGGAAGGGCGAATTTGTTTCGGGTTTTAAGTTATGGTTTGGGGTTTATGGTTTATGTAACACCAAACTACAAACTATAAACTACAAATTGCCTGCGCTTTTATTTTCCTTATTGGCTGCATTCATATACTTTTGCCACTCTTGCAAACTTTTTTAAATGGTTGATGTATTACTAGGCCTCCAATGGGGGGACGAAGGCAAAGGCAAAATTGTTGATTATTTTGCTCCTTCTTACGACGTTATTGCCCGCTTTCAGGGAGGACCGAACGCAGGTCATACCCTATACGTAAAAGATAAAAAGATCGTTCTGCACCAGATTCCTTCAGGCATTTTTCACAACAACACGGTTAACCTGATCGGGAATGGAGTGGTACTGGATGCCGTTACGCTGAAAAAGGAATGCGAAACAGTCGCTTCTTTCGGCGTAGACTATACAAAGAACCTGTACATTTCGGAAAGAACGAATCTGATATTGCCTACCCACCGGGCGCTGGACAAAGCCTCTGAAGCGCTGAAGGGAAACGACAAAATCGGCTCGACGCTCAAAGGAATCGGACCTGCCTATATGGATAAAACAGGGCGCAATGCACTGCGGGTGGGCGACATACTCGACAAAAATTTTACCACCCAGTATATTAGGCTGAGGCTTAAGCACCAGAAGTTGCTGGATGGCATGCACTTTAATGAAGATATTTCTGCCTGGGAGGATGAGTTCTTTGAGGGAATTGAGTTTATGCGTCGTTTTAAAATTGTAAACGGCGAATATTTTATCAACGAAAAAATAAGCCAGGGCAAAAAAGTACTGGCAGAGGGCGCGCAGGGAAGCATGCTGGATGTTGATTTTGGCACTTTCCCGTTTGTAACTTCTTCTAACACTATTTCTGCAGGGGTGTGTACCGGCTTAGGCGTGGCGCCTCAAAAAATAAAAGAAGTAATTGGCGTAACCAAAGCTTATTGCACCAGGGTGGGCGGCGGCCCGTTTCCTACCGAACTGCACGATGCTACAGGCGAAGAATTGCGTAAAACCGGGAACGAGTTTGGCGCAACTACGGGCAGGCCGCGGCGTTGTGGCTGGATTGACCTGGTGGCATTGAAATTTGCCTGTATGGTAAACGGTGTAACGCAACTGGTAATGACCAAAGCAGATGTGCTGGATGCTTTTGCTGAACTAAAAGTTTGTGGCGCTTACAAAATAGATGGCAAAGAGCAGGACCAGGTTCCATACCAAATGACAAAAGTGAATATTGAACCTGTTTATCAATCATTCAAAGGTTGGAACCAGGACATTTCAAAATTATCCGATGCTGCCAGCTTGCCGGAAGCAATGAAATATTACGTAAACCATATTAACCAGTATTTGGGAGTAAAAGTTACTTATATTTCAAACGGACCTGGCAGAGACCAGATAATTCCGGCGCTATAATTGTTGTATTGTATAACAATAAAAATTATTTTTGAAATTATTTGGCTATTTAAAAATCTCGTAGAAATTTTACGGTTCTAATTATTCAGACTATGGCAAAATCTGAAAAATCAAAAAAAGCAAGTAGTAAGGGCGCTGCCGCTGGCGACGACCAGGAGCAACCCAAAAAGGCATCTTCGAAATCTAAAAAGCAAGAGGAAGAAGAGGAGGAGGACGACGATTTTGAGATGGACGAAAAGCCCGCAAAGAAAGGAGGAAAACCCGCTGCAAAATCTTCTTCGGACGATGAGGATGAAGACGATGACGTAGAGGTGGAAGACGATTGGGAAAAAGTAGATGAGGACGACAACTGGGACCCTGACTTCGATGAGTTTGACATTCCCAAATCAAAATCGAAAAAGGCAGGACCGGGTGGAAAGAAAGGAAAAGAAGAAGATGACGATCTGGGTATTGACGATGAATTTAAAGACATGGGCTTGTTTGATGATGGTGGTGGCAGGTTTGACGACGACGATGATGATTACTAATAATTAATTGTGAAACGAACATTCCGTTCTTTTCCCGTTGATAATTTTTTGGAAACAAAATGGCAGATGTTGAATTGGGCAAACCGGTTCAACATCTGTTGTTTTTTAGACAACCACCAGTACCAATTACCGCACAACGACATTGAATGCATAGCGGCTGCAGGTGCAATAAGCCATATTAGTTCTTCGGCAGGAACTGCCTTCCCGCAATTTCACCACTTTGAACAGCAAACGAGTGACTGGCTGTTTGGGCACCTGGGCTACGATCTCAAAAACGAAACAGAATTACTCTCCTCCAATAACCCGGACCATATCGGGTTTCCTGACCTGTTTTTTTTCATTCCCGAAGTAGTTGTTATGCTCCGGCAAAATGAGTTGTCGGTTGGCGCTTTTCACAGCCACGAGCAGGTTGCTCAAAAAATCTTTGAAACCGCGGCGCCTTTATCTTACACTGGAAAGCGTGCAGACATCCAATCGAGGTTCAGCAGGGAAGAATACATTGCTACCATACAGCAACTGCAACAGCATATTTTAAGGGGCGACTGCTATGAAATTAATTTTTGCCAGGAATTTTACAGCCGGCAGGCCAGTATTGATCCCCTGGCTGTATACCACGCATTGAGCAATGAATCGCCCAATCCATTCTCTTCGTTTTACCATGTTAACCAGCAATACCTGTTGTGTGCCAGTCCGGAGCGATATCTTAAAAAAACCGGTAACCTGCTCATCTCGCAGCCTATTAAGGGCACTTCGGGACGCCACCCTAATAGCAGCGAGGCGGATGAGCAAAGCAGGAATATGCTGTTCAACAGCGCCAAGGATCGGTCGGAAAATATTATGATCGTTGACCTGGTACGCAACGATCTTTCCCGGATATGCAAAGAAGGATCAGTAAAAGTGAACGAGCTTTTTGGCATTTATGCTTTTCCACAGGTATTTCAAATGATCTCTACCATAAGCGGCGAGCTGGCCAAAGGGGTAAGCATTACAGATATTATCAAGGCAACCTTTCCTATGGGAAGCATGACGGGTGCGCCTAAACGCAGGGTAATGGAACTGATTGAGATATATGAAAAAACAAAACGCGGGTTGTTCTCGGGTGCAGTAGGCTATATCAGCCCCGATAAAAACATGGATTTTAACGTGGTAATCAGGAGCATTCTTTACAATGCAGCAATCGGTTACCTTTCCTTTCAAACAGGGTCGGCTATTACCTATTACAGCAATCCCGCCCAGGAATATGAGGAATGCCTGTTGAAAGCCCTGGCTATAAAAAAAGTGCTGAATGGTTAACTCAGCACTTTACGATAAAATGAAATATCGCTTTATTTGGCTCTCTTCTTGTTCTTGGTATCTTCTGTAGCATTAACAGCTTTAGGCTTGTTAAGCTGAATGGCTTCAGGATATTGTTCTTTGGATTCTGCACTGATAATACTGGAGCTTTCAGTAAGCAAAGCCTGGATAGATCCGGCCAGTATTTCCTGCTTCTTAACATTAAACTGCTCCATTTTATCTTTAGGCAGCCTCAGGTCGTATCCCTGCACAGCCACTTCTTTGTCGAAACCGGGATTATAGTTATCAAAAGTCACCTGGTCCATTTCCAGCATCCTGGCTACAACCGAAGCCCTGTATTTGCCGCTGATCCGAACTTCAGCCGAATTATTGATCTCATCCTGCGAAAGCTTTTCGATATTCAGCAGGTTTACGGCTAATTCAGCGGCTTTACAATCAAAAAAGTAGCGGGCGGCCACAAACTTTTTTACATGCGCCCTCGACTCGGCCGGCAAATGGTGCTGAAGTTTCCAAAAGTCGCGGCTATTGGCTTTTTTAATAGCATATTCTACCCGCGATGCACCGCAATTATAGGCAGCTATTACCAATAACCAGTCATCAAACTGACCATACAATGCCTTCAGGTACTTGGCTGCCGCAACCGTACTTTTTGACAAGTCACGTCTTTCATCCCTGTGTTTGTTAATAGTAAGCCCCATCAGCCTGCCGGTAGTAGCCATAAACTGCCAGGGTCCCACGGCACCTTTATTGGATACGGCCCGGCTTGATAATTCAGACTCCACAATTGCCAGGTATTTCAGATCGAGTGGTAATTCATATTTCAGCATAACATTGTCTATCATGGCAAACTGCCTTGTAAACTTGCTATGAATTTGTTCCAGCATTTGTTCATTTTTCTTTTGATATGCTTTTACAAATGAGATAGATAGTGGATGTAATTGTTTAAAAAGCGCCTGCTGAGCTACTAATACGGGATTAACCGTCGCCACAGCTTTACTAACAGCGCTCTCCTCTTCTTTATTACCGGAAGTTTCGCTGATAACCGCGGGACTGCTTACAGCCGCTGCTATCACCATTTCAGTTGCAATGCTTGTATCTTTCTTTTGACCGTCGAAGTTGTCCTGACCTTTCGCTTCAACATGAAATGATAAGCATAAGACAATGATGAAACAACCAAAACCTTTTAAAAACATCTTTTGCATAAACTCAATTTTTTGGTTTGCCCCCCTTTTGCAATAATGATTCCAAAAAGGAAGGTTACAAAATAATTGGTTGATTCACAGGGAGTACCGAATTCCTAATTGTTTGTGAAGGTTGTTAACAGAGGATTGGATGGATGAAGGCAAAAGTAGCTTGCGGAATTCGGACGACATAGTATTACACGAAAATTATGCCATGATTTATGGTAAAAATAGCCAAAAATACTGCCAAAAGGACATAAAACAGCAAAACGAGCGCCATTATGGCTTAAAACGACTTAGCTGAGGAGACAGAACGGTGGATGTTGAACCCAATTGCAGACCCGATTTTCTTCAAAGCAAGGGTCATTTGGTTCTCTACGGTTTTAACAGACAGGTTGAGCAATTCGGCCACTTCACGATACTTAAGCCCTTCTTCTTTTACCAGCTTAAAAATAAGCCGGCATCGTGCGGGCAGGCTTTGTATGGCTTCGTGTACTTTAGCAATCATTTCTGCCGTTATCATCAATTGCTCAGGATCGAAATAAATGCTGTTCAGCTCAACCCAGTAGTCCTCCACATGAAGGTTGTTGAGCCCTTTTTGCTTTTTAAGATAGTTGAGCGCCGCATTACGGGTGCTGGTAAACAGGTAAAGCTTAAGATTGGTAATGGTATGCAGTTCCTTCCTTTTCTCCCATATATTAATAAATACATCTGAGACAGCTTCCTCCGAAAGCTGTTTGGATTTCAGGAACGAATAGGCAAATTGTTTGAGTGAGGGATAGAACCGCAGGAACAGGTCATTGTATGCCTGCTGATCGCTGTTATCCGAAATTTTCTTTTGAAGCAACGTTATATGACTGTCATTGGCATTCATAAGGCGCAATAAAAGCAAATGCAACTTACTGTTTTTACTACAGAATTCTCATAAAGGATTAAATTATGATGAAATAAGCTGCTTAGAAAGTGCAGAACATTTTTGTTTTTGCGGCTGCCTAAAACAAAGTTAGCCTTATCAGCTGCCCTCACCTGCCCCAAACATTAAAAATGTTAGGCCCTATGTGAAGAAAAATTAGTCGGAATGATGTTTTTTTCTACCTTTGCACTCCGCAAAAAGAAAAGTGACGAAGGACAATGCGGAACAACCAGTTCTTTAATTTATCAAGATATTTTTTCCTCTCAGGAGGAACGGACCCTTAGCTCAGCCGGTTAGAGCATCTGACTCATAATCAGAGGGTCGCTGGTTCGAGCCCAGCAGGGTCCACAAGGGTCGCCCCGATTTTTGATCGGGGCAGGGTCCACACGGGTCGCCCCGATTTTGATCGGGGCAGGATCCACACGGGTCGTCCCGATTTTGATCGGGACAGAATCCAACAAGGGTCGCCCCGATTGATCAGAGTACCATCAACTTTATGGATGGTTCCGGTTCAGTTAGAAGCGCAGTCCATTAAAAAAGTTATTGCAACTCTGCACCGATCAATGCAGTATTTACATTGCCCTCTTTAACCTTTTATTAACCTGTTGCAGGATACATTTGTCACTCAATTAAAATTATGAAGCGTTTATTACTGATCATTTCATTGATAGTATGTGGTAATCTTTTATTCGCTCAAACCGAAACCGACAGCGTTGTAACCGTTCCCACCAAAAAGAAATGGAGCAAAGATCAATTGTCGCGCCGTGCTGCCGACCATTTTATGCTGCAACTGGGCTATAATGGCTGGTCTAATGCGCCCGATACTTTAAGGACAGGCGGGCTGAGCCGCACTTTCAACATTCACTTTATGTTCGACTTCCCATTTAAATCCGACCCACGCTTCAGCGCCGCAATAGGATTGGGAGTAGGTACGGATAATTTATTTTTCAAACAAACCACCATCGATCTTAAAAGATATCCTTTAAGCTTTGCATACGATACTGTAAACCAGTACAAAAAGTATAAACTGGCCACCACTTACCTGGAAGTGCCTCTTGAGATCCGCTTTGCATTGAATCCTGCCAATTATAATAAAACATTTAAAGTGGCGCTGGGCGTAAAAGTGGGCACCATGATAGATGCGCATACCAAAGCCAAAGTTACCCGCGACCGCGAAGGCTATGGTGGCTATAGCACCAGGATGAAAGATCGCAGGAACTTTAACAGCACCCGGCTGGCAGGCACCGCACGCGTAGGTTATGGGCCGTTTTCGATATTCGGCACTTACCAGTTCAACCAATTTATTCGTGAGGGCGCGGGACCAGATGTGCGACCGTATACGATTGGTATAGCGTTAAGCGGCTTGTAATGACAGCAGGCATTATCTGCGAATCTGCGGCTAAAAAAATCTTACTACAAACGGATGGCTCAGTTCCATCCGTTTTTATTTTTTCAAGGGTTACCTTTGTCGCTTTAAATAATCAGCATTTTGATAGATAAGAAAAGTAAATTTTCAAAAGAAGAAAAAGCAATCCTGGTTGGGTTGGTACACAAACAGCAAACGGAACAGCAACTGAAGGAATATCTTCACGAATTGGCTTTTTTGGCCGAAACGGCTGGTGCCATAGCAGTAAAAAGCTTTTTTCAGAAGCTGCCTCACCCCGATTCAAAAACCTTTATAGGCAAGGGAAAGCTGGAAGAAATTGCAGCATACATAGCGGACAAGGGAGATATTGAAGTAGCCATTTTTGATGATGAACTCACAGGCGCCCAGATTTCCAACATCGAAAAAGTATTGAACGTAAAAGTAATTGACCGGAGCGACCTGATCCTGGACATTTTTGCCAACCGTGCCAAAACCGCGCAGGCAAAGGCGCAGGTAGAGCTTGCCCAGTATCAATATATATTGCCCCGCCTGCGTGGTATGTGGAAGCACCTTGAACGCCTCGGAGGCGGCATTGGTACCAGAGGTCCTGGTGAAACGGAAATTGAAACGGACAGACGTATTGTGCGCGATAAAATTGCCTTGCTCCGCAAACGACTGGTTGAAATAGACAAGCAGGCTTATACCCAACGCAAAGACCGTGGAGAATTTATACGCGTGGCGCTGGTAGGTTATACCAATGTGGGAAAATCAACACTCATGAATGTGCTGAGCAAAAGTGAGGTATTTGCCGAAAACAAACTGTTTGCCACCCTTGATACAACCACACGTAAAGTAGTTTTTGGCAACACACCTTTTTTATTAAGCGACACCGTAGGATTTATACGAAAGCTGCCACACCACCTGGTAGAAAGCTTTAAAAGCACGCTCGATGAAGTAAAGGAAAGCGATATCCTGCTACATGTAATTGACGTATCTCATCCACAATACGAAGATCAGATGGCGGTGGTAAACAAAACCCTGCAGGAGCTGGGCTGTCACGACAAGCCGGTGATATATGTGTTTAACAAAATGGACATGTATGTAAAAAACACTTTTGATGAATGGCTGGAGGAAGAAACAAAACAACAGCTACTACAGGAATTAAAAGAACGCTGGACCAACGAAACACAGGGCAACTGCATCTTCATATCTGCCACTGAAAAACAAAACATCGACGAACTGCGCAACACCCTCACCAATAAAATAAGGGAGCTGTACAAAATCAGGTATCCGTATAAGACGGAGTTTTTGTATTAGGTTGCTGGAAGTTACAACAAACAATTTATCCGTTTTATCCATTGTTGGTGTTATGCAAGGCTTTGTGTGTGCTTCACCAACAACAATCACGATGATACTGCTATAATTGCTAGCTCCGCTTCTGTTGTTGGTACGCCACTCACATTATCCTTGCTGCATACCAACGGCGAGGAAAGCAGCGATCAGTCAGCCTTCTTTCCCTATCTCCGTTTATTCTGGGTTGTTATTGGCTACTTTCAAGTTCCAATGTGGAGACTGCTGTCCGAGTGAAACTTTTTAATGGCAATTCACCCTTAGAATATTTTAAGAGCGAACTTCGTTCCTTTTCAGCGGGACAGCCTGCCGATGCTGCGATACTATCAACAAATAAATTATTGTTGTAGAAATTAACAGATATCTCGTAATTAAAAAAGCAGGATTGCCCTTTCTGATATGTTAATTTAAATCCTGAAATAGATTTTTCGATTTGCTCCGTTCCTACGGTGGCAATACCTGGTTCATTCCTGATTACGTTGTCATAACTTCCCCTGAAGGTTCCGATTAGCACCAGCAAAATCCGATTGCCCTTTTTCTCGTTTCTACAATAAGGATACACTGATGGAAGAAGCATATTTTTGGGGGAGATACTTGCCAGGGAATCCGCTATGCCATTATGATCAACGTCGAAGGTTTGCTCATCTATTACCTCATAAAAACTGGAAACAATAAAGCCACACTTTATAAAAAATCCGGTCGACAGACTTTGACACTCCTGGTTTTGAATTTTAAAACCAGGTTTTATAGTATCAGCACTTATCTTATTATTCCTTTCAGCTTTGTGGGATGAGGTTGAACAGGATGAAATAATAACTGCAATAAAAAAAAAGATAGTGTTTCTCATAATTACTTTTTTGTTGCCTTCCAGAAAAATGGTGCCGCCCATACTTCTGAAGTGTCTCCTTCGTGCAACGCAGTGCGCGAGTCAAAGGACGCTGAAAGCGTTATAGATTACGGTCTACCGCAGAGTCGCCTGCCAACGCGCAAGCTAAATCACGGGTAGACGCTGCAGGGAAGGAAGAAATGTTTGCGCAATACACTTAAGTAGATAAAAATTGTTTTTGTAATCTAATTCCTTAATATATGCCCTCGCTTTTGTTGAGTCAATCGCTACTGTATTACGATATTTCTCAAGCATGGAATTAAACTTATTCATTAGGTTGAAATTAAGATTTTTTCTTGCTTCTTCGCAGTCTCCTTCGTGCAAAGCATGGTGCGATGCAAAGGGACGCTGCGAGTATCATTGATTACAGTATAAGTAACAAGAAACAGCGTTCGAGGCGAGGAGACCGCCACAGGGAGGCATTTACCAATTATAAACTCCATGACATTCCAAAACATAATAGTTCAATTTAAAATTAGGTTCATCTTCTATTCCAAGTATCTGATAAAATTTATAAAGCTGCTCTTGATTGAGAACATATCCTAAATATAAAAGCTCATCCCCCTTTTCGGGAGGTACAATCTTCCTTAATACTTCAAGAGGTAAATCGATTTTCAATTCCTCTACTAATTCTTCTTTCCTTTCATTATAAGTATTAATACTTCTTGTGACACCGATAAGTTTGTTTATTAAACTATTCTCTTTCATAATTTGATTAAAATTTATAGCGCCAACAAATAGGGTAATAATCGAATAGCTAACGCAGCAGCTCCACCTGCCGCCGCACCGGAAGCTGGATTCACCTGAGAAGATGGTATTGTCAGATTTTTAATAGCGTTATTGGGATCTGACATATAGGCCATAGTCCACATGAATGCCTGAAAGTAGGCAACGGCTTTGGGCGTAGATCAGCTGGCATCACCTTCTTTTGTCATTTCTCCAGTTTCAGGATCAAATTCACCTAAGTGATTTCGGCCACTTTTATCATATTTCTCAACTCTTCCATGTTGATATCCCATTCAAGAATTGACCCGTCGGGTAATTTCCATCTTCTACGATTACTTTCTTTGTTATAAGTTCCTTCCCGCACTAGGGAATCCCGGGAGCAATGACGGTGCGGGAAAATAGCCTTGCGGAGAATTGTTTGGTTTATCTTTTTCTTCTTTCTTCTTCTTTTTACCTCCACCACCGCCACCATCGTTTTCACCTGCTATGTAATGATACCCAGTTACCCGGTCAAAAGAATCATCATCATTCTTATGCCTGCGTTCTAATGGATCAATAAATTCGTCATCGCCATCTTTTGGCTTAGGATGCCATGGATTAACATAATCATCTTTTCGTTTACGTGTTTCTTCAAATTCTTTGTCTAATCTCCTATCAATAGCATCTGCATTTAGCATTCCATCAGGGTCTATATAGCGCATCGGATTATCGTAGGCATAAGTATAAGGCGACCATCTACGTGATATATCAGTTCCGAATGGGTAATAATGCGTTTCTTCCAGCAGCGATATTATTTTTGTATCGGTCTATTTCTCTTTTTTCAAAATACAAACAATTATCCTGAAAGCTCCAATAAATATAAGTACCGCAATGGTAATATCAAATATGACGATGAATGTAGATTCCCCGTTCGTTCCTGATGCGAACGAATTAAAAATAAGCCAAGGAATAAAATTAAACCCAGTCGAAGTTGATAACGCAAACGTCAGAAAAATACTTGCGATGATCGTAGCTAGTATTAGAGATAAATACCTTCTATTCATTTTCATATCTATTTCGTTACTAGAATGATTTTTCCATCAACAACAATAATAGCTATGTTATAATTGCCAGCTTCACTTCTGTTGTTGGTACGCCTGCCACATTAACCATGCTGCATACCAACAACGGAGAGAGGCGTGGACGCCTCGCACAGCGAAGATTACTCAAAAAAAGCTATCCATTTTTTTGCAACTGATTTTTCTTGATTGCTTATTTCTTCGACATCTGAATAGTACTTCAAATTGTCTATCGAGATTCTCCGAATTTCTAGATTGAAGGCGTCCAAATCTCGTCCCTTTACTAAAAACAAGTCAGAATTATATTGTAAAAACTTGATTTTAATCCTTCCCGCCAGCGTTGCAAAATACAGACATGAAGCAATCTAAACATCATGCTGTTAACTCAAATCGCCCTCTCACTTTAATATTACCTAAGTTTGTTTTAATGCAACCGTTGCCAATCTATTTATTAAATAGGCATCGATACAGCGAATAATATGAACAACAAAGAATACGACTGGATAAAAATAGCGGAGCACGTTAACGAAATTGATTTCGGTACCAACCAATTGGCGGTTGCCGAAGCAAAGGGCAAAAAAATATGCATAGGCAGACATGCAGACGCCTATTTCGCATTTGCTTTTAAATGTCCGCACGCAGGTGGGATATTGGCAGATGGATATATAGATGCAATGGGCAATGTTGTCTGTCCGCTGCACCGCTACAAGTTCAACATGAAAAACGGCAGGAATGTAACAGGCGAAGGTTATTACCTTAAAACCTGGCCGGTGGAAATAAATGACGAAGGTGTGTTTGTAGGAATGGAAATTTCACGGGGATGGTTCGGGTAAAGCGGTCAGCTATGAGCTTCAGCCTTCAGCTTTCAGTGAGCCTGTAACCTTGCGTCTCCCCTACACCTTACTCCTTATACCCTAAGCCCTTTCACCTTCCTCCCCTCAGCCTGTTCTTTTTCTTAAAATCTTCAAAGCAGTCAAGAATATACATGCCCAGTTCTGCGTCGTTCATAGCTACCAGCCATTCGTATTCGGGACGATAGTGTTTCATAAATGCTTCCATTTCTTCTTCATCATACAAAAATGTGAGCTTGCGCACAAAGGTTTTGGTGAACCGATGATCGATGTATTTTTCCTGCTCTTCTTTGATCAGCCATCCCTGCAAAAATTTCATATTCCTGTTTCGCCTGAAGCGGAAAACATTAATAAGCTCGTTGATGTCGATACCAGCACCGGCGCCCACACTGCCGCTTCCCGGTGAAAGGCTGGATATACGCAACCCCGGTGCCCGGTAGTTGAACACCTTTTCATACTCCCTGCGGTTTTGCAACGAATCGAGTCTGTAACTGGGCTTGCGCAAAGAAATGCCTGGTAGTTCTATTGCCGATACCATGATGGAAATGTCGAAGGCTGCGGGATTTTGTATGGTCGCCACTGCATACCTGGGCGTTTCTTTTCCCAGGTAAGAGAACCAGATAGAATCACCTTTGTTAACGCGTATCCTGTAGGCACCCAACGAATCGGTAGAGGTTCCGTATCCTGATGAAGAAAGTACGCTTACCGAAGGCAGTGCATATTTTTGAGTGATGTCATACACCGTACCCTGCACCTCCTGCGCTTTGCTTACAAAGCAAATGCTGCAAAGCGCCCACAACACAACAACGAACGATATACGCATATTCAGCAGCATTCCTTACAACGATTTTTCGAGCAGCGATTTCCAGCGTCCGTATATTTCCTCGTATCCTGCGGAGTTTTTTTGTGGTTCTGCAAATCCTACCGGTTTATAGGAATGAAAAGCTTCCTGCGCTGTTTTGTAAATCCCTGCGCCAATACCTGCACCAATGGCCGCCCCTACCGATCCGTCGTTTTCGTACAGCTCCACTGGCACGCCGGTGAAGTTTACAAACAAGTCGGTGAATAACGGGCTTAAGAACATATTTGCTTTGCCGGCCCGTATTACGGATGGTTTCATATTGTTCTCCCGCAAAATATCCAGTCCATAACGGAAAGAGCAGGCTATACCTTCCTGAACTGCACGAAACAGATGGCGACTGGTATGTGTAGTTAATTGGAGATTGTTGATCAGCGCGCCTGGCATTTTATTTTCAAGCATCCTTTCTGCACCATTACCAAACGGTAATACCAATAAACCTTCGCTACCCAGGGGAACCTCGGCGGCTATTTCATTAATAGCTGCATACGAAAGGTGGCTGCCTGCTGCATCTCGCACCCAGCGGTTCATAATGCCTGTTCCGTTAATGCAAAGCAACACGCCAATGCTTTTTTGATTGCTGGTATGGTTTACATGCGCAAAGCTGTTGACGCGCGAAAGCCGGTCGCAGGTAAGATGGTCGCTCACTGCGTAAATAACACCGGAAGTACCTGCCGTGGCAGCCACTTCGCCGGGGTTCATTACATTCAGCGACAAGGCATTATTGGGTTGATCGCCCGCCTTATACGATACGGGTATCCCTTCTTTTAATCCCAGTTGCGACGCAACTGCCTTACTAACGGTGCCGTGTACCGAAAATACCGGTTGAACGGGTGGGATAACATCACGACTAAACCCATAGTATTCCAGCACCCGAGAGGCGATATCGTCCGTTGTAAAGTCCCAGAAAATACCCTCCGAAAGGGCAGACGAAGAGGTGGTAATGTCGCCTGTCAGTTGCATGGCAATGTAATCGCCGGGCAGCATTAACCGGTGAGTGGCCTCAAAAAGGGCGGGCTCATTTTGTTTAACCCAGGCAAATTTGGAGGCGGTAAAGTTGCCGGGAGAATTGAGAAAATGCCCCAACGCATAATCGGCACCGATAGCCTCAAACGCCTTATTACCTATTTCTACGGCACGACTGTCGCACCATATAATGGAAGGGCGAAGCACTTTTTTGCTTTTATCTACTATTACCAGGCCGTGCATCTGGTAGGCTATACCGATAGCCCCGATGTCTGCCGGGTCATATTTTCCTGATTGATTTAATTTCTCCAATGCCTGGCAGGTATACTTCCACCAGCTTTCCGGCTCCTGCTCCGCCCAGCCGGCCTGATGAGAGATAATAGCAGCTTCGGTTTCGGGAAATTGCGCCGCAGCAACAGGTTTGGTAGTGGCTGCATCTACCACAGATACTTTTATGGAGGATGTACCTATATCTATACCCAATAATAACATGCGTTAGAAATACTTAAGGTTTGTGTAAAGTGGACAAGATACTAAAACATCAACTGCATCCGAAAAACAGACGCCCGTTATTTTACAACAACATTATAATAAAATGTGCTTTTAAGCTTAGGAGGCATTGTATTGTGAGCCTTTTAACGCAACTTTAACCGCTTTTACGTTTCTGCCTCTAACCACCAAATGTTACATTTGTTTACGGTGACATCCTGATGTTTTGAATGGAGGAGATACTAAATAATGACGTATATAGGAAAATATTTACTACTAACTGTTATACTCACTTCGGCTTTTTGCCTTGCCGTACAAACCTCTGCGGCACAGGTAAAGGTTGTTGCGTCTGCAAGTAAGCGCGTCATTTCCAGCGATGAGTTTGTAACGCTCCAATTCAACGTAGAAAATACAAAAGAGATCCAGCAGTTTATTCCACCGTCCTTCAGCGGGTGTAAGGTAATAGAGGGACCCATGCACGTTGCGGGCTCTTCCACCATTAATGGTAATCAAAGCAATTACATTTCGTTCGTATATATTTTACAGCCACGTTTGCCGGGCAGGTATTCTTTTTCGGGCGCTTCGGCAAAAATAAATGGCAAACGAATGGTATTTAATACAGTAAGCGTAGACGTTACTGAAGGCGCCGGCAGTACAGGCTATAATTCAGGTAAAGATGCTTACGGGCCGGAAGAAGAACTGTACAGCGATTATATTCTTCGCAGAGGCGAAAACCTGCACGATAAGATAAGAAAGAACCTTTTTATTAAAGTGGACGTTAACAAAACCACTTGTTACGAAGGTGAGCCGGTAGTAGCATCGTACAAATTATATACCCGTCTTCGTTCTGAATCAAAGGTGTCCAGGCGGCCATCTTTTAACGGCTTTAGCGTTTACGATATGGTTGACCCTTCTGCTCAGCCATCTGCCATTGAACGATTGAATGGAAAAGATTTCAACGTATACCTTATTCGTAAAGCGCAGTTGTTTCCTTTGCAGTCGGGCACACTGCAGTTAGACCAGGCGGAGGTGGAAAATGCTGTTACGTTTTTAAGGGCAGAATATGCCATGAAAGATAAGGGAGAGCACCTGCCTGATCTTTTACGTTCCTTTGAAGCAGACGATCTGAGCCACGAGGGTATTGCAGCCGAAAACGTGAGCATTAAAAGTAACCCGGTAACGGTAACGGTTAAGGCATTGCCAGACGTAAGCAAACCGGCCTCGTTCGATGGGGCGGTAGGAAAATTCAGTATAGAAGCTACAGTAGACAAGAAGAACCTGCAACTAAACGATGCCGCTGTGTTGAAAGTGATTATTAAGGGAGAGGGGAACTTTGGTATCATCAATGCTCCTACTATAAAGTGGCCAAAAGATGTGGATGTGTATGAGCCAATGGCCAAAGAAGATTTTTTGAAAAGCATGGTGCCGTTAAGAGGCTACAAAACTTTCCAGTTTACATTTATGCCTAAAAAAACCGGAACGCTTGCTATACCCGGTATAGAATTTTCCTACTTCAACCCGAAAGAAAGCAAATACGAAACGGTTGTTACAGGACCTATTCGGGTAAAAACTTCGCCGGCAACAGCAAATGAAATTGCCTACACGGCAGAAAATATGTCGGCCGGAGGCAACGCCGCCGTAAACCGCTCCTGGGTGTTAGGCATAGCCGCTTTGTTACTCCTGGTGTTTGGTTTTATTTTGTTCCGCTACATAAGAGGAGAAAAAGTGAAGTTTGCAATACAGCCCACCGCAACCACTATTGAAACACCGCTAACGGTTGAAGTAGTATCGCAAAAGCCCGAGTCTTCCGTTACAGTTCACCGGCCCGATCCTTTATTCAATGCAAGAATGTTATTGATTCAGCAGGATAGCAAAGGATTTTATTCGGAACTCAGCAAAACGATCAAGGAATTCAGCGCTGAAAAGCTGGGCATTACAACAAAAAATTCTGGCAAAAGAGAACTGGAGCAAGCCTTGAAAGCGAGGGGCTTTGACGATATTATGATTTCGCAGTTCCAGCTACTGTTACAACAATGTGAAGTGGCGCTATATACCCCATCGCTGAATGATACAGATATGCAGTCTGCATACGATCTCGCAGATGATTTTATCCATCATATGAATGAAAAAGAAGCGTAAAAGAATAAGCGCTGCCTACAGAGATTTCAAATCTGCAACTATCTCACGGCAACCAACTCCATTGAACCATTTTTACCCACCGATTTAACGATGCCAAAGCCCGGTGCATACCACTCGGTTGTATCAAAGGTTAAAGGCACTGCTATAGGTCCTGTTTGCATGTCTAGCCTGGTTTGATAAGTGATTACCAGGCAATCCCACGAACCGGCAGCCGTTGTAATTTTTTGTGTTCCGGTAACCTGCCTGTTATATATGTGCATTTTAAGCGTTTGCTTCAGCCCGTTTTTATCTGTTACAATCTCAAAATTTCCGTCCTTCAATTGATCGCCCGGCTTTGCGGCAATGGGGTATTCGAGAAAAGCATTTTTTGCTTTTGTATCTGCTTTGGCAAATTGCTCCGCCTGCTGCTGCGGCAAAAACAATTTCATATCCATGAACATAATACCATTTTCACACTTCACATTGTTGAGGCTGCTGCTGATTGTTTTTTTTGTTTTGTCGAACATGTCCGACTTTACAACACCGGTCGTAACCTGTCCTTTGGCACTTACGCTTAAAATTTTATAGGATATCATACCGTTATCATCCCCCCTCTTATTATAGATGGCCAGATCAACGGTTTTGTTTTGTTGAAGA
>JBQCFW010000163.1:0-10146 GCA_051958655.1 Agriterribacter sp. | reverse complement strand
ATACAGTTTTTTCAACAACAGATTTCTTAAGAAGGGAATCTATTTCGCCTGATAGTGCAGCAATACCGTCGCGTACTACCACCCCTATTTCTGCATTCTTTAAAAGCGGCGTGTTGTATAGCGCTTTGATTATTTCTTTTTGTAGCTGGTCGTCGGTTTTCATCACCTGTAATCTAACGGTTCGAAATATTTATGCGAACTAACTACAAGTAAGCAGGGCATGCAATGAGTTGTATCAGTGCAGTGGATGATCGTCGTTTTTCCCGCCGGAAAATGAGAACGATCAAACATTTGAGTGACAGGCATCATTTTAAACACGCTGGCATTACAGGTAGCTTTGAAGCTTAATGAATAAGTATGGAGAGCTATATTTTAGAGATATGCACGCTCGGTGACCTGATGCATCACGGTGGCAGAAGATTATTGAGCGCCGAGAAACAGTTGGAGAACATTATTCCCTTGTGGATAGAAGCAACCAAATCATCATCCCTGGTAACGGCGCTGAACACGTATGTGACATTGGTGCGTGGAAACATAAAAGACTTACGTCAACACCTGAACGAAGAGGGTATGGGTGCCCTCAGTTGTACCAACAGGATCATGCAGGATATGATACTCGAATCCAGAGAAACAATGAGCAACTGCACCAATGCCGAAGTAAAACAAGCCGCGCTGATTTTCACCGTTCAAAGCATCATCCACTATAAAGCGGCTGTGTACAACCACCTCGCCGCATGCGCCAGCATTATAGCAAAGCCTGCTGCTGTGCAATTCTTTCTACGTGCCCGCCTCCAGGAGGAAGACTTTGCTAAGAATCTGTCACAAATTGCAGCTCAGGCATTCGATAAAAGCACAATCAATGTTGCTCAGCCACAAAAAACCAACAATGGCACAAAGTGGTGAGCGTCCTGTTTTTGAAAGCATGCAGGCAATGGTGCTTGAGCGTCCGCGAACGCCTCTGGTGTTAAAAGCCATTCCTATTCCAGAGCCTGTACCAGGGCAGGTTTTGATAAAAGTAATTTGTTGCGGCGTGTGCCGGACGGATCTGCATATTGTTGACGGGGACCTGGAACATCCTGCTTTGCCACTCATACCCGGTCACGAAGTGATTGGCAGGGTTATAAAAACCGGAAAGGAAGCCCATGCCTTTAGGCAAGGTGATATAGTAGGTGTGCCCTGGCTGGGTTACACTTGTGGAGCATGCAGCTACTGCTTACGGGGACAGGAAAATCTTTGTGAACACGCATTGTTTACCGGCTATACAATCAATGGTGGTTTTGCTGAATATATGACAGCTTATGAAGCGTTTTGTTTCCCCATTGCAAAACAATATCAAAATCCTTCGGGTGCTCCTCTGTTGTGCGCCGGCTTGATTGGCTATCGGTCGTACAAGTTCATAGGTAGCCAGATAAAGAATCTGGGGTTTTACGGATTTGGTGCAGCAGCTCACATTCTTATCCAGATAGCTAAGCATGAAGGAAAGAAGGTGTATGCTTTTACAAAAGAGTACGACGAACCTGCGCAAACACTTGCAACGAACCTCGGTGCCGATTGGGTAGGAAACTCGTCTCAAACGCCACCGGAAAAGCTGGATGCTGCCATCATCTTTGCGCCCGAGGGCAAATTGTTGCCAGTCGCTTTGGCACAAACCAACCCGGGAAGTACCATCGTGTGTGGCGGCATTCACATGAGCGATATTCCATCATTCCCCTACCGGCTTTTATGGCAGGAACGTACGGTAAGATCGGTAGCCAACCTTACCCGTAACGATGCAAAAGAATTTTTACAGCTCGCTTCATCCATTCCAATACGAACAGATACAACAGTATACCCGCTTCATCTTGCTAATGAAGTATTGCAGAAAATGCGCGAAGGCAACATTCATGGTGCAGCGGTATTGGTAAATGATTGACTTACGGCAATATCACATACGCTGCAAAAAAACATAACAACAAAAATGGATCTCTCAAAAGACTTTCCTTACGATGCAAACCCTGCATTTTTAACCAGGGTGGCTTATTTCTGCATGGAGTATGCTATTGATCAATCGCTGAAAGCCTATGCAGGCGGTCTTGGCTTTTTAGCAGGCTCGCATATGCGCAGCGCCTATGAGCTGAAACAAAATACAGTAGGCATAGGCATTTTATGGAAATATGGTTACTACGACCAGATTCGAAAGGCAGATAAAACGATGGACGTTTTGTTTGAAGAAAAGATTTATGGTTTTCTGAAAAAAACCGACGTGAAATTTACGATCAAAGTATCGGGGCACGATGTTTTTGTAACAGCTTATTATTTGCCGCCGGAAATATTTCAAACTGCGCCTGTTTTTTTTCTCACCACCGATTTACCCGAAAACGACTACCTGGCCAAAACCATTTGCCACCGGCTCTACGATTCAAATCCTGAAACAAAAATAGCGGCGGCTATCTTGCTGGGCGAGGGCGGCGCAAGACTATTGGAAAAAATAAACTGGCTGCCCGACGTGTATCATTTGAATGAATCTCACGGATTGCCGCTCGCTTTTCATTTGTACAGGCAATTCAAAAGCCTGGATGTGGTTCGATCCAAACTCAGGTTCACCAACCATACCATAGAGGCAGGTGGAAACCAGCAAACCAATGTGTATTTACTTGAAAAAATGAGCTTTTTTGGCGAATTGAGTTTAACCGAGCTAAGAAGCGTAATTAAAATTGAGAATGACATTTTAAATCATACACTTGCTGCCTTGCAGTTTGCGGGACTGGCGAATGGTGTCTCTGCAAATCACACCCGCGTATTATCGAAAATATATGAACACACAGAAAACACCTGCAAAATCATTTCTATCACCAATGCCCAGGATTTTTCTTACTGGGCAGACAAAGACATGTACAAAGCTTTAGCAGATGGCGACGATAAACAACTGGTAGCCATAAAAAAGAAGCACAAAAAAAGGTTGTTTGAGGAAGTTGCCGATCAAAACGGTGAGATATACGATGAAAATGTGCTGACCATTGTATTTGCCAAACGCTTTGGCGGCTATAAAAGGCCGGGACTATTGCTGCAGGATGTGGATCGCTTTCACCGCATCGTTCAAAACATCAACCGTCCGGTGCAGATCATCTGGGCAGGCAAGCCTTATCCATCGGACTATGAAGCAATTGCTTTGTTTGACAGAATAGTGAATGTAAGCAAAACCTATTTTAACTGCAGCGTGTTGGTGGGCTATGAACTGAAGTTATCCAAACTGCTCAAGCAAGGAGCTGATGTGTGGCTGAATGTACCGAGGCTCACTCGGGAGGCGTCGGGCACCAGTGGCATGACCGCAGCGATGAACGGAACCATCAACATATCAACGCTCGATGGCTGGTATGCCGAGTTTGCCAAACAGCGAGTAAACGGCTTTATCCTTACACCGGTTGATGGTACACTTCCGGAATATCGACAGGACGAGATAGATGCCAATAACCTTTATACTCTTCTTGAGCAGGATATTATACCCATGTACTACGATCGTCCCCACGACTGGCTTACGATTGTTAAGCACTCAATGCAGGATATTATTCCCACCTTCGACAGTAAACGAATGGTAAGAGAATATTACGAGCAGCTGTACTGCGCCAATGACCAGCGACTGTAACGCTGTGTAAAATTACATCCTTGACCGGCATCAGTCATTTATTTGATATACATTATAAGCCACGCAAACAGGTTGAAATACCTTTATAGTTGATGAAACGTACAGCTATTTATACTATTTGCTTTTGGGGAAGACCTTTAAATTCGGATATATGATAACACCCAAACTAAAACAGTTGGTCTTTGAAAGTGATACGTGGAAAAGGAGCCTCACTTTTATGACAGAAGAAAATATTCACCTGAAAAACCGTTTATCCGAAATACTAAGAGAGAAAATCGATAAGGCACTTCTGCCACAGGCAGAGGAGTTCAATAACAGGTTTTTAAAACATGATGATCTGATAAAAGTACTACGCAACGACATATCTGATTATGATAGATTATTGGCAAGGGAACTTTTTGAAGACGGTGCCATTATTGATGCAGTAGAATTGAAGCAGAGAATGATCAGGAAGAACATTAAAGAGGCGGAAGAAAGATTCGATAGCCTGAAACTCGACTTTTATACTCACATGTCTGTTTCTGCATGAATGAGGAACGGAGCCAATCTTCATTGTTTGCCATAACAGTAACCGTTACATTTCCACTTCATTTCTGTTGAATTAAGACATCAAACCACTTTTAATGACTGGTGACATCGATGACGGGTCTCATGGCTTGCAATGATCAGCGTCGTTTGAGAGGTACTTACCGGATAATAGCTTTGTATTATCATCTTAAAAAAACTTAAATCCAACAATCATGGCAACACAATCACTTACCAGACTTTCAGACAGAATGCCTTCCCTTTTCAGCGACTTGTTCAAACCCTGGAATGAATGGATCGGTAATGGCAACGGGTGGGAAACGCTTATCAATATACCGGCGGTAAATGTTACTGAACAAAAAAATGAATACCAGTTATCGGTAGCTGCGCCCGGCATGAAAAAAAACGATTTTAAAGTCGATGTAGATGGCAACATCCTTACCATAAGCGCAGAAAAAGAAGAAAGCAAAGAAGAAAAGGAAAAAAAATTCAGCCGTAAAGAATACAGCTTTTCCTCCTTTAGCAGGAGCTTTACCATGCCTGATGAAGTGGAAAAGGAAAAGATAGAAGCAACTTATGAAGACGGGATATTGAAGTTGAGCTTGCCCAGAAAGGCACCCGCAAAAAGCTCACAGGCCAAACAAATAGCCGTGAAGTAGCCTGCTATTATGCAAGGCTCAGCCCCGTCAATGGCTTTGACGGGGCTTTTACTTACCACAACACTTAATTAAACAGCTTTTCCAGCCGGGTTTGGTTGAGTATTTTAATTTGACCTTCACGTACTTCTATCAGTTTTTCCGTTTTAAAATCACCCAGTGTTCTTATCAGCGATTCGGTTGCAGTGCCAGCTACCGTGGCAAGACTTTCCCGGCTGATATCGATCGTAAAGGGGTCTTCCGTGTTTTTTTTGTATTTACCCTGGATCATCAAAAGGGCATTGGCTACTTTCTTTCTTAAAGAGCTGTAAGCAAGGTTTAAAAGCTGGCCTTCTTTTTCCGATACATTTTTGGCAAGCAATTGTATAAATTTCCTGGCAACCTGTGGGTTTTTATCAATCAGTTCATCAAAGTCCTCTCGGGGAATTATTGCTACTTCCGACTCTTCCAATGCTTCTGCGGTATCTTTATAGGTGGCATTTTCGAGCAGTGCAACATGACCAATAAAATCTCCGGCACTAAAAAGGTCCGTCACCAGTTCCTTCCCTTCCTCATTCATTTTATAGGTCTTTATTTTGCCACTCAGCACATAGTAAAGCCGGTTGGGGTGATTGCCTTCTGAATAAATGATCTGTTTTCTTTTATAACGGTTGCTGTTCCTGTTTTCAGTGAAAGCCTGCAGCTCTGTTTTGCCCGACGATGCTTCCAGCAGTTGATGCACTCCTTGCAAGCCCGACTGGATATCCTTTTTAAGCAGATCCATTTTCTTAAGCCGGCTGCTTACAGCATTCAACAGTTCCGTTCCGTCAAAAGGTTTGGTAAGATAATCATCGGCGCCCAGATCCATCGCCTTGCGCAGGTCGCTGCGTTCAGCCTTTGCCGTAAGAAAAATAAAGGGGATATTCTTCGTGGTGTCATTTCTCTGCAGGGCATGAAGCACTCCATATCCATCAAGCTCGGGCATCATAATGTCGCAGATAATGAGGTCCGGCAGGCTTTCCAACGCTTTTGCCACTCCAACTTTTCCATTCTCTGCAACTACTACTTTATAGTTAGACAGTTCCAGTATTTCTGCTGTATTGCTCCTGATATCTTCATTGTCCTCGATGATCAGAATCGTTTTCATAATGCATATTGTTTTTAGTAAAGGTGATTGTGAAAGTGGTGCCTTTCTGTAGCTCACTCTTACATTCAATAACGCCATTCATAAGCTCCGCATATTTAGAAATGATGTGCAATCCCAGTCCCGTTCCTTGTATATTAGTAGCATTGGTACCCCTGAAGAAACGCTCCATCAAATGTTTCTGATCTTCTTCGGATATGCCTATGCCTTCGTCTTTAACGGAAAGAACGCAATGACTGTTATTGGCAGATGTTTCAATTTGGATGCGGCTTGCTTCGGCAGAGAACTTGCTCGCATTCGATACCAGGTTCATTACAATGTGTTTCAGCAGCGAAGCATCTAAGGAAACGACTGCATCACCCTGGTGCCGGTAATGAATGGTTTGTTCTTTTTTAAGATTGTTCTTTATTTCTTCGGCTACAGCAGTAATCAGCTTTTGAATATCGAACGTGGTATACTTTACATGTATCTTTCCCTCTTCAATCTTACCAACGCTCAAAAAATCGTTCAGGATGTCTGTCAGCATGTTAACAGATGAAATAATCCGTTTCAGGTGTCGCTCCCGCTTCGGTTGTTCCTCTGCGGTATTATATTGTTCCAGCAGGTAGGCAGAAGACAGCACAGTACTCAATGGTGTTCTGAACTCGTGCGAAGCCATCGATACAAACCTCGATTTCAGTTCGCCCAGTTCTTTTTCTTTCTCAAGCGATTTTGATAGCTCCTCTTTGGAAACCTGAAGCTGCTGCACCGCATTCTTCAGTTGCCGGGTTCGCTGTTCCACGGTTTCCTCCAACTCATCATTGAGTTTTTTAATTTCCAGCTCCGATTTTTTTCGAATGGAGATATCGTTTACAAAAGCAATTACAAATTGTTCTCCATTTCGGTCATAATTGCTCAGGCTGACTTCGACCGGGAATTCGGTGCCGTTTTTTCTTACAGCGAACAGATCCATCCCCTGCCCCATTGGCCGGTTTTTCGGATGATCTATGTATTTATCTCTGTGTCGTACATGTTTAAAATGAAACCGGGTTGGAATCAACACTTCAATCTTTTTATTTAAAATTTCTTCCCGCTCGTAACCAAACAGCGAAAGGGCAAAACGATTGATGCTTACAATTTCAGCTTCCTTATTAACTTCCAGGATACCCATGCTCGCGTGCTCCAGCAACGCATCAAACCGCTGCTTATCCTGCGCTATTCTCTGCTCACTTTCTTTCATATTGTCTATTCTGTCAATTACAGCAAGGTAATAAGTTGAATTGTTGTGTTTGAAAGCGCTAACCGTCAAATCCCCCCAAAACGGTTTCCCGTTTTTTGATATATATTCTACCTGCTCATTAAAAGCTCCTTCCTCTTCGGCTATCCTTAAGCGATGTTGAAGCTGGATATGGGTTAAACTGGCTTTTCTTAATGAGAAAATAGGAGCATGCCCTAATTGATCATATGATCGGGTGTCAAACATTTCATGCCAGGCGGTGTTATAAAAAATTATTTTTCCCGAGTCTTTTTCAATGACGGCAGCACCTTCTTTAATGCCGTTACAGAGCGCCGCTAAAAAATCATTTTTCAGGATTTCTGCAAAATTGTGCGGGATGTCCATCGGAAGAGATGTTTAGTACTGCCTGTGGGATCTGCTACTAAAATTACAAAAAATAAATCTGGGTTTTAGCATCAAAAAATCAGCAGGCTTTCATTACACGCTCTTTTCCTGGTTAATAACGCCCTGTAATCGTGCTTTTCAGTGCAATCTATCGCCAGCGGCATGCGATTAAAATGATAGCGATCATCATGTTATCTGACGGTCATCAGTACCCGCCATTATACTTAACAAGGCATCTACATCTTTCTTATGGCATAGCTCTGTGCCTGCATTTAAAGTGGCGGCTGTGCCACACGCCACGCCATACAACAATACATCCCTCAAGGGCTTGCCTGCCAACAGGCTGTGAACGAGTCCTGCCAGCATACTATCGCCGGCACCTACTGTACTTTTCACCACAACGGCAGGAGACTTCACTGTATAAGTTTGTTGCGCCGTTACCATCATAGCACCTTCTTTACCCAGCGACACGACGATAATTTCGCAACGGTATTTTAACAGTAATTCCTTTGCAGCGGTTTCTGTTGCGCCCATTGGAATGGTAGTGCGCCCCGTTAGCGCGCACAACTCTGCTAAATTTGGCTTGATGAGATACACGCCGGCCGCCAGGGCTTGTTTTAGCGCCACCCCTGAGGTATCTATCACCAATTTGGCTTTTTGTTTATGTACGATGTTTGCTAACTCCGTAAAAACAGTGGGTGGAACGCCCGGTGGTACGCTTCCGCTTACTACAACAAATTGTACGCCGGGTATGGCTTCAAGCGCCTGCAAACATTGCCGCCATTCGCGTTCGTTCAGCGCTGCCGATGGCATTCCCAGGCGGTACTGCTTTGTAGTAGCTTCCTCGAAAATGATGATATTTTCTCTGGTTTCTGCAACAGTGTCGATACTAACGGTGGAGACGTTCTGTTTTTTGAGCAAAGCATTGAAAGACTTCCCCCTGCCGCCACCTGCAGGAAAAATAGCAGTAACGTCGCCCCCCAGCGTTTTAACCGCCCTGGCAACGTTGATGCCACCACCACCGGGATCGAGCTGAACATTTGAGCAGTACAACTTCCGCTCAGGAACCAAAGCAGGAACGGAAACACTTTTGTCGATGCAAGGGCTGAAAGTAATGGTAACGATGGCTGACATAGAATACTTGCGGGCCGTTATATTAATGTATTGGCAAAAGGCTTCGTGTTACGGATAGCTTCATGCTCTGCTTTCTGGATATTTTCAATTCCTTTCAGCAAAGCATCGGCATTAAACGAAATACTGTCGATGCCCTGCTCCACAAGAAACCTGGCAAACTCCGGAAAATCGCTCGGCGCCTGACCACATAACCCAACAGGTACGCCCGCTGCTTTCGCTTTGCTGATCATCGTTGCAATCATTTCCTTCACTGCATCATTCTGTTCATTGAAGAGGCTTGCAAGGATGGCAGAATCCCTGTCGAGACCAAGGGTAAGCTGCGTAAGATCGTTCGATCCAATGGAGAAGCCGTCGAAGATCCGGGCAAACTTTTCGGCTAAAATCACATTGCTCGGAATTTCTGCCATTACATATACCTGCAGGTTGTTAACGCCCTGTTGCAACCCGTAAGCCTGCATTTGCAGCAACACCTCCTGGCCTTCTTCCACTGTTCTGCAAAACGGAACCATCACTTTCACGTTCGTCAATCCCATCTCGTTTCTCACTTTCTTTATAGCTTCACACTCCAGCCTGAAGCCTTCGCGGTAAAGATCGTTGTAGTACCGCGAAGCACCGCGAAAGCCAATCATTGGATTTTCCTCTTCCGGTTCAAAATCCTTTCCGCCTGTAAGCCCCGCATATTCGTTGGTTTTAAAATCGCTGAGTCGCACAATAACATCTTTGGGATAAAAGGCAGCGGCAATGGTACCAATGCCTTCAGCTAGTTTATCAACGAAATATTGCTTCTTATCCGGATACAGGTATGTAAGCTCCTCAATCTTGTTTTTTGTGGAACTATCCTGCAACTCACTGAAATGCACAAGCGCCATGGGATGGATGCGGATTGTATGGGTGATGATGAATTCCATACGCATGAGCCCAACGCCATCATTGGGATAAAAGGAGAGCTTAAAAGATTGCTCGGGATCAGCCACAATCAGCATTGCCTTTGTAGCGGTTCTTTTTATTTTAGTGAGGTCGAACGCTGTTTCGGTAAAAGATGCCTGCCCCTGGTATACAAAGCCTGTCTTGCCCTCGCAACAGGAAACGGTGATCAGGTCTCCATCAGTAATTTTTCCTGTAAAATCTCCGCAGCCTACAATGGCAGGTACACCCAGCTCCCGCGCAACAATGGAGGCATGACTGGTTCTGCCACCTTTGCTGGTAACAATTGCCGAAGCATTCTTTAAAACGGGGTCCCAGTCGGGACTGGTCAGCTCCGTCACCAAAATTTCTCCGGGTTTTAACTTGTAAGGTTCCTTAGGCGAATCTAACAGCCTTGCAATACCCACAGCCAGCTTCGATCCGATTGCCTCGCCCTGGGCCAACGTTTCACCCTTAGCAGTCATTCGGTATTCTGTTAAAATAAGTGGATTCTTTTGGGAATGCACGGTTTCGGGCCTGGCCTGTATAATAAACATTCCGCCGGTAGTTCCGTCTTTTGCCC
>JBQCFW010000162.1:0-12928 GCA_051958655.1 Agriterribacter sp. | reverse complement strand
TTACCGAACCACGGTAGTTGAAGTTTTCGCCTCCGCCCGATACGCTTACAGTGTGGTTATGCGAAATACCTGTGCGCAAAATAGCGCCTACCCAATCGTTGGTTACTCCCGGTGCGCTGTTGGCTGTTTCAAGTTGTGCAGGATCCTGTCCCAGCTTTTCCGCTTCCGCTAAAAATTCCGGCGTGGTCATCAGGTCGGGTGTTTTGGCTACTTTCGATCCCGATACAAAACCTGAATAATCAACCTGGGTGCGGCCCGAGCGACCTTTGCGGGTATTAATGATGATTACACCGTTGGCGCCTCTCGATCCGTAAATGGATGTTGCAGAAGCATCCTTCAATACATCATAAGAAAGAATGTCTCCCGGAGGGATATTGGAAACCTGGTTGATGTCATCAAGAATTACACCGTCAATTACCACCAACGGGCTTTGTCCACCAGATAATGAAGTTTGTCCTCTTAATCTGATAACGATGGAAGAGTTAGGGTCGCCATCGATTTTTGTGATCACCAGTCCCGGTACTTTGCCTTGTATCTGGTCCATTGGGTTGGTTACCAATCCCTGTGTAAAATCTTTGGCAGAAATACTGGCTACCGCACCGGTTACATCTTTTCTGCGCGATGTTCCGTATCCCACCACTACAACATCTGTAAGGCTCGAAGCGGTTTCGGACAGCACAATCGTGCCGAGGTTGGTTTTTCCTGATACTTTTACTAACAGGGTTTCGTACCCTACATAGCTGAAATTGAGCGTGGCATCTTCGTCTACGTCTAACGAAAACTCACCCCCATCGTTGGTGCGGGCGCCTTTGCCGCTTTTATTTACCGTAACACTAACGTCGGCCAACGGTTCGCCTTTACTATTGGTTACAACCCCTTTAACGGTTATTATTTTTTGTTGGAGAGAAGCACTGTTGATAACCACCAGGTTATTTTCCATTACTTTAAAAGTAAGATCGGTGCGTTCCAGCAGTTGAGACAGCAATTTATCAAGCGGAACATTTTTAGCGTCTATGTTTACTTTGGCTTCATCGGGAATAATCATATTGCTGAAAACAAAACGGTAGCTGCTTTTGCGTTCCACTTCTTTCAGCGCTTTCGATAATGGAAGGTTGTTGAGCTTTACAGTAAGCAATTCCTGCGAAAAAGTTTTGGCACTCAAATGCAGGCTCGTTAGAAGAATGAATAAAACGCTTAGTTTCATAAGCAGGAACACTTTTAGTACCCCGCCTACATGCGGAGACCGGTTAAGGGATTTGTTTTTTTTCATACCTTAGTTATGGTTTTAACTGTTATCAAAAAAATGAAACAGACGCCTTGCCAGGATGAGCTGTTTCGTACAATTAAGCCGGGAGGGAATGTTTGCCGCATTCTCTCCGTTTTTTACCGGGAAATTGTTATCTGGTTGTTTTGTATTTTGTAATGAAAAGGATAAGATAGTTGAAGCGCCTGCAGCACCTGTTCAATCGTTTCGTTTTCAAAGGTTGCCGAAAACCTGTAGTGACGCACCGCGTTGTCGGTAAATGAAATTTTTACGTTGTAAAAACGCTCAAGGTCTGCCTGTATATCAATAAACTCCTTGTTGTAAATATCCAACCGGTTATAGGCCCACGAAGTTTCTATTACAGAACTGTCTTTTGTATTAAAGGTTACTGGTAAAATGTCGGGCATTGCGCTTGCTGCAGTGCCGTTTAATGCTGCTTCCTGGTTGTTTACCACCACTTTTTGATTAGGAGTAAGGATTACACGTTGCCCCTGTTGGTTCTTCATCAGCAATTCTACTTTGCCCCGTATCAGGGAGGCTTCCTGTGTTTTGTCGTTAGGGTAGGCTTTTACGTTAAACAGCGTGCCCAACACCTTTACTTCAAAATTGGTTACGTGCACACTAAAAGGCAGGGCCTTGTTGTGGGCTACATCAAAGAGTGCTTCGCCGCTCAGGTATATTTTTCTTGAGTTTTGTCCAAAGCTGCTGTCTACACGCAGTGTTGATCCTGCATTAAGAATGACGCGCGAACTATCGGGCAGCCATACCTCTTTTTTTTCGCCATAGGCAGTTTGGTAGAATGCGGTATGGGCCGTTGTTTTTGCAATGGCAGCGGTTTCAGCAATTGTGTGGTGTGGCGGGTCTCCTGGTATTAAAAAAAATAATACCGCGCCAACAAAAATTGCTGCTGCAGCATAAGGTATGTATTTTTTAAAGGAAGCGCGTTTGCCTGCCGCCGGAATCATTGCAGTAACTTCCGCTTCTCTTTGCTGTAAAGCCGCTGCCGCCACTTTCAGCTCCTGCAATGCATCCCATTGTTCTTTTTGCCTGAGCATGAGGATGGCGCCGGTAACAAAATTTTTTGCTTCTTCTACTTTCTCTTTTTCGCCCGGAAAAAAAAGAAGATAGTTTTCCCACCGGGCAATAGCTGCTTCGTCATTGCCTTTACAGTAAAGGATAAAAGAGTCGTCGATGATCAGCTCTTCAATGCTATAGGGAACCTCCATTGGTACTATTTACAGGGGCTTGACGGATAAGCCCTCGTTGTTTACCAACTCTTTTTGCTTTATTTATAAAGAATTTATGGAAAGAACGCAGAAGATTAAAACAGACAGCTGCGGCAGCGATTCAAGCGCAGGCGTTTTAACCATTTCGGCGCGGAGCAGCTTTATGCCTTCAAACAGGTTGTTGTATACGCTCCTTGAGGAAAGACCGGTGCGCTCCATGATTTGCCGGGTGGTAAGCCCTTCGTAAAATTTCAGGTAAATAACTTTCCTGCAACGGGGGGGCAGGTTTTCGTATAAGGTCCTTAGTCGTTTTACCAGGTCGGCCAGTTGCTCATTCTCTTCCAGCTTTTCCTGCACCGTTAATTCCTGCACATTTTCTGCCATTAACACATCATACAGCCGGGCGGTTCTTTTACTTTTCCTGCTGGCATCAATTAATTTTCGTTTGAACGTTGTAGTGAGAAAGGCACCAGGATTGCTGATGAGGGAGAGGTCTGTTTTTTTTTCTATCAGGTCGAGAAACATCTGGTTAATGGCATCTTTAAGCTCTTCCTGCTGTCTCCCAAACCTTAACCCAATCATCATTAAATGGTTGTAGTACTGGCTGTGCCATGTATAGTACATTTGCAAATGACTCGCCGCAGTACTCATTTAAGAATCGTTGATGATAAGCAATTAGATTGTGCCGGAACATGCTGTATGTAACAAACAGCTCTACCAAGTTAGATTAAATAATAAATTATTACTAAAAAAAGCGGGCGAAACTCATGGAAATTTTTCCAGGCAACCGTTATTATTATTATGCAAAGGTTTGCATACAAACAATAATTAATTTGATGGGAGCCGAGGAACCACGAAGGCACGGGGACACGAAGGTGCACAAAGGTGGGTTATGGTTTGTTGTTTATTGTTGGGCCGCTGTCTCCATTGCGTGCGTTGCTTGAAACAAGGTAACCACGAAGGCACGGAGACACAAAGGTGCACAAAGGTGGGTTATGGTTTGTTGTTTATTGTTGCGCCGCTGCTCCTTTGCATGCGTTGCTTGAAACAAGGGTAACCACGAAGGCACGGGGACGCAAAGGTGCGCGGGGGATTTATTGTTTTTGGTTTATTGTTTAGGTTAATTTAAAATTAGCTCGCCGTAAAGCAGGCTTATGTGTGCTGATCTCCTCTTCGCAGGCGAGGTTGGGAGGTTTTGCTCCGGGTATTATCATACATGTCTGAAATGTCAATGGAGGCGAGGTAACGGTCTGGTACACTTGTATTTTCAAAACCTTTGAAACTGAATACGAAGCCCGATGCAGTATCGCGCAGCTCTTCTACATAAAACTTTTCCAACTGGTAAAGTATATAGGTAAAGTTGCAGCTTTGATAAGACGCCAGAAAAATTCCTTTTTTCCATATTAGTTCCCGTTGGGTAAAGCGGGAACACAAGTTGAAACTACTACTGTTCATAAGATAAATAGGTTTGATTGCCCGAAACATTCCGAGTTGTTATCGATAAACAACTATTCAAAATTAAACATCGGGCTTCTTCTCAACGAAGGTAAAGCGGTAATGTAATGATGAGCATACATTTTTGTTTTTCGTTGCATGGTATTTAGTATTTGTTGTCAGTCAGTATATGAATCAATGCCAATCAGCGTAAAATGCCAACGGTTACAGGCATAACATCTTTATATGCCGTAAAGTGGCATATGATTCGTAAATTCGCCATTTGTTAAGTTGCTAAACAGATCTTAATGGAGTTGTACTATTCGTTTTCAGTACTCATCGTGCTAGCCGCTTTTTTGCTTACCTGAATCTCCGCATTCTAAAGCTTCCTTCTACCATAGGAATTATGGTGATTGCCATGTTAACCTCGATCATGCTGGTGGTGTTCAACAACTTTTTCCCCAATAAGTTCAATCATTTTTCAGAGTTGCTGGAAGATGTTGATTTTACTGAAGTGGTAATGGGCGCCATGTTGAACTTTTTACTTTTTGCGGGCGCTATCCATATTCACCTGGTGGATTTAAAGGAGCAAAAGCGACCGATCATTATATTTTCAACCATCAGTGTGCTGATCTCTACTTTTATTGTTGGACTGCTTATTTATTATACACTCCCGTTGCTTAATCTTGAAGTTCCGTTGATCTTTTGTTTGTTGTTCGGGGCGCTTATATCACCCACCGATCCCATTGCGGTGCTGGGCATTTTAAAAGATGCACATGTACCCAAAGCGCTTGAAACGAAGGTAGCAGGAGAGTCGCTGTTTAATGATGGCGTAGCGGTGGTAGTTTTTGCTGTGTTGTTGCAACTGGCAAACGGAAGCAGCATCGATCTGTCGGTTGGCCACATTACGTGGCTTTTGATTAAAGAGGCGCTTGGTGGCTTTGCATTGGGGATATTATTAGGCTGGGGCGCATCTACCGCCATGAAGAAGATAGACGATTACAAAGTATCGGTGCTTATTACTTTGTCTGTAGTGATGGGTGGCTATCTTATTGCGCATGCAGCGCATATTTCAGGACCTCTTACCATGGTGGCAGCGGGACTTGTTATTGGTAACTATGGCAAAAAAACGGCGATGTCGGAAACCACGCAGGACTATCTCAACAAATTCTGGGAGCTGATAGATGACATACTCAACGCCATTCTTTTTCTTTTTATTGGATTTGAACTATTGCTCATTCCCAATATACTGGATTATTGGCTGCTGGGAGTATTGAGCATAGCGATCGTATTGTTTTCCCGTTTCTTATCTATCTGGATACCTTCCAAAATCATTCCGTTCCGCGAAAAGTTCAGCTCTGGCACCATTAAAATTTTAGTATGGGGAGGATTGCGCGGCGGCGTTTCCATTGCACTGGCGTTGTCTATACACGAAGGTCCCTATAAAAAGCTCATCATTGCCGCTACTTATTTTGTGGTTGTATTTTCCATTATAGTGCAGGGCTTAACCATTGGTAAGCTTGCGCATAAGGTTTTGCCGCATGAGGAGGCGTAAGGTATAGGGTGTAGGGTATAGGGCGTAAGGTATAGGGTGAAGGCCCTACACCCTACGCCTTCCACCTTCTTCCTTCCGCCTTACTTCCCTATCTTTGCGCCTCACTTTCAAAAGCAGGTTTTATATATGCGTATTGCTATAAACGGCATGGGAAGGATAGGGCGTTTATTGTGCCGGCGTTTGTTGCAGGATCCGGAAGTTACAGTGGTGGCAGTGAACGATGTTATGGATATTGATCACCTTTGTTATTTACTCAAATACGATTCTTTGTACGGCAGCTATGCTATACCGTTACATGTTGAGCAGGATCATATCGTGGCGGGCAATCATCACATTCGTGTGATGCAGCAGGCCTCGCCATTGGATCTTCCGTGGAAAGAAATGCAGGTGGATGTGGTGATCGAATGTTCCGGAAAATTTACCAGCAGTGAGCTGGCAGGGCAGCATCTTCGTGCAGGGGCAGGGCGTGTGTTGCTGTCTACCACCGGATCGGCAGATATACCATTGGTTATATATGGCTTCAATCATCACAAAGTTACCCGCGACATTTCCATTATTTCGCCCGGCGGTTGCATGACCAATTGCGCAACGCATATCCTGTATATCTTAAATTCAATTGGTATAGCGTCTGCACATATTCATATGTTGCATTCCTACACTTCTCGCCAATCGCTGGTAGACACCAGTCACGCCCAATACCGCAGGGGGCGGGCTGCGGCTGAATCCATTATTCCCGTGGAGATAGACCTCGCGCAATCGCTGGAAAGGTTGTTACCATTAAAAGACAAGATTGCTACTTCCTCTACCCGCGTGCCTGTAACCAATGGCGCCATGGGCGATTTTGTGGTACAGATGAAGGAGGAAGTAACGCGAACGCAGATCAATGCATTGTTTCAAAAAACATCGGAGATGGAGTATAAAGGCATTATTGCCTATACGGAAGATCCGCTGGTGTCTGCCGATATCAAGGGCAATACGCATTCTTTAATTCTCGATGGAACATTAACAGCTGTTGCTGGCAAACAGGTGCGCCTGGTAGCCTGGTTCGATAACGAGTATGGATACACGAGCAGGATTATTGACTGGCTGAGGTATATCAAAGGTGGAAGGTGAGAGGTATAAGGGGGAGGGTAGAAGGTGTAGGGCATAGGGTGTAGGCTGTGATTAGCGAGAGCCGTAGGCTCGATAAAATATTGTTGCCTGGATTTTAATCCCAGGTTAAATGTTCAATGCCTTAAGTAAGCGGTATGAGCGTTTAATCTCATATGGGTTGGCTAAAAGATTCGGTTTGAGATATATTGAAGCGAAGTGTAAAAGTTTTATCTTTTCGGCGTGGATCTTTGAGGTTTGCAATAGTTGAAATTTGTTGTATGAAATATTTAATACTCTTTTTGTCCTTCTTTCTTGTTTCATCGGTTATGGCTCAAACGCCTGAAGAAAAGCTTTCAAAACTGGGCATTATCCTGCCGCCCGTTTCTGCCCCGGTAGCGAGTTATGTAAACGTGGTGCGGGTGGGCAAGCTGCTGTTTTTATCGGGCAAAGGTCCGCAGCACGAGAATGGCGATTACATAAAAGGAAAACTGGGAAAAGACCTGACCATAGAACAGGGCTATGAAGCCGCCAAGCTAACGGCCATCAATCAACTGGCGGTGTTAAAAGCGGAGCTGGGATCGTTGAAGAAAGTAAAGCGGATTGTAAAAGTATCGGGCTTTGTAAACAGCGCCGACGACTTTTACGACCAGCCTAAAGTGATCAACGGCTTTTCTGAATTAATGATACAGGCATTTGGTGATAAAGGAAAACACGCCCGCACTTCTATTGGCGTAAATACTTTACCATTTAATATTGCAGTAGAGGTGGAAGTGATTGTGGAAGTGGAATGATTTGAAATTTGAGATTTGAGATTCAGCAGGACAAACCTGTTTATGGTTTTCTGGCATTGTAGATTTTCGAATTTCAATCACAATGTGTTTAGTTTGTATAAATGCATCGTAAAGGTTTGGAGCTACGCATTAAATTTTAATTGAAATTTGAGAGGGAGCGAACCTGTTCTGCGTTTCCACCACCATAAATTCCAAATTTTAAATTTCAAATTCAAATCCCGATAATTCCCATTTTCTTCATCAAAAAAGTGGCATTCCTGTTTTTGGCAACGCCTTTCTGTAAGGTATAGTCGAAGTAAAGGTTGCCATCGCGGATCACGCTTTCGAAGCAATAATTGCTTACTACTCCGGGATATTCATTTTCCAGCGCAGAAAGCATCAGGTCGTGTGTGGCAAATAAAGTGAGGCAATTGTATTGTACGAGCTGTTTGATGAACGCTTCGGAGCCATGTGTTTTGTCCTCGGAGTTGGTGCCTCTTAATATTTCGTCTATCAGTACCAGCGCAGGTTTCCCGTTTTGCAATTGCTGGATGATCTGGTGAAGTTTTTTCAACTCTGCCATAAAATAAGACGTATGTTCCTGCAATGAATCGCTTACGCGGATAGAAGTAAGTATATCCATCGGGCAACAGGTAAAGGATGTTGCGCAAACCGGGGCTCCGTTTTGGGCAAGTATTAAATTAACGCCAAGCGTTCGCAAAAAGGTGGTTTTGCCCGACATATTGGAGCCGGTAACCAGCAGCAGACTGTCGTTCTTTCCCGTTTCAAAATTATTGGCCACACGTTCGGTTGCTGCAATCAGCGGATGCGCCAACTGGTTTGCTTCAATAAATACCTGCGACTGCTGCTCTTTTACCTGCGGATAGCTGAAGCCGGGATTGTTATACGCAAGCGCAGCAAGCGAGTTCAAACATTCTATATCGCCTACGGTAATCAGCCATCCCGCAAAATCATCTTTGCTTTGCAGCTTCCATTTTTCGAGCGAAAGAATGCATTGCAGATCGTATAGTATAAGACTGTTGAGAAAAAGATTAACAAGCAGGTTGAGCCTTTGATCGAACATAGAAGACAGCCGCGACAAGCCTGCTATGGCGCCGCCCGCATTGCCGGCAGATTGTTTCAGTTTTTTCAGCAAAGCCGATTCACCCGTGTCAACGTTGCGGAAGCTGCGCAGGATGTTGGCGTATTGATTTAATACTGCCTGTTTTTTGCTCAGCAACAGGTGCTGCCGGTGAATGTATTTTGCATAAAAACCGGTGATCAGCCATCCTGCACCAACGCCTATCAATAGCGGCTTAACATCGCCGTTGGCAATATACAGCAGGAAAAAAGGAATATTATAAAGCGGAATGAGCCAGCGCGCTACCTGCAGCCATTTTTGACGGTGAAGCTTTGCAGGCGCGTTCAACCAGGCAGTTACACTGTGCAGGTTGCCTTCGTCTTCTTCATTCAGTAAGCCATAAGCAGTTAACTCGTGCCTTTTGTCGGGCTGCTGCGATAAAACTTTTACTGCTTCTTGCCTTAAAACTATTTCAGTGGTATCCAGCAAAGGCTCGCGCAGCAAGTTGCTCAATCTTTCCTTGCCATGCGCAGTGGTGCAGCGGTTGAGCAAATGATACAGCGATCCGTGTCCAAAAATATCAAGGTCGGCAGTGTAGCCCTGCTCGTTTCTGAATGCCTCCCCACTGTCGAGCTGATTGAGCTTTCCCTGCAAAACTCCCGCTTCATTTTCGTTGACGAAGAGCAGTTTTTCCAACAGCGCTTTTTCATCTTTCAATGCAAAAGCTCTTCTTACCAGAACAATAAACAAAACGGTGAAAAGCAACGATGCTAATAAAAGCGCCTGCGTGTGGTGAATAAAGTAATAATAAACAGTAAGGAAAATGCCTGCAAAGGCAACAAACCTCAGCACGGATGAAAGCGCAATTTTTTTCCTGATGCGTTGAACGGCGGTGGTATAAAACCTTATTTTCTCTTCGTAATAAGTAGCGGCGTTCATTCAGGGGGCGCGGTTAAATGATATCCAGCGCTTTGGCAAAAAAGTAACAGATAAAAGGCAGGGTTACTGTAATATAATTTCCCGCAAATGCATACACTAAAAAGAAAGAAGCTACGCTGGCTAAAAATAAAAGCCAATATAATGAAGTCGATTTGCTCTTGGTATTGTCCATGCCCTTTATTTTAATGGCGCAAATATAATGATGATTTGCTTTGTTTTAAAGCACCGAATGGGAAAATTTGACATGGGACTGTATTTTTGCCCGGTTCCTGCTCATTTTACTTCATAAAGCTGTAGGTTCACTGTATGATAAAAATTCATTTTAATATCCGTTTCAGCACACGGTTCGGCCAGTCGCTGCTGCTGCATGGCAATATTGCTCAGTTGGGAGGCAACGGATCGGGCCAGCCTGTAATAATGAACTACCTGAACGAATATTTCTGGAGTTATGATCTTGAGTTAGACGAAGAAACAGCGGTTATACCGCCCGTTATACAGTATAAATATCTTTTAAGAGATAAAAGCGGAGAAACCAATGCGGAATGGGACGATGAGAAAACGATAGACATCTGTAAACTGAATACCGAAGAAATATATGTAACAGATACCTGGAACTTTGCCGGACAAGCAGAAAATGCATTGTATACAGCACCGTTTCGCGATGTGCTGCTGCCGGTGCAAAAATCTTTTGTTAAACCACAACCTTACGCTGGTAATACGCATGTATTTAAAGTGAAGGCACCGTTGCTGGCAAAAAATGAAGTGGTGTGTTTGCTGGGCAGTTCGCCGCAACTGGGCGAATGGAATGTTGAAAAGCCCGTATGGCTGAGTAAAGAGGGGCATTGGTGGACTGCAAAAGTCAATCTTTCCAAAGATACTTTTCCCGTTGCATACAAATACCTGGTATATGATGGTAAAACAAAAACGTTTCGCCGCTACGAAGATGGCGACAATCGCTTGTTGCAGGGCAATAATGCATCTTCCTCAGTAACCATTCTGCATGATGGGTTCCTGCATTTTATCAACAATAAATGGAGAGGGACGGGAGTAGCCATTCCCGTTTTCAGTCTGCGCTCTGCAAACGGGCTGGGCACGGGAGAGTTTACCGACATACACCTGTTGGCAGACTGGGCGAAGAAGACGGGTGTTAAGCTGATACAACTGTTACCGGTAAACGATACCATGGCTACCGGTACCTGGCGCGATTCCTATCCCTACAATGCTATTTCGGCTTTTGCATTACACCCGCTGTACCTGAATATAGAAGCAGTGGCGAGGAAAGAAGATGAATCTGTTTTACAGGAGTTGAGCAAAAAACGCGAAAAGCTGAATGAACTGGCGGAGGTAGATTATGAAGAAGTATTGCAATTTAAATGGAAGCTGGTAAAGGAATTGTATAAAGCACAGAAAGAAAGTTTTTTTACCGGGGCAGATTACCTGGCTTTTTTTGAGAGCAACAAGCAATGGCTGGTGCCCTACGCTGTTTACAGCTACCTGCGCGATAAAAATAAAACAGCCGATTTTACGCAGTGGAAACAACTGGCTGTATATGATAAAGCAGCGGTAGAGAAACTGGCAACGCCGGGCAGCAGGACTTTTGACGGCATAGGTATTTACTATTTTGTGCAATATCATTTGCATGTACAGTTAAAAGCCGCTGCGGACTATGCCCATAAAAAAGGCGTGGTATTAAAAGGCGACATAGCCATTGGCGTTAGCCGCCATGGTTGCGATGCATGGATGGAGCCGGAGCTGTATCATATGGACATGCAGGCGGGGGCACCACCTGATGCCTTTGCCGTAAAAGGGCAGAACTGGGGCTTTCCTACCTATAACTGGAAGAGAATGGAACTGGATGGATTTGAATGGTGGCACCGGCGCTTTAAGCAAATGAGCTACTATTTTGATGCATTCCGCATTGATCATATACTGGGTTTTTTCAGGATATGGAGCATTCCCGTGCATGCAGTGGAAGGCATTATGGGACATTTTGTGCCTGCCTTACCGGTACACATCAACGAATTTGCACAGCGAGGCATCAGTTTCGATTACAACCGGTTTTGTGTACCCTATATTACAGATGCGGTATTGTTTGAATTGCTGGGCGAGAAGAAAAGTTTGCTTGTAGATTTTCTTAACAACAACACCGATGGTACCTACACTTTGAAAGGAGAATTTGCTACACAGCGACAGGTGGAAGCACATTTTGCTTCGCTGGAGATCAACGAAGAGAATATCATGCTTCAATACGCATTGTACGATCTTATATCGAACGTGCTGTTGTTTGAAGTGGAGGGCATGCAGGGGCAGCAGTTCCATTTCCGCATTGACATGGAAAAGACCAGCGCCTTTCGTTTTTTGGACGGGCATCACCAATACCATTTCAGGCAATTGTACATCGACTATTTTTACCACCGCCAGGACAGGCAATGGGCTTTACAGGCCATGCATACGTTGCCGGCATTAAAAAAAGCAACCGATATGCTGGTGTGTGGCGAAGACCTCGGGATGGTGCCTGGCTGTGTGCCCGATATCATGCGGCAGCTGGGTATTTTAAGTCTGGAGATACAACGTATGCCTAAACAGCCGGGGCTTGAATTCTTTAACCCCGTTCATGCGCCCCATCTGTCTGTTATTACACCGTCTACGCACGATATGAGCACCATTCGCGGCTGGTGGGAAGAAGACCGTGGTAAAACGCAACGCTTTTTCAACAACGAAATGCAGCATCCGGGGCAGGCACCATTTTATTGCGAAGCATGGGTAAATAAAGCCATCGTTATTCAGCACCTCTATTCGCCTGCTATGTGGAGCATTTTCCAGCTGCAGGACCTGATGGGTATTGATAACAAGCTGCGGCGTGAAAATCCCGCTGAAGAAAGGATAAACGTACCCGCAACGGCAAGGCATTACTGGCGCTACCGCATGCACCTTACGCTGGAACAACTTTTAAAAGAAAAGGACTTTAACAGTGAGCTCAGCAGTTATATTCATTCGAGCGGAAGGGATTTGTGAATTTGAGCGCCTATCCTGACCTTCCCAAGGGGAAGGAATTCAGCGCACATGGCCGGCTTTAATCAAAAGCTTAATATTTAGCTAAGCGCTAATTGTCAAAAATGTCTGACAGCTGATAGCTGAAGACTGATAGCTCATTGCTCACCGCTCACAACCTTTCCAGTTTTCCTTTCCGTTTCACAATGTTTTTATAATCCCATTGAATGTCTTTTGCTTTTTTCAGCCAACGTTTCAGGTCTTTGGTATTTACCTGTTCTACGGAGGTGTAGCGTGCTTCTGCCGCTTTAAAAGTACCTTCCTTTTGAAGCCCCGGCTCATCGAACGACTGACCGCTCCAGAACAGCAAACGCACGCTGTCTTTTAGTTTGCTGTATCCAACAATGGGGTTTCCCTCTAAAAACCAAACGGGATGCCGATGCCATATTTTGTTTTCTGCTGTGGGGAGATGCTTGTCGATTTCCTGTGCCAGCAGGTTGCAAATGTCTGCATCGGTTGGAGCCTGCGAATTGTTATAAGCCTGTACATCTTCGTTCATGGATGGACGTTTAATTG
>JBQCFW010000161.1:0-61267 GCA_051958655.1 Agriterribacter sp. | reverse complement strand
ATTATTCATTGTTATTCTGGTACTGATAATAAAGCAAAAGAACAGTTTTGCCAAAGAATCGCAGTTGCTGCGTGAAGAGGTTAAGTTAATGCGTGAGCAGATTTCCAAACTATCCGTACCTGCTCCGGCAGACAAACATACTCCTGCGCCGGAAAAAAAGGAGGCGCCCAGGCCCGCACCACCTCCTGCGTATGAAAAGCCGATCGAAGAATCCTTGTTTGTCATTCCCGAAAAGCCGGCACCTGTGGTAGATATTTCCGAAGAAGTCATCTCTACCCCTGCATTCAAAAAAGAAACGCCCGTAGCAAAAGCTGCCGGTATTGTTCTGCCACCTCCACCCAAGCCTCCAAAGCCTAGCTTTTTTGAAAGAAATCCCGACCTGGAAAAATTTATTGGCGAAAACCTGGTAAGCAAAATCGGTATCGCCATACTGGTATTGGCCATCGGTTTCTTTGTAAAGTATGCTATTGATAATAATTGGATAGGATCCGCAGGAAGAGTAGCTGTTGGTATTGCGTGCGGAGGTATTCTGGTTGCTATAGCACATAAACTGCGCAAAAACTACCACGCCTTCAGCTCTGTGCTGGTAGGGGGCGGTTTGGCGGTTTTTTATTTTACCATTACACTGGCCTATCACGAGTATCACTTATTCAGCCAGGTTACGGCTTTTATTATTATGCTGGTAATTACAGCTTTTGCTGTATTGCTTTCGTTGTTATATAACCGGCAGGAACTCGCCATTATTGCCCTGGTGGGCGGATTTGCCACCCCTTTTATGGCAAGCAGCGGCAGCGGAAACTATAAATCATTGTTTATTTATCTCATTATACTCAACAGCGGGCTATTGGTTATTGCATATAAAAAAGCATGGCGGTTGCTCAATTTGCTGGCGTTTATTTTTACGGTTATCCTTTTTGCAATGTGGCTTGCAACGTTGCCGGTTGAAAGTACAAAGCCGGTTTACATCAACGGGTTTATTTTTGCCACTGTATTTTATCTATTGTTCCTCGCCATCAACATTGCTCATAATATAAAAGAAAATAAAAAATTCATTGTATCCGACTTCGGCATCTTACTGGCAAACACCTGTCTTTACTTTTCTGCGGGTTTGTACCTGCTTAACGAAGCAGGTGCTACCGAGTATCGCGGATTGTTCAGCGCTGCCATGGGCATTTTTAACCTGGCATTGTCGTATATTCTTTTCCGTAATAAAAAGGCAGATGCCAATGTGCTTTATTTGCTGATAGGTATTACATTAACCTTTGTTTCGCTCACAGCACCTTTGCAGTTGAAAGGAAACTATATTACCCTGTTTTGGGCGTCGGAAGCGGTGTTGTTGTTTTGGTTGTTCCAAAAATCCCGCATTGTGCTCATACAGCTTTCGTCTGCGCTCATCTGGATAGCTATGCTGATCAGCCTTGCCATGGATTGGATAAATATATATGGCAACACCCGGCAGCTTCATCCCATATTAATCAATAAAGGTTTTATTACCACATTGTATGCGTCGTTGGCCAGCTTTGCGCTGTGGAGGCTGGTAAAAAATGAGAAAGAAGCTGGCGTGGGGCCCTATGCAGTATTTGCCGGTAAAACGGTGGTGCTGATAGCTGCCTGCGCTTTGTTGTTTGCAAGCGGCGCATGGGAAATCAATCACCAGTTTCTTAGCCGGTATCCCGAAACAGGCTTTAACCGCTTATACCTGGTATTATATACGCTTGCATTTATTGTAGCTTTTGCAACGATAACAGCCAGGCTCAGGCTGTTTGGTAATAACAATATTCATCAGGCGCTGTTGTATGCTGCCGGGTTGCTGTTATATCTTGTAGCCATTGGCGATGTTTTTAATATGCAGTATAACATATTGCTCAACAAAGCATCGGCGCAGCATTTTATTGCTCACTGGTTAAGCGCATTGCTCGTTATTGTAATTGCTTACGGGCTAATACGATATGTGCGCAGCAGGGTGGTAGCCAACCATGCAATAATCAGCTGGCTTATTTGTTTGTTCATCGTAATATTTATCAGTTGCGAGGGCAGTTTAATAAGCAACGCATTATTCTATAGCGCCGGCAATCCGCTCTCCGATATCCAGCGAGTATATGTTAAAACCGGCTTGCCTATCCTGTGGGGACTTTCTTCCTTTGTATTGATGTGGTTAGGCATGCGGTTTAAATACAGGCCACTCCGCATTATATCGCTCGTGTTATTTGCCGTTACGCTTTTAAAGTTGTTCCTTTTTGACATACGCAATATTCCTGTGGCAGGAAAGATAGCTGCGTTCTTTAGTTTAGGTGTATTATTGCTGATCGTTTCATTTATGTATCAGCGCTTAAAAAGGATAATCATTGAAGATGAAAAGATATCTGGCACTGTATAGCATACTGCTAACCTGCATAAGTATACCCGCTTTTTGCCAGTTTACTTATAAAGCCGACATTGGCGAAATAAAACAAGCAGGCTTTCACAAAATATTAATTACGCCTGAACTGGCTGCTAAAAGCAATCCCGATTTGTCTGACATAAGAATTGCAGACGAGACAGGAGTGCAGTTGCCTTATATTTTGAACAGGGACCAGCCGATGTTCGAGGAAAAAGAGTTGCGAGAATTTCCTATTATTTCCATCAATAAAAATAAGGATAGTAATACCCAGATCATACTTCAGGCAGTTTTGGAGGGCATTCCCGTTACCGAACAGGAAAATTACAGTTTTGTGTTGGTGATGAAAAAAGCCGATGCTTACCGGAGCGCCTCTGTAAGTGGCGGCGATGAAAAAGACAATTGGTATTCGATAAGCGACAGGATCATACTGAACGCCGGAAACAATCAGCCCGGTAAAGAGTGTGCGCAGGTAATATCGTTGCCTCCATCTAATTATCGATACCTGAAGATTATTATGTTTGATAAGGGGCTGCAACCCCTTAACGTTGTAAAAGCCGGATTGCTGCTCAATAAAAATGTTTATGGCAAATACATAAATATTCCTGCTCCGCGCATTGTTCAAAAAGACAGCAGCAATCATAAATCGTATATTGGTATTCATTTCAATGATTTTTATCCTGTATCCAGGCTGCAATTCTCTGTTAAAGCCCCCGCTTTGTACAAGCGTAATTTTACTGTGTATGATACTGCAGGTAGTCAAAGCAGGATGAAAGCAAACGGGGTGGCAGTACCGGGCATGGACAGCGTAATGCTATCCGGAGAAAAGGTGAAAGACCTGGTGATGGTTATAGATAACAACGACGATCAGCCGCTACAATTGAACAATGTGCTGGGCTTACAGCTACAGCATTTTATTGTAGCCAATCTTCAGCAAGGCAGCAAGTACCATATGCTCACCGGGAATAAAACTGTTGAGGCACCGCTATACGACCTTCGATATTTTGCCGACAGTATTAAATTAATAGCAGACCAGGCAATTGTACCGCGAAATCCCATGCCTTACCAGGACCCCCATCAACCTTTGGTAAAGCAGCCAGATCAGAATAAAGTGCCTGTTGCAGTGGTATGGGTTGTTATAGCCGTTGTGTTGGCGTTTCTTATCTGGTTAAGTTTTCGCCTTATTAAAGACATTTCAAACAAGCCACAATCATGATCGTTTATAATATTACAGCTAAGGTTACCTGGGCAATTGCTGAAGACTGGCTTGCCTGGCAAAAGCTGGAGCATATTCCGGAAATGCTGAACACAGGTTTGATAAATGATCATAAAATATTTCGCCTGCTGGAGCAGGATGAAGACGAAGGTCCCACTTTTGCCATGCAATTCTTTTTTACTTCATGGGAAAACTACGAAAGATACATCAGTGTTTTTGCGCCTGCATTAAGAGAAAAATCATTGCAACGCTGGAACAATCAAACCATTGCATTTCGCACGGTAATGCAGCTTGTGAACTAATTGTGGAAAACAATTAAATAGTAGTTGCTGAATTGATTTTTATTGTAAATTTCCTGAAACCCTTCGCTGGCAAGACTTTCACAGAACATCGTCTGAAACCCTTGGTGGTATTGGTTTTCAGGAGATTGAATGAAGAGATTGCTGAATTGCAAAAACAGGCGAATGTTGTACAATCCTTGCCCCGTGCGGGTTCGGCGTGAATTTGAGAAGGATGAAAAAATTTTGTTGCAAGTAAAAACCATCTATATTTGTTCACCAAATTAAATTCTAAAAACGCTCATTATGAACAAAGCTGAATTAATCGCAAAGATTGCAGATGATGCCGGTATTACTAAAACGCAGGCTAACGATTCTCTCGATTCTTTTATTGAAGCTGTTACCAAAACCCTGAAAGGTGGCGGTAAAGTAACCCTGGTTGGCTTCGGTACTTTCTCAGTTTCTAAGCGTGCTGCACGTAACGGCCGTAATCCCCAAACTGGTGCGGTTATTAAAATCAAAGCTAAAAAGGTTGCACGCTTCAAAGCTGGCAAAGAATTATCTGCTAAATTATAACAGCATATTTAACAACATTACAAGCAGGATGCATTTATGTATCTTGCTTTTTTTATTTTTGTCCCGGTTTTTATTTATTCATTTACAATCGTCAATTTACTATTATGGGTAGAGGAGATAAAAAAACAAAAAAAGGAAAAATTGCACAAGGATCTTTCGGCAAAAGCCGTCCCGCAAAACCTGCTAAAAAAGCTGCAGCCAAGAAAGAGGGCAAATAGTGTATTAAGTTAAGTAAGTTGAATGAGTGGAGTTGGTTAAGTAAGTAAATTACCTGCTCAGCTTGCTAACTTAATCAACTTACTTAACCTATTTAACTCACTCAAACTACTCAACTCAACCAACCATCACGGCGCAAGCCGTTCAATCTTCCATTCACTGTTGTCCTGAAGTGTGTACTGTATCCTGTCGTGCAAACGGCTCGGTCTACCCTGCCAGAACTCAACGATCACAGGTCTCACTACATATCCTCCCCAATAGTCTGGTCGTTGAATATCTTTCCCGCTCAGCAATGCTGTATTCTTTTCATATTGTGCATCTATCCATTCCCTGCTTTCAATGGTGCGGCTTTGCGGCGACGTAACGGCTCCTATACGGCTGCCTTCCGGTCTTGTTCTAAAATATTCATCGCTTACAGCTGCGCTGGTAGGCTCTGCCAGTCCCGTTATACGCACCTGGCGTTCCAACTCTTTCCAGAAAAAAACAAGACAAGCTTTGGGGTTTTCTGTCAACTGTTGTCCCTTAAAACTTTCGTAATTGGTAAAAAAAACAAACCCCCTGTCAGAAAAATCCTTTAATAACACAATGCGTGCCGATGGTATTCCGTCAGGCGAGGCGGTTGCCAACGTCATTGCATTTACTTCCAGTATATCCGACGCCATTGCTTCCTGCCACCATATGTCAAATTGTTCAACAGGATTTGCACGAACATCGTTTTCAGAAAGATTTTTTTTAGAGTAGTTGATCCGCAGATCAGCAATTTCTTTTTTTATCATATGTATGCTTGAGCCACACAAAGGTAGAGGCAAAATTCATTTCTTTAATTTTTCCCTGGCGCAGTCTCTATTTATAGTGTAATCCTTTATTTTGCAACCCGCATTATGAGTAGTGGTACAGAAAAAAAAACGCTGCCGGTTTTGTTACTATCGCCATGGTTAATGGAAGAAGGCGTTCCGGCTGTAAGCATGCTTTCAATTGTAAAAAAAGATAAGCTGGTAAATTATTCAACCAACAATCTTGAATGGCCGCTGGTGCGCCGGGAGTTCAAAGAGTTTCCTAAACCGGCGAGAGATATTTTAATGGACTGTTGCGCCGAAGCTTTGGCCGAAACCAAACAGCATATTAAACAGAGGCATGCTTTGCAACGTAATAATATTGCCTTCGAAGTATTCTTTGCAAAGGACATAGTGAAACATTGGCACAAAATGCTTGATGGTTTTAAGCCTTATTTACCGCTTGTAAAATGGTATTACCGTAACCCCAAAAACGATACAAAGCATTTTACAACTGCGCCATGCAGCTTCAGTAAATTAAGACCATCGCTGGCGTTTGACGTAAAAAAAGAAGACGGAAAGTTTGGATTATCTGTTCGTGTTGTTATTGGAAGCGAAACGTATTTGCTGAGCGAATTTCACCGGTCGTATTTTTTATTAGAAAGCAAAGGGGAGTTTTTTATACTTTCTTACACCGATTACCTTACCCTTGAAAAATTGTTGCAAACCGATATGTCTGCATTTGCATACGATAGCGACCTTTTTTCAACACATATACTGGCCGAACTGGAAGAACATTATCCTGTTAACCGGTTCGATTTTTTCCCAAAAAGAGAAATAGCGGTTAAGCCTGTTAACCGGTTGCTGCTTACGGAGCTGAACAATGCATTCCTGATGCTTACCCCACAGTGGTTGTATGAAGGCAATCTTATAGACGGGCCGTGGACGGAAAGTTTTGAAGTGCTGAAGGAAGGAGTAGGTCATGTTGTTAAAAGAAATAAGGAAGCGGAACATTCTTTTATACAAACGCTGGTGTTGCTTCATCCCAATTTTAGCAACCAGCGTAACGGTTATTACTACCTGTCGTTTGCAGATGCGCAAAAAAAGAAGTGGTTCTTAAAATTGTATCACCAGTTGCTGCAAATGGATATTGAAATAGTGGGAATGGATATGCTGCAGCATTTCAGGTATTCGCCGCACCAGGTGGAAACAAAAATGGAGCTGGTGAGCGAGAATGACAACCAACTGGAATACAAATTAGAAGTATGGTTTGGTAAAGAAAAAGTGCCTTTGAACGAACTGCAGAAAATGTTGCTGGCAGGGCAGAAGGCAGTGTTGTTGAAAGATGGATCGCTTGGAATATTGGGGGAAGAATGGCAGCAGCAATATGCGGCATTGATCAAACACGCAAAAGTAAAAGGCGATAAGCTGGAAGCATTGCGATGGATGGGCGTAACGGAGCAGGATAGCCCGGAACAAACTGCTGTATTAAAACCAGCTATTGCGCAAAGCTGGTGGAGCAAATGGAAGCGTTGGCAGGAAGGGAGCGTTGAATTATTTCCGTTAGCCACCAATCTTAAAGCGAGCCTTCGTTCTTACCAGCGCAAAGGATACGAGTGGATGTTGCTGTTGCAGGAGATTGGTGCGGGAGCCTGCCTGGCGGATGACATGGGCTTAGGCAAAACATTACAGGCCATAGCGGCAATGGCATATTATATAGAAAATCATCCAACGGTAAAAAATATTGTAGTTGCACCCGCGTCGCTTGTATACAACTGGCAACAGGAATTAGAAAAATTTGCACCTGGCGTAAAGGCGGTGGTATATCATGGCGCCAACAGGCAAAAAGAGCAATTAAAGGATAAGGGCATCCAGGTAATTATTACCACCTACGGTACCATGCGTATGGATGCAGAGCTTATTTGCGAAGATCGGTATGGCATAGCCGTGATTGATGAAAGCCATAACATTAAAAGCCCTACTACGCAAATTGCCCAGGCGGTAATGAAGCTCAGCGCCCTATTTCGGTTAGCCCTGAGTGGTACTCCGGTGGTAAACAATACTTTTGATCTTTACAGTCAATTGAATTTTGTAGTGCCGGGTCTGTTCGGCAGCCGGGAATTTTTTAAAAGGGAGTATGCAGACCCTATTGACTATCGGCAGGACGAGGAAAAAATACGAGCACTAAAAAAACTGACTGCTCCGTTTGTGCTGCGCAGAACAAAAGAGCAGGTGGCAAAAGATCTGCCGGAAAAAACAGAAAGTGTTCTGTGGTGCGAAATGAATGGCTTGCAGCGAAATGTATATGAAAGCATCCTCGAAAAAACAAGGGGCAGCATTTTTCTTGATATCAAAAAAAATGGATTGGCAAAAAGCAAACTTTCCATTTTGCAGGGGCTGACAAGGTTGCGGCAGGCATGCAGTTCCCCATTGCTGTTACCGCAAGAGGAGCAGCAGGCTTGTAACGAATCTGTTAAAACTGAAATACTGCTGGAGGAATTGATGAACATAACCGTGAATCATAAGGCACTTGTTTTTTCACAATTCAGCTCTATGTTGCAATTGTTAGCCGAAGAATGCAGGAAAAGAGGACTGGCCTTTTATCATTTTGACGGGCAAACGCCGCCGGCTAAACGACTGGAAATGGTAAACGCCTTTCAGGAAAGTGATAACAAAGTGAATGTTTTTCTTATAAGCTTAAAAGCCGGTAATACTGGCCTTACACTTACAGCGGCTGATTATGTATTCCTGTTCGATCCCTGGTGGAACACTGCGGTGCAGGACCAGGCAATTGACAGGACCCACAGGATAGGACAAACGAAGAATGTATTTGCCTATAAAATGATCTGCAAGGATACTATTGAGGAAAAAATTATAAAGCTCCAGGAAAAAAAGAAAAAGCTTTCGGAAGACCTGGTAACGGCAGACGAAGGTTTTGTAAAAACACTTACGGAAGAAGATGTTCAATATCTTTTTAGTTAAGATTGTGCAATTGAACTAAGATAGTCGCCGGCGTGTAGTAGCTTTATTTGTTAAAGCAACGATATGTTCAGGAAAATAAGTTTTGTTATAGCGGCGCTCGGTTTTTTCATTTCCATCCTGCAGGCGCAATCCGAAAGCAGCTACCAGTACTTAACCGGAAAGATTGATAAGTTCCCGGTGGCCCTGCACCTGCACAAAGCCGGGCATCGGTATACAGGCTATTACTATTATGCAAGCACGCAGCAGCCGGTATATGTTTCGGGAAATGATACTGTTGCCGGTAACGGTAAAGTAAAATTGTTTGCTTTCGTACCGGGCGACGACGATAATGAAATATTCACTTTGCAAATTGACACCTCGGGATATACAGGCGAATGGCAGAAAAATGTTCATGGCAAGCCTTTGGCTGTTAAGCTAGGCAGTACAGATCAACTTTTACAATTTGACTACTTGTTCACAGCCGGCAACGCTACACTTCGGCCTGAAATGAAGGAATCGCCTGCAGCAGATTTTGAAGTGGCTTCCATTTGGCCCAGGCAACAAACGCCCGTGACTGAAAGCCTCAAAAAAATGATTCGAGAGTTTTACAATGGTAAGTCGGACAATGCCGACCTGGCAACGATTTTTGCAGAACAGAAAACGAGTTTTATCGATGGCTACCTCAATGAGCATACAGGCGTGCCAGACAGCGAAATTGTGGCATTTCCCAGCGCGTATAGCCTGGCAGAGAACCAGTATGTAGGTGTGTGTTATCAATCAAACAAAATCCTCAGCCTGTATAACTTCGTTTACTCTTATACGGGAGGTGCGCATGGAAATTATGGAACAAGCTATACGTCAATCAACCTGGCAAATGGCAAAAAAATTAAATTAGAGGATGCACTGCTTCCCGGTCAAAAGACAAAGCTGAACGCACTGCTGGAAAAGCATTTCAGGAAAAGCAGGAATGTAAAGCCTGGTGAATCGTTGAGCGAAGTGGGCGGATTGTTCGAAAATAAAATAGAAGCTAACAACAATTTTTATCTTACCGGCAAAGGCATCGTTTTCAGCTACACGCCTTATGAAATAGCGCCTTACGCCGCCGGGGAAATACAGGTGTTTATTCCTTTTTCAGATATGAAAGGCATTCTGCAACCTGGCTTCAAGAAAGACTTTTTATAATTACCAATCTCAATTAAATCAGCAATCAAAAATCAGCAATCTCAAATTACTTCACCAGCGTGCCTACCTTTTCACCCTGCACCACCTTTAGCAGGTTGCCCGGCTTGTTCATGTCAAAAACGATGATCGGGAGTTTGTTTTCCATGCACAGCGTAAAAGCCGTCATGTCCATTACCTTCAGGTTTTTGTCAATGCAATCTTTAAAACTGATGGTTTCGTATTTGGTAGCCGAAGGGTCTTTTTCAGGATCGGCAGTGTAAATACCATCTACACGTGTTCCTTTCAGGATCACGTCGGCTTTTATTTCAATAGCCCGCAAAGAACCTGCGGTATCGGTAGTAAAGTAGGGGTTGCCTGTGCCTGCGCCAAAAATAACCACTCTCTTTTTTTCCAGGTGACGCATTGCGCGCCTGCGTATATACGGCTCTGCTATTTGTTCCATTTTTATAGCACTTAGCAAACGCGTATACAATCCTTCTTTTTCCATTGCCGCCTGCAGCGCCATGCCATTGATAACCGTTGCCAGCATTCCCATATAATCGCCATGGGCGCGTTCTATGCCTGTTTCTGATTCATTCATGCCGCGGTAAATATTACCACCGCCAATTACTACAGCAACCTCTACACCGGCATCCAGCACAGATTTTACTTCAAGCGCATATTGCTTTAACACCATTGGATCGAGTCCAAAACCACTATTGCCTATCAATGATTCTCCGGAAAGCTTCAGCAGGATGCGTTTATACTTTTGCATGGGGTTTGAAATTTGCGCTGCGAAGATAGGGGAACTAACGCTGTCAGGCAATTCTTTAAAATTGTAGTCGTTTGCCGGGATTATTTAAGCTTATTCCAATAATATTTTATAAACCATTTGCTGAATTCCTTGCTTTTTAACGAATCCCATATTTTTTTATCACCAGTTCTTTTAAAATGATTTACGAGAATATATGGTTTGTCGTCGATGGAGTTGTCAAAGAAAAAACACTGGTAAGCAAGCTCAGCTGCCTCGTATAAGAGATCTAGCGATCGGTAATAACGAGCTTCAATTTTTTCATCAGAAACGTCATGTCCTTTTTGGATAACCCTGAATCGTACCCTGAATTTATTTATCTCCGGCGACTCTGTAGACACAAAATAAAGGTAAACTTTATAACCAGCTTCACTAGCCCGGCGCATAATATCCAAATTAGACGGATGCGAGAATACCGTTTCGAAAGTGAATCTTTTCCTGGTCTTCAGCATCTGTTCCCTTAAATACCGGGCAAGTAATTGAGCAATTTGCTGATATGCTTCGGTTCGAACTAGTTTGACTTTATTTTGGGAAAGTTTAAAGTTTTGCTGCAGGTATTTTTTGTCGAATTTATCATTCAGTAGTCCTGAAGTTTCTGCAAAAAGCACAATATCTCTGTGAGTTGGTTTTATTTTATAAGAGTTGAAGGAAAAGCTATTTTTAATAAGTGCTGATGCAATATCATCTGCATTTATATAAATGCCGAAATCTATTTTTTGTCCATTAATGATTGCATTTTTAACCGATTGGATAATTGTAGTTTTCCCAGATCCGTTAGGCCCTGCAAAAACACGAAGACGAAGTTGTTTGGTGTGAGAATTTGTTGCCAATCAAAGCCATTGTTAATGCGAAATTCTGGATACTTTTTCTATCCTTCCATCCTTAAATTTCTTTACAACCCATTCCCCCTCAACCGTAATAACATAGCCCATTGTGCGCATAGCTTTTAAAGCTGCAAGCCTTCCGGCCGATCGTGCCCTTCTTATTATTGTACGTTTTGTAAGGTATGCATAGCCATCGCTGTTAGCATCAGCATTTTTTTTCTTTTCACTTGTGTTCATTTACTAAAGTTACAAAAAGTAGAATAAAATTAAAATTGGCGCATCCCGGTATACGACCATATTTAATGATTGCCTTTGAGATGGCTGATAAAACGCTGGTTACACTACAAATTGACTAGGAGATAAGGAAGGTATGGGGTGTAGGCGTAAGGTAAGAAACAAAAAGCAAGAACCAAAACAAGATACCAAAAAAGCAATAACCAAAACAGCAAACCGTGTCTTGACCTTATGCCCTATACCCTACACCTTGCTTTACCAGCTTGCCAATACTGTAATGCCTCCCTTTACCACCTGGTTCAGTTCAACATGCACTTTAGTGCCAATGGGTAACAGCACATCCACGCGACTGCCGAATTTGATGAAACCGAGCTCGCCACCCTGTTCTACTTTTTGGCCGGGCTTGAGGTAATTTACAATTCTGCGGGCCACTGCACCTGCAATTTGTTTTACCAGTATTTCTGATTGAGGATGTTTGATAACTACGGAGTGACGTTCGTTTTCGGTAGATGATTTTGGATCCCAGGCTACGAGGTATTTGCCTTTGTGGTATTGACTATACACCACTTCGCCGCTTACCGGGTTGAGATTTTGATGCACATTAGCAGGGCTCATGAATATAGAAAGCTGCAAACGCTTGTCTTTAAAATATTCCTGGTCAACAGCCTCTTCAATCACTACCACCTTTCCATCAGCCGGCGCTACAATTTTGTTGTTGTCAACCGTGAGTGTACGCGACGGCACCCTGAAAAACGAAATGATAAATAAAAAGAACAGGAAGGAAACAATAAAAAGCGTCCACGACAACCATATCATGCTATAGGGCAAAAAATAGAACAACACAATATTCAACACCACAAAAAATAAACCGCATAATGCAATCGTCTGGTATCCCTCTTTATGTACCGTCATTTATATACAAATTAAGAGGGCAAAAATAGGCAATGCGGTCCAGAGCTTCAAATTTATAGCGGGCTGTTACAATAGCAGCATCACGTACATCCACACCACAGGAGTGGTGAGCAACAGGGAATCGAACCGGTCTAAAAAGCCACCATGCCCTGGCATAATTTGCCCGCTGTCTTTTACATTGGCCATGCGCTTTAACTTACTCTCCAGTAAATCGCCGGCGGTACCTATAACTGCAGCAATAGCGGCTATTGCACATACGTGAACTACCTGCAATTGCATAGACCATGCAATCAGCCCCATTGTTGCCACACAAAGCAAGGCGCCGCCAATAGTACCTTCAATTGTTTTTTTGGGGGATATTTTGGAGAAAGGTGTTTTGCCAATGAGCGAGCCCGTTATGTAAGCCATTGTGTCGTTGATCCAGATAGAGAAAATAATGATCAACGGAATGAACAGGCCTGTTTCATACGGTCTGCCGGCCCCGTTAATCCAGATTTCTGTAAACGAACGGATGTGGACCATGAGCGACCAGCTCAGGGAAATGTAAAGCAAGCCCAGAGCTGAATAGCCAATATGTTTTAGGTTAAATTGTTTTGAGAATAATATCTCTATCATAGGAAGGGCAAATGCAAATACCAGCCCTAACGCCAGTCCAATGGAAGAAAGGCTGACTTCCCACTGGTCGAACTCGCTACCTGTGCTAAACAGCATGAGCGACCAACCGGCTATCATAACGCCATACCTGTGAAAGAAAGAAATGTTCTTATAGGTGGGATCAATTTTACCGATCAGTTTCTGGTATTCTATCCAGCAACCAAAATGAATGACAGTGAACAGGAGGAAGAAGCTCCACCGGTTCCAAAGCAATCCCACCATCATCACAGCCACAAAAATTAATGCGGTTAATGCGCGGGTTCTGAATACCTTCCAATTCATTGCCATATCAGGAAATTAAATCTCAAGTTGCAAATTTCAAATCTCAGCTCTTGCTTTTGCTGAAATTTTTTTGAAAACGATGAACAGCGCGTATAGGCCTGCAATAGCAACCAGTCCCCACCACAAGGGCAGCTTGTCGTTCATAGCCTCTCTTATGGGTTTGCCTTGTTTTAACAGAATATACATTTGAGTAACGGCGATAGCGTTGTTAAAACAGTGTGCAAAGATGCTTAGCCAAAGGTTTTGGGAATAATAATAGATCAATCCCAATACAATACCCAGGCAAACACGAGCCAAAAATCCGTAGTAAGAAAAGTGTATAACACTGAAAATAATACTGGTAAGTATAATCGCTACCCAATGGTTGCCGGTAGATCTGTTCAGAATATTTTGCATTGCCCCGCGAAAAAAAGTTTCTTCAAAGATGGCCGGCAGCAGCGCAATCATAATAAGCGACACCAGGTAATCACCAAATGTTTTCATATTGGTGATCGCTTCAACCTGTGCTGCATACTGCTCTTCGAGATTTTTAAAGATAGCCGCAAGTGCGTCGGGTATAGGAATCATTTCATTCAATTGTCCTAAAGCTCCCGCAGTAACCGCTCCTAAAAACATGATGGCGAGTGCAAGCAAAGCCTGCTTCACATCAAAGTTACTGTTGAACCCGAGTAACTTTAAAGGCTTGCGGTTAAGTATAAGCGCAGTAAAATAGGCGGGAAGAAAGAAGGCAGCAAAGGTGGTTACCACCTGTATTACGCGAACAGCGTTTACATTTTCGGGCTTCAGCATATCGGTTGCAAGGGTTGCAATTCCTCCCGTGCCCATCAATAGCCAGATGGGTAGGGTAAGAATAGCGCCGATTATAAAGCCACCCAGCCATAAGCCCAGTAATATAAAAAAGCCGGCGCCGTAAGTAACGCCTTTCGAATCGTCTGTATACATATGCACTTTTTTGAGCTATCAGCCGTCAGCAGTCAGCTTTCAGCGATCAGCTTTCTACCTTATACCCTATACCTTACACCTTCTGTCTTCCACCCTACACCTTATGCCTTTCGCCTTCACTCCACGAACATACGGTAATCTCATAAAAATTCAGGCAAAATTGTGCCGGCTTTTTTTATAACTGAACTTTTTTAGTTGGTTGCAGATGCTGTAGTATGACCATTCAGCCACTTGCTTACTTCTGCACAATTCTTATACTCATCGTCTACCGAAATGTAAAAAGTAGGCATTTTGGTACGGAACCATTTGTCGAGCAGCTCCGCTTTTTTCTCTTCCATTACGCGTTGGGCTATCCTGTTATAGTCGTCTTTAATATTTTCGCGGTGAGGCTCTGTTTTAGATTGAAGGAACAGGATACGGGCTCCTTTTTTTCCTCTTTCATCGGTAAACGGCATTGGCTTGGAATATTCTCCTACCTTCAATTGATCTAAAACACCTACAAGGCTTTTGTCTAACTGATCAATGGTGAGATAAGGAGAGCCCTGCTGATTGGTTACCGAACCGGCGGTAAACTTACTGTTCTCGTCTTCGCTGTATTTGTCTACTGCTTCACCAAATGTAAGTGTATTGGCAACGAGTTTCGATCTAACGGTATCAAGCTTCGCAATGGCGTCATTGATCTCAGTATCAGTAACCTGTGGTATTTTCAAAATATGTCTTACCACCACGTCATCGCCCGAACGGCTTACCAGTTGAATGATGTGATAGCCGAACTTTGATTTTACAACTCTTGATATTTGTCCTTCTTTCAATGCAAATGCCGTGGAAGAAAAGGTTCCGTCTACATTTTTGTCGCTGCGGTTAAATTCAAACCTGCCGCCCATTTCCTTTGTTCCGGGGTCATCGCTGTACAGCTTAGCCAGCTTGTCGAAAGAAGCCACACCGCTTTCCACCTGTCTTTTGTATTCTGCCAGTTCATCCTGCGCATATTTTTCCAGTTCGCGACTGGCTTTGGCGTAAGCTACCACCTGTTTGATTTCCAGTTCTGTTTCGTAAAAGAACAAACTGTCTTTAGGAATTTTATCGTAATAGGCTTTTACTTCTGTTGGAGTGATCCTCACATTTTCAATGATGGATTTCTGCATGGCATCGGCGAGCTTTTGCTCTTTAATGGCAATGCGGTTGTCTTCTTTTATCTGGTAAATGGTTTTACCTGCAATCTGCTCCAGCGATTCTTTTCCGCCGTAGGCGCTGATAAAGTAACGAATACGCTGATCGAGTTCCGCTTCAATTTCATCGTCGCCCACCGGCAAAGAATCTTTCTGTGCCTGCAGCATCAGGGCCTTGCGAATCATCATTTGCTGTATGAGCATGCAATTGGCCCCGGGCGGTAATTCGCGTCCCTGCCGCTTTTCGTCTTCTATATAATTAAGAATGTCTGAACGGAGTACAATCTTGTCGCCCACAACCGCTACAATTTTATCTGCCAGCAGTTTATGCGACTGACCTTGTGCTACTGCACCGGCAGCAGCCACCAGCAAACATCCAAAAACCAGTAGTTTTTTCATAACAAATAAAAATTCAAGCGCCTCAAAAATAACCGTCCTTTATGCAGCACGGCTGGTTCGCTGTTTATTTAACAAAGGTTTATACCGGGCAACTAATTAAGCCATTTGTATTACAGACTGCGTTTTACCTCTTCAATTTCAAATGCTTCTACTATATCGCCGGGTTTCAGATCGTTGTAATTTTTGATGGTAAGACCGCACTCCATGCCGCTGGTTACTTCCTTCACGTCGTCTTTGTAACGTTTCAGCGATCCCAATTCTGCACTGTTTCCTTCGCCACTGGGATACACCACAATACCTTCCCTGATAAGTCTGACTTTAGAGTTGCGGAGAATTTTACCATCCAGAACCTGGCAACCGGCAACGGTAACCTTATCGAATTTGTAAACCTCCCTTATCTCTACGTTCGCTATTATCTTTTCGGTAATGGTGGGTTCCATCATACCTTCCATCGCGCTCTTCACTTCTTCAATGGCGTTGTAAATGATGGAGTAAGCTTTGATCTGTACCCCTTCTGATTCTGCCAGCTTCGAAGCCTGCGGCGAAGGACGCACGTTAAAGCCCACGATGATGGCATCGGATGCGGTTGCCAGCAATACATCGCTTTCGGTAATGGCACCAACGGCTTTGTGTACCACCGCAACGGCAATTTCTTCTGTAGAAAGTTTTTGCAATGAGTCGCTCAACGCTTCTACTGAACCGTCCACGTCGCCTTTAATGATCAGGTTCAGTTGTTTAAAGTTGCCCAATGCAAGACGGCGACCGATTTCGTCGAGTGTAATGTGTTTCTTGGCGCGTATACCTTGTTCTCTCAATATTTGTGCACGACGGTTGGCTATGTCTTTCGCCTCGCTTTCATCGTAGAACACTTTAAATTTCTCACCTGCCTGCGGTGCGCCGTTTAAACCAAGGATCTGCACGGGAGCGGAAGGACCTGCTTCGTCCAGGCGTTGGTTGCGTTCATTAAACATGGCTTTGGCACGACCATAGAACTGTCCGCTCACCACAATTTCGCCTTGTTTGAGGGTACCGTTTTGCACCAGCATGGTGGCTACATAACCACGTCCTTTATCAAGCGAAGCTTCAATGATGGTGCCTACAGCTTCCCTGTGTGGGTTGGCTTTCAGTTCCAGCAGTTCTGCTTCCAGCAATATTTTTTCCAGTAAAAGGTCAACGTTTAAGCCGCTTTTGGCAGAAATTTCCTGGCTCTGGTATTTACCGCCCCAGTCTTCTACCAGCAGGTTCATGCCTGCAAGCTGTTCTTTGATCTTTTCCGGATTGGCTCCTTCCTTATCAATTTTATTTATGGCAAATACCATAGGCAGGTTGGCTGCCTGTGCGTGGCTGATGGCTTCACGTGTTTGTGGCATCACCGCATCGTCTGCCGATATTACAATAATGGCTACGTCGGCAGCTTTGGCACCACGGGCACGCATAGCTGTAAATGCTTCGTGACCGGGTGTATCGAGGAAGGTGAGTTTTTTGCCCGAAGCGGTAGTTACCTGGTAAGCACCGATGTGCTGGGTAATGCCACCAGCTTCGCCGGCTACCACGTTGGCGCTTCTAATATAATCGAGCAAGGATGTTTTACCGTGGTCAACGTGCCCCCTAATGGTAATTACCGGTGCACGAGGTTCCAGTTCCTCCGGCTGATCTTCTTTTTCTTCTTCTTCCTCTTCATCCACATCGTCTACTCCAATAAATTCTACTTCAAACCCAAATTCGGCAGCTACGAGTTCTATTACTTCAGCATCGAGGCGTTGGTTGATAGACACCATAATACCAAGGCTCATACACTTACCAATTACCTCGGCAAAGTTTACGTCCATCAGGTTGGCAAGCTCGCTTACTGTAACAAATTCTGTTACCTGCAGCTTGTTGTCCTGTGCGGCATCGCCTGCCATATTTTCGGCCATTTCTTCGCGACGGGCTCTGCGCATTTTAGATTTGGCGCTTTTGCCTGTGCCTCTCGATCCGCCGGCGAGTTTTGCCTGCGTTTCCCTGATCTTATCCTGTATTTCTTTCGCGTCGATTTCTTTAACCTCGCGCTGGTGATCACGTCTTCCACCGCCACCTTGCCTGTTGCCTTGTCCAAAACGATTGCCACCGCCGCCGGCATGGTGTCCGCCACCATGGCCTTGTTTGGCGCGATCGCCCTGTTTTTGAATAGGCGGACGGGCGCTGCCATCTCTGCGTTGCTGCCTGTCTTCAGGACCTTGCTGGCGCTGCGGAGGTTGCTGATCCCTTTTTTCGATAGGAATACGCTTTCTTTTCCGCTTTTCTTCCTGTGGCTTGTTGGCTGCGGGCCTGGTTTCGCTATCGGTAGGGAGCGTTATCTTTCCTACGATCCGCGGGCCTTCCAGCTTTTCGGCTCTAATATTTTCAATTACCCTGCTGTCTTCTTCGGCGGCCGCGGCTGGTAGCTCGGGTGCCTCTTCCACTTCTTCCACTTTAGGAGCTTCTTTCACCTCTGGTTCAACCGGCTGTACAATTTCCTGTACCTCTGGCTGCACTTGCGGTTCTTCTTTTGCCTGAACTGGTGGTGGCGGCTGCGGTTCCTCCTCTTTCTTTTTGATATTCTTCTTTGGCCTGGTAGAGGAGTCTATAGCGCTCAGGTCTATTTTATCCAGCACTTTTGGCCCTTCTATTTCCGGGGCTTCAATTTTAGTTATTTCGGGCTGAGCTTCCGGCGCTTTTTGCGCAGGTGCTTCCTGCTGTTCAACAACAGGTGGAGTTGCCGGAGGTGTTTCCGTTACAGGAGGAGCCGGCGCTGCTTCTGCTTTCTTTTTAAGCTCTTTTTTGAAAAGGATCTCTTCTTCATCCTTCTTTTTCCGGGCTTCCAGCACATTGCCTTTAGGAATTTCGATCTGATCACTTTTAGCTTTAGCTGCTTTGTCAGATGAAAATTCCTGCTGCAGGGAATAGTACATGTCTTCCGAAAGCTTACTGGTTGGTTTCAGCTCGTCTTTGGAAAAACCTTTTCCTATCAGGAAATCAATTAAGGTTTCCTGTCCAATGTTGAACTCCTTGGCCGCTGCAAGTAAGCGTGGTAATTTAATTTCCGCCATATTTTTTTGCTCCTGCACATCACCCGATGTGCAAGGAATTATTTGTTTTCTGTTCTTATACAATTACCTGCTTCCACCCGGAAGAGGTAAGCTTTAACCTTTTTGGAACTCTTCTTCCAGAACCTTCCGCACTTCTTCAATGGTTTCTTTTTCCAGGTCTGTTCTTCTTTCCAGTTCTTCTGTGGTGAGATCGAGCACGCTACGGGCTGTATCGCAACCAATGCGTTTCAACTCATCAATCACCCATGTATCAATTTCATCTGCAAATTCATCCAGATCGATGTCGAACTCTTCATTTTGTCCTTCATCGTCGCGGAATACGTCAATTTCATGTCCTGCCAGTTCGCAGGCCAGCTTAATATTTACACCCCGGCGCCCGATAGCAAGAGAAACCTGGTCGGGCTTGAGGTATACGCTGGCATGTTTTCTTTCGGCATCAATTTCCATAAAGCTCACTTTAGCCGGCGTTAATGCACGCTGTATGAGCAACTGGGTATTGTTGGTCCAGTTAATTACATCTATATTTTCGTTCTTCAGCTCGCGTACAATGCCATGTATACGGCTGCCTTTCATACCTACGCAGGCTCCTACGGGATCTATACGATCGTCGTACGATTCTACCGCCACTTTTGCTCTTTCGCCTGGTTCCCGAACAATTTTGCGGATGACGATCAACCCGTCAAAAATTTCCGGCACTTCAATTTCCAGCAATTTAGCCAGGAAAGAAGGATGGGTGCGCGACAGGATGATGACGGGCGAATTGTTTTTCAACTCTACCTTTTTTACTACCGCCTTTATGTTCTCTCCTTTTTTAAAATAGTCGGAAGGTATTTGTTCTGATTTAGGAATGATCAGCTCGTTTCCATCTTCATCCAGCAACAGTACTTCTTTTTTCCAAACCTGGTATACTTCAGCGCTGATGATTTCACCCACGCGGTCGGCATATTTTTTTACAAGGCTGTTCTTTTTAAGATCGCTGATGCGGCTTGCCAGCGTTTGTTTGGCGGCAAGAATGGCACGGCGTCCAAAATCAAGAATATCAACTTCCTGGAAAAGCTCTTCTCCTACTTCGAAGTCGGGTTCAATTTTTACGGCGTCGCTGTAAGCTATTTCAGCTACCGGGTTTTCCACCTGTCCATCTTCTACAATTGTGCGGCGGTGAATAATCTCAAGGTCTCCTTTTTCCGTATTTACGATCACATCAAAATTTTCATCAGAGCCGTATTTCTTACGGAGTAAGGTTTTGAATACGTCTTCCAGCACCTTCATTAATGTGGGACGATCAATATTTTCAGCGTCCTTGAAATCCTGAAAGGATTCAATAAGATTAATACTTGCCATAGTACAGCATTTTTATCCTTTGGCGAACGTCGCATAGCGGCGTCCGGAGGGGATCGTTAAAATTGAATTTGAATTTTTGTTGTTTTAATGTTATCAAAAAAGATAGTATGTTGAATCGTTTCTTTTTTCTTGTTTTTGCCTTTTGTTTCTTCTATTATTATTTCCGTTTCAGTTACGGTAAGAAGTTTGCCTTCTTTTTTAGTACCATCCTGAAGCGTTACCTCCACATTTCGGCCTATATTTTTTTGATACTGGCGTTTAAGCTTGAGGGGTTCGTCGAGCCCTGGCGAAGAAACCTCCAGGGAAAAATCGCCGCCGGGAAAAATACCTTCGGCTTCTATTTGTTTATACAGAGTGCGGTTGTAGGTTACACATTTTGCGATAGAAATTCCTCCATCGGCATCTAAAAAAACTTTTACGTTGTTGGTAGGTTTTATTTTTACTTCTACCAGAAAAACATCCGGGCTGTCTTCCAACAAAGTCCCTATCATTTGTTCTATTACCTGCGTTGTTGCATCGCTGCTCATAATCTGGATAAATGAAGAAGGGAACGGCTTCGTTCCCTTCTTTTGTTCTTTTCCTGCGGCAAAGGTATGATATTCAGATAAAATGCAAAATTTTTTTGTTGTTAATTAGCGTTAATAGGCGCTTTGATGATTGCCATTTTCAAATTAACATCTTACACGAATCAGTATATTGCTTCTATGCCCCGTTTCGTGTCTCACGAAACGGAGTTTTTATCACTACTTTTTATAATACTCCCTATACCACTCCACAAAGTTTTTAATACCTGTAGCAACTTTTGTTTGTGGCTTGTAGTTAAGATCGGCTACGAGATCCTGTACATCGGCGCAGGTGGCAGCCACATCCCCCGGTTGCATGGGCAACATTTCTTTCTCGGCTTTTTTACCCAGGTGCGCTTCTATGGCGTCAATAAATTCCATTAAACGAACCGGGTTGTTGTTGCCGATATTGTACACTTTATAAGGAGCGGTAGAGGTGGAAGGATCGGGGTGAGTCGCATCCCATTGTTGTTTACCAGCAGGCGGATTGTCGATGACCCTTACCACGCCTTCAACAATATCATCCACATAGGTAAAATCACGCACCATGTCGCCGTTGTTGAAAACCTGTATAGGCTTGTTTTCCAGGATGGCTTTGGTAAACAGGAACAATGCCATGTCTGGCCTGCCCCAGGGACCATACACCGTAAAAAACCTTAATCCCGTGGTAGGTATTTTAAACAAGTGGCTATAGGTATGCGCCATCAGCTCATTGCTTTTTTTGCTGGCTGCATATAATGAAATGGGATGGTCTACATTATCGGAAGTGGCAAACGGCGATTTGCCATTTAAACCATATACACTCGAACTGCTGGCATAAGCCAGGTGCTTAATATTATAATGCCGGCTACATTCCAGCAAATTCAAAAAACCAACAATATTGCTGTTGATATAGGCGTCCGGGTTAGTAAGGCTGTATCTTACTCCTGCCTGGGCAGCGAGGTTGCAAACCTTGTCGAACTGCTGCCCGGCAAACAGTTTTTCCAGGTTGGCTTTATCTTCCAGTTGCAGTTGTATGAAAGAATAATTTTTATGCTTAGTGCTGTTAACCAGCTTGTTATAGGCAATTTCTGCTTTTGGTATACCGGCTGTTTCCAGGCGATTGTACTTCAGGTTTATGTCGTAATAATCATTAATGCTATCAAGCCCTACCACCGTATCGCCTCTTTTAATGAGATAGTTTGCCAGGTGAAAGCCAATAAATCCTGCTGTTCCGGTAATTAAAATTTTCATATTCCATTTTATTCGGGTGCAAAGTAAATAAGAATAAGGGTATAAAACCAGTGCAGCGTTAAGAAAGTATCATTTGTGGGAAGGTATAAGGCATAGGGTGTAAGGTATAGGGCCTTATACCCTACGCCTTCCACCTTTTCCCTTCCACCCACACCTTCTACCTTACCCCTTATTCCTTCCACCTTATTCCCTAACTTCGTCGCATGCCAATTATAGCACCTTCTTTATTAGCCAGTAATTTCCTTCGTTTGCAGGATGAATGCAATATGCTCAACGCAAGCGAGGCCGACTGGTATCACCTGGACGTAATGGACGGACGTTTTGTACCCAATATCAGTTTTGGACTGCCGGTAATAGCCAAAATGCGCGAGGCTACTGAAAAACCTTTTGATGTTCATTTGATGATAGAAGAGCCGGGGAAATATGCGGCAGATTTTAAATTGGCGGGTGCAGATCACCTCACGGTACATTACGAAGCCTGCCCGCATCTGCACCGCAATATTCAGCAAATTAAAACCCTGGGCAAGAAGGCAGGAGTTGCCATTAACCCACACACGCCGGTGCAAATGCTGCAGGATATACTGGCTGATGTGGATATTGTGCTGATCATGAGCGTAAACCCGGGTTTTGGGGGGCAGGCGTTCATTCCTCACGCTTTAACCAAAATTCAAACCCTGCGCCAGCGCATCGACCAGCTTCAACTAAAAACAATAATCGAGGTAGACGGTGGTATTTCTGAAACCAATGCGGCTGCTGTTATCCAGGCAGGGGCGCATGCACTGGTAATGGGCACCAATATTTTTAAGGCGCCCGATCCCATTGGGGTTATAAAGAAGCTTAAACATATATAAGTTCTTGCCTGTCATCTTTTAATTTATATCTTTTTCTTTTATACTCAATTGGCACGCTTTCTTAGTGTTAGCAGCACTGTTATGCTCTATTATGTGATTTCGATTAGCATTCGATAAACGACGACCAAAAAACAATAAACTTATAATAATAGGCTCCGCACCCCGTTTAATGTATGATAATTCAAAATTTTATCGAAATCAATTTCTACCCCCGTGAAAAAACTTTCATTAATTGAGCCACAAACGATGGAGAAAGTAATATCCATTTGCCAGCAGTACGCACAGCTGGATGCAGCCAGTGCCCAGGCCTTGCAGAGCATTATTACATTAAAGGAGTACAAAAAGAATGATCACGTATTTGAGCAAGACCAGTTTTGCGGTGATATTTTTGTGATTGTAAAAGGTGCCTTCAGGCTTTTTCACAAAACATCGCAAAAAGAGCACACCACCTGGTTGGGCTACGATGACCACATCATCTCTTCTTTGCACAGCATTTTATTTAATACGCCTGCAAAAGAAACCATGCACATCCTGGAAGAGTCTGTTATTGGTGTAATACCCTATAACGCCTTGCTGGAGTTGAGCCGTCAATATGCTGCAATAGACAAGTTGCACCGCACTATTATGAGCGTGTTTATTATGGAAATGCAGGAAAACCTGTTTGCCACCCGTTTTATGGAAGCAGCAGACCGCTACCATTATTTTACACAAAAACAGCCGGAAGCTTTGCAACGCATACCGTTAACTTATCTCGCTTCGTTCCTGGGCATTACCAAAGAAAGCCTTAGCCGCATTCGCTCAGGTTTCCGCAACAGGGATAACAGCTTTGGATTAAACAATTCCTATTTGCGTACGGCGTCCTAAATTTTACTAAGTGTAGGTTTATCAATATATTTTTTACTTGCAATATGATTGCCGGTTCTTTAAAGGGATCGGCAATTGTTTTTTAGGCAATGATTATCCTGGCGCATCCAACGCATAGAGGTTTGGCCAACAAACCCCAAACAATAAACGAATAAACGTTTCTTATTTTTGCCGGCTATGTTTATTGATTGTTCGGAAAAAGAACGGTTTATTTTTAAAAAAGTGGCCCATGCCGCCGAAAAGCTGGGTATTGACTGTTACGTTATTGGCGGTTTTGTACGCGATAAAATCCTGGGGCGAAAAACCAAGGATGCAGATATTGTTTGCCTGGGCGATGGTATTGAACTGGCGCACCAAACGGCGCAACAATTCAATCCGCATCCTAAGGTTTCTTTTTTTAAAAACTTTGGTACGGCACACATCAGGGTTGATGATCTGGATATAGAGTTTGTTGGTGCGCGCAAAGAAAGCTACCGCTATCACTCCCGCAAACCGGAAGTAATGCCGGGCACGCTTGAAGATGACCAGAAAAGGAGAGATTTTTACCATGAATGCGCTGGCCATCAGCCTGAACAGTAAAGATTATGGTGAGCTGGTAGACCCGTTTGACGGATTGAAAGCAATAGAGGAAAAAACGATCCGCACTCCGCTCGATCCTGATCAGACTTTTAGCGACGACCCGCTGCGCATGATGCGCGCCATCCGGTTTGCTTCGCAATTGCAATTCGCCATAGAAGAGCGTACCTGGCAAGGAATTAAAAATAACATAGAACGTATCCATATAATATCACAGGAACGTATAACCGATGAACTGAATAAGATCCTGCTCAGTAAAAAACCTTCTGTCGGCTTCGACCTGTTATTCCGCTCGGGGTTATTGCATGTAATCTTTCCCCAAATAGTAGACCTTGCGGGAGCGGAATACAAAGACGGGTTGGGACACAAAGACAATTTTTACCATACCCTGCAGGTGATCGATAATATTGCAGAACATACCGATGATTTGTGGCTGCGATGGGCAGCCGTGTTGCACGATATTGGTAAACCTGCTACCAAGCGCTTTGAAGAGGGGCATGGCTGGACATTTCACGGGCATGAAGTGGTAGGAGGCAGAATGGTGCCTAAAATATTTACCCGCTTTAAGCTGCCGATGGACCACAAAATGCGGTTTGTAAAAAAACTGGTAGAACTGCATTTACGTCCTATAAGCCTTACAAAAGACAATATAACTGATTCGGCTATACGCCGTTTGTTGTTTGATGCCGGCGACGACATTGATGCGTTAATGACCTTGTGCCGGGCAGACATCACTTCCAAGAACAAGCAAAAAGTAAAACGCTACCTCGACAATTTTGAAATGGTGCGTTACCGCCTTGAAGAAGTAGAAGCAAGCGATCAGATACGCAACTGGCAACCGCCTATTACGGGCGAGATGATCATGGAAATATTCGGTATTCCACCCTGTAAAAAAGTGGGCGATATTAAAAATGCGATCAAAGACGCAATATTGGATGGAGAAATAGAAAACAATTACGATGCTGCTTACGACTTTATGCTGAAAACTGCCAGGGAGCTAAATCTTGAACCTGTAAAATAGCACAATGCATTGCTATTTGCATATATAAACTGCTGGATTTATATTAAATTTGAAAAATTATTCAGGAATTTTCAACTTTTAAACGATACACATGGCCATTTTAAAATTCAGGATATATTTTGAGGAGGATGATAGTATTTACAGAGATGTTGCAATAAAACACACTCAATCGTTTTTTGATTTACACCTGGCCATTTTAAAAAGTTTTGAGTTCGATAACAAACACCAGGCAACCTTTTACCGCAGCAACGATAACTGGGCGCGCGGGCGCGAAATAAGTATTGAAAAATATAATAAGTCTTATAAGGTAGAGCCACTGATCATGGCCAACACAACCATCGGGTCCGAAATAAAAAATCCAAATGAGAAGTTCATCTATACCTACGACTTTGTAAAGGGCTGGACCTTTCTTGTTGAGCTGATCAATGTATCGAAAGACGAAAATTCAAAAATAACTTACCCTGCAACCATTCGCAGCGAAGGCATTGCTCCCAGCCAGTATGGAACCAAAAGCATGCTGGGCGACAGGTTTGTGGACGTGGAAGAAAAGTATGATCTTACCAAAGGGGTTGAAGGCTTTGGTACAGAAGGAGATGCCGATAGCGACGAAGGCTTGGAAGATGAAGCTTTACCGGAAGAAGGCGGCGACGACGAAAAATAACGGCTACCCATACCTGCCGTTAGTGTTTAACAAACTTTCATTTATATCATCCAATGCCTGGTCATAAAACCTGTATCGTAATAGTGGGTCCAACAGCGTCAGGTAAAACCAGTTTGTCGTTACAGCTTGCAGCATATTTTAATACAGCAATTATCTCTGCAGACTCGCGGCAATGCTACAAGGAACTGAACATTGGGGTGGCCAAACCGGCACAGCAAGACCTGGATCGCATTCAACATTATTTTATCAACTCTCATTCTATCCAAAACGAAGTAAATGCAGGTGTGTTTGAAAGCTATGCCCTCAATGCTATTGCAGCAATTTTTGCAACCAACAATATGGCAATTATGGTGGGGGGTACAGGATTGTATATAAAAGCCTTTTGCGAAGGAATGGACGATATGCCCACAGTAGATGAAACCTTCAGAACACAGATAAGAAAAGAATATGAAACGAAAGGGTTAGACTGGTTACAGCAAGCTGTCAAACAAAATGATCCGCTGTTTTATGAAAAGGGAGAAACAAAAAACCCTCAGCGGATGCTGCGGGCGTTGGAAGTAAAATTATCGTCGGGAAAATCGATACTGGAGCTGCATTCTTCTCCGCGGCTTACAAGGAACTTTAATATTATTAAGATAGGCATGGATTTGCCACGCGAACAGGTGTACCAGAATATCAACAGCAGGGTAGATGAAATGATGCAGGAAGGATTATTGCAGGAAGCGAAAGCATTATACCGCTACCGCACCCTGAACGCATTGCAAACAGTAGGATACACGGAGCTTTTTAATTATATAGACGGTAATTTTACACTCGAAAAAGCGGTAGAAGAAATAAAGAAAAACACAAGGCATTACGCAAAAAGGCAGCTTACCTGGTTTAAGCGCGATGAAAGTATAAAATGGTTTTCTCCATTGGATAAAACTGGAATAGTAGAGTATGTTAATAGCAGGAGGATGGTGGGCTGACGTTGCAAAATCAACACTTCTTTTTTATATAAATGATAGCATGTTTTTATGGGCGATACATTGAGCGAGGTAAAACATTTTTTTGAAAGCTGGTCTGCAAAACCATTGCAGGAAATTATCACACTCCGGCAGGCGGGTAGCAACCGGCAATATTTCCGGGCTTACACCAAAGACAGTTCGTTTATAGTTACTTATAACCCCGATAACCAGCCGGAAAACAATGCCTTTATTGAGTTTGCCAGGCATTTTTACAATACAAAATTACCTGTGCCGGAAATACTGGTTGCCGACAAAGCCAAAACCATGTACCTGCAAACCGATTTTGGCGATGTGTCGTTATTCGATATTATTAAAGAAGAAGGATATAGTGAAAGAGTAAAAAATTTATACCGTAAAGCTTTTGAGCAGCTTGCCAGATTGCAGGTAAAAGGTGGGGAAGGATTGGACTACAACAATTGCATTGCCACAAAATCGTTCGACAAGCAGGCTATTTACTCAGACCTGTTATACTTCCTGTATTATTTTATACGCGCACTGGATCTTCCATACGATAAAAATCTTTTATTAAACGATTTTGAGTTGCTCAGCAGTTATCTGATGCAGGAAGAAGCCCGTTATTTTATGCATCGTGATTGCCAGAGCCGCAACATCATGGTAAAAGATGAAGAAGTTTACTTTATCGATTTCCAGGGCGGCATGCAAGGAGCATTGCAATACGATGTAGCATCGATGTTATGGCAGGCCCGCGCCGCATTGCCGCACGAGTGGAAGGAGGAGTTGGTGAATTTTTATTTTGATACCGTAAACAGTCTGCTGGATAGCCGGTTGAATCGCCGCGATTTTCTGGACAGTTACGACGGCTTTGTGTTGATACGCATGTTGCAAACACTGGGTGCCTACGGCTTTAGAGGTTTGTTTGAAAGAAAACCGCATTTTATTGCCAGCATTCCCTTTGCATTAAAGCAGTTGCGTTGGTTTTTGGAAAATAAAAAAATTCCGATCAGGTTACCCGAACTGCAAAAAGTATTGTGGCAGATAGTGGATGATTCCATCATTGCACGTTACGAAACCGTGAAAGCTGCACCCGACTGCCCGCTGGTGGTAACCATCAGCAGCTTCTCCTATCGCAAAGGTATACCCGAAGATAAAGGAAGCAACGGCGGTGGCTTTGTTTTCGATTGCAGAGGCATTTTTAATCCTGGCCGTTTCGAAGAATATAAAAAACTCACGGGACGCGATAAAGATGTACAGGAGTTCCTGCTGCACAAAAGTGAAATGCCTTCTTTTTTGCAATATGTGTATGGTATAGTAGATATATCGGTAGCAGATTATATTAAAAGAGGCTTTGATAGTTTATCGGTAAGCTTTGGCTGCACCGGTGGGCAGCATCGCAGCGTGTTTGCCGCAGACAATCTTGCCAAACACCTCAAGGAAAAATTTGGAGTAAAAGTAGTGGTCAATCACGTGGAGCAGGAATCGAAGAATTGGGTGAATGTGTAAAACGAAATCTTAGCCGCAGATTCGCAGATAAATATACTGTTTTAATCTGCGAATCTGCGGCATACAAATACCAGGCATTGATCATTCATAAATATCTTTTCGATGCCCGATGTCGATTACAAAAACTGTAAGAATGTTATCTTGTATATTGTAGATAACACGGTAGTCTCCAACCCGCATACGATAACCCGGTCGGCCCTTTAATTTCTTATAACCGTGTGGTCTGGGGTTAACGGCCAAGGCCTTCAGTGCATGAATAATAGCATGATAATATGGTGCAGCTATTTTAGCAAGTTGTTTTTGTACCTGTTTCTCAATAACAACCTGGTACATTATTTTTTCTTTTTTCGTTTTGCCTCTATTTCCTGTATTGCTTTGTTGAGTGGTATGAACTCCTGCTTTCTGTTCATAGCCTTATCATAGGCCTTTATATCTTCAAGGTCTTCAAGTTCTTCCATTATTTTTTTATACTCTTTGATAGATAGCACGACCGAAATTTTCTTCCCTTTATCGTCGGTAATGTATTGTGGATTGACCATATACTAAATTGAGATAATTACCAATACATACAAATTTAGTCATTTACGAGGATAGCGTCAATGCACTGCGTCAATTCGTTTCACCTGGCTATCATCTTTTATATGCTTCGCTTTGAAGACAAATGCCTGTAGGAAATCTTTTGAAAATAAAGTTTGATCTTTGCAAACATTATTTTTCAAAACATACAAAGGCTTAAGCAATTGAATAACGAACCGGTTAAAGCAATGATTTTTGCAGCCGGGCTGGGCACCCGCCTGAAGCCCTGGACGGATAGTCATCCCAAGGCATTAGCGCCTGTAAACGGAAAGCCATTGCTGCAAAGAAATATTGAATATTTGAAGCGATACTGCATTGAGAATTTTGTGATCAATGTGCATCATTTTGCCGACCAGGTGGTTTCTTTCCTGGAGCAACAGCAGCAGTTTGGTTGTAATATCACCATTTCTCATGAGTTGGGCGAACCGCTGGAAACAGGTGGTGGGTTAAAAAAGGCCGCGACTTACTTAACAGACAGCAATCCGTTCGTAGTAATGAACGCCGATATTCTTACAGATCTTGACCTTTCGGCGCTGCTGGCTTTTCATCAGCAGCACAAACCGTTGGTTACATTGGCTGTAACCAACAGGCAAAGTTCCAGAGTGTTTTTATTTAATAATCAACATGCATTGTGCGGTTGGCGCAATCTGCAAACAGGGCAGGAGCGTATATCCGTGCCCGAAAGCAATACAATAGCAAGAGCATTCAGCGGTATCCATATCATCGATCCCGCCATATTTCCGCTGTTGACGGAGGAAGGAAAATTTTCGATGGTAGATGTATACCTTCGCCTGGCAAAAGAATTTGCCATTTTAGGCTACGACCACTCGGGCGGTATACTCATTGATGTGGGAAAACCGGAATCGGTTACGGTTGCCGAACAATATTTCAAATGATTGTTTTTTAAATCATGCATCCTCCTTTAAAACATATTATTGGCGCCCATACGGTGTGGCTTTCCGGTCAGCGGGCAATTTACTGGGAAGATGAAGCTGCATTGATTGTTGCCGATCTTCACTTAGGCAAGTCCGGTCATTTTCGCAAATCGGGTATAGGCGTGCCTCAAACTGTCTTTAAAGAAGATCTGTTGCGCCTTGTAAATCTTATCCAGTTTTTTAAGCCCCGGCAACTGATCGTAGTTGGCGACATGTTTCACAGTCATGCCAATAAAGAGATGGATTTATTCAGTCGCTGGCGAAGCGATTTTCCCAATCTTCAAATTCATCTTGTTAAAGGCAATCACGATATTCTTAAACCTGAATGGTATAGCAAAGCCGGCATTGTAGTTCACCCGGAAACGCTGGCGATGGGCGATTTTATTTTTCAGCACGAATTTATGCCCGACAACAGCGGAGAAAAATATTTGTTTGCAGGACATATTCATCCAGGCGTGCGCGTAACAGGATTAGGAAAACAAAGCTTGTCGTTTCCCTGTTTTCATTTTGGACATCGCTTGTGCACACTTCCTGCTTTCAGCCGGTTTACAGGTCTTGTAAGCATGCGAAGAAGCAAAACTGATAAAGTATTTGCAATAGTGGAAGAGAAAGTGTTGCAGGTGTAGGTGGGGTATGAGTTTTTGGTTTGATGTTTATAGTTTCTTGCAAAGTGCAAACTCAACTCCAACAATTAATGTCAGACAACTAACTGATTACTGTTTGCCGAAAGCTGACGGCTATAAAATATTTATCTTCTGCATCACCCCCGACTTATGCGTTTTGCTGATGGGGATCATGTTGCCGTTAATGAACAGCACGTTTTCTTGTATGTCGTTTATCTTGGTGAAGTTTACAATGTAGGAGCGGTGCACCTTCATAAAAACCTGCGGGTTCACTTTGGTTTCGAGGTTTTTGATGGTGTTGTGCGTAATGTATTTTTTAGCCGGCGTAATAAATTTTACATAGTCGCCCATGCTTTCAATAAAAAGGATATCATCATTGTGCAGACGGATCAGCTTGCCGTCGGATTTAATAAACATATGATCCTGGTCTGAATTGCCATTCTGCTGTTCTGTTTTTTTGCTTACTTTTTGAATGGCTTCCAGGAAACGCTGGTATGTAAATGGCTTTTTAAGGTAGTCGGTAACGTTATATTGAAAAGCATTATATGCGTATTCTGTTTTCGACGTGGTAAGAATTACCTGCGGAGTATAAGCAAGCTGGTCGAGCAGTTCAAAGCCTGTAGCACCAGGCATTTCAACGTCAAGAAAGATAAGATCAACAACGTTGTCTTTCAGGAAAAGCAAGGCGTCTTCGGCGTTCAGAAAGTGATTGACCACGTCGACCACACCTGATTTTTCGCAAAACCTTTTCAGGAACTCCGCAGCTACCTGCAGGTCTTCAACAATAATGCTCTGATATTTCATAGATATTGGGTATTGAATTGTTTCAGGCGTTTGATTTCTTTTTCTATTTTCTGCATAGAATGTTCGGTTAGCATTTTTATATCGTTAAATCCGTTTTCTGTTTCCAAAATGTGTGTTGCTTTCACACACACATCTTCAAACGCTGCAAACTTAGCCATTATTTCATTCAACCCAATATAGCCAAACAAGGGCTTCATTTTGTGAACCACTTTCTTTAAACCAGGGGCATCTCCGGCGTGAAAGCGTGTTTCGGCAAGGTTCAGTTCTTTGCGCAATTGCTCAAGCGACGACTCAAATACCATTTCTGCCTGCTGCAGATCTTCGCCATACAGTTCCTGGAGGAAATCAACATCCAGGTCACCCGAAAAAGCGTATAATATTTTATGGTCTTCGTTGTTCATATCACAATTTGTAATACACTAAAACGTTCTAGAATATGCGTTCCATACGTGTGTGTAAGCTTTAAACCACCCATCTCAGGTTATGAAAACGAACTTATTAGACAAATTAGTATCTTTTTGTTACGGTATTTTAAATAATGGGATAGATCCTTCCAAGGGTCATGAAGAAAACAAGAACATACAGCGGCTTATAATATTTATTTTTTTCGGAATAGGTGTAAACCTTATTTCAGCCCTGCTGAACTGCCTTCACGGGTTATATCTAAGTGTTTCCATTAACCTTACTTCTATCTTGCTCCTCGCCGTTTGTTATTTCCTCAACAAAGATGGAAGATTGTTTTTTGCAAAAGTGCTGGGCATTATTACCATCAACCTTTACCTGTTTGCCATCAGCTATGCCGAGGGACTAAGGGCGGGGGAACACATGTTTTATTTTCCGTTTTTGCTTGCACTGATATTTGTGATCGACATCCGCAAAAATTACGAAGAGCTGGTCATGACTGCCATTGTAACTTTTATAACAGCCGCCATGATATTTATTATGGCGCCATATGTAAGCAATATCCAGCACATCAGCACCGAGTTATACAGCGCGCTCTTTAGTTCAAATTTAAGTCTTTCTCTTGTTATAACAGCTTTGTTTACTTACTACATTTTAAAAACGCTTGAAAAGAATGAGGAGAAAATACTGGAAGAGAAAAAGTTCAAAGACACGATGTATGATACCTCGCTCGACGCGGTATTTATTGTTGACACCCGCAGCCTGCTGATAACCGATTGTAATAAAAGAGCGCTTGAAATTTTCAGCATTCCCGGCAAAAAAGATGTGATAAAAGTAATGGCCCGCAATTTATTGGGCGAAAAAATGGAAGAGCATATTGTAGTGCAGGGCAAACAATCATTCGAAAAAAAGTCGCCCTGGTATGGTAATATGGATTTTATCCGCAAGGACGATACACCCTTTTATGCCTATGTAAACATCGTTCCGTTTTCGCATGGAGAAATCAGTTATTGCAAAATCAGCATCCTCGATATTACCGAAATAAAAATAGCGGAGTTTGAAATTTTAAAAGCAAAAGAAAAAGCCGAAAAAGCTGCACAGGTAAAATCGCGCTTCCTTTCAAATATGAGTCACGAACTCAGAACCCCGCTGAATGCAATTATAGGAACCACGAACATCATATTACAGGAAGAATACCTGCCCAGCCAGCTTCAGAGTTTTGAAGTATTAAAATATTCTTCGGAACACATGATGCAACTGGTAAACGACATACTTGACTTTAGCAAAATTGAGGCAGGTAAAATGGAGCTGCAGCATGCTCCGTTTAACCTGAAGACGTTTATGCAAAAGGTAGTAACCTCGTTTACGGCACCGGTAGCAGCAAAGAATCTTTCGCTCAAAATAGCAATCGACAACGATTGCGATTTGGAGGTGTACGGCGATGAAACGCGGTTGAACCAGGTAATGAATAACCTGCTTGCCAATGCCATTAAGTTCACCGAAAAAGGAACGATATCGCTCGAAGTAAAAGCAGTCAATCGTAAAGCTAATACTGCAGATATCCGTTTTTGCGTGTCTGACACCGGCATTGGAATACCGCCAAATAAAATACGCCAGATTTTTGAAAGCTTTACGCAGGCGGATATTGAAACTACCCGCAAGTTTGGAGGCACGGGACTGGGGTTGGCCATCAGCCGGAAAATTATTGATCAGATGGGCGGCAACCTGCAGGTAGAAAGTACGCTGGGATCTGGCAGCAACTTTTATTTTACGCTGAGCTTTAAAATAACAAAGCAGCAAAAGTCGTATGTAGATGAAACCAGGCTAAAAGAGCTGACTGCCCTGGACGGAATAAAAATACTGCTGGCAGAAGACAATCCCATTAACATGATAGTGGCGAAACGCTTTTTGCAAAAATGGAATATACAGGTGCTGGAAGCGGAAAACGGGTTGAAAGCCGTAGAACTGTTTTACCAGCATAAGCCCGATATGTTGCTGGTAGACCTGGAAATGCCTGAGATGGATGGCGCTCAAACGGTAGAAGCCATTCGCAAAACGCATAAAGACATTCCTATTATTGCATTTACAGCCGCTACTTACGAAAACATAAGGCAGGATTTATTGAACAAAGGCTTTAACGATTACATACCCAAACCTTTTAAGCCGGAAGAGCTACACAAAAAAATAATGTTCTATACTTCAACTCCCGAATTCCTGGAGCACAGAAAGGCCTCCTGAATTTATGATTTAAGATTTGAGATTTGAGATTCAAATCCCAGGTTTTCTTCCAATTTATCAAACGCCACAGAACGCTGTTCGCCCGTTGCGAGATTTTTAATGTTGCAGATTCCGGATTCCAGTTCGCGGCTGCCGATCATAACGGCAAAGGCTATCCCTTTTCGTTCGGCATATTTGAATTGTTTGTCAAACTTTGCCTGCTCATGATACAACTCGCACGAAATACCTTTATTACGAAGCCCCTGCATCAGTTCAAATGCCTTGCCGCTTTCCGATTGTCCCAGATTGAAAAATAGTGCCCTTGCACCTTTTTGCACTTCCTGCGGAAACAGTTTCAGCTCTTCCAAAACGTCGTAAATCCGGTCTACCCCAAACGAAATACCCACGCCCGGCACATTGGCTACGCCAAATAAACCGGTAAGGTCGTCGTACCTGCCACCACCACCAATGCTGCCCATCTGCACGTCCTTCGCTTTTACTTCAAATATAGTTCCGGTGTAGTAATTCAATCCACGTGCAAGCGTAAGATCTATACTCAGCACATGATGAGCGTCCAGTGCTTGTTGATACTGAAGGATAAACTCCAGTTCTTCAATTCCCTTTAAGCCTATGGCGCTGTTGGCAAAAAGTGTTTTAACAGCAGCGAGTTTCGATTCGTTATCGCCGCTTGTTTCCAGGTATTGCCTGATGACGCCGATCTGTTCGTTGCTCAAGCCTCTTTCCGCAAGTTCTGCCTGTACCTTTTCTATCCCGATCTTGTCCAGCTTATCAATGGCAATGGTAATGTCCGTCATTTTATCGGCGCCCCCGCACAGTTCAGCCAATGCCGCCAATACCTTCCGGTTGTTGATCTTTATTTCAACAGCTATGCCCAGCTTTTTAAAAACGGTAGCATATATATTGGCCAGTTCTACCTCGTTCAACAATGAGTTACTGCCCACTACATCGGCATCGCACTGGTAAAATTCCCGGTAACGCCCTCTTTGTGGTTTGTCGGCACGCCATACCGGCTGTACCTGGTAGCGTTTAAACGGAAACGTTAGTTGCCCGTAATTCATGGCAACATACCGCGCAAAGGGAATGGTTAAATCATATTTTAAAGCCCGCTCCGTAAGGTTCTTATCGTTTTTTCCCTGAAGCACATGCTGAAATGCCTGGGTTGCTTTTTCCATATTTTTTGGATCGCTTAACCCATTGTTCAATATTTTAAAGATCAGCTTATCACCTTCCTCCCCATATTTGCCCATCAGGGTATCGAGGTTTTCCATTGCCGGTGTTTCCAGCGGTTCAAACCCATACAGTTCAAATACACTTTTAATGGTGGAGATGATGTAGTTTCTTTTGCGAACAACGTCTGGTCCAAAATCTCTGGTGCCTTGCGGTAAAGAGGGTTTACTCATATAAACGAAACAAATCAGTTAAAAAATTTACAATAAGGCATAGGGTGTAAGGTATAGGGCCTTAGCCCGTACCACTTATCACTTACTGTCTACCACCTTCTTTTCAATAATCCTGCTGCACGCCATATCTATCATGGCAAACACTTCATGGTAGCCCGGTTCGGGTCCATACCAGGGATCGGGTACATCCATTTGCCTGCCGGGATATACTTCTTCCATTAATAAGGTTACTTTATTGGGATTGAATTTTTTACCGGCAATCCATTTTATTTCATCAATCACATCGCCCGCCATTGCATAAATGTGGTCGAATTCTTCAAAATCGTTGGGACGGAAATTTCGTGCCCGCTGTTTGCTGATGTCAATTCCATGCAATAAAGCTACCTTTTGCGAAAGCCGGTGCGGGGTTTCGCCCACATGATATCCGTTTGTGCCTGCGCTATCAACCAGCCAGTTTAAACCAGACTGATCAATTTTATATTGCATAATTCCTTCTGCCAACGGGCTTCTGCAAATATTCCCGAGGCATACCATTAGTATTTTCATATCAAATTAAAACCGGGCAAAGGTACTGCGAATAACGCATGTTTGGTGAGGCTGCGTTGGAAATGGTGAAGGGGGGCAAATAGGTTGATTGAGTAAAGTAAGTTGATTAGGTTCACAGAATGCCGAAGCCGATAACTGACTGCTGAAAGCTGATGGTAGATAGCTCTCGGCAAGCTCCAATGTTGTATATTGCTCATTAAACACATGAGATCAAACCTGACGGCTTTATGACATCACACCTGGAAAATATTGGCAGAGGCGCATTAGGCATGAGCTTTCTTATCCTCGTTTGTTATCTGCTTAGCAATAATAGAAAAGCCGTTAACTGGAAGCTGGTAGGCATTGGTATTTTTGCGCAGGTGATGTTTGCCATGGGAGTGTTGAATACCAAAGCAGGAGGGCAGCCGGTATTCTGGATATTAGCCGGTATTTTGCTCTTGTACAATATCATTTCCAAAATAAGATATTACAATGTTCAACACATACGCCCATCGTTTAATACGGTTTCTGTTTTGCTGGCAATAGCATGGCAATGCATTTTCTTTTTTGGAATGGTGAGGAGCGCTGCTTTTGCCAATCCCGGCATGGCAGTTTTAATCAGTATCATACTCATCGGGTTCATCATCAAATATCTTACGCCACGATACAGCGAAGTAGTAAAATGGTCGCTCCGCGTTACAGGCATTATTCTTTGTATATCGGTTTATACCAAAATGTGCAATCCCGATATATTCAAATTATTGCTCGGCAGCGTTTCTTCTGCATTTGTTGAACTGCTTAATCTCAGTCACAAAGGAACAGAATTTATGTTTGGCAGTTTGGCAGATGATAAGCAGGCGTGGGCCTATATTTTTGCAGTGCAGGTGCTGCCTAATATCATTTTCTTTGCAGCGCTTTCATCCATTTTATATTACCTGGGCATTTTGCAAAAAATTGTGTACGTTTTTGCTTACCTGCTTAATAAAATGAATATCTCCGGCGCTGAAAGTTTGTCAACAGCCGCCAATATTTTTTTAGGACAAACAGAAGCGCCGCTCATGATACGCCCCTATCTTGAAAAAATGACCAGGAGCGAAATATTGTGTATTATGGTGGGAGGCATGGCCAACACAGCCGGCAGCGTACTGGCTGCTTATGTAGGATTTCTGGGCGGTTCCGATCCTGCCCAGCAAAATTATTTTGCACTGCATATGCTTAGTCAGTCCATTATGAGTGCGCCGGCAGCCATTGTTTGTTCCAAGATACTTTTCCCCGAAACAGATCATCATCTTATTTCAAAAGACCTGGCCATTCCAAAAGAAAAACTGGGCGACAACTTTCTTGATGCACTTTCGCTGGGTACTACCGACGGACTAAAGCTTGCCGTAAACGTGGGCGCTATGTTGATTGTATTTACAGCGTTGATGTGGGTGGTGAATGCACTGTTGGGCTGGGTGGGCGATGTTGCCAGCATCAATTCCTATATAGCTTCGGTAACCAACGGGCGCTACAACGGTCTGTCGTTGCAAATGATATTTGGCTACCTGTTTGCGCCGGTGGCCTGGTTAATAGGAGTGGCCCCGACAGACATGGTGTCTATCGGCCAACTGTTGGGAGAAAAAACCATCCTGAACGAGTTTGTAGCATATGTTTCGCTGGGCAATATGAAAGCAGCCAATATAATAACTGATCCCAAGTCGTTGCTGATAGCTACTTATGCGCTATGCGGATTTGCCAATTTTGCTTCTATAGGCATACAAATAGGTGGTATAAGCCAACTGGCTCCCAACCAAAGGAGGAATCTTACCGAACTGGGCGTTAAGGCGCTTATTGGCGGCACCATTGCCTGTTTGATGTGCGGCTGTATAGCCGGAATGCTGATTGAACAATAGAAATTGACGGTTAATATATTTTCTATGTGAATTACCGGGAAATATCAAACCAGTTTTCGTGGCAAAACGTATAATGCATGGGATATAAATGCGTTTAAAGCAGGGTAGAAGGTGTGGGATAGAAGGAATAAGATATACGAGAACTAATATGATTACTTAACTTATTCACTCAATCAACCACAACAGAAAAGCATTTTTTTTACCATCGTTACTTGTAATACATTTGATGAACCGATCATTAAATCCATTCACTTTGAAGGCAATAACAAGGATCGCTTTTATAATTGCGCTTACCGGCATCGCTACATTTGTGCAGGCACAACGCGGCTGTGTTACAAATGCAGTAATGGAAAAATACCTGCAGCAACACCCCCAGCACAAAGCTGAGTACCAAAAAAGGCAGGTTGACTTTCAGCAGAAATTTGAAGCGGCAAGGCGACAAAAAGCGCAGCTTCGCACTCAGCAGCGGTTAGGCTCAATTGTAACCATTCCTGTGGTAGTACATATCGTAATGGATAATCCCGCATTGGTAACCGACGAGCAGGTGCAAAGCCAGTTAGATGTGCTCAACGCCGATTATGCAGGTCTCAATGCCGACTCCTCCAACATTCCTGCTGCGTTTAAACCGGTTTTTGCAAAAGGAAATATCCGCTTTTGCCTGGCGCAACGCACACCTGCTAACGAAGCCACCAATGGCATTGTACGAAAGCAATCTTCTACCACTTCTACCCCGGGCACACACGACCCGATAAAATACTCCAGCCAGGGTGGTTCGGATGCATGGAATATAAACAAGTACCTGAATGTTTGGGTGTGCCGCATGACCAACAATAATGACCTTGGTTATGCTTTTATGCCAGGCTTACCTGGTTTAGCAAACGGCGATGTAGGGTTCGTTACGGCTTACCACGCATTTGGTACGGTTGGTACCGCAGAGGCGCCTTTTAATAAAGGGCGTACTGCCACACATGAAATAGGTCACTTCTTCAACCTGGCTCATATATGGGGCGACAATGATTGCGTGGAGTCTTGCTCCGACTCGGATAATGTGGATGACACGCCCAATCAAAACAAGTGTACTTACGGCACACCTTCTTTTCCGCAAACAGATAATTGTACTCCCAATTCACCCGGCATCATGTTCATGAATTTTATGGATTATGTGGATGATGCAGCCATGTGCCTGTTTACCGAAGGCCAGGCAGACAGGATGGAGACGGCGCTGGAAACAATGCCAGACCGCAGTCCGCTGTTAACTTCGAACGGATGTGAACCACCGGTGTTATTTAACAACGATGTGAAAGTGCTGTCGGTTAACTTCCCCGGCAACGATATTGTATATTGCAGTCAGAACTTCACTCCTTCTGTACGCATCCAGAACCAGGGGGCATTGCCACTTACCGGTGTTACCATAAATGTTTCCGTAGACAACGGTACACCTGTTGCTACGACTGTTACGCTCAACCTTGCTTCGTTGGAGGAAACGGTTATTGCCGGCAGCTCATTACCCAGCACAGTTGGTTCACATACTATAAAGATTTATACCACTTCGCCAAACGGCAGTGCCGATGAACGTACTGCTAACGATACCACCAGTTCAGTATTTACCGTTACCGGTAACGCTATCGATCCGCTAACGGAAGGTTTTGAAGGAACAACTTTTCCCACACCAGGCTGGGGCATATCCAATACAAGCCCACAGTTGAATTTTAATCCCATTAGGGTGAACACTGCTTTCCATAGCGGAAGCAGGTCGGTTAAGTTCGACAGTCATAACTTCCAGCTATTTGGTAAGGCTTCCATCCTTTCCACTCCAGAGATTGCTATACCTATTACTGCCGATTCGGTGAAAGTAGCTTTCTGGCGGGCTGCCGCGCAAAGCAGCAGCTTTAACAGCGACACGCTGGAAATACTGTTTTCTACAGATTGTGGTCAAACCTTCACCTCTGCATATAAAAAAGGAGGGGGGGATTTGCGCACGCGAAAGGATTTTACGAGTTCGGAATTTATTCCGTTCGCGGACCAGTGGGTGGCAGACACTGTAGATCTTTCTCCCTATATAGCCGGACAGCATAACAATGTTATAGTTCAGTTCCGCAGCATTAACGGCTATGGCAACAATATTTATCTCGACGATATTCGTATTTATAGCCGTGAGTTACCTCCCGCGCTTATAGAAAAAGGTTTGATCGTAGCGCCCAATCCAACCACAGGGTTGGTAACCATTCAGCACTATCCTGCTGCTACCGGGCTCAGGAGCGTGGCGGTGTTCACCAGTACCGGGCAGTTGCGTTACAAAATAGATTACAGTACCACTACCCCGGCCACTTATATTCCTGTTGACTTGAGTAAAGTTGCAGATGGTATTTATTTTATAAAACTTATTTACACCGATAAAATAATTACGAAGAAGATCCTCAAACTAAATAACTAGTAGCATTATTGAATATCTGGCAAAGCATCCCATACTGTTGGTTAAACCTTAATCACCACGCTGCCGGCAACAAAATCGTGCAGGGCCCTTTTTTCTTTATTTGTATTAATAGTGAGAAAGGAGATCCAGCCTAAAAAAATTTTTATAAGGTATCTTAATGCGGCCTGAAAAACATTTATTTTTTTATCGACGTTTTCATGCTGCCTTACCCGCAGGCCTTTTATATAGTTGCCCAAGGTAAAGCCTAAACTGGTGCAAACGGGGTCGTATACAATCCATACCAATACAAACAAAGTGATGCGTACCCCGTCAGGTACGTTTTCAAATCGGTCGAGCACAGACGCGAAAATGAACATTAAAATCACAATGAAAATTGTATCAATAAAAGTTGACTGTATCCGTTCACTTAATAAAGGATACCTGGTATGAACATTGATATCTTCTGGAAGCAAATCGGGTTGCATGAGTCAGGGGTTTAGTGATGAAGTTAACTTCTATATGATGACGTTCTTGCAAATGAAAATACGTAGTTTTCTGGAAGTTTGGAAATGATGTATATTTCCGGACGTAATTTGCCAGTGAGAAGCCTTAGAAGTTGTTTTTTATTTGCAGGCTGAATGCCGACTGCTGATGGCTCGCCGCCGATAGCTGATAGTTCACCGCTGGCTGCTCACGGCTCCATATTTCTTACTTACCAGCTTATATTTTTTGCCGCGTTTCTTTACAATAAAAAGATTGTCATACTCCGTTTCTGCAATGTCTCCCGCAAGCTTTTTGGTTCCGCATAATCCGTTCACCAGGTCATCAATGGTGTTGGAGTGCCCAACGATCAGGATCCCCCCGTTTGTTTCAGTTTTAAGATGATGTATGAAGGAAGGCAGCGAATCTGCAGCCGGCGAATAAAAGCTAACGGGAATGCCTGTTCTTTCACTGATAGGCACAATGGTAGAAATAGTGCGTTTGTAGCGGGTTGTAAAAATTCTTGTAATGCTTTTTCGCGAAAGCCGATCCCGCAGATCATAGGCTCTTTGTTTCCCCGCGTCTGACAACTCGGGATTAGAAGCGTCCAGCCTCGACATTTTCCTGGTTATCTCTGCTTTTTCTGCATGCCGCACAATGTAAAAATTCCTGTTGCAGGAGCAGAGTGATACAACTATACTTATTAAGATTACAGCTTTCATAAAAAAGTTTTGAGCCGCCAGCGGTGGATTGTCAGCTATCAGCCATCAGCTATCAGCAACCATAAATCTCAAACCTGCTTGCCGGCAGGTCTCAAATCTCAAATCAGAAATCTCAAATCCCTTAATATCTTCGCAGCATGACTATACCAGAACTTACCCGGCAAATCAGTCAAAAAAAATCTTATTTATGTGTTGGATTAGATTCTGATATTACCAAAATTCCCGCGCACCTGCTTTCAGAGCCTGATCCTGTTTTTGCATTTAACAAACAAATTGTTGATGCCACGCTTGATTTTTGTGTAAGTTATAAAATTAACACAGCCTTTTATGAAAGTCGCGGGTTAAAAGGCTGGGAAAGTTTGGAGAAAACGATCCGTTACATACCCCGTACACATTTTACCATTGCCGATGCCAAGCGCGGCGATATTGGCAATACCTCTTCTCAATATGCCAAGGCTTTTTTTGAAGAACTGGATTTTGATGCTGTAACGGTTGCCCCTTATATGGGAAGCGACAGCGTAAAACCTTTCCTGGAATATACTAACAAATGCACTATCGTATTAGGACTCACCTCCAATTCCGGAGCAAAGGATTTTGAAATGCTGCCAACAGGCAATGAGCGTTTATACGAGACCGTATTGCGTACAGTAGCCCAATGGGGCACTCCGGATAATTTAATGTTTGTGGTTGGCGCTACGCAGGCAGACGAATTTACCAATATACGCCGCATTTTACCGGACCATTTTTTTCTTGTGCCCGGCGTTGGTTTCCAGGGGGGAAGTCTGAAAGATATTTCAGAAAAGGCGATGAACAACAACGCAGGAATATTGGTGAATGCATCCCGCGCCATTATTTTTGCTTCTGGCAAAGAGGACTTTGCTACCGAAGCTGCCCGAGTGGCAAAGGAGTATCAGCAGGAAATGAAGGGGTACATGAAGTAGTGGTAAGTGGTAGGTGGTAAGAAGTAAGTGATAAATAGTAGTAAGAAGGCAGTCATCTGCCTATTGCTGATAGCTGATAGATCGTTGCTCCCCGCTTACTTTACCAACTCCACCTCTAAATCCTGCACCAGTGCTGGATTTTCGGGAGAGAGAGTAAAATATACTTTCACCGATGCGTTTTCGCATGTTATTACAAAACTTCCACGCAATTGATTTTCGGGAACAAACTCGCCTATATTTTTGATGCTTCCGGCTTTTGCAAAAATTTCCTGCGTTTTTTTCTTTCGCTGCTCCAGCGATTGATCGGGGAAAAAGTTGACAGCAAAAATGTTGCTTTTTTCTGCATCGCGCCAATCAGGCAACAAAGCCACCAGTTCTTTTTTTCGTTGTTGAAGAATGGGCGAAACCGGCAACAGCCTCGGGGAGAGCGCCGCTGATTGAATAAGCGTATCAATTACCGCATAATTAACCTGGCTCATGCTTGCATAGGTAAGATTACCCAATGCTACAACGCCTATGCCATAGTCGGGCATAATCCACCATTGGCTCCCAAAGCCGGGAAGCCCACCTGTGTGTCCAACATATTTTCTTCCTTCGCAATCCACGCCTACTCTTAATCCATAGCCATAACTGCTTACCAGCGGGCATGCCCTGCCATTGGGGTATTTAAACTGTGGCGCCAGGTTGTTGAACGACCAGGGCTGGTGCATCTCCCTCATCGAACTTCGTTTAATCACATCCGTTTCTGCATCATTTCTTGCCGGCCAGGCAGACAGGTGGGCTATCATGTATTTGCTAAAATCTTCAATAGAGGTGATCAATCCACCCATAGCACCGTATACGCCGTCGTGCAGGAGTGCTTCTTCCTTCCAGGATTTGTCTTCAAAGCGATAGCCATGCGCCAGCAGCGGAGCAGGCACCTGTGTGTATTCCCATACAGTGTGCGTCATACCCAACGGGGTGAGTATGTTTTCGTTGATGTATTGCTGGTAGGATTTTCCTGACACTATACGAATGATCTCACCCAGCATGGCAAATGCCATATTGCTGTATTCGTAGGTAGTGCCCGGCACATTGGAGAATGAGATTTTATGCTTCAGCATTTCTTGAAATACCTTGTCGGTAATATCCAGTTGCCGGTCGCCCCAGGGATTGTCTTCAGGAAAGCCTGCGGTATGCGTCATTAAGTGCCGGATGGTAATAGCCGGGGCGTCTTTGGTAAGTAAGGGCACATTCTTCAATACCGGGATGTATTTTGAAGCAGGGTCATCTAATTGCAATTTGCCTTCGTCTCTTAGTTTGATAATCGCCATAGTAGTGAAGCTCTTCGACATAGAGGCGATCCTGAACAGCGATTGGGAAGTGACTTTTGTTTGTTGCAGGAAATTGGTTTGCCCGAAATTGCCCGAATAGACCAACTGATTATCTACCACCACACCAAAAGCCAATCCCGGGAATTTGTTTTGGATAGCATAGCTTTTATACATTTTTTCAACCAGTGGCATCAGCTTCTGGATTTTACTTAACCTGTCCTTATCGGTAAATACAGGCGGTTGATAAGTAGAAAGATCTGAAGCCGGCGCGTTGCTTTTTTGCTGTGCAGAAAGTGGTTGAAAAAGAACACATGCGGATAGTATCAAAAGGAGAATAGCTTGCTTTATCATACAACTAAAATACAAATATTACGACAAGTGATATTTTACCACATAGGAGCATAGGAAAATAGGTGCAAGCGAGGTTAGGGTTGCTTGTTGCCTTTACTTATGGCTGAACTGCCAGCGCAACAGATGCCAGCCCTGTATATGCAGGGTTAGCTTTTTTCTAAAACGTTTCGCGTTGTCACGCCTTCTTTTTAAGAGTTTTTATTAAATACCAGGTTATCAAAAAAACACCTAACAGTAATATAATGAGATTGAGATAGGTAAGGAAGCCTCCACCCAGCTTTTTTATCTTGGAAAAATCGGTCACAAACATGCTAGTAGCGGAAACCATAAAAAATAAATATATCGCAAGTCCCACGATGGTTAAAATTTTTCTGATCATACAGTAGATTATAAAATTTGGATAGGATAGCCTTGTTATAGGCTATCCTATCCTTAAACTTACTTGTCCTTTTTAATAGCTTTTATTAGCTCACGTGTTGTGAAAAAAAATCCGATTAGCAAGCTAATAATGATATAATACGAAAGAAAATTTCCAGTCGATTTTTTTAAATCGGGGAAAATACTTCCGTACATGATCGCAGTAAAAACCATGAGAAGTAAATATATCAGCAACCAGGCGGTGGTTAAAAAGTTTCTAATCATAGAACAAAATTATAAATATTGAACTCTTCAAATATTCGTCCACAACATATGTCATATACCTAGCTACCCTCTATAAGTCCAGGCGTTGGTTTGAGAGGTCCATAATTGGGGGTAATTGCTGGCTTAGAGCCTTCAGCTACTATAGGCAAGACGTCAAATCTCACATCTTTCATGCACATGATACCGCATGCGATACCGAGCGCAGCAGTACCTCCACCTATTGCTGGTAATTTAGTACCAGGTATTTTGCTGCCCGGTATAGGTGCATTAGATATAGAATACATCAAAAAACAATGTGGGTCACTTGCGCAAACCAGAACAGTTTCTCTTACACATTCTTTGGAACATTTTATCCATTTTCTTATTTGAATTGTCAGGGGATCAAGCGTTGGCACTGCGCTGATTGTGCTATTAACCATAGAACCATTCAAAAATTCCAAAGTGCCCACTTCTTCGCCACTTAAGCTATAAACATTGCTTACAACACGGTCTTGTGAAGTGTTTTCAATAACCGCTACGTAGCTTAGCAAACGCTGATTAGGGAGTAAAACGGATACCACTCCTCCATTGAGGTTTGCGGTTGCTTTATAATCCGTAAGAAAAATATGATATTCTTCGTTTTCGGCATCGGTAAATTTATTGATCTCAGTAGTTGAGTTTATATCAATACTTGACAATGCTAAAGCCGACTTAGAAATGGGAGAGAATGAAAAGCCGGAATTATCCTTATTAATCAACCGTTTACTGGCTTCTGTAACTCTTTTTTCCCCATATTCATTAGCATACACTTGGATGACGCTATTGACCCCCTGTAAATTATTTGCTGGCTTAACTGATGTTGATCCTTTGTCTTTTTTACAGGATTGAATAAAAATGCTTGCTACGAACAATGTGGTGAATAAGGCAGCGATGCAGAAGATTACTTTTGATTTCTTTTTTGCAGAATGCAGAAAGTGGTGATTCAAGATTCGCATAATTGTGTTTTTTAAGAGCTAGACTTACCTTCAGATTAGGCGCTGTGTCAGCATATTCCGCCGTTTGAGAAATACTTATAAAAACGCTCAACTATGTGGGTTATGGGACGAGAACCATTTATTTTCACGGATAGGAATGGCAAACCATATGCTTGAAAAAGTTGTACTGCAGTAAACGTTAATAAATATAAATCATATTTTTGAACACTGCAATAACCACCGTTATTTTTACAGTGGTTTATCTGAACTTTATCAACTTTAAATTAACTACATGGAACAGGAATTTACAGTTTTAGAGAATAAGACGATTGGGAAGAATATGTATAATTTGATGACAAAGTTGTTGGAAAGTCAAATAACTATGACTGAAAAAATAATAGCACTGCTTGAAAAGAAGTAACAAGTAATGCAGGATCCTTTCCCATGTTCTTCTTTTAATTGTAAACTGTGTATTTATTGATTTGTACGCTAATTTTTCATAGCTACAGCATCTCCTCTATTCCAATAACGCCGGTTAGTACTGCTTTAACAGTATTGTGTGGCTGTACTTGTTGCTGAATGCCATAACGTAAGACAAGTAACAACAAAGCACAACTTTTCTCGGATCTGCGGGGGCCGCCACACAAGGTTCTGTTTCAAACCTGCGCTAGTTCGTAAAGTTCCGAGCCTTTATCTTCGCTCAAAATCTCAAATCAGAAATCTCAAATCAGCAATAAAAAAGCAGGCCGCTAAAGCCTGCTTTTAAAACACACACAACTAAAAAAAAATGCGTTTAGATATGTTGCTCGATCTTTTTAACAAAATTGGCTTTAGGTTGTGCACCTACTAATTTGTCAACCACTTTACCGCCTTTTACAAAAAGAATAGCGGGTATTGAAGTAACGCCGTAATTAATAGACAGCTGAGGATTATGGTCAACGTTTACTTTACCTACGTTTACCTTTCCTGTATATTCTTTGCTCAGCTCTTCAATAACGGGTCCAATTGCGCGACAAGGTCCGCACCACTCAGCCCAGAAATCAATAACCGAGAGTCTATCTGAATCCAAAACTTTCTCCTGGAAGTTTGTGTCTGTAAATTCAAGTGCCATAGCGATCAAAATTTTTATTGTTAATAATATTGTAGTAAGTCGTTCGGCTTATCTAATCAATATGAACTTAGGGATGCAAATTTAAGTCCATTACTCCAAATAAGATGTTATGGCATTATCCACAGGTGTGCATTAGACAATTTGACCTGCTGGCAATTCTATAAAGTAGTGACACTCACCTCCAGATCTGGATTAGATTCCAGGAAAGCAGTCATTTCGTCATTCATTTCAAATCCTCTTTCAAGCGTGTACATACTTACCCGGCATTGGCTACGGGGTTCGGAGATGACGAATTTTATAGAAGTTTTTCCCGGGAACGACTTTACGTTATTGTCTACAAAACCAATTATTTTTTCCGTAACATGTTGAGGATGAAGATCTATCTGAATTTGGCGGGTTAATATTTTTTTTACTGTTTCCAACAACATAACGCTGCCAAGTTTGAACTCAAAATCCGTAGTGCTGTTCCAGCGCGTTTTAAAGCTGCCAGTGGCAAACAATACAGTTCCGGGTGTAAAATGATCTTTGAATTTAACATAATCTTCGCCAAACAGGGCTACTTCCATTTTACCCGAATAGTCTTCCAGCGAGAAAACGCCGAACTGCTTTCCGTTACGCGTTACTCGATGTTGTGCATCTACCACCAATCCCGCAAGCCTGAATTGCCTGAAAGGACTGGGTTGGGCAGTGATAGAATCTTTAAACTCGTTAAATTCCGATATAACGGTAATGCCATAGTGCTTCATTTCAAAACGGAAATGATCGAGCGGATGACCGCTTAAAAAGATGCCTGTAATACTTTTTTCGTGATCGAGCAGTTCCGTTAAAGTCCATGGTGGACAATCGGGCAGCTTGGGCGGAGTTACTTCAGGCATTTGCAGATCGCCAAACAATGTATTGGTAGTATTGGCTGCCTGACTTTGGTAAATGTTGCCAAAGCGTACTATTTTTTCGAGACCTGTAGAAGTATCGTTTTGAGGTACATAAAAATATTGCGCCCTGTGAATGTTTTCAAAACAATCGAATGCTCCGGAATAGGCAAGGCATTCCAGCGATTTTTTATTAACCACCCGCTGATTGGCGCGTTTCACCAGGTCGAAGATAGATTTATAAGGCCCTTTTTTTCTTTCTTCGATAATGCCTTCTATAGCGGCTTCACCCACGCCTTTCAATCCGCCCAACCCAAAACGGATCTCTCCTTTTTTATTGACTGCAAATCCTTTGTGCGATTCGTTGATGTCCGGCCCCAGCACTTTCAATCCCATGCGTTTACATTCTTCCATAAAGAAGGTGATCTTTTCTATGGCGCCTGCATGGTTCAGCACTGCCGCCATGTATTCAGACGGATAATGCGCTTTTAAGTAAGCGGTTTGATATGCTACAAAAGCGTAGCAGGTAGAATGCGATTTGTTGAACGCGTATTGAGCAAATGCTTCCCAGTCTGTCCATATCTTTTCAAGTACTTTGGCATCGTGCCCTTTGGCAGAAGCGCCGTTTACAAACTGTGCTTTCATTTTATCCAGCACCGCTTTTTGCTTCTTACCCATTGCCTTTCGCAATACATCCGCATCTCCTTTACTAAAGCCCGCCAGCTTTTGCGACAGCAGCATCACTTGTTCCTGGTATACCGTAATACCGTAGGTATCTGCCAGCATTTCTTCCATTTCCGGCAAATCGTAGGTGATGGGTTCGCGTCCGTGCTTACGATCAATAAAGTTGGGAATATAAGCCAACGGTCCCGGGCGATACAAGGCGTTCATCGCAATCAGGTCGTCAAACTTATCCGGTTTTAACTCCCGCAAGTATTTCTGCATTCCAACACTTTCAAACTGGAAAGTACCATTGGTGTCACCCCGTTGATACAACTGGTAAGTTTTTTCGTCGTCGAGCGGAATATTATCCAGGTCGATATCAACGTCAAAATTTTGTTTGATGAGCTGCAGCGCTGTTTTTAAAATGCTGAGCGTTTTTAAACCCAGGAAGTCCATTTTAATAACGCCAGCCTCTTCAATCACACTTCCTTCTATTTGTGTAACCCACAAGTCCGAATCCTTGGCGGTAGCTACCGGTAATAACTCAGTAAGGTCTTTAGGAGCAATGATAATGCCCGCTGCGTGTATACCGGTATTCCGCACCGAACCTTCCAGGATCACTGCTTCCTTCAGCACTTTTCCAGGCATATCATCGCCGCCGAAAAACTGGCGCAGCCGCTTTACATTCTCAAGATCGTCCGGTGCTAATCCTTCTTTTTCTTCCAAAGATTTTTCGCCGTCTTTTGAGGTAAGCGGCGCCGTTAGTACCCGTTTTAAAGAAATGCCCGGTTTTTCAGGCACCAGCTTGGCAAGCATGTTCGATTCTGCCAGCGGCAGATCCATTACCCGCGCCACATCCTTAATACTCATTTTGGCGGCCATGGTACCGTAAGTAATGATTTGCGCTACCTGGTTCTTGCCATATTTTTCAACTACATAATCAATTACCTTCTGTCGCCCCTCATCGTCAAAGTCCGTGTCAATATCCGGCATGCTTTTACGATCGGGGTTCAAAAATCTTTCGAACAGCAGGTTGTATTTAATAGGATCGATATTGGTGATGCCAATGCAATACGCCACTACAGAACCTGCGGCAGAACCACGACCCGGCCCAACAAATACGCCAATATCCCTACCCGCCTTAATGAAGTCGCTCACGATCAAAAAGTATCCCGCAAAGCCCATCGACTTGATGGTGAACAATTCGAAGTTGAGGCGTTCCTCTATTTCCGGCGTTAGCGGATCATAACGTTTATGCGCACCCTCCATGGTAAGGTGTCGCAGGTATTCCCATTGATTCAGGTTGCTGTCTGCATGCACCTGAAACTCCTGCGGTATGGGAAAGTTCGGCAGCAGGATGTCCCGCTTCAGATCGAGCAAATCAATCTTGCCAACTATTTCGTTGGTATTGTCTATTGCTTCCGGCAGGTCGTGAAACACCTGCTTCATTTCAGCAGTGGTTTTAAAAAAGAACTGGTCGTTGGGAAAAGCGAAGCGTTTGTTCTTTACCGAAACGTCATCGTCAGAAAATTCGCGCATAGCCGGCGTAGCTATTTTTTCGCCTGTGTTAATACAAAGCAAAATGTCGTGCGCGTTAAAATCTGTTTGATCCACATAATGCGAGTCGTTGGAAGCAATTACCTTAACATTGTACTTCTTTGCAAACTTCAGCAAAATATCGTTTACCTTTTCCTGTTCCGGTATGCCATGGCGTTGCAATTCCACGTAATAATCATCCTGGAAAATATTCAGCCACCATTTAAATTCATTCTCTCCTTCTTCTTCTCCTTTTTTTAAAATGGTTTGCGGCACCAATGCGCCCAGGCAACAGGTGGTAGCAATCAAGCCTTCATGATGTTTGTGTATCAGCTCCTTGTCAATGCGCGGATATTTGCTGTACATCCCTTCAATAAACCCAAGCGATGTGAGTTTGATAAGATTGCGGTAGCCGGTTTCGTTTTTAGCCAGTAATATCTGGTGATGCCTGGGGTCTCTTTCTTCCTTCGAAAATATTTTGCGATGCCTGCTTTCGGTAATATAAAATTCGCAACCAACTACCGGTTTTACTTTTAACGGGCTCTTTTTATCGTCGGGGTTTACTTTATGCTTATACGCTTCAGCTACAAATGCAAAAACGCCATACATATTACCATGATCGGTAATAGCCAGCGCAGGCATGCCATCTTTTATAGCTTTCTGATACAGGCTGGTAATAGGGGCAGCTCCATCCAGCAAAGAGTATTGTGTGTGTACGTGTAAATGGGAGAAGGTAGACATTTTGCAAATTTCGTAAAGTTCGGCTTAACATTATTACGAGCTTTTCCACAGGGCATATAGTTTTTCGTTTGTAGTTTGGTGTTTACGGTTCCTCAAACCATAAACCTCAAACCTCAAACCACAAATTTGCCTATATTGCAAGTTCACATGACCGACGAACAAACAAATATCGCTGGAGCTAACAGCAGCGAAGTTATTTATCATGTTTTTCAGCGCAGCTTTTACGATAGTAATGGCGACGGGCACGGCGATTTGAAGGGGCTTACAGAAAAGCTGGATTATATTCAAACCCTGGGGGCAACCACCCTGTTGCTCACACCTTTATACAAATCCGTCTATTATCACAATTATTTTGCCCACGATTTCAAACAGATTGATTCCGCTTATGGCAATCTGCAGGATTATCTTCAATTGGTAAGAGCTGTACACAACCGCGGCATGAAAATATACATGGACATGGAGATCCAGTATATTACAGAAGAGCACGAATGGTATAAGGACTCGTATAACAATCCTGCATCGCCTTACAGCGAATACATTGTATACAAAGACAAACAAAACACGCAACCAGAAAGTATTATTTTCGGCATCAACGGCCAGTTGGGATATAATAATGAGTATCGCAATATTACCACGGTAAACCTGTTGAGTAAAAAAGTACAGGATTATTTGCACGGGCTATTTAGTTATTGGGTCGATCCTTATCAGAACGGAAGTTTTGAAGACGGAGTAGATGGGTTCAGGCTCGATCATATGATGGATACCCTGGATAGCAAGGCTCATCTCAACAACCTGTTCGCCGGTTTTTGGAAGCCGCTTATCACAAGACTGAAAGGATTCAAACCGTCGCTTGTTTTTATTGCTGAGCAAACAGACTGGAGCTCGTCGGGCGCAGCTCACCTGTTGAAGGGAGGTGTTAACTGTGTTTTTGCTTTCCAGTTGCGTGAGGCCATTTTATCGTTCGATAAAAACAACATCGCACAAATGGCAGAAGCTGCGTTTGCATCATCCATTAGTCAACAAATTGTTTTTATAGAAAATCACGACATTCACCGCTTTGCTACTTTAGTAAACAACGATGCCGGCAAAATGCGCGTGGGCGCTGCGCTCAACCTGTTAATAGGCGGTGTGCCGGCCATTTATTACGGACAGGAAATTGGTATGCAGGGTGCTGGTGGTTTTGGCATATATGGCGATTCTGATGGCAACGATATTCCGAGGCGCGAAGCGTTTCGCTGGTATAAGGAGGTTGAGGGAAAGGGAATGGCTTTATGGTACAAGAATACAGGACCGTGGTGGAACGATACAACGTTAAAGGACAATGACGGCATTTCTGTAGAAGAGCAACAAAACGATCCCGCATCGCTGTGGCAGTACTACAGAAAGCTGATCGCCCTGCATAAAGAAAACAAAGCATTAGCGCGGGGCAGATACGCAACACTTGTAAACAACAACAACAGCATATTTTCTTTTTCGCGTGTTTACGAAAACGAAACCGTGGCAGTGGTCATCAACCTGTCGGACAGATATGAAAATGTGCAGGTAGAATTAAAAGAATATAAGTATAAGCAGGAAAAAGATATCAGGTCGTTGTTGGATGAATTGCCGGCTATATTATCGCCGGGAAATATCAGGGTAAGCCTGCCTCCCTACGGGGTAGGAGTGTGGAAGCTGGAGGTGGATAGCCGGTGGCTGAGGCTGCCTGCTGTAGCCGTTAATAAATAAATTGCTTTAGGTTAATTAAGGCAGTAAATGCCATTGTTTGTTAATAGTGTACTATTTTGAGCCTTCGTTAAACCTCTTTTTGAAATATGAAGATTGCATTTCACGGTGCTGCACGCACAGTTACAGGATCAAAGCACCTGCTCAGTTTAAAAAACGGGAAAAAAGTATTGCTGGATTGTGGTATGTTCCAGGGGCTGGGAAAGGAAACGGATGTGCTTAACCGCGATTGGGGATTCAATCCTCCCGAGGTTGACTATCTCATATTGTCGCATGCGCATATCGATCACAGTGGCCTTATACCAAAGCTGGTGAAAGACGGTTTCAGGGGAAAGATATTCTGCACACCCGCCACTCATGAGCTTACCGAAGTTTTGCTTGAAGATTCTGCAGGTATACAGGAAGATGAAGTAAAATACATCAACAAGCGCAGAGCATTGTCTGGGCGTCCTTACCTGCAGCCGTTATATTCAACCGATGATGCAAAGAAAGCGGGAGATCTGTTCAGGGTGGTGGAATATGGTTCGTGGTTCAGGATAGAGGAAGGCATAGAGTTTATGTTTACCGATGCAGGACATCTTATTGGCAGCGCCGCGGTTCACCTGCGCATTACAGAAAACGGGAAAACCACCCGCGTTACATTCAGCGGCGATGTTGGCAGGTACCGCGATGTGATACTCCGGTCTCCGCAGGATTATCCGCAGGCAGATTATATTATTCTCGAATCAACTTACGGCAACAGCCTGCACGACCAGTTTAAAACCACGCCCGACGAGTTGTTGCTTTGGATTGAAAAAGCCTGTCTGCAAAAAAAAGGTAAACTTGTAATGCCCGCATTCAGTGTAGGACGCACACAGGAAATATTGTTTGCCCTCAACCAACTGGAGATAGAGAACAGGCTGCCCGATCTTGATTATTTTGTCGATAGCCCCCTCAGCGTTAAGGCAACAGAAATTGTAAAAAAGTATCCGCAATATTTTAATAATACCATACAAAAAATATTGCAGTCAGATAAAGATCCTTTCGGTTTCAAAGGATTGAAATTTATTAAATCGGTAGAAGAGTCGAAGCTGCTCAACTACCGCAATGGCCCATGCGTTATTATATCCGCCAGCGGCATGGCAGAAGGCGGGCGTATAAAACATCATATCAGCAACTCCATAGAAAGCAGCCGCAATACCATTTTATTTACCGGCTATTGTGAACCAAACTCCCTGGGCGGAAAGCTGGTTGCCGGCGCTAAAGAAGTTACCATTTTTGGCGTGTACCACCAGGTGCATGCAGAAGTAAGTGCCATCAGGAGCATGAGTGCGCATGGTGATTATGAAGATCTTTCGCAATTTCTGGCCGGGCAGGACCCGCGCGCTGTAAAAACGCTTTTCCTGGTGCATGGCGAATACGACGTGCAGCAGGACTTTAAAAACAGGTTGATTAAAAAAGGCTTCCTGGATGTGCAGATCCCTGAAAAGCATTTTGAAATAGGTATTGGATAAAGCCTTAAACCGCGATATGCAGATTAAATAAATCCAAAATTCGAATAATAAAAAGACTAATCTGCAAATCAGCGGCTACATTTCAACCAGTTGCTGGCAAATACTCCCTTAATTTTGGATAGCACTTTACGCCAGTTACTGTTAATACTAACCTCGAAGCATTCATTATTCACATCTACGGCAAACACCAACTTTATTTGTGTCAAATTCATACCTGCACACCTGTAGCTATCATGCACCGGATTGCAGCTAATGCTATATCAACTTGTGAATAATACGCCAATGCCAGTTGCGGCAAACGCCAGCTTCTGAAACATCCTATCTACGACTACACCCAACATTATTTAGTTGAATGCTCATCTGTGGCAAACACCAATCCTGATTTGCGACAAGTAGATAGCTGCGGTTCTGCAGCTATCTAATCAAAATTTTATGATGAGTTTTATTCAAAAGCAAACGCCTAAGTTCTATTATCTGCATAAATGTTTCGGCAATAAATCTTTTGCTTTGCTGGATGTAGGAGCGGGCAATCATTCCGCATCCAAAACAAAAAAGCTTTTTCCTGCGTGCGAATACCACGGTATTGATCTTGATAAACATTTCAATAACGATGAAAGTGACTTTGCGGTAATGAAGGCATTTTATGAAATGGATCTCACCCAACTTCAGTTCTCGGCTATCCCCAACGGTTATTTTGATTTCATCAGGATGACCCATATTATTGAACATCTTACAAACGGCGATGAAGTAATAGCGCAGCTACTGCCCAAGCTTAAACCCGGCGGGTATATTTACATTGAATACCCGGGACAAAAAAGTACCCGCCTGCCATCTATGCACGGTACACTTAACTTTTACGACGATAAAACACATGTGCGAATTTATTCGGTAAAAGAACTAACCGGTTTGCTTACAGCCAATGGAATGAAAGTGCTGTCTGGCGGCACCCGCAGAAGTATTCCCTTTTTGCTGGCAATGCCTTTGCGGATAACGGGTAACCTGGTAAAAGGCAAAAAGCTGCAGGGCAACATGTTTTGGGATTTGCTGGGGTTTGCCGAATATGTGTTTGCCCGGAAAGGCTGATGCTTTACATTTCAAATTGATGCTCATTCCGGAACCGGTCTTTCCATCAGACCGCCCTTCGTGCCGATGAAGAAGCCGGTTGGCCCGCCCGGGGCATGTACTTGTGTTGAGCGGACGGTGTGACCGATAAAGACGTGAATGTTTTGTTATTGCGAAGAGATGAATGGAGCAAAATCCAATTCAGCAATATTAAAATTGACCCGAGCCGAGACCTCCTGCATCTTCATAAGTAACTGGATCCGTGGGATCGGGCAAATACTGTAAGGCTGAACTTCAATCCATCCGTATTCTTCTTACCTTTGCTACCTTTCTGCCATAATGGCTGCTGGTAAAAACAGCATTATATTTGACAGACAGAAGGCTATAACGTACGTATAAAATCTTATTTAATACATTTTCAACATGTTGCAATTTCTTTCCAAGCTATTCGGCGGAAGCAAGTCGGAAAAGGATATTAAAAGCATCCAGCCGCTGGTGCAAAAAATCAACGAGCATTTTGCTTCCTATGAACAGCTTTCTAACGACGAGTTACGTGGGAAAACAGCAGAGTTTAAAACCCGCATTAAAGAACATGTTTCAGCCATCGACACTGAAATGGAGGAACTGAAGAAGAAGGCAGAATCGTTGCCCTTCAATGAAATTGTTCAGAAAGATGAAATATACCAGCAGGTTGACAAGCTGGCAAAACAGCGCGATGAGAAGCTGGAAGAAGCACTCGACGATATTTTACCCGAAGCCTTTGCTGTTGTAAAAGAAACTGCCAGGCGTTTTTCAACCAATACAGAACTGGTGGCTACAGCTACGGAACTCGACAGGGAACTGAGCGTTAAAAAACCACACATTACTATACAGGGCGACCAGGTTACTTACAAAAATTCGTGGACCGCAGGCGGTAACCAGATTACCTGGAACATGGTGCACTACGATGTGCAGTTGCTGGGTGGTATTGTGCTGCACAAAGGCAAAATCGCGGAAATGGCTACGGGCGAAGGTAAAACGCTGGTATCAACCCTGCCCGCATACCTTAATGCCTTAACCGGGGAAGGCGTGCATATTGTTACGGTGAACGATTACCTGGCAAAGCGCGACTCCGAATGGAACGGAACCATTTATGAATTTTTAGGATTGACGGTGGATTGTATCGATCGCCACCAGCCTAACAGTGCCGACAGACGCAAAGCATACCAGGCCAGCATTATTTATGGAACCAACAATGAGTTTGGTTTCGACTACCTGCGCGATAACATGGTGCATAACCCCGATGAAATGGTGCAGCGCAAACACCACTATGCAATGGTGGATGAGGTGGACAGCGTATTAATTGACGATGCCAGAACACCATTGATTATTTCAGGCCCTGTATCAAAAGGAGGAGACGATCAGCAATATATACAACTGAAACCGCGCGTGCAGCAATTGGTAGAAGTGCAACGGCAGGTGGTAAACAGGGCATTGATTGATGCAAAAAAACTGATTGCCGAAGGAAAAGACGATGCGAAAGAAGGCGGACTGTCGCTGATGCGTGCGCACAGAGGCTTGCCTAAAAATACAGCGCTTATCAAATACCTGAGCGAACCGGGCAACCGTGTAAAATTGCAGAAGGCAGAGAACTACTATCTTGCCGATCAGCAAAAGCAAATGCACATTGTTGACGAGGAATTATATTTTCACATTGATGAAAAGAACAACCAGGTAGAGCTTACCGAAAAAGGGTTGCAATACATTACAAAAGGCGGCGAAGATCCAAACTTCTTTATACTGCCCGACCTGAGCATACTCCTGTCCGATATTGAAAAAAGCGACGACACTCCTGAAAACAAGCTGCATCGCAAAGAGCAGATACTCGCGGAATATGGACAGAAAGCAGACCGAATTCACACCGTGCAGCAGTTGCTTAAAGCATATACCCTGTTTGAAAAAGATGTTGAATACATTGTAATAGAAGGGCAGGTTAAGATAGTGGATGAGCAAACCGGCCGTATTATGGAAGGGCGTCGTTACAGCGACGGCTTGCACCAGGCAATTGAGGCAAAGGAAAACGTAAAAGTAGAAGCTGCTACTCAAACCTACGCCACCATTACCTTGCAGAACTTTTTCCGTATGTACCACAAACTGGCTGGTATGACGGGTACTGCCGAAACAGAAGCAGGAGAGTTTTGGAGCATCTACAAACTGGATGTGGTTTCTATTCCTACCAACATACCCGTTACCCGTAAAGACGAGCAGGACCTGGTATTTAAAACCAAACGCGAAAAATATAAATCAGTTATTGAAGAGATTGAAAAATTGCGAAACAGCGGCCGCCCCACACTGGTAGGTACCACCTCGGTAGACATTAGTGAGCTGTTAAGCAAGATGCTTACTGCAAGAAAGGTTCCGCATAACGTATTGAATGCAAAGCAGCACGCCCGTGAAGCGCAGGTAGTGCAGGAAGCTGGCTTGGCCGGTGCTGTAACTATTGCTACCAATATGGCCGGACGTGGTACCGACATTAAACTCGGGCCCGGCGTAAAAGAAGCAGGTGGTTTGGCAATTATTGGTACCGAAAGACATGAGTCGCGCCGTGTAGACCGCCAGTTGCGTGGTCGTGCAGGGCGCCAGGGCGATCCCGGAACCTCGCAGTTTTATGTGTCGCTCGAAGATGACCTGATGCGTATGTTTGGCAGCGAACGCATTGCTTCGCTGATGGACCGCATGGGATACAAGGAAGGAGAAGTGATACAGCACAGCATGATTACCAAGAGCATTGAAAGAGCGCAGAAAAAAGTGGAGGAAAACAACTTTGGTATACGCAAGCGCCTGCTTGAATACGACGACGTAATGAACAAACAGCGCAATGTTGTATATACCAAACGCCAGCACGCCTTGTTTGGCGAGCGCCTGGCGCTTGACCTCGACAATGCTTTTTACAGTGTGTCGGAAGGATTGATCAATTCGTTCAGGGAGCAGGACGATTACGAAGGATTTAAGCTGGCAGCTATTATACATTTCGGTATCGATACCGCAATAACGCACGATGAATTTGCGAAAGGAGATATTCGCGCCGTTGCCGATCAATTGTACAATGAAGCCTCAGCCAATTTCCAGCGTCGTAAAGACGATATCAAAACCCAGGCAATGCCGGTGTTTTCCAACATCAGGCTCATGCAGGGCAATCATATAGAAAATGTGGTGGTGCCTTTCTCCGACGGAAAAAAAGGCATCCAGGTGTTGGCAAATATGAAGAAAACGCTCGACAGCCAGGGACTGGAATTAGCCAACGCACTGGAAAGAACCATTACGCTGGCGGTGATTGACGAAGCCTGGAAAGAGCACCTGCGCGCAATGGATGATCTGAAGCACAGCGTGCAAACAGCCGTATACGAACAAAAAGATCCGCTGGTAATTTATAAAACCACGGCGTTTGAGCTTTTCCGTAATATGGATGGCGACGTGAACAGGGATATCGTTTCTTTCTTAAGCCATGCCTCCATACCCGTAGAACAGCAACGCGCCGGTTCGCAGATTAAAGAAGCGCGTGAGCAGAAAACGGACATGAGCCGCATGAAAGCCAATAAAGATGAGATTGATGCCCGTGGCGATGATTATGCAGCTAACGAAAACGATTATTTCGATCCGTCTGGCGCACCTGTTAAACAGGAGCCGGTAAAAGTGGGTCCTAAAATCGGGCGCAACGATCCATGTCCCTGTGGCAGTGGTAAGAAGTATAAGCAGTGCCATGGTAAGGACGTGGCGTAGGTAAGTGGTAAGTCGTAGGTGGTAGGTGGGAAGGTGAAACAGTTTGGCGTTTGTGGTTTAGCGTTTATAGTTAAAAATCCGCAAACCACAAACGCTAAACGTCAAACTCCAAACCCGTAACTCCTCACTGCTGAAAGCTGATTGCTGACAGCTAATTTCAAATCTCAAATTTTCCTTCTGAACATTTCTTCTTACATCGATCACACTGTGCTGAAGCCTACAACGGTTTTGGCGGATATTGAAAAGCTCTGCAAAGAAGCCGTAGAATATAATTTTGCGGCAGTATGTGTGCCACCATTGTATATAAAAACGGCTAAACAGCTGCTTGCCGGCAGCAAAGTAAAAACTGCAACCGTAATCGGCTTCCCGTTTGGTTATTCTGCCATCGAAGCCAAAATTGCCGAAACAGTGCTGGCTGTGGTAGATGGAGCAGACGAACTGGATGTTGTAATCAATATATCCGCAATCAAAAATGGCGACTGGCAGTTCCTCGCCAGCGAAATCAATACCCTGCTTCCTGTTATTCGCAACAGCAATAAAGTAGTTAAAATTATCATTGAAAGCGGCGTGTTGACCAACGACGAAATCATCAAATGTTGTGGATTGTATGGCGCGGCGGGAGTGGATTACCTGAAAACCTCTACCGGCTATGCCGAAAAAGGAGCATCGGTGGCTACAGTACAACTGATGCGTAATAATCTTCCCCCGCACGTTAAAATAAAAGCATCGGGTGGCATAAAAACGTTTGCATTTGCTAAAGAGTTGATAGCTGCAGGAGCAGATCGCCTGGGATGCAGTGCCAGTGTTGACATATTGCGCCAGTCGGCTGAATGATCTGGCACGGTTTTAATGTTTAACAATCCTGTAAGCTCAAAAAGCCATTAGCTGTTCGTTAATGTGTAAATTAGCTTGCTATTAAAAGCGTTCGAATGAGAAACTTCATCAGCACTTTAATTGTATCGTTTGTGGCAATTCAGCTTGTACAAGCTCAGGATGCCACCGACTCCTTTAAAAATATTACCGTTAGCCGCGATGCAAGAGTAGATGTGCTGATGAAAAAGAATAAGGAGATCAATGAAGAGGTTTACCTCAAAACGCTGAAGAACATGGCAGGGTACAGGCTGCAGGTAATTAATACCAACGACCGCAATAAGGCCCTTGATGTAAAAACAAAAATGCTGAGTGAATTTCCTTCTGAAAAAGTATACATGATCTACCAGTCGCCCTATTTTAAAGTGCAGATGGGTAATTTCAGGAACAGGGGAGATGCCGAAATACTTTTGAACAAGGTGAAAAAAATATATCCATCCGGCGTTTTTATAGTTCCGTCGCGCGTACAGATCAAGCCATCTAAAGACGGTGAATTGATTCTGTGAGCTATCAGCTATCAGCGGTTAGCCGTCAGCAGGTTTGGAGTTTGGGTTTATTGTTTGTGGTTTTTAACTCCTAACGCCAAACCCGAAACGTCAAACGCCTCACAGCCCATCGTTGTCTACTTCTTCTTCACTTCCGACGTATCTCCCTCAAGCAACGGCAATGTGTAACCGCCTGTATCCAGCAATGCCCTGGGAAATGCTTTGCGCAAAGCCTGCGAGTCAGACGGTAACACTTTAGACTGGTACAGGTAAATCGATTGCAGATCGGGCAAGCCTTTAAGCGATACCAGTCCGTTGATCGTTACAGGAGTACCTACAACATTCAGGTATTGAAGCTTTAACAATGATTGCAGGGAGGCTAAGCCTTTATCTGTTATCTGCGTGTGTTCAAGACTCAGCCTGCTTAACACGGGCAGCTTGCCAATAATGGTAAGTGCGCTGTCGGTAATAGCAGTACCACCGGCTTTTAACCATACCAGTTGTGCAGATATAGGTTGCAGCAGTTGTATTTCTTTATCGGTAACAGCGCTTGCCGAAATGAAATTGACCGACAAGTAATTGCTGCCTGTTGCTACCGGTATAACGGTGGCGCCTATCGCTTTGAGCTTGTTAATGGCTTCTTCAGGAGCCGCTGCAACAGGTTCGCTTGGAACATCGGGTTTGGAAGCCACTGCCGTGCTGTTGTTTTGCAGGGCCTCCAGCAATGGCTTTATTTTAGTGTCTTGTGGCAAGGCTTTCACCTGTTGTTCAAAGTTGGCGCCTGAGTTAATCCACCAGTGCAGCAATGTTATTTCTGCTTCGGTAAGCTGCGGCTTGCCTTTGGGCGGCATATGCTCTTTTTCGAGCGGATCGAGAATGATCCTTTTGTATATTTCGCTTTCGTCGCCTTTGCCCGCTATCAGCACTTTTCCTTCTTCTCCTCCCTTTAAAATGAACTCTTTCGTATCCAGGCGAAGTTTTCCTTTTTGTTTGGATGGCCCATGGCAACTGTAACATTTGTTTTGCAGCACAGGCTGAATAATGTCGTTGTAGGCTACAGCCGCCTGCACATCGGGACTTACTTTCTTCACCTCTTTAACCGATTCGCCTGAAGTTTCAAGTTCCTGCGAAAGGTAACCCTCACCGTGAGTTAACGTGCCGCCCAGGTGTCCCGTTATGGTAATCAATAAAAATAAAGACAGCGAAATAATATAAGGCACTATTGCCGGCGCTTTAAAGGATAGCTTTCCAATATACACCAGGTAATAAACAATAGAAATAACGTCTACGGATATACCAAGCCATCTGTGTTTAT
>JBQCFW010000160.1:0-83338 GCA_051958655.1 Agriterribacter sp. | reverse complement strand
CCATATGGTGCCTGGTAAAAGTATTGAAAGATTACAGCAGCAACAGCTCCGCTATCATTCCCATTAACAATATAGGCATCGTATTAACAAGTGCTGTGGTGGCTTGGCTGCTGTTTAAAGAAAAATTATCAGCTATTAACTGGATGGGCATTTTGCTGGCAGTAATAGCCATTGCACTGATATCGGACGTGGTAGTATAAATTTTTTTGTTTAAGTATGAGTAATGACATGATGAGACAAGCTGATTTTTATTTTACGATTGAACAACCGGGCACCGCTGAGTTTAAAGACAAGGGAAGTCGTTTCATTGCTTGTGCATATCCACTTGCGGGCGTAGACGATTTTAAAAAAATAATGGAGCAGGTGAAAAAGGAATATCCGAAGGCCTCTCACTATTGCTTTGCCTATAAGATAGGGTTAGACGGAAACACCTTCAGGGTAAGCGACGATGGGGAACCTTCGGGCAGTGCGGGCAGGCCCATATTTGGTGTAATAGAAAGCCGCCAGCTAACCAATGTGCTGGTAATAGTGGTGCGTTATTTTGGTGGAACTTTATTAGGCGTTCCCGGTTTGATCAATGCGTATCGGTCGGCTACTGCGTTGGTAATGCAAACCACACCCGTTATACAAAAAGCGGTTGAACTGGAATACGACCTGCATTTCGATTATACCAGCATGAACGATGTAATGACGGTGGTGAAACAGTATAACTGCACTGTACTGTTGCAGGAGCTCCAGCTTTTCTGCAATATGAAAATAGGTATTCCCAAAAACAGGGTAGCCGAAGCGCTGTTTAAGCTAAAGGAGATAAGAGGAGTGGAAGTGAGTGGATGAGTTGGTTTGGGCTTGGGGTTTATGGTTCAGATGGTAGATGAGGGGGGAATTTTCACGCAGAGCGCGCAAAGGAAAGCAAAGGGCGAAAAGGGAGCGCTGTTTTTGGTTTAATAATCCTCAAACAATAAACCCCAAACAAATAAACTTCCGTCTCCGTGCACCTTTGTGTCTTCGTGTCTCCGTGGTTCACACTAAAAGATGACGGGAATTTTTCACGTAGAGCGCGCAAAGGAAAGCAAAGGGCGCAAAGGGAACGCTGTTTTTGGTTTAATAATCCTCAAACAATAAACGCTAAACAAATAAACTTGCGTCTCCGTGCATCTTTGTGTCTTCGTGCCTCCGTGGTTCACACTAAAAGACGACGGGAAGTTTTCACGCAATGCGCGCAAAGGAAAGCAAAGGGCGCAAAGGGAACGCTGTTTTTGGTTTTAATCCTCAAACAATAACCCCCAAACAAATAAACTTCCGTCTCCGTGCACCTTTGTGTCTTCGTGCCTCCGTGGTTCCCCAATCCCAAATTTCAAATCTCAAATCTCAAATTCCCGCCTACCTCTTATACTGCAACATCCACTCATACATGTTCATTCCATTTTCCCGGTAATCGGGGTTAGTAGCTTTCGTCCATGCATCGTGTCCGCCTTTGGCCCAGATCGTCATTTTTGCTTTTACTTTCGGGTTAAAGCTATTGACAAGCGCTACATAATTTTTGGTTTTAGTTACCGATGCGGCATGATCGTCTGCATTGTGGAAAGCCCAAACCGGAAGGTTAGCCGAAGCAATAGACTCCGCCCTTGATTTTACAGGATTGCTCGATCCACAGATAGGTACAATGGCGGCTATTTTAGATGCATATTCAGCACCAACATACCAGGTGGCGCCACCACCTAAGCTCAACCCGGTAATATAAATACGCGATACATCTACCCGGTAGGTATTCGTCATGTAACGTATCACAGCAAAAATGTCATCGGGCGAAGGAGCACTTTTAAACTGTGGTGAAACCACGATGAATGAATAATTTTTGCCTCCCGACTTAAATGATGCAGGAAATTTCTTTTTGTTTAAAAGATTGGGAACAGCATTTTTCAACACTCTTGAAAGTTGTGAGTTCCCATTCCCCCGTTCCTGCGAGCCGTGCAGGAAAACCAGCAACGGGTATTCCTGCGTTGTTTCGTTGTAATGTGCAGGCAGGGCTTTATAAAAACCTGCGCAATTATCGTTTATAACATGATGGCCTTCTGTTTGAACAGCAGGGGTAGTTTCTACTATTTCCTTTTCTGCGGTGGCTGGCGTTTTTGCCGTGTCGGGAGCGGGAGTAACTGCCTGCGCTGAATCTTTAGTGTAAGACGGTAGAATTCTGGGATCTTTTTGGCAGGAAGAGAACAGTGCAAGCAATACAATAACGCTGCACAATTGAACAAGTGCTGACTTCATTTCTGATATTGGATTTAGATATTAATTCATTAGCGACGCTATTTATCCAAATCCGGTGCCAGCAAATATTAAAGAATCCTAAAAATGCTATTCCATGTCTCTTTTGATGTCTTCAGAAATGGTAACCAATATTTTATCAATGCGATGACCATCCATATCTGCAATTTCGAACGTAAAACCCCTCCATTCAAGCGTATCACCTGTACGTGGAATGCGCTCCAATTCGTGCAAAATAAAGCCTGCCAGCGTATCAAACTCCTGCTCTCCCTCGTTCATCCATTCCGTTTTTTCAAAATTTCTTAAAAAGTCGTAAAAAGGAATCTGCCCGTCAACAAAATAACTTCCATCCTCTCTCTCCTTTATTTCATAGTCTTCCACGTCAATTTGCGGTATATCGCCCACAATGGCTTCCAGTATGTCGTTCAATGTTATCATGCCCAGCAGGCTGCCGTACTCATCCACCACAAAACAACAATGTATCTTGGTTTCCTTAAAACGTTCCAGCACCTGGTAAGCTGTATTGTTTTCCGGCACAAACAAGGCTGGCTGCATAATTTCTTTTAAGATGGTGGTGTTCTCGTGCACATAAAGATCTTTTATAGATACCACTCCTTTTATATGATCGATTGTTTGGTCGCATATAGGATAAACAGAATGCGGTTCGGCAAGCACTTTTTCTTTGATCACCTGTTCGTTCTTTTCCAGGTCAAACCATACAATGTCGTTCCGGTGCGTCATCAGCGAGGTAATATTGCGGTCGCCCAGGTGAAATACACGCTCAATGATCTCTTGCTCCGCCTCTTCAATGGTACCCTGTTCCGTTCCTTCACTGATGATGGCTTTGATTTCTTCTTCCGTTACATAATTGTCTTTGCCCTGTATATTAAACAGTTTAACGGTGTAATAGGTAGACTTGCTGAGCAACCACACAAAAGGATAGGTTATTTTGGTAATAACGCTCATGGGCCCTGCCAAAGCCTTGGCAATGGTTTCGGGGCGCGATAAGCCCAGGCGTTTAGGCACCAGTTCGCCCAATACCAACGTAAAATAGGTGATGATGATAACGATGATGGCTGTTGCGGTTCCATTTACGTATGGGCGCAGCCATTCAAAGCGGTAGAGTAGTTCCACCAGGTCGGACTTGAGCGATTCGCCGGAATAGATACCCGTTAAAATGCCAATGAGAGTAATTCCGATCTGCACTGTGGAAAGAAAGTTATCTGGTTTTTCTGCCAGCGCCAGTGCGTCCTTTGCGCGTTTGTCGCCTTTAGCCGCCTGCGTTTCCAGCCTGTCCTTTCTGGAAGATACCAGCGCTATTTCTGCCATTGAAAAAATGCCATTCAATAAGATCAATCCCAGTATAATCAGAATTTCGACCATAGTATATGAAGTTAAGCTAAAGCAACTAAACTGGTTTGGCTGTTAAACAGTTTCGACGTTGCCGCGCCGATAAGGCAACCCAATATGGCGCCGCAGGTAACATCGAGCGGAAAATGAACGCCTACGTACACCTGCGCATAAGAAACGGCAAAAGCCCAAAAAAGGAAACACCATCTCCATGCCAAAGGCACAACCCTGATGGTTTTAAAAGCAAACATGGCCAATGCAAAATGGTTGGCGGCATGCGATGACGTAAAACTTTTACCGGTGCCGCACCGCACCAGGGCGCGCAGCGTATCTGCCAGCAGCGGATCGTTACAAGGGCGTAATCTACCCACCCAGGGCTTTATCAGCGAGCTGCTCACCATATCGGCCATGGCAAAAGTTGCCAGAAAAAACACAATCCAGTAAAAACCACGCTTGCCGTAATTCTGCAGCATAAAAACAACCAGGAACATATACAGGGGCGACCAAAAGAACTCGTTGCGCAGCAAAGGAAGCAGCCAGTCGAAAAAGCTGTTGTGCCAAACGCCGTTTATTTTAGTAAACAGGGCTATGTCGTACCTGATAATACTGCTCATGCCTTATTGTTTTTTAAAGCAGGAACTGCGGTTTGGAGTGTTGGATAGCAGGGACCTGAGGAAGTAAAGAAAGAATAATAGTAATGTTGATACCAATGGTCTCCTGGCATGGACTATAGAGATTGTTTTAACAAATGTAATTATTGTTTTGCTTACCGGCTTAATTATTGTCTTGTTCTTAACGCGGCTGTTTACCCTTTGGGTGAAAAAAGCGCTAAATCATTGCTGTTGGTGAAACACCCGCCAGTAGGGTAGAGCCCCTACCGGTCGGTGTATCACCAACCGAAAATTAAAGGTTTTCGGGCTTTCAGAGGTGGAAGCCTTACATTGAAGCCAGCGGTTCTTAAAAAGAACCAGCATTTGAATATCCTGGCTATTTCCTATACACTTTCCCTTTCTTCTTCCTCCTTCTTAAACAGAACCATCCTGTTAGAAAAATTTCTACTAGATTTGCATCCTTAAAATTTTTGTATTGTGGCATTGATTAAGAGTATTTCGGGCATAAGAGGAACTATAGGCGGGAAACCTGGAGAAACGCTTTCTCCTTTGGATATAGTTAAGTTTACAGCAGCATATGGCACCTGGCTCATTGAAAAAACGGGCAGCCGTAAAGTGGTAATAGGACGCGACGGGCGCATCAGCGGTCCGCTGGTACGCAATATTGTGGTGAGCACTTTAAATGCGCTGGGCATAGATGTAATAGACCTTGGATTGAGCACTACCCCTACCGTAGAAGTGGCTGTAACCATGGAAGAGGCAGGAGGGGGCATTATTTTAACGGCCAGCCACAATCCCAAAGAATGGAACGCATTGAAGCTGCTGAACGCAAAAGGCGAATTTATTTCGGGGCAGGATGGAAAAGAGGTGCTGGAACTGGCTGCGGCTGAAAATTTTTCGTTTGTGGGAGTAGATAAGCTCGGAACACTTACGGAGAACGACAGTTACCTGGAAAAGCATATTGAAGCCATTACCGCGCTCAGCCTGGTAGACAAAGAGGCTATTGCAGCCCGCAAGTTTAAGATAGTTGTGGATGCGGTGAACAGCACCGGCGCCCTGTTTGTGCCGGAATTGCTGAAAGCGCTGGGAGTAAACCCCAAGGATGTTACGGTGATTAACGAGGAAATAACCGGCAGGTTTGCGCACAATCCGGAGCCCTTACCTGAAAACCTGGTGGAACTGAGTACCAAAGTGAAAAAACTGGGTGCCGATCTGGGCATTGCCGTTGATCCGGATGTTGACCGCCTGTGCTTTGTTTGTGAAGATGGCAGCATGTTTGGCGAAGAATATACCCTGGTGGCGGTGGCCGATTATGTGCTCAGCAAAAAGCCGGGCAATACGGTGAGCAATATGTCGTCTACAAAGGCATTGAAAGATGTTACCCTGAAGCATGGCGGACAATATTCGCCAAGCGCAGTGGGAGAGGTGAACGTGGTTACCCGCATGAAAGAAGTAAATGCGGTAATTGGTGGCGAAGGCAATGGCGGCATTATATTACCTGAGTTACATTATGGCAGGGATGCGTTGGTAGGCATAGCGCTGTTTTTAACTCACCTTGCACATTCGCAAAAAAGCATTAAACAGTTAAGAGGCACTTATCCCGACTATTTTATCAGCAAAAATAAAATTGAGCTGGAACAGGATGTGAATGTGAAAGATGTGTTTGAAAAAATCAAGACCAAATACAAAGCTCACCCCGTGAATACCGAAGACGGGCTTAAAATAGAATTTGACAGCGACTGGGTGCATTTGCGTACCAGCAATACCGAGCCCATCATCCGCATTTACGCTGAAAGCAATTTTGAATCGACTGCCAATAATATTGCGCTTCGCCTGATGCGAGATATTAAGGAGTTAAAATAGTTGAGGGTTTGAGGTTTCGGGTCTAAAGTTTCGGGTTTGAAGTTAACCAGTATAACTAATACCCCGATTGCCGACCGCTGATAGCTGACGGCTGATTGCTGACAACTCACAGCTCTTTCCTCATTAACAATACGTGTGTGCAGAACAGAATTTACTTTGACAACGCCGCTACCACACCTTTAGATCAGCAGGTGCTGGAAGCCATGCTGCCTTATATGACCGAAAAGTTCGGCAATCCCTCTTCTATTTATTCGTATGGCCGCGAAAGCCGCCTGGCCATTGAAACTGCCCGCAAATCGGTAGCGCGTATACTGAACGCTCATCCTGCAGAAATTTTTTTTACCAGCGGCGGAACCGAAAGTTCCAATACCGCCATACTGGCCGCGGTACACGATCTTGGATGCAAACGAATCATCACTTCACCTATTGAACATCACGCGGTGCTGCATACTACCGAGCACCTGCGCAACAGGGGAGAAGCGACTTTGTTTTTTGTTGATGTATTACCCAACGGACATATAGACCTGCAACACCTGGAAACCTTGCTGGCCGGCAGCAACGAAAAAACACTGGTTACCCTCATGCATGCTAATAACGAAATTGGCAATATGATAGACCTGCATGCCGTGGGTGAGCTCTGTAAAAAATACAATGCCATTTTTCATTCCGATACGGTGCAAACGGTAGGTCATTTTCCCTTCGACCTGCGCAATACGCCTGTTCATTTTATTACGGGTGGGGCGCACAAGTTTCATGGTCCCAAAGGTGTCGGACTTTTATACATCAACGAAGATGTAAAGATTCATCCGTTTATTCATGGCGGATCGCAGGAGCGTAACATGCGTGCCGGTACCGAAAACCTGTATGGTATAGTTGGATTTGCCAAAGCACTGGAACAAGCCACTGCCAATTACGAAAAAGATAGTGTATACATAGGCGGTATTAAGATGTATATGATGGATGAATTGAAAAAGCGTATACCCGGTGTTGCTTTCAACGGCGATCCTTTGGGTAAAAGTTTATATACAGTATTGAATGCAAGCTTTCCGAAAACCGAAAGATCGGAAATGCTGCTGTTCAATCTCGATATTCATCATATCTGCGCGTCCGGCGGAAGTGCCTGCACCAGCGGCGCCGACCTGGGATCGCATGTAATACGGGCCATCAGCAACGACCCTGATAAAACAGCAGTGCGGTTTTCCTTCAGCAAATACAATACAAAAGAAGAAGTAGACAGGGTGGTGGAGAAACTGGTGGAGTTGGTTTAGATTGGAGATTTGAAATTTGAACCACAAAGGCACTAAGACACAAAGGTGCACGGAGACGGAAGTTTATTTATTTGGGGTTTATTGTTTGGGATTTATTGAACCAAAAACAGCTCTCCTTTGCGTCCTTTGCTCTCCCTTGCGCGCATTGCGTGAAAATTTCCCGTCATTTTTTAGTTTGAACCACGGAGGCACAAAGACACAAAGGTGCACGGAGATGGAAGTTTATTTGTTTGGGGTTTTAATAAATAGCAACCGCCAACAATAAACACCAAACACCAAACGATAACCCCAAACTACAAACCCAAACCGCCCAATCTCAAATCTCAAATTTCAAATCTCTAATCTGTTCGTGCAGCCTGTTCACCTGTGGTATCAGCAGTTGCTGTTCGTCGTTCACAATAACAAAGTCGCACAGGCGCATTTTTATTTCTTCGTCAATCTGGTTTTGCATTCGCTTCAATACTTCTTCCCGGTCAACGCCATCGCGTTGCATGGTGCGGTGAATGCGCAATGTTTTAGGTGCGTAAACGCCAATTACATAATCCAGTTCCGATTGCGATCCGCTTTCAAAAATCAAAGCAGCTTCTTTAATGGTATACGGCGCAGTTTGTTGCTGCATCCAGTTGGTCGCATCCCTGATGGTTGCCGGGTGTACCAGGCTGTTCAGCAGCGCCAGCTTTTCCTTGTCTTTAAACACAACGTCTGCCAGTTGCTTTCGGTTCAGCCGGTTGTTGGTATAAGTGGCTTCGCCGAAATGCTGAATGATCTGGTTTTTTAATGTTTCGTCGGTATTCATTATTTCCTTAGCAGCAGCATCCGCATAATATACAGGTATGCCATGCAGCTCAAACAAACGGGCTACGGTACTTTTGCCCGATCCTATACCTCCTGTTAAACCAATCTTCAGCATGTATTGTGATCTTTATAAAAACAAAAATCCGAAATCGTAATTGATTACGGATTCGTTATACAAAAAAAATCAGGTCTTATTTTTTTTCAGCAGCGGCAGCGCCGGTATTCAACTGTTTGCTCCATTCCATGCTGATGGCACTTTTTTCTATCCGCAGGTAGCTGCCCGGACTCACTTCCAGTTGCAGTGTGTTGTCTTCATTTACCTTCTCTATTTTTCCGTGTATACCTGCAATGGTTACTACTTTGTCGCCTTTTTGAAGATTGCTTTGGAAGTTCTTGGCTTCTTTAGCTTTTTTAGTTTGCGGACGGATCATAAAAAAATAAAACACAGCAATAATGCCCACCATCATAATCATTTGCATGGTTGCATTGCCTCCGCCGGCTTGTAATAAAACGAAATAATTGTTCATATCGGTGATTTAAAATTGAATACTAACTTTTCTTATTCACCACTACGTCAAACGTGAGGTGATAGGTGTCTGGCTGCGTATTAGCCGTTACCGTTATGGTTTTGTGATTAGGACCGGGTTTGTTGTGGCTGTCGAAAGCCGCTTTAATAGAACCTTCTTCGCCCGGTGCAATAGGCTGTTCAGGCTTTTCGGCTACGGTGCAGCCGCACGAAGGTTTTACTTCTTTAATGATCAAAGGCTTGTCGCCTGTATTTTTAAAACGATAAACGATCTCCAGTTTTTCTCCTTCATTAATCGTGCCTTTGTTCAGTGCCGAATCTATCCATTGAACAGTGGTTACTGCAGCATTTTGTGCAGCAGCATCACCCGTTGACGCCGGAGCAATCGTAGCAGTTTCAGTTGCCTTTTTTTCAGCATCCTTGCACGAAGCAAAGCCGATTCCTGCCAGTACTATCAATAAAAAGTAATGTTTTTTCATAACAGATAATTACTTAGGAGCGGCAAAGTTAACTATTTCGGGTTACTGTGTGAAATGAATTAGGGAGAGGGGTAGGGTATAGGGAGTAAGGAGTAAGGCCTTATACCTTCTGCCGTGTCTTACCACCTATCACTTACTACTTATCACTTTTGTTCACTCTTCTCTTCGTCAACACCTTGCCATTCCTATCCACCGCCTGCATCAGTACTTCACCTGGAGTAACTGAAAATGTCATGAATCCCTGTATGGCGGCAAAAAAATCCACCGGGCCGCGCGGTTTCAGCGATTCGTTCGCTTCCGATCCGGCGCCGGAAATAAAATGGTGTGTATACCTGTTTTTAGGATGATAATATTGTAAATGATGCTCGTGCCCGGTGATGTACAGATCGACCTTGTATTTTTCAAACATCGTCTCGAGGGAGTTCCGTATTTCTGAGGGACGCTGGGCGCGGTTGCCGGCAGTATACATGGGGTGATGTCCGAAAACGATCTTCCATTTAATGCTGGTATCAGCATCAGACAACAAACCTTCCAGCCATTTTTTCTGAACGGTGGTATCCATTTTGGGATTGATAGTAGTATCATTTTCATCGTGAAAACCTGCATTAAACGGATTGGTATCCAGGAAAATAAACAGCGCCTTTGCGTTTTTGCTTATCTGTCTTGTAAAAGAATAATAATAGTCGGGCATATTCCACCGGCGGCTGATTTTGGAATAATCAATTTGCGCCTGCGGATTACGGCCATAATCATGGTTACCCAATACCACATACCAGTCGCGCCACAACGGGTATTGCCAGAAAACATTTTCAAAAGCCAGGTTCCATAGCGGATCGTGTACGCTCGCTACGCCTTCGGGGTAAAAATTGTCGCCGGTAGAAACAATGAACTCAGCGTCTATACCGGTAACGGCTTTGGATAGCTGCTCCGCCACATCTTTGCCAAAATACATGCCACCGCGCCCCCAATCGCCAATAACGGCAAACTGCAATGCACGGTCTACCGACTCCAGTCCTTTGATATAACCACCCCGGTAACCTTTCGCATATTCGTCGAGGTAAGGTTTGGTTTGTGCATTTGCATATACATTGAAAAAAAAGAGTGCAAATGCCAGCGCGGTTTGTTTAAGAAGCATGTTGATTGTTTAGTGAATGAGTGATTGTATTAATTCAGTTCAGCTACTGTGCAACCAGCGTCATTCGTGTGAGCGTTAATTAAGCAAAGATGCTACTCAATTGTAAAAGTAAAAACACCCTGTTACTGCAATATCATTTTTTTGTTATGCTATGTCGCCAGGAGGCGACAACAAAACCGTGTGAGGTGAAGACGCCTCACACAGCGAAGATCGTCCGAGGCGAAGACGCCTCGCACAGCGAAGGCTATAGCCCATTTCAGGCACTGCACAGCAGTGAGCCGTCAGCCGAATCAAATCAGAAATCAGAAATCAAAAATCAGAAATCAGAAATTCAAAATTCCTCACCCCGGTTTTTTGTACGACACCTTGTCGAGCTTGTTCTGTGCCAGCAGGTCTTTGTGAATATTATCGAGGATGCCGTTAACGAACTGCCCGCTTTGAGGCGTGCTGTATTCCTTTGCAAGGTCTATGTATTCGTTAATGGTTACTTTGGTAGGAATGGTATTAAAGTAAAGAAATTCGCATACCCCCATTTGCATCAGTATCATGTCCAGCAGCGCTATTCGCTCCACGTCCCAGTTTTTTAATTTGGGTTTGATCAGTTCCATGCAAAACTCCTTTTTTTCGAGCACTGCCTGCAACAGATCGTGCGCGAACTTTCTTTTTTCTGCGCCCAGCATATCCTGGAAATCGGCACTGGAAGGCTTCTGCAGGAAATTCAATACCAGTTGATTCATCATTTCCGCATCATCATCCCAATGGATAAACGAGTCGTCCATATGCGAAATGAAATCGTCGTTCGGCAGCATGAGGTCGGTAAAAATGAATTCCAGGATATTTTTTTCTGCCTTTTTATTGCGTTCCTGCGCTTCAATATATTCTTTATATACGGGGGTTTCCACCAGTTGCAGGTAGGTTTTGCGGATGAGTTCCGGATTGTCCCACTGCTGCGGTTTTATTTCGTTTACTGCCCGTATATAGGAGCTGTCTTCCAGTATCTTCCACAATACTTCGTTGCCTGCAATCTTTACATTAACATTCAGATCTTCTGCAGTGGGCAAATGCTTGGACGACCTGTGATGGGAGTCGGTTTCAGCGTAGCGGGCTACCTGTGTAATAAAATGAATGGTATATACAAATATGTGTCTCGACTGTTCAAGGTGTTTTTCCAATAACTTAATTGCTTCCAGGGTTTGCGGCTGCTCGTCGGCGGCTTCGATGGTATAGAGCGCCTGCATCACTTTAATCCGGATATTTCTTCTGCTAATCATCTTTAAAGAACTGTTGTAAGGCGGCGAAGGTAGGGAAAAATAGTGACTAGTGATAAGTGGTAGGTGATAAGTGAGCTATTTCTGCCATACCACTTATCACTCTCTTCCCGCAAATTTGGCATAACGGTGCCGCACAAGTTCTGACAGGCTTTTCAAATAACCGGCTTAAGCCCCACAAAAACTGAAATTTTTTCCGGCATTGTCGCTTTGGCATATAATTCGTTTACCTTTGTCCGCCTTAAAGATTTATAAAATCAATCTTTAACCAACACAAAAATTTTTAATTATGTCCAAAAAGATTAATGTAACTCCCCTACACGACAGGGTGATCGTGAAACCTGCTCCTGCTGAAGAAAAGACTGCCGGGGGCATAATCATTCCCGATACTGCCAAAGAAAAACCACAGCGTGGTACCGTGGTTGCCGCTGGTCCTGGTAAAAAAGACGAGCCGGTAAGCGTAAAGTCCGGAGATACAGTATTATATGGTAAATATGCCGGTACGGAAATAACGATCGACGGTGCTGATTACCTCATCATGCGCGAATCGGACATTTTGGCGATTGTATAATAAAATACTACATCGCACTCTTAAAAGATGAACCAATCAGGTTCTTCATCTTAAATCTCAAATTAAAAATCTCAAATTACATAACATGGCAAAGCAATTATTTTTTGATATTGATGCCCGTAATAAAATGAAAAGAGGGGTTGATACGCTGGCTAATGCAGTAAAAGTAACTCTCGGACCTAAAGGTCGTAACGTAGTGCTTGAAAAGAAATTTGGTGCTCCTGCAGTAACCAAAGACGGTGTTACCGTTGCTAAAGAAATTGAACTGGAAGATCCTATCGAAAATATGGGTGCTCAAATGGTAAAAGAAGTAGCCAGCAAAACTGCAGATATTGCAGGTGATGGTACTACTACAGCAACCGTTCTGGCGCAGGCTATCATCAGCGAAGGTTTGAAAAACGTAGCTGCAGGTGCCAACCCAATGGACCTGAAACGCGGTATTACCAAAGCCGTTGAAAAAGTTGTAGAACACCTCAAAACACAGTCTCAGACTGTAGGTTCTGACAGCAAAAAAATTCAGCAGGTAGCTTCTATCTCTGCCAACAACGACGAAACCATCGGTAAACTCATTGCTGAAGCTTTTGGCAAAGTAGGTAAAGATGGCGTTATTACTGTTGAAGAAGCCCGTGGCACTGAAACACTGGTGGAAGTGGTAGAAGGTATGCAGTTCGACCGTGGTTATATCTCTCCTTACTTCGTTACCAACAGCGAAAAAATGGAAGCTGAACTGGATAAGCCTTACATCCTTATCTACGATAAGAAAGTAAGCACCATGAAAGATATTCTTCACATCCTGGAAAAAGTAGCTCAGCAGGGCGCTCCTTTGCTGATCATTTCTGAAGACCTGGAAGGTGAAGCACTGGCTACACTGGTGGTAAACAAATTGCGTGGTACGTTGAAGGTAGCGGCTGTAAAAGCTCCTGGCTTTGGCGACAGAAGGAAAGAAATGCTCCAGGATATCGCTATCCTTACTGCTGGTTTAGTGATCAGCGAAGAGCAGGGTTACAAACTCGAAAATGCTGACCTTACTTACTTAGGTCGTGCAGAAAGAGTAGTAATCGACAAAGACAACACAACTGTAGTAGGTGGCAAAGGCAAAAAAGCCGATATCACTGCTCGTGTAAATCAAATCAAAGCTCAGATAGAAGTAACTACTTCTGACTACGATAAAGAAAAATTACAGGAACGCCTGGCTAAATTAAGCGGTGGTGTAGCTGTATTGCAGGTAGGTGCTGCTACTGAAGTTGAAATGAAAGAAAAGAAAGACCGCGTTGACGATGCATTGCATGCAACACGCGCTGCGGTTGAAGAAGGTATTGTACCTGGCGGTGGTGTAGCTTACATCCGCGCGGTAGAATCGTTAGAAAAATTCAAAACTGCCAACGAAGACGAAGCAACTGGTGTTGCCATTGTAAGAAGGGCAATTGAAGAACCTCTGCGCCAGATCGTTTTCAACAGCGGTATCGAAGGCAGCATTGTAGTACAGAAAGTAAAAGAAGGTAAGGCTGATTATGGTTTCAACGCACGCACTGAAGTGTATGAAAACCTGTTCAAAGCTGGTGTGATCGACCCAACCAAGGTTACCCGCATCGCTTTGGAAAATGCAGCGTCTATTGCCGGTATGTTACTGACTACTGAATGCGTAATTGCCGACAAACCTAAAAAAGAAGAAGCAGGCGGCGGTGGTCACCACCACGGTGCTCCTGATATGGGTGGAATGGGTTATTAATAACCACTTCTTCCAAAAGGAATATTTTGCAAAGGTCCCGCCTCCAACAGAGGCGGGATTTTTTTGTTAGCCCTTCCCAACCTCCCCGAAGGGGAGGAGATCAGCGCACAGACCCTTGTAGCAGCCAACCTTGAGCTATTGGAAGTTAATGGTTTGACGTTCATCGTTTTTTCAACTACAACCCCAAACGATAAACGCTCTCTTTCACCTTTCACCTTTCTTGACTTTTGTTCATTTCTCCCTGCTCCCCGCTGGTAGCTGATAGCTCACTGCCATTTCCCCCTTGCTTCTTGCCGCTTGTTTTTTATATTTGACCGATTTTAATATTTATCTATGGCTGCAGTTCGTTTTATACTTGTATTGATGGTTCTTTTTGCCGGAATAACAGAGGGGTTTGCACAAAAGAAAAAGAAGAAAGAAAAGGAAAAAGACATTACCCTTCCAATGGTATCAAAAGAGTTTCTCGATAGTATTCAGAACAACCTGGTGTGGGTAACAGGTGGCAGGTTTGTGATGGGCGATGATGGCGGCGAAGCAGATGAAAAGCCTGCACATGAAGTAGTGGTAGACGGGTTTGCTATTAGCAAATACCCGGTTACGCAACGCCAGTGGACTGTTATTATGGGCTCTAACCCCAGCGAGTTTACTGGTTGCGACCAATGCCCTATTGACCGTGTAAGCTGGGATGATGCGCAAAAATTCATTGCAATATTGAATAAGCTTACAGGAAAATATTACAGCCTGCCTACCGAAGCCGAATGGGAATATGCGGCAAAGGGCGGTTTGGAGGGTAAGGGTTTCCGTTACAGCGGCAGCGACGATATTGACCAGGTGGGCTGGTATGCGGGCAACAGCAACCGCCGTCCGCATGTGGTAGGCGAAAAAGCACCCAATGAATTGGGCTTGTATGATATGACAGGCAATATGTGGGAGTGGTGCCAGGACTGGTACGCTAAATTTTACTACGAACTCAACGAAAAATACAGCCCCACCGGGCCCTCTTCCGGCGCCGGCAGGGTACGCCGCGGCGGTTCATGGTTTACGCAGGCAATCAATTGCCGCGTGTCTACCCGCAACAATGTACAGCAGGATTATAAAGATGATAGTGGAACATTCAGGCTGGTGCAGTATCCCAACTAGCAGTCAGCTTTGAGCTATCAGCCAGCTGGTAGGAGGAAATGGTTGGGGGGCAGTTTGGGTTTTGCCTGTTGCGATCCAGCTCATATCTTCCTTCATACCATAAATGCATTCCGTAGCTCAAACCTCAGCGCTCACGGTAGAAAGCTCATAGCTGAAGGCTCATAGTTGATCGCTGAAAGCTGATGGCTGAAAGCTCCCCGAAACCCCGTAATTTTGCCGCCTGATGAAAACGAGGTCACTTAAACGAGATAAGGTAAACATCATTACACTGGGCTGCAGCAAAAACATGGTTGACAGCGAAGTGCTGAGCGGGCAACTGAAAGCCAATGATATAGATGTGGTGCACGAAAGCAAAAAGCGCGATCACAACATCGTGGTCATCAATACCTGCGGCTTCATCGACAAAGCCAAGGAGGAATCCATCAACACCATACTCGACCATGTGGAGCTCAAAAAAAGAGGCAAGCTCGACAAAGTATACGTTACCGGCTGCCTCAGCGAGCGCTACCGTAACAACCTCGAAACCGAAATACCCGAAGTAGACGCCTTTTTCGGCACCATGGAGCTGCCCCTTATTCTTAAAAAGTTTGAAGCCGACTATAAAGCCGAGCTAATAGGAGAGCGCCTCCTCAGCACGCCGCAGCACTATGCGTATATGAAAATATCCGAAGGCTGCAACCGCACCTGCTCCTTTTGCGCCATTCCGCTCATGCGCGGACAACACATCAGCAAACCCATTGAACAACTCGTAACCGAAGCGCAGGGACTGGTAAAAAAGGGCGTAAAAGAAATAATGCTCATTGCGCAGGAACTCACTTATTACGGACTCGACATTTACAAAAAGCGCGAACTTCCCCGCTTGCTGCATGCACTGGCAGATGTGCCGGGACTGGAATGGATACGGCTGCATTATGCATATCCGTCTAAATTCCCGATGGAGATTATAGACGTAATGAAAGAGCGCCCCAATATTTGCAACTACCTTGATATGCCGCTGCAGCACGCCAGCGACCCCATGCTGAAAGCCATGAAGCGGCAGATTACCAAAGCCGAAATGGACGACCTGATCGGCGACATACGCCAACGTATACCCGGTATTTGTTTACGAACCACTTTGATAACCGGCTTCCCCGGCGAAACACGCGACGATGTAGAAACCGTGAAAGCATTTTTAGAGCAGCACCGTTTCGACAGGGTAGGAGTGTTCACCTACTCGCACGAAGAAAATACGTCGGCACATGTGCTGGAAGATACCTTGTCGCAGGAAGAAAAAGAAAGTCGCGCCCAGGAAATTATGGAAGTGCAGCAGGAGATCAGCTACGAAAAGAACCAGGAAAAGATCGGCAAAGAATTTAAAGTCATCATCGATAAAAAAGAAGCCGGTCGCTACCTTGGTCGCACCGAATTCGACTCCGTAGAAGTAGACAATGAAGTCATCATCCCCGCCACAAAAAAACTCCCCATTGGTGAATTTATAAACGTAAGAATCACCAAGGCATATGATTATGATTTGGAAGGAGAAGTGATATAAGTGGTATGTGGTAAGTAGTAAGTGATACGGTGGAAACGCCTTTTTCCTTAATCCTACACCTGGTACCTTCCACCTTTTGTTTCTACGCGGAGTCTGCCGCGTGCCTAGCTTGTGCTTTAGCTGGCGACTCTGCGATAAAAAGCTACTATTCTATCAAAAGGTAACTCCTCCTACTTCCCAACATATTCCTGCTATGCCTACTTCACCAGTTCCGCATTCAGTACTTTAGTTTTATTTAGTGCCTCCCTTTTATTATCACAAAAAGTACTATCTTCTTGGCAAAAGTAAATCATGGATGCTTACGCTTTTAAAGCGAATGACTTTGCATTATCAGGTCAGGGAATACATTTGTTAAGAAATGGCTTTAACTACAAGACTATCGAATATGGACAAATAAAAAAGGCAACGATCAAGAGGGCAAGAGAGATCAAAAATGTTTTCCTATCGATGCTGTTTGGCATTTTGTTATTAGCTTTTGTTATTTCTCAAAGTTTTTATTTGATCAAGGTTTTCAACGATCCGAATGTGCATAGAATTTATATAGAATCAATTGTTCTTCCGGTGCTTCCCGAACGAAAATGCATAATTGAATTTATAGAAAGAAGTCAAAGGAAAAGATTGGAAGAGCAATTTAGGCTTTATCGAAGAGTGGGCGAGGAGCGATAGGCGCAAGGGAAAGCGGACTCGAGCCGGAATAGGTTCTTGCCTGGGTAAAAGGGGAGTGGTGGATGTCTGCACAATAGCTGTTCAACTTAGGAATTAAATCTTCGGGGAAGGAGACTCATCCTTGGGCCGGAGTGACAAACCGTAGAATAAAGGTTGGGCAATTGTGCTAATGTTCAGTTTTGTACTACTGCTTGTCATGTCGAAGCATGAGACATCTGGCTCGCTGATGCCCTTAAGTCGACGGCTGTGGTGTCTGCATTCATCACCATCAATGGATAAATGGGTAACGTTGTTTCGACGGATGAAGAACCCGCCAATCGAAAGTATCCGCTGAAGATGCTCGTTAGTTAGTAACAAACCATGACCGATAAACAAAAATACCGGGAGAGCGTGATAGCGAAAGAATTGGAGGAGCTAGACCTCTTTGCAGCAGAGTGAGACTACAATTACAATAAAACTGACTAATGATACAAGTTCGAGTATTAGTATTTGTAATGGCTTTAATGGTATGCGTACAATCGTTTGGGCAATTTCGGAGTATTGATACCGCTGTGTTTAAGTTAACTCCGGCCAAAAAGAATACAGTAATCAACGGCATGACATTGGGAGTGGATGTGCGTCCCTGGTCGGCTGAGGCTGACAGCCTGTTGATGAAAGTAAACGGACTTAATATCGAACTAGGGCCTTTCGGACTTATAGGAGGCATTTGGGGCACTATGTTCGGCGTTATTGGCGTAAAGGACAGCAGCGGCAACAGGAGCGGTTTCTTTACCAGACATGGTTACGACAGTATCATCGCACATAATCGCCGGTATGGTACATATGTAACAGGCGTTTCTTTAAGTATTTTCGGTATAAATGAAACGATTAACCGCGGTCTTTTTATAAATGGCTTGTCAAGTTATTGTGATGAAACCAGCGGCGTGCAAATAACCGGCTTAATAAACAACACTGCCCGGATGTGCGGCATTTCTATTGCAGGGTTGGCAAATATTTCCACAAAAACAACAGGCTTGCAAATTGCCCTAATCAACAAATGCAAAACCGGCAACCTCGTGCAAATCGGTTTGTTCAACAGGATTGGTAACCGCGTTACGCCATTTATTAATTTCAGATTTAAGAAAACGTGAAAAGCGATTTTGTGTCACTTTTGTACAGTGTCGCTTTTGCCCCGCTTATTGTCGCATAGCCACAGCAGGAACAATGAAATTGTTGCCGAGCTTTGTGAAAACAAAACAGCTCGTTATGAACAAACGTAGTATCCTCAGCCTGTCGTTTGCTATTATTTCAGTAGTAACTTCCTGTCAACAGCAGCCAAAAGCTGAACACATTTCCACTGCATCAAAAGACACCAGTGTGAGTAAACGTATACAGCCGACAAGCTCCGGCTACGCTGATGTGAATGGTTTAAAAATGTATTACGAAGTGCATGGCGAAGGGAAACCCATCGTGTTGCTGCATGGCTCATTCATGAATATACCATTGAACTGGTCGCACATTATTCCGCTGTTGGTCAATAACCGTAAAGTGATCGTAGCAGAAATGCAGGCGCATGGCCGCACAAAAGACATCGCGCGGGAACTCAGCTACGAAGCCATGGCAGATGATGTGTCGGGTTTGCTGAAGCATCTTAAAATAGACAGTGCCGACGTTTTAGGATACAGCATGGGCGGGGGCATAGCCTTTCAGTTTGCTGTGCGGCATCCTCAGCAGCTACGGAGGCTCGTTATACTGTCGGGCGCTTATGCCCACGATGGATGGTGGCCCGAGGTAGAAGCTTCGTTTGCCAGCTTCACTCCCGAAATGTTTAAAGGAACGCCTATACAAAAGCAATACGATAGCATGGGCAATGATCCTGCCCGTTTCCCGGAGTTTGTGAAAAAAGTGATCAGTATTGACCTGAAGCCTTATGATTGGTCTAAAGAAGTGAAAAGAATAGAAGCACCGATACTCATGGCTATTGGCGACGCTGACGGCGTGCGTTATGAACATGTGCTGGAGTTGTTCCGCGCCAAAGGTGGTGGAAAAATGGGAGATATACACGGGTTGCCAAAATCAAGGCTGGCTATTTTGCCAGGCACCACACACATAGGTATGATACAGCGTACAGATTTGCTGATACCAATGGTAACCGGTTTCCTGGATGCAGATTTGAACGCACCACCGCCAACGTTTTAGGATGGGCTTTCCTGTTAGTAGCAGATTTGCAGATTGCCTTGCAAAGGAATTGCCCGGTCTATTAGAAGATACGTCATTGGCAGGAAAAGGAGGCATTTGTTCGTTGCGACATCGTTCTTTCATAGCAGCGTCTGCCTTTACTGGGCTGTGTGTAAGCCGGAGACTCTGGGATGTATAATTAGCAGGGTAACGGTAGTGTGCCTCGCATCGCTGCAAGGCTCGTTACAAGGAAACACTGCGTAGAATAAATGTGTAATGTTATTTCGGCGGATGAAGACACCCGCCGAAATAAAAGCTTCATCTTACATTTGAATAAGACGGAATGTCTCAATATTATTGGAGTTTTCGTTAATGGTTAAACGAACAGAAGCATGTAAATACTTTCCGGCGATTTCCACCATCTCCCAGTTAAAAATACTCGGAGTTAAGGTGCTAACATTAAGGGTTATGTTTCTTTTGTCACTTGTTGAAAACTGCCAGGTAAAGTTATGTGTAACGCCAGATTGGTCCACATGAGTTCCTGTCCCATCTTCCTTGAAAGTAAACCTTAATTTTTCATAAGGGATGTTAGTGGTGTTTGCTCCGCCATCGATATAACTTGAATATTCTCCATCAATTACGTGGTGGAGCTGATCTACCTTCCATGTTTTTTGAACCAAAATTTGTTCTTTCGTTAAACTGGGTTGTTGGGATTCCGGTTTATCATCTTTTTTGCAGCCTGTGCTAAAAGTGATAACGAGTGCCAGAAGTGTTAAAAGCACTGTGACAGTTGATTTTTTTTTCATTTGGTTTCTTTTTATGCCTGCTCTTGTATAGTTTTTGGCAGGCTTGTTTAGGGATTTGTCAGATTATAGTGCAAGAATTCACTTTATAGATCTGACAGTTAATAATAATAGCATCAAATATATAAATTATTCTAATGAATTAATAATGTTCAGGTGCTTACAACGCACATGTTTGTGCATAAATTTCATCCAACACCAGATTATGTAACAATTTTTATTTTCGCATACTGGCTACCGGTATTTTACTGGTATAAAATTGCTTGTGACGCTCATGCATATTTCCACTCACAAACATCCACAACGGAGAAGCTGTTTTATGAAACACGGGTTTTATTATCTTTGTAATGCTTTAAATTCCAAGGGAGTAGAAATAGACTTAAATCCGCAATTAGCTCAATTATTATAACTGCAGGGGTTAGCGTCCCGCTCAATACTGGAAGCAACAGGTCAATGGGAATCGCGGTACCAATGCTTAATCTTTATTCCGCTGCTCGGAATACCGGCGAAAAGAGGCATTTGTTAACGCTGTCGGTATGTAGCTGGTGCAATACAAGTGAACATGCCAACCTGCGGTTAATGATTCTCTGAATATGCTTCCATTAATCTCTTCGCTTTTTGCTGCGCTGATTACAGATGCACAGTCGTGCCTTGCATCGGGTGGGGAAATTGCTTCAGCCCGGGTGTAGTTGTCTATGTCAATTATTTGCTGACAGACGTTCAGATAGCTGTCCGTTGAGCTGGCATTTACCGGCAATAGGCAACTTCACAAAGAAAGTGCTACCGGTTCCTTCCACGCTTTCGGCCCATATGGTGCCGTTGTGCTGTTCAACAATTCTTTTCGATATTTTTAAGCCAAAACCGTAAGAGGGTTCGCCCGCGGTGCCGCATCTTTGCGCATCGGCTCCCTGAACAAATAAAATGTCCAGGATGTTTGGGGGAATGCCAATACCCTGATCTTTAATGGACAGCACTACGTTCGATTCCTCCTGTTGCAATGAAACGTGGATGGAGGTTTTTTCGGGACTGAATTTAATAATATTATTGATCACTCTGTACATTTCGTTTTTGTTCATCATAACGTTGATAGGTTCGCCGTGTAAGTGCAGTTTTTGTTTTTTTTGTTCGGCTCTGGGTTTCATCAGCTCTACAGAATACTTAACCAGGCTCATCATGTCCTCCACTGTTCTTGCGCTGGCATCGTTTTTTTCACCTTGCCTGTTCATCAAATTGCTGATGAGGTTGGTTGCATTAATGGAGGCCGTAACAATAAGCTGCAGGTTTTCCCTAAGCGTAGGCGGATCTTTTTTCAGTAACACTTTGGCGAGTGTGGTAATGCCAACAATGGGGTTTTTAAGGTCGTGCGCCACTGTAAGCATTAATTCTTTGTTGTTTTGGTAGCTGCTTTCCAGCGAAGCATAAGCATCGTTTAGTTCGTGATTTTTCAACAGTATTTCCTGGTTAAGGCTTTCCTGCATCTCTGCATGTTTTTTTATCCGTTTTGAGTGAAAGGCAATAAACCCTGCGATGATCACCACAAGTACAATCAGCAAACCCGAAGCCAGTAACTGGAACGATTGCTGCTCGTACCTGGCCTGCAGCAATTCGTTGGCCATTAATTGTGTTCTGCGTTCAAATTCCAAACCGGGGTCTCTTGCAAGACTATTTGTATTGGAAAGACTAACCGAATCGTAATATAAAAGCGTTTCGTCTGCAAATCGAAAAGCATTTTTAAAGTCGCCCGCTTTTTTATAGTAATTTTTACAGTAAGTCGTCAACCTTTTTTTTTGAAGAGGACCTAAAAATGCGTGTTTGCCTTTAAAGTCAGAATCAAAAAAGTCGATGAGTCCTTTTGCTTTGACCAGCATACCGGCTTTTACATATATGCGCAGCAGTGCCAGCCGGCAATACAGCGCATACTGCGGGTATGCATCGGCGGTTTCGGTGTAAACAGAAAGCAATAATTGTTCTGCTTCATTGTATTGTTTTAGTTCAGCCTTTACATTGGCTATATTGCCCTTAACAAGCGCCTTACATAACATAATATATTTGGACTTTTCAGGGAATTTTGTTTCATTACTCACTATATATTGCATGGTCAGATCGCAATAATGCCGGGCGCTGTCGTATACGCTCATGCTAAGGTAGCACGACGATATCTTGTAAAGGCTGTTATAACCGTAGTAAAAACGTTCAAATGCATTGCTGCACAATTGCCCTTCCTTGTAAGATTGTTCCAGATAAACAATAGCCACTCTGTCACGCCCTTGTACGATCATCATCTGTGCAATCCTGTCAAGATAATTAGCACGGATGCATCCGCTCGAGACACTGCTGCCAATAAACTCCTGCGAAGTCATTAAGATGTTAATTGCCTCATCAAATAATTTGAGCTCAGTATAGTCCTGCGCCAGCGAAAGCAACAACGTAACATATTCTGATTTGTAATAAGGATCATTTTGGTTAAAGCTGCTTAAAACCGTTTTCAGGCTGTCCAGCACAATCAGCGAAGACGCATGCCTGCCGGTGTTTTTATAAAATTTTGATTTTAGCTTGTAATATTCGATCTTGTCCTTTAACCCTGGGGGAACTTTTTGAAACAAAGTGGCAATTGTATCCAGGATGCCTGTCATCAGGCGCTCGTCGCTCTCTTTTGCTTTTTGGAAATAAGGTTCATAAAAAGAATTTTTGAGCACTACTTTTCTTTTGCACCCTGCTATAATCAGCAGCACACATGAGGATAGCAATAATATTTTCCGGCAGTAACGCATAATCAACTGTGTTTCCCGATTTGTAAACGAGAGCAACGGTGTTTTATGAAGTAAGTTACTAATTTAACTTCGCCGTTAAACGAGAATAGAAAGCTGGCTACAACTCCATGCGCATATTCTGCGGTTGTATATAACCGATCAATCGAAAAATAGCGAGCGATCTGTTCCTGTTCTTTAGAAAGTTGGCGAAGTATGGGTGGGTAATGTACCTGGTTACAACGTTGAATGATTGCCTTTATCCATAGAAAACGGCACGGACGATATAACAGTTTATATTGGCTGTGTGCTTCTCCGGTCATAATATATGTAGCATAGGGTAGTAGGTTATTGACAAGGTTTTGGATTCTTCAGCCATGTGTATTTCGCTCTTTTTGTATTGCCTGGTTTAAAGTGTAGCCAACGCAGGCAGCGATACCAATGCAGGTTTTATTGTTGGGCGCAGTCGTATATCGGGCAAACCCATCATGATTTCTATATCTTTAAAATAGTTTTTGAAAAACAGTATATAACAGCTTGTAAGGTTTTGCAGAGTATTACGTCAATAACCTATACTTTAAAACACAACCAATGAAAAAAACGCTATTTATTACACTTGTTTGTGCTGGCGCCTGTTTTACTTTGTACGCGCAGGAAAGTGCGAAGCAAGACAAATCAGTTAATGTTTCCGGCGCTGTTGGGGCCAGCGAATTTTCCACTTCATTTGCTTACCAGCATGTCTGGAGATTAGGCAAAAAACGAAAGTTGGGTGTTGGTGCAGGATTGCGGTTCACCAATTACCAGGGTTACAACAAATACTTTAAAACGGCACCGGCTAAGCTCACCAGCGGTAAAACGGGACCGGGCGTTCTCTTTTCGGAAGACATTGTTGAAAACATCGACTCAGTGCAGTTCAAACGTTCTCAACTGAATGCGCTCAACCTATCCATCAACTTTGTATATGATTTTAATAAAAAGTTTTCAGCGGGATTAAACATCGATGCTATTGGCTTTACCGTTGGCGGTAAAAGAACCGGCAGGTATTTTGGAAACAACGGTGCCGGGCAAACGGTTACTGCCAGTCCAACTGCCTTTAACCTGCTCCTTATCAGCGACAACGACCTGGGCTCGCTGAACAGCGAACTTTTTGTAAAATACAAATGGAATGATAAGTGGGGAGCGAGGGTTGGCTTCCAGTTTTTGTTTATTGAATACAGCACTGATACAAAAGTGCAAACAACACCCGGGGGAGAGCAAAATGACCGTTTCCGCAACAAGTCGGCAGCAGGCCTTTTCGGTATAACCTACCAGTTATAATAAGGTAGAAGGTAAAAGGCTTTACAGCTTACGCCTTACATCTGGAAGCTGAAAGTTGAAAGCTGACGGCTCATCGCTTCACCGCTCACCGCTGCCTGCCCAAAAGCAAAAACAGCAAGGACAAGCCCTGCTGTTTCTTCCTGATATGCACCTGGTTGGTTATTAAAAAGCCGGATCGTCCGGAGTATTACTGTTGTTGTCTCTTTCGCGGAAGGGATAGGGAAAGAAGTTCCTTCTTTTTTCCACGTTAGGCTCATTCGTTCTTCCAAACCTGCGCATGTCTTCCATTTTTAAGCCTTGCATGTATAGCTCTATACAGCGTTGCCTGTAAATTTCGGTGAGTATCGCATTTTCAGTTATAGATCCTGCATAGGGCGGAAGGTTGGCACCGATACCGTATGGATCGTCCGCAGGCTTTTTTGTGAGGATTTGATTTAACCCTACAATGGCGTCAGGAATAGAAGGACTGGTTTTTCGCATAGCGCATTCTGCTTTGATCAGAATAATCTCTCCCGGAACATATATCGGCCAAGGGGTATCCAGCGCAGCGCCAAAACCTTTAATCCTCCAGCGTGGTGCCACTGTTTCGTTAACAGTCATATAAAAAGGTATGCGCTGATCTGTTGTAACCGGAGCAAGCGATGCTGGCAAACCAAATGTTGAATCCAACACCTGGAAAACATTATTAGTGGCTGTAGCTACGTTGAAAACAGGATTAGGGGTAATTGCATCAAAGTTCAAGGTGCTTTTTTTAGAAAGGTCAACCGCATTGGCAGCAGTTAACGCACCGTCGTAATCGCCGGTAAATAAAAGGTAGCGTGCCTTTAATGCCTGGAGCGTGTTAGGAATTTCAATGCCTGGCGGAACATTGCTTAAAAAAGAGGCGCTGATTGCATTTGCAGAAATAGTTGCCAGGGCGTAATTAATGGTTGCGAGTGCTTTTTGAAAGCCTTGCTCCCGCTCCGTAAATCCTACGTTTGAGCCAATGGTATCGGGCACCTGCTCCCAATACATAGAGAGGTTTCCGTAAGCCAGCGCTTTAAATATACTGGCGTAAGCAATCAGCCCCGATGCATACGCTTTGTCGCCCAGGTTAGCTGCATTGTCAATTACATTATTAGCATCGTATATCACCTTCAGGTTTTGCGCCCACAGGTTGCCTAATACTGCGTTATTGCCATCTACATTAACACCGCCAACAGACAGGTTGAGCTCATCTGTATTGCCCGCATTCTGGAGGCGCAGCTCCATGGTGGAAAAGCCATTAGCGGCTACCATATTGTACAAGGGCGAAGTTCGGCTGAAACTGTATTGCTTTTGAATGCCAACGGCTACGCCGGTAAGTCCGGTTGAAGACGTCAAGGCATCATTCCGCAACGTCTCGGCAGGATTAATAAAGTTCTTTTTGCAGGAAGCAAACATCAATGCTGCTGCAGAAAGTAACAGAATATATTTTGAATGTTTCATCTCTTTTATTTTTTGGTTGATCGGAGCTAAAATTTAGTGCGAAGTGTTAGCGCAAATGTTCGTGGAATGGGTACGTTTCCAAAGTCAATGCCACGAGCCAATGTACTGCCTCCGCCGGCATTTGTTTCCGGATCAAATCCTTTATAGTTGTCCCAGCTTATCAGATTGCGGCCTGAAAGACTCAACGATAGATCGCTGATGGCTTTATTGAGCCTGCCAAAATTATAAGTGAGCGAAACCTCCCGAAGTTTTACAAAGCTGCCATCATCAATACGCCACTCTTCGATCGTATATACGCCGCTTACATATCCCCTTGGCAGTTGTCCGTTATGTTCTTTCTCTGCAAACTCCTTACCGTTTCCAACGCCCTGCCTGGTGCGGAAATCGGCGTTGAATACCTCATTCCCCTGTACTGCATCCAACTGTACACGCAACCCTAATTTTTTGTACGTAAAATTATTAACGAGCGTGCCGGTCCAATCCGGGTTCGGGTCGCCTATTACTTTACGCAAAGGTGTGCCGGTAGGCAAGCCATTGGCATCGCGTTGGGTAGTGTAGGTTGAAGGAGAGGTTTGCACACCTCTTTCCTGTACAGGTATGCCGTTGGTATTTTTGATTTCGGCTCCGTTGGCATCACGCGCAAAAAAGAAACCATAAAACACTCCCACAGCGTAACCGGGCAGAATGGAGGAAGACCCCGCCGGGTTATTATACTGTATCAATCCCTGTGGAATGGATTCTACTCGGTTCTTGTTTTTGTTGAAGATCACATTCATATCCCACGAAAAGTCTTTGCCCCTTACGGGAGATCCTCCCAACATCACTTCAATACCTTTGTTGCGCACGGTTCCAACATTGTCCAGCAAACTGGTAAACCCGGTGCTGGGAGCTATAAATCTTGGCAGCAATAATGCTTCTACTTTTTTATCGTACCAGTTGAAGGTTAAATTAACCCTGCCATTCAGGAAAGACATATCTGTTCCTATTTCAATTTCCTGCTGCTTTTCTGGCTTAACGAACTCATTAGCGAGCCGGGAAGAAGACATTAATGCTGTTCGTCCTACCAAAGGAGATGGCAAATAAGTATTGTATCTGTCATACGCGCCAATACCGGTAAGGTTACCACTTTCGCCATAGGCTGCCCGTAGCTTCATGTAATCCCAGAATTTGTTCAGTCCCGCTTTTTCCCAAAACGCTTCATCGCTTAATATATAGCTGCCGCTTAACTTCAGATAAAATTGATTTCTTTCGTCCTCTCCAAAAACAGAAGACTCATCTATTCTGCCTGCCGCGGTAAGAAAATACCGGTTGTTTAATTTAAAATTTTGCTGCAGGTATGCGCCACTGATAGATATTTCGCTGCGTTGATCCGTGCCGGGCAACACCGTACTTGCACCGGTTACTGTTTGAACAAAAGGTGCCAGCCCTCTTCCCTGCAATATCGAGAAGTTTGATCTTTCGTATTGCATGGAATATCCCAATTGTGTTGTAGAAATAAGGTCGGAGGTGATGTTTTTGTTTAAGGTAGCATTCAGTTCGTGATTGATGAGGAACTGCTGGTTGTTACCTGTGCTTGCATATCCATTCTGGGTAGGGTCCATTGTTATGCCGCCTCCCCAAAAATCGGGGCTAGCATTGTAAGTATAAGGAGGGATATAGGTTGTTCCCAACTGGCTGATGTTGTCTATACCCATCGTATAATCTACAGTAACATCTTTAATCGGTTTCAGCTTCAGTGCCAGCGAAGAAATAACCCTGTTGGTACGGTTCTGCTGTTTAATATCTTCGATAATGCTCACCGGGTTGATGCGTCCTCTTTCGCCCACTGCCTGCAGGTTGCCGTTGGCATCCCTGGCCCATATATTGTGGAAGTTGCCAATAATAGTAATGCTGTTAATAGGAGAGAAGAAAGAGTTGCCATCGGGTTTTTCATTAGCAAGGCTGTTGGTGTAGCTGATGCCTGCGCTCAGGTTTGCCCAGCTTGCCAGTTCCTGGTCGAGGTTAACCCGGAAAGAATATCGCTGGAAGTCGGTATTTTTAATAATGCCCTGGTTATAAAAATAAGAGGCAGAAGCAAAATATTTTGTTTTGTCCTTTCCACCGCGAACCGAAATGTTATTGTCTGTTCCAATACCATCACGGAAAATATAATCCCAGTAATTGTAACGTGTTACCGGTGTTGTATTGGTATAAGTGGTCAAAAGAATATCCTGTGTGATAGCACCCGGACCATCCGGCGCAGGTCCGAATTTTGTGGGCGCGGTACTGTATCCCGGGTCTTTACGCAACTGGTTCACATTTACGCTGGTACTGAAGCTTACAGTAGGTGCGCCACCACTTCCGCGTTTGGTAAATATCTGCACTACGCCTGCGTTGGCGCGACTGCCGTAAATAGCTGCTGCGGCTGCGCCGTTCAGTACTTCGATTCTTTCAATATCGGCGGGATTAATATCTACCATACGGTTAGGCGCAGGCGAAATAACTCCGTCATAAGCGCTCTGGGTGTTCGTTACCCTCCGTGCACTGTTGCTCACAATTACACCGTCTATAATGTATAATGGTTCGCTGGATGAGTTAATGGTGCTGATACCTCTTAATCTTACCGACATGCTGCCACCTGGATCACCGGAGTTTTGTATAATCTGTGCACCGGGCGATTTGCCTTGCAATGCAGCCAGTACATTGCCAGTAGTGCTTTTAGACAGTTCGTCGCCCTTAACTGTACTGATAAAACTGCCTAACTGGCGGCGTGTGGTTCCCTGCGAAGTTCCCGTTACCACCACCTCATCCATGCTTAGCGGATCGGTTTCCAGTGTAGCATTGCTGCTGAGCTCGTTCTCAGAGCCAATCGTAACGGATTGTTCTTTTGTTTTAAAACCCACGCCGGAAAATACAAGCGTGTAGGTGCCGGCTTTAAGGTTGGCGCTGAAGCTGTAATTTCCTTCAACGTCGGTAATGGTACCGATGGCGGTATTGCGCACCGATACCGATATAGCAGAAAGTCCTTCACCCTCTTTGTTGGTAATTTTTCCGTTGATGCGTACCTGCGCCAGCGCAACAACCGATGCGAGTTGCAGCAGTAGCACGAAAGAGAGCGGCTTCCATTTCCTTCGTACAAGCGAAGTGCGATTTTTCATGATGCAGTTTTTTTGATGATAAATAAATTGTTTGAGTGCTGTTGGTTTTATACTTGTTGTTATAATATTTCTATACCGGCTTTCTGGTAAGGTGAAAGTTGTTCGTTTGTTGGTTCCAGTTCGGTAATCAGTATATCCACCTTATCCAGGTCGCATACTTTAATTTTTTGCCAGGTGTTGAGTTTTTCAGAGATAGACAATGCAATTACTTTTTGGGAAGATTCTATCATTGCTTTTTTTACCTGCACCACGTCCCAGTCATTGTCTGTAACGCCATTGGCGGTATCAATAGCATTGATTCCGAGGAAGCACAGATCGGCGTTGATGTTGCGTATTTTTTCAATGGTTTCGCCTCCAATGGCAATTTTGGAGCTTTTGGAAATTTTATCACCCATAAATATCACTTCAATGTTGGGGTGATGAATGTATTCATAAGCTGCCGGCAGACTGGCAGTTATAAAGGTGGCCGATAACTCCGGCGGCAGCGATTTTGCCAATTCAATAATAGTAGTGCCCCCGGTGGTTAAAACAAACATGCCGTCTTTAATCAACCCACAGGCTTTTTGCGCAATTGCTTTTTTGCCGCTTACCGCGTATACGGGGTTGGTATCGATAGACAAATGAAAAGATTTGGAGAGCGCACCGCCATGTACTTTGATGAGCTGGTTTTGTTTAGCCATCTCGTTCAGGTCGCGGCGGATGGTATCTTCAGACACCTGCATTTTCTGGCTCAGGTCAACAGATAGTACCCGGTTGTGTAGGTTTACCTGGCGTAAAATAAACGATTGCCGCTCCTGTTTAAGCATAAATGGCTTTGGTTGTGGAGCAGCAATTTATATCAATTCCTGCATAAAAACGCAAATATGTGCATATATTTATGCAGTATCATGCATTTATTCATCATTTATGAATCGCAACATCCAAAAATTAGCAGCTATTGCCCAAAAGCCCGTTCGATTGATTATAGGTTTGATGTCTGGCACTTCCGTCGACGGATTAGACATTGCCCTCTGTCGTTTTTCGGGCACCGGTATGGAAAGTGAAATTGAGCTGCTGCGGTTTGAAACCATTCCTTATACCAGTGATTACAAAACCGAGATTGCGTCGGTTTTTTCGAAGCGCGAAGTCAATCTTGAAAAACTATGTCTTTTGAATGGGTGGGTGGCGCAGCAGCATGCTTTTATGATTGTGCAGTGCCTTAAAAAATGGGGTATTGATAAACGTGAGGTTGATCTGATAGCAAGTCATGGTCAAACCATTTTTCATGCGCCAAAAGCCCTGCATCAACTCGAAAAATTTTCAAATGCCACGCTTCAAATAGGAGATGGCGACCATATGGCGGTAGCCACGGGTATTATTACAGTAAGCGATTTCAGGCAAAAACACATAGCCGCCGGCGGAGAAGGCGCCCCTTTAGCTGCCTACGGTGATTTCCTGATCTTTTCAAAAAAAGGTGAGAACCGCATTATGCTCAATATCGGCGGTATCGCCAACTTTACCTACTTACCCGGCAGCTTAAACGCTGATGACGTTTTTTGCACCGATACTGGTCCGGGCAATACCATGATGGATGCTTTTATACAAAAACACTTTCCGGGAAAATACTTTGACGAAGATGCATCGGTGGCCGAACAAGGCATCGTTAATCAGCCACTGTTATCGGCGCTCAAAGCCAATGTGTTTTTCGATCAGCCCTTTCCTAAAACAACTGGTCCCGAACTGTTCAACCTGCATTACCTGCAAAAAGCGCAGCAGCAATCTGCTACACAGCAATTAAATGCAGCAGATGTAATGGCTACGCTCAACCGGTTTTCGGCCGATACCATTGTATATGCCATTCAAAAAGCCTTGCATAATAACCACCAATATGTTTTTTACGTGAGCGGCGGTGGCATGCACAATCCTTTGCTCATGAAAAATATAGCAGCGCAACTGCCTGGCGTGGTGTTCAGGAGTACAAAAGAGCTTAATATCAATCCCGATGCAAAAGAAGCCGTGCTGTTTGCAGTGTTGGCAAACGAAACCGTATGCGGCGGCAATATTCATTTTGGGCAGGGGAGAAATGGCATACCCAATGTGTCGATGGGGAAGATTAGTTTTGGGGAATGATGTGGCTGTCAGCGGTGAGCGGTCAGCCATCAACTTTCAGGAGAAGAGCCAAGAAACAAAAAACAAAAAACAAGAAACAAAAAACAAGAACAGGATTGCAAAGCATAAGAGATTTCTCTCCGTCCGAATGGCTTCAGCCGGGCGGGCTGCGTTGACATCACGGCTGAAAGATCGTAGCTTACGACTTACCACTTATCACATACCACTTATTACCCCACCACCGTACACCATGTGTTCACTATCGTACACCCGGAAGTGTGGCAGTAAATTCAGGTAATTGACCGCCAATGGATTATAAGCTGGCATGTGGTTGGAATTGGTATGCCAAACTCATGGTGATGATCAAGCACTACTTCAAAACCGCCTGGCGCAATATGCTGCGGAATAAAATGTACGCAGCCATTAATATTTCCGGGTTGGCTTTGGGGCTTGCCGCTTTCTGGCTCATTGTTTTGTATATAGCCGATGAGTTAAGCTACGATACATTTAATACGAAGGCTGAAAGAATTGTAAGGGTTATTCAGCACTCCACCTGGAACAGCAATGAAATTCATCAGGCCACCACTTCTGCCCCTTTTGCACCAGCACTTAAAGCCGGGTTTCCCGAAGTGGAAGAGGCGGTGCGGATAGACCTGGAGGGCGGGGGCATCTTATCATGGCACGACAAAAAATTAAAGCAGGGCGATATCATTATTGCCGATAAAAGCTTCTTCAACATTTTTTCTTTCCATTTCATTCACGGGTCGCCCGCAGCGCTTAATAAGCCTGAGTCGGTTGTGATTACCGAAACCCTGGCAAAAAAAATATTCGGCAGTGCAGATGCTGCATATCAGCAAACAATACAGTTCGACGAGCACTTTCCTGCAACCGTTACAGGTGTTATTAAAGATGTGCCCGGCAATTCGCACTTACGCTTCAGTGCTGTTCGTGCCGCGTCTGATCAGTACTTTCCCGCCGGTTGGCAAAACAATGCTTTTTATACTTATTTGTTATTAAAGCCTGGCACCGATTTGGTCGCCTTGCAAAAAAAACTTCCGGCATTTGCCGCATCCACTGTTCAACAGGAATCGAAGATTGAGCAATACAGCATGGAACTGCAGCCGTTGCTTTCTATCCACCTGCATTCAAACCTCAGTTTTGAATCGGGCGTTAATGGAAATATAACAAGGGTATATATTTTTATTGTTATTGCATTGCTCATTCTCCTTATTGCCATTATCAATTATACCAATTTAACAACAGCACGTTCTTCTTCGCGTGTAAAAGAAATTGGCGTGCGCAAGGCAATTGGTTCTGGTAAAAAAAATATTGCGGGTATGTTCATTACCGAAGCGGTTTTAATAACCTGCATTGCCGCTGCCATAGCGGCAGCAGTGGTGCAGCTGGCATTGCCCTTATTTAACCAGCTTATACAAAAAGAGCTGTCGCTGGGTCAATTAGGAATTGCAAAAACCGTCGGCAGCGTGGTGGTTTTTTCCATACTAACGGGTATCATCAGTGGCATTTATCCTTCGCTGTTCCTGGCGGGCTTTAAAACAATTCCTGCTTTGAAAAGCCAGATGGGCAATAGGACCGGCAATCTGGTATTCAGAAAATCGCTGGTGGTTTTCCAGTTTGTAATAACGGTTTTAATGATCGCTTCTTCGATTGTAATTTACCAGCAATTGCATTATGCACGCAATACCGATCTGGGTTTTAACAAGAGCCAGGTGCTTACTTTTCATATAGACGACCGCGCTGTGCGCAACCAGGTGCCTGCTATTAAAAACCAGTTGCTCAAAAACCCGGTTATACAAGGCGTGGCAGCAGCGGGAAATCCCATTGGTAATAATGACCTGGGCGGAATGGGGTACCGGTTCGAAACGAACAGCGGTGCTTTTACCAATGCCACCACTATGTCGCAGGAGCTGATGATAGATGCCGACTACCTTGGAACGATGGACATACAGCTGTTGCAGGGTAGAAATTTTTCGCGCGATATTCCTTCCGACAAATATGGCGCTGCAATGATTAATGAAACTTTAATGAAAAAATTAGGTTGGCAAAATGCTGTTGGTAAGCGTTTGCAATTTGAAATAAGCGATGGCTCAAAGCTTGAAAGAACCATTGTTGGTGTTGTAAAAGATTTTCATACCTATTCGCTTCAACATGCAATAGATCCATTGGTGCTGGTAATGCCGCCTGCCGCCAGTTCGGAAGATAATCTTTATGTGAAGATTGCAAAAGGAAAAACACGCGAGGGACTTGCCTATATACAGCAGGTATACAACCAGTTTGACAAGGATAACCAGGCGGTGTACAACTTCCTCGATCAGAACTTTAACAACCAGTACCAGGCAGAAGAAAGGCAGGGACAAATTGCATTGATCTTTTCTACGCTTGCTATTGTAATTGCATGTTTGGGTTTGTTTGGGTTGGCCACCTTTACTGCTGCCCAGCGAACCAAAGAAATAGGCATCCGGAAAGTGCTGGGCGCAAGTGTAATCAATATTGTAAGAATGTTGTCGGCAGAGTTTTTAGTGTTGGTAGTTATATCCACCCTGGTGGCGCTGCCTGTTGCGTGGATTGCAATGAACAAATGGCTGGAGGGCTTTGCGTACCGCATCAACGTACAATGGTGGGTGTTAGCGCTGGCGGGATTGTTGGCTATGTTGATTGCTTTCCTAACGGTAAGTTTCCAGGCACTAAAGGCGGCGGTGGCAAATCCGGTGAAGAGTTTGAGGACGGAATAGCCCCTCACCCCCGGCCCCTCTCCCCGCTGTGGAGAGGGGTGCCCAAGGTCAAAGGGTGTTGATTAAATGTATTAGCGGGCGGATGAAATTTAGAACTGTTACATTTTATGTCCGGAGCTGCTCAAAGTCGATGTGGAAGATATAGTGCCTGGCTCTATTCTTCTGTGCCGTCCCTCTCCTTTGCAAGGAGAGGGAATGAGGGTGAGGCTAAATCATAAATACTTTGTAACATATCTAATCGCAACAACGTATACAATACTTTGTCTTTATAAACCAACAAAACAAACGTTATGAAAAAAGTAGCTGTTCTACTGGTTTTCGTCTGCACCTGCCTGTTAGCGGTGGCACAAGAGAGCGAGCCATTTCTTATTAAAGCACTTGACAACGAATCATTGTCGAAGGTAAAAGCAGAAACTTCTGGTGGGTCTATATCTGTAACCGGGGTGCCGGCTTCCGAAGCGAGAATAGAAGTATATGTAAGGTCCGGAAACAATTCAAAACTGAGCAAAGAAGAAATTCAGGAACGCCTTGATGAGCATTATAATCTTGATGTTGAAGTAAGCAACAGGCAATTGACCGCCATCGCCAAAACAAAAACACGTAACCTCAACTGGAAAAACGCACTTAGCATTTCTTTTAAAATATATGTTGATAAAAATATCAATACCGACCTGTCTACCAGTGGTGGCAGCATTACGCTGAAAAATCTTAGCGGCAAACAAGACTTTGCTACCAGCGGCGGCAGCCTGCATGTGGACGCGCTGAGTGGCAGCATTAAGGGGCGCACCTCGGGCGGCAGTATTCATCTCGAAAACAGCAGCGATGAAATTGATCTCGCAACCAGTGGCGGCAGTATCGAAGCGCGCAACTGCCACGGCAATATGAAACTGCATACGTCCGGAGGTTCGGTTGGACTGTATAACCTGAAGGGAAATGTGGAAGCCGGCACCAGTGGCGGATCGGTGAAAGCCGAAACAGTGGAAGGCGATCTTCATGCACATACCTCCGGCGGTAATGTAGATCTTCGCGCACTGTCTGGCAGTGTCGATGCATCTACCAGCGGTGGCAATATTGCCATTGAAGTGCTGAAACTCGGCAAATTTGTAAAGCTTTCCAACTCCGGCGGAAATGTTTCGTTGCAGGTGCCCGGAAATCAGGGACTCAATCTCGACCTGCATGCAAACAAGATTAATGTAGACAAGCTGGATAATTTCAGTGGTTCTAAAGACGATGACTCTATAAGCGGAACGTTGAATGGAGGAGGCGTGCCGGTAAATGTGCGTGCCGGCAGCGGAAGGATATCGCTGTCGTTAAAATAACTAACTTCCGCTATAAAGCAAATCAGTATGTCAGTTAAAAAAATACTGCTTCTCCTTTTTATAACAGTTACGTATACTGCGCAGGCTCAGCAAACCGCTCAAAAATTTGTGCAGGAAACGCATTACCTGCTGTATTTGCCGGATGGATACAACAGTGATACTGCAACCCGGTTCCCGTTAATGATATTTTTACACGGATCGGGAGAAAGTGGAGAAGACCTGGCCAAAGTAAAAGTTCATGGTCCACCCAAAATGATAGACCAGGGCAGGAAGTTCCCGTTCATTGTGGTTTCGCCACAAGCGCCACCCAATACAGGTTGGCAAACCGACAGGATGGAAGCCATGCTGAATGATATTAAAAAGAAATACAGGGTAGACGAAGACCGCATTTATCTTACCGGTTTGAGCATGGGCGGATTTGGTACCTGGAACTGGGCTGCTAAATTTCCGAATGAGTTTGCAGCCATTGCACCTATATGTGGTGGCGGAGATGCGTCTGAAACCTGGAAGCTGCGGCATGTGCCCGTATGGTGTTTTCATGGAGCCCAAGACGATGTGGTGCCCTTGTCGTCTTCGCAACGCATGGTGGACTCATTGAAAAAGTACAGCCACGATGTTCGGTTTACAGTATACCCCGAAGCTAATCACAATAGCTGGGATACTACTTACAATAACGACAGCTTGTATAGCTGGCTGCTCTCGCACAAAAAATTCAGGTTCAAAGAAGTTGCGCTGCCGGAAGCCAAATTGAAAACATACGAAGGCAAATATGTGAATGCGCAAAAGGATACCATTGCAATAATCGTAGAGGACAATAAACTATATGCCAAACCCAGGCATGAAAAGGTACTGTTAAAAGCAGCCTCAAACGATACATTCTTCCTCGAAGAAAATATGCCTGTTGAAGTAAGGTTTGTAAAAAACGATCAACAACTCGGAGATCATTTTGTTTTGCTAACGGGCGACATAATGGTGTTTAGAAAATTACAAGTGCCGCGGAGAAAGGGATAAGGTGTAAGGTGTAGGGGAGAAGGTCTAGGGTATAGACGTTACGTATCCTGCCTTACGCCTTTTGCCCTGCACTTTTTTTTCTTCTGTTTCCTGCCTTCTTACTTCTGACTGCCCTTTAGTGTACGATATCGTACACCTTTTGTGCGTTAGCGGGCAAGGCATTTTGAGGCGTTTTGCAAACAGTTGCTGGACAATTGTTTATGGAATGGCACGGCGGTTGAATTTGATAAAGTGGAAATGTGGAAATGAGAGAATGTGGAAATGCAATTTCAAATCTCAAATCTCAAATTTCAAACCTCAATGTTTCAGAATTATTTCAAGATCGCCTGGCGCAATTTGCTAAAGCATAAAATGTATTCGTCCATCAAAATTGGAGGCTTTGCATTAGGTATTGCAGCATGTCTGCTGATTGCATTATATATAAAAGATGAATTGAGTTATGATCAATCGTGGCAGGATAGCGATCGTATTTACCGCATAACGGGCGAATATAACAACAATGGTGCTGTATTAACGGGCGCTCACTGGCCGCCGCCCATGGCTAAAGCATTAAAGGAAGATTTTCCGGAGGTTGAAAAATCCGGCAGGCTGATGTCAAGTCCCTTATTTTATTGTGCCGGCAGTAACCAGTTCAGGAGAACTGACGCGCAGCAAAATACCTACGAAGAAGGCTTTACCTATGCCGACCAGGACATGCTGGATATACTGAAAGTACCAATGGTATATGGCAAACGCGAAACAGCATTGGCTACACCTAATACCATTGTTCTGTCGAAAAGAAAAGCTGATAAATATTTTCCCGGTGAAGACCCCGTGGGTAAAACCATTATTTTAAACAACGACAAGAGCAGGATTTACAAAATAGGCGGCGTAATGGAAAATTTTCCATCTACCTCGCATATTCAATACGATTTTTGGCTGACCATGACAGGTTACCAGTTGTGGGACGGAGAGCAGGCGGGCTGGCTTTCGAGCAATTACTATACGTACCTGCTTGTAAAACCTGGAACAGATGCCGGCAAGCTTCAGGCTAAACTGAAATTGCTGCTGGAAAAGTATTGGGTGCCTGCCCTTAAAAGCGAAGGCAATGTGGAGGCAGATAAACTGACACAAAAAGCAAAGCTCATCATGCAGCCTCTTAAAGATGTGCATTTGCGGTCATTCAACATAGACGACGAACTTAAAAAAGGCGATATCAGGTTTGTTTGGTTGTTTGGAGGCATAGCCTGTTTCATAGTAATCATTGCATGCATCAACTTTGTCAACCTTTCTACAGCTAAATCTGCCAATCGCGCCAAGGAGGTAGGGTTAAGAAAAGTAGTGGGGTCATATCGTTTCGACCTTATACGTCAGTTCCTGGCAGAATCAATACTCTTCAGCATCCTGGCTTTTGTAATAGGCGTGCTGCTAACCGTAATACTGCTGCCTTCTTTTAATACGCTTGCTGGTAAAACCCTTACTTTTCCGTGGACTGCCTGGTGGTTGGTTCCCTTTTTGATGGTTGCGGCGCTTGTTATTGGCATCATTGCCGGCGTGTACCCTTCCTTTTATCTTTCTTCGTTTAACCCGGTAAAAGTATTAAAGGGTGAGGTAAGTCGTGGTACTAAAAGTTCGCTTATACGCAACGGGTTAGTAGTGTTTCAGTTCGCTACGTCTATTATATTAATCATAGGCACGCTCGTTATATACAATCAAACAAAATATATTTTAAACAAAAAGATCGGCTTTGATAAAGACCAGGTGCTGCTTATACAAGGCACACACACCCTTGGCGAAAAAACGCAAAATTTTAAAGATGAATTATTAAAGCTTTCGCAGGTTAAAAATGTTTCGGTGAGCGACTATCTGCCTGTAGCGGGAACCAAAAGAAATGGAAATACTTTTTTCAAAGAGGGGAAAACGAAGGTTGATATAGGCGTACCCGCTCAAATATGGAGTGTAGACAGAGACTATGTAAAAACGATGGGAATTAAGATAACAGAAGGACGGGATTTTTTGCCGGACGCAAAATCGGATTCCATGACTTTGATCGTTAACCGAACAATGGCGGATAAGATGGGTTTGAGCGAGCCACTGGGACAACGCGTCACCAATGGCTGGCAAACGTTTACCATTGTGGGTGTGGCAGACAATTTCAATTTTGAGTCGTTGCGCGAAGATGTAACTCCCCTTTGCATGACCTTAGGTAACAACCGGTCTACCATTGTATCAGTAAAAATGAATACAACCGATGCAAAAAATACCATTGCGTCCATAACGTCTATATGGAAGAGCTTTGCTCCCGATCAACCCATACGTTACACATTTATGGATGAAAGTTTTGCCACCATGTATGCCGATGTACAGCGCATGGGCTACATTTTTACCAGTTTTGCGGTATTTGCTATTATTATTGCCTGCCTGGGATTGTTTGCATTGTCTGCCTTCATGGCCGAACAACGCAATAAAGAAATTGGCATACGAAAAGTGCTGGGGGCAAGTGTGGGAAATATTACCGCTATGCTGTCGGGCGATTTTGTAAAGCTCGTGGCAATATCCATCCTGGTAGCATCGCCCATTGCCTGGTGGGCAATGACCAAGTGGTTGCAGGATTTTGCCTATAGAATTTCGGTAAGCTGGTGGATGATTGCAGTAGCAGGCATTGCTGCCATTTTAATAGCACTGATCACTATCAGCTTTCAATCTGTTAAAGCGGCATTGATGAATCCGGTAAAGGCGTTGAGGAGTGAGTAGCAGCCCCTTCACCCCCGGTCCCTCTCCCCGCTGTGGAGAGGGTGCCCAAGGTCGAAGGGGTTAATAGAAAGTAACAGATGACTGTTTAAAGTTAGGATTGTCGCGTTATGCCTGGATATATTCAAAGCTAATGTGGTAGATATTATGTTTGGAATTGTTCAAAGGTACCGTCTCTCTCCTTTGCAAGGAGAGGGAAAGAGGGTGAGGCTAAAGTTAAATGTGGTGGATATACTGACTGGAATTATTTCAAAGCACCGTTCCTCTCCATTGCAGGGAGAGGATAGGAGCCCGCCCGATGAATGTCGTTCGGGCGGGGGGTGAGGCTTTCAAATTTTAAATCTCAAATTTCAAATGATAAGAAATTATTTAAAAATAGCGTGGCGCAACCTGGTTAGGAACAAATCATTTTCAGCGATCAACATTATGGGGCTGGCGTCGGGCTTAACCAGCAGTATGCTCATCATGTTGTGGGTGCTGGACGAAAGGAACACAGATCATTTTCATGTCAATGCGCAACAGCTATACCAGGTGTATGAACGTAACTATTATGATGGCAAAGTAGAGGCGGGCTATTCCACACAGGGGTTGCTGGCAGGAGAATTGAAGCGGGAGATACCTGAAATAGAATACGCCAGCGGGTTTGAATATGCATCTGCACCGGGCACTCAAAATACTTTTGCAACAGGCGATAGGGTGAATAAGATGACCGGGTTTTATGCCGGCGAAGATTTTTTTAAAATGTTCACTTACCCGTTACTACAGGGTACAGCGGCTACAGCGCTGAATGCGCCGGGTGGTATTGCTATATCAAAACGAATGGCGGAAAGCTTTTTCGGAACGCCGCAACAGGCATTTGGTCAATTGATCCGTTTTGAAAACAAGGAAGAACTGAAAGTAACCGCGGTGTTTGAGAACATTCCGGCTAATTCCTCGCAGCAGTTTGATTTTTTGAGAACTTGGAAAGACTTTGAAAAGGCAAATACATGGATCAATAACTGGGGCAATACCAGCCCCGCTACGTATGTGCAGCTCCGTAAGCAGGCCAATGCCGCGCTTGTGGAATCCAGGATCAAAGATTTTATTGACCGTTACCGGAAGAAGGATCCCACGTTCCGTGTGGAACTGGCATTGCAGCCTTATGCCGACAAATACCTGTATTCTAACTTTACAGATGGTTATATCAGCGGCGGACGGATTGAATATGTAAATCTTTTTACCATCGTAGCCATATTCATATTGGCAATAGCCTGCATTAATTTCATGAGTTTAGCCACTGCGCAGTCCGAAAGAAGAGGCAAAGAAGTCGGGCTCCGGAAGGTAGCAGGCGCTTTGCGCTTTTCGCTCATACAACAATTTATCGGCGAGGCAATACTGCTTACGATATTGTCTGTCGTCATTGCCTTAATAGGTACTATGTTGCTGCTGCCGGCATTTAACCAGCTTACAGGAAAGCAGTTGTCCCTTCCCGTTAGCAACCCCTTGTTTTGGTTGGTAATTGCTGCGTTGGCCATCGTTACGGGAGTAGTAGCTGGCAGCTATCCTGCACTATTTCTCTCTTCGTTAAAACCTGTAAAAGTTTTGAAAGGAAGTTTAAAGTTTAACTGGAAGTCCTCCTTTTTCAGGCAGGGACTTGTAGTATCGCAGTTCGTATTGGCTACGGTGCTGATCATTGGTATGATCGTTTCGTATCGTCAGTTGAATTATATACAAACCAAAAACCTCGGCTACGACAGGGAAAACCTGCTGTATATACCCATTGAAGGAGAACTGATCAGTAAATACACTGTATTTAAACAAAGAGTAACTGAACTGCCCGGTGTGTTAAGCGTTTCTAAAATGAGGAATTCGCCAACCTATATCGAGCATCATACCACAGGCGTTGGCTGGCCGGGCAAGCCGGAAGCATTAACGGTTTCGTTTGCCGATGGATTTGTGGGCTATGATTTTGTAAAAACCCTCAGACTCCAGATAGTAGAGGGGCGAGATTTTTCAAAAGCATATGGCAGTGATTCGCTTTCTTACATCATTAATGAAACAGCGGCACAAAAAATGGGGCTTAAAAATCCGGTTGGTCAAACTGTAATTTGGAACAACCGGAAAGGCACCGTAATAGGTGTATTGAAAGATTTTCATTTCAGCTCAATGCACAATGCCATAGAGCCACTCATTCTCCGCCTCGACGAAAAATGGCCCTGGGGTACCATACTCGTGCGCACCAAAGCCGGCAATACCAAAGAAACATTGGCGGGTTTGGAACAATTGTGCAGGGAGATCAATCCCGCTTTTCCATTCACCTACCAGTTCTCCGATCTTGAATTTGAAAAGCTCTACAAAAGCGAACAGATCGTAAGTAAGCTGTCTAATTATTTTGCGTTTCTCGCCATCTTCATTTCCTGTCTTGGTTTATTTGGGCTGGCGGCGTTTACTGCGGCGCAACGCACCAAAGAAATTGGCGTGCGCAAAATACTGGGCGCTTCCGTAAGCGGCATTGTAGCCATGCTGTCTGGCAGCTATGTGCGGTTGGTTGTAATTGCGATGGTCATTGCTTTCCCCGCGGGTTGGTATATTATGAGCAAATGGTTGCAAAAGTTTCAGTACAAAACCGATATAGAATGGTGGATGTTTGCGTTAGCGGGTGGAATTGCTATAAGTATAGCGCTCATTACCGTAAGCTACCAGAGTATAAAGGCGGCAATGGCGAATCCGGTAAAGGCATTGAGGACGGAGTAGCCTCACCCCCGGTCCCTCTCCCTACAAGGGAGAGGGTGCCCAAGGTCGGATAGTGTTGATAAAATGCATCGGTGGGCGCTTGAAATTTAGTTGGCTAAAAAAATAGATAACGCATTTGTTTGGATATATTCAAAGTTGATGTGGAAGATATAATGTTTGGATCTTTTCGGCAGCACCGTCCCTCTGATCGCGGAGTAGCCTCACCCCCGGCCCCTCTCCCTACAAGGGAGAGGGGTGCCCAAAGTCAAACAGTGTTTATAATATGCACCGGTGGGCGCTTGAAATTTAGTTGGCTAAAAAATAGATAAACGCATTTGTTTGGATATATTCAAAGTTGACTTGGAAGATATAATGTTTGGATTTTTTCGGCAGCACCGTCCCTCTCTATAGGAGAGGGATAAGAGGGAGAGGCTAAAGTTGATGTGGTAGATATACTGCCTGGATTATTCCATAGCACCGTCCCTCTCCTTTGCAAGGAGAGGGAATGAGGGTGAGGCTTCAAATCTCAAAACTCAATCGCTCATGTTTAAGAACTATCTAAAAATTGCTTTCAGAAACCTTATAAGGAATAAGGCGTTTTCAACTATTAATATAGCCGGACTGGCGGTGGGCATGGCCAGCGCTATTTTAATTCTTTTATGGATTTACAATGAGATCAGTTACGATAAATTTCACGTAAATAAAAATAACCTGTATGCGGTCTGGAACCGTGGCACGTTCGATGGAAAAGTACAGTGCTGGGCCAATACGCCCAAAATATTAGGTCCTACTTTAAAAGAAGAATATCCTGAGGTGGTGAATATTTCCCGGCAATATTCCCGGTGGTTTGTTACAAAAGCGGGGGAGAAGCAGGTGTCTACCTCTGCGTTGATCACCGATCCTTCTTTTTTGTCAATGTTCAGTTTTCCGCTGTTGCAAGGCTCTGTAACCGAGGCTTTGTCTGGCGCTTATTCGATTGTTGTTACAGAAAAGATGGGGAAGAAAATGTTTGGAACCGACAATCCAATGGGTAAAGTGATCACCATCGACCAGGATCATTTTACTGTTTCGGGAGTGCTGAAAGATCTGCCCGTAAACACCGTGTTTAATTTTGAATATATATTGCCTTGGACCTACCTTAAAAAGTTAGATGAGGATGACGCCTATTGGGGAAACAATTCTGTTCGAACATTTGTTCAACTGTCTCCCAACGCAGATCCATTGGCGTTTAACGAAAAAATAAAAGACGTCACCATCAGGCATTCCAATGGAGAAGAAGAACATGAGGTGTTCCTGCATCCCATCAGCAAATGGCGGCTTTATTCCAGTTTCGAGAATGGAAAAATTGCAGGAGGAAGAATTGAGATCGTTCGTTTATTCGGCATCATTGCTGCATTTATACTGCTTATTGCCTGCATCAATTTTATGAACCTTAGCACTGCCAGGAGTGAAAAGAGGGCAAAAGAAGTAGGCATCAGGAAAGTAGCAGGTGCTAACAAGGGATTGCTGATCGGCCAGTTTGTAGGAGAGTCCGTTATCATTGCTTTTATTGCAGGATTGATCGCGCTGCTGTTTGTTCATCTGAGTTTACCATCTTTTAATAACTTGTTGGGCAAGGAATTTGAAATTCCCTACAATAGTGTTTATTTCTGGTTAGCCCTCACCTTGTTCATTATTATTACAGGGATAATAGCCGGCAGTTATCCTGCATTTTTTCTTTCTTCGTTTAAGCCTGTTGCTGTATTAAAAGGAAGTTTTAAAAGAGCCCATGCTGCGGTTAATCCACGCAAAGTGCTCGTTGTGCTGCAATTCAGTTTTGCCATTGTGCTCATTATTTCAACTATTATGGTTGCACAGCAAATTAAGCATGCACAAAACAGGAACTTAGGATATAACAAAGAACAGATCGTATACCATTGGGTTACGGGCGACCTTCCTAAAAATTTTGCAGCACTTAAGTCAGAACTATTGTCGTCGGGAATTGCAACTTCGGTGGTAAGAACCGCCGGTCCGCTTACCAGCAACTGGAGCGATACCTGGGGCATACAATGGCAGGGAAAAGATCCGCATAATAAAATAGATTTTGATCGCTTTATGCAGGACGAAGGGCTGGTTAAGATGGCGGGCATGCAGCTCATCGCTGGAAGAGATATGGACCTGGTGCAGTTTCCAACAGATTCTACTGCGATGATCATTAATGAGTCGGCCGCCAAAGTCATGAACTTTAAAGATCCGGTTGGTCAGCTTGTGACAGATAATGAAGTTACATATCATATAGTGGGTGTGATCAAAGACTTTGTGCTCGGCTCACCCTACGAGCCAACAAAACCGATGGTTATTGAAGGATCTAAAGGAAACTATTTCAATGTCATCAACATGAAGCTCACGTCGGCTGGCTCCCTTTCCGAAAGTCTGCAAAAGATAGAACACCTGTTCAAAAAATACAATCCGCATTATCCTTTCGAATATCATTTTGTAGATGGAGATCATGAGTTGAAATTTATGGATACGGAGCGGGTAGCTAAGCTTACCGCATTGTTTGCAGGGCTGACTATTTTCATTTCCTGCCTTGGATTATTTGGACTTGCAGCCTACATGGCAGAAAACAGGATAAAGGAAATTGGTGTGCGCAAAGTGCTGGGTGCTTCTGTATTCAATATTACAACATTACTATCGCGCGAGTTCCTTGCACTGGTGCTGATTGCCATTGTTATTGCCACGCCCGTTGCGTGGTACGCTATGCACCAGTGGCTGCAGGGATATTCCTACCGCATAGACATGCAGTGGTGGGTATTTATAACTGCCGGGGTGCTCGCGATGCTGGTATCGCTGGTTACGGTGAGTTTCCAGGCGGTGAAAGCAGCATTGGCAAACCCGGTTAAAAGTTTAAGAACGGAGTAGCCCCTCACCCCCAACTCCTCTCCCCGCTGAAGAGAGGGGTGCCCAAGGTCAAAGAGTGTTGATAAATGCATCAGTGAGCGGATGAAAATTTAGAACTGTCGCATTTTACGCTTGGACCTGTTCAAAGTTGATGTGGAAGATATAATGCCTGGCTCTATTCTCCTGTACCGTCCCTCTCCGTTGTAAGGAGAGGGATAAGAGCCTGCCTGCCGGTAGGCAGGGGTGAGGCTAAAAACAGCCTCACCCCCCGGCCCCTCTCCCCGCTATGGAGAGGGGTGCCCAAGGCAAAACAACATTTATAATATGTACCGGTGGGCGCTTGAAAATTTAATTGGCTAAAAAAAGATAACACATTATGCTTGGATATGCTCAAAGCTAATGTGGTAGATATAATGTTTGGAGTTGTTCAAAAGTACCGTCCCTCTCCGATGCGCGGAGAGAGATAAGAGCCCGCCCGACAGAACCTCATTCGGGCGGGGGAGAGGCTTTACAATACATAATAATCCTTCGCTCTCGCCTTCATTGGTGGCGGAACTTCCTGGTTGTCCTGCAACATTTGCTTGAGGTTACGTTCAATAGTACGGGCGATGGAAGACATAGGCGTATCTGTTGGTTTGTTTTCAAACGGATCTTGCAGGTGTACTGCCATCCTTTCAATCAACAGAAAGAAAGAGGCAAGAATGGTAACCAGCGGTATCTCCACAAATCCCACATATTCAATTACGCCAAAAGGCAGCAGCAGTATAAAAAAGTACAACGCAAAGTGAATATACATGCTATACGTTACAGGAAAAATGGTGTTTTTGATACGCTCACATTTTCCCATAGAGTCGCAGAAACGGGTGAGGGTACGGTCTAATTCAACCTGTTGAAATTCGTTTATCCATCCTTCTTCCAGCGCATTTTTGATATCCTTTGCATGCAGGTTAATAAGCGCATACGGAACATTATCGTGCGCTGAAACAAAATTGAGTTCCTTTTTAGACACAAGCCTGTCGAGCCCCTCAATGGGGTTTAACCCGCGCAGCGACTGCCCAAGACTGTAACACCATGCTATTTGCCTGTTTACCATTTTTTGCTGAAACGCGGTTTTTTCTTCGCTGTCATAGCCCGGTTGTATAAAGCTCAGCACCTGTCGTGTAAACGTACGCGAGTCGTTTACAATAGCCCCCCAGATGATCCTCGCTTCCCACCACCTGTCATATGCCTGGTTAGAGCGGAACGCCAGCAGCAGCGAAATAATAGTGCCTAATATGGTAGGCACTCCCAACGGAATAGAAATATGATGGAGATCGAACGCTTTTGTAACAAACCAAATGGTAATTGTATACAAACAGATGAACAGTATCTCGAACTTTATTTTATTCAATATATATTTTACAGGTATCCTTCCTTTCAGTAACATACTTCAACATTAAAATGTTCACAATAAAATGCGGCTGCAACCAGGGCGTTGTTCACGGTTATTTATACGCCTGTTTCAACAGCAGGAATGAGCATTGCGATTGTTCAAGCATTTTTTGCACCGCTACTTCTTTTAAAAAATATCTCGACATATTTCCGAGCGGCTTAGACAAGATGCGTGTTTTAGTTAAATTACTTTCCCACTCATTCAGCATTTCATCCACCGCGCTGTATTGATATACCACTGTATGTGGCAACGAGCGCGTTTTTGCTGTTCCTGGTTCCAGCTGTTTTTTTGCTGACAATGCTTCCTCTTTTTTCCAGAGGTCTTCTTTCGCCTCTGCAGCGTGGGCAGGCGCTATCAGAGTTTTGGTAGCAGAAACATACAACAGCTCGCAGCCGCAACGGCTTAGCATTTTGAATATGCCCGATCTCCGGCTTTTTTCACTGAACTCCCATTGTTGCGTATCAAATACAACCATGTCTGCATTTTTATGTTGAACATAGTTGCGAAACACGGCGCACGAATCACTGTATATGTGATCGGCGGTTACAGTCACCTGCGCACCAAACCGTGCTTTGCATTGTGCTGAAAAACTATAAAAAGCCTTGCTCGAAGCCTGGGAAGAAAAAGAGGATCTGGAGAGTGAAAAAAGATCGTTGTAATTATCGGGCAGCGGATTAACAGAAAGAAAGATGCAGTTCAGATTTTCATTGCCGGAAACCGACAGGATTGTTTCCGTTAATGCCATACAGTCCGTACTTCCGTTAAAGGGGATGATAATAGTTTTCATTGTTGTGTTTTGAGGTGATCAAACAATTATTACATCAAAACTATTACGGAGGTATTGGGATGGTCTAATGAAACGATTAAAATGGCATTAGAATGTTATTACAGTTTATCTAATGTTAATAAGCTGTCAGCCATCAGCCGTCAGCCATCAGTGAAAATGAACCAACAATCAAAAAGTAAAAAAACAAATACCTGGTGCCAGGAAACAATAAGCGAAGAAAAAGTCCGTCAAAGCCCAACGCTGATTGCTGACGGCTGAAAGCTGACCGCTGGCTGCTAACTATTTATAAACGGCAGGGAAACTTTTACCTCGGTACCTTCGTTTACTTTTGAGAAGAAATCGAGCGAGCCCCTGTGCAGTCTTATTATTTTTTGAGCAAGTGGAAGTCCCACACCGTAACCCTTAAACGAAGAAGTGTTGGAAGCCCTGAAGAAAGGATCAAAAATATATTTCAGCTCATTTTCCGGGATGCCTATGCCCTGGTCTCTTATCACCACAATGCAATGTGTTGCATTGGTGCGGATAGATACATTTACCTGCTGCATTTTGGAATATTTGCAGGCATTTTGAATGATATTGGCAAATGCAAGTTTCAGCAGGTTGTTGTTGCCAAGCACCGTAAGCTTTTCATCTGTATCCGGCAGCTCTGCCAGGTCCATTTGCACATTATTGCCAGGTTCCGTAAAGTTGATCACCCTCTTTACCGAAAAAAGCAATTCATCCAGCCGCAGCTCCGTCATAAAAGCCTCTTTACTGCTGTAGCCCGCCTGCGCAAGTTCCAGCAGGCTGCTGGTAAGATGCTCCAGTTGTTCGGCTTCTCTTGCAATAATTTTTAATGCCCTTGTATATTCTTCTTCGCTCCGCGGTTTTTCCAATGCAAGCTCGGCTTCGCCAATAATAGCTGTTAATGGCGTACGCAGTTCATGCGCCGCTTTGTTCAAAAAATTATTCTGGGTTTCAAAAGATGTTTCCAAACGGTCGAGCATGTCGTTGAAAGTTTGTGTAAGAGCAGCCGTTTCGTCCCTGTTTTCGTTTGAGGATAGCCGTAAGTGCAGGTTAGACGCAGTGATCTTTTGCGCATTTTGTATAATGTGCCGGATAGGCAGCACTACTTCTTTCGATACAAAAAGGCTCACCATGTATACGATGCCGATAGCCACCAGCAAACCAATGATCAGGTTCCTGCGCAGCTCAAACAGCAATTCTGCCCCTTCGCGGTTCCATGCCGAAAGGATGATGCTGTATTGCCTGTTATGGTAACGATGAATGATTCCAAAATAATATACATCGTCCTCCCGGTACTGGGCCGATCCGGTTTTGGACAGACTGTTTCTGAAAGAGGCGGCATCAGGCACACCAATAGAGTCAAACGTTGAAATAGCAGGGATAGCGGTATATATAAATTCTTTTTCGTCAGGCAGCCGCTGCAAATGTTTTTCTCTCATTTCATTGTAAAACAGCAGGCTGCTATCGTTGGCTTCAAAGCTTGCTATGGCTGCCACCCCCGCCCTCACCTCCATGCGGTGAAAAAAATGCTCTTCTACATATTGCCTGGTAAAAAAATACACCAGCACGCTCAGCAACAATATAATGCTCGCTGTAAGGGCGGTAAACAAAGTGGTGATCTTACGGCGTATACTCATATCTGTTACTCGGTTTTCAGCATATACCCCATGCCTACCAGCGTGTGTATCATTTTGCTTTCAAAATCTTTGTCAATTTTTTTCCGGAGGTAATTTACATAGACATCCACCACGTTCGTGCCCATGTTAAAGTTTATATCCCACACATGTTCCAGTATTTCCATGCGCGACAGCACCCTGTTGGCATTTTTCATAAAATATTCCAGCAATTTATACTCAGTAGCTGTTAACGTGATTGGCTTATCGTCTCTGGAGGCGTGTTTGTTGAGTGTGTTAAGCTTTAATCCACCTATTTCCAATATGCTTTCCTCTTTTATAAGTGTCGACCGCCTGCGACCCAATGCTCTTATCCTTGCGTACAGTTCAGACAGTTTAAACGGCTTTGCCAGGTAGTCATCTGCGCCACTGTCCAGTCCGGTTACCACATTCTCTGTACTGCCCAATGCCGTTAACATTAAAATAGGCGTGTTGATATTTTCTTTTCTCAGCGCCTTGCATACTTCAATACCGTTCAAGCCCGGTAGCATAATATCGAGCAACACAAGGTCAAAGTTGTGATTCCTTGCCATTTGCAACCCCGTGCTGCCATCAAGCGCCACGCTTACCGAAATATTTTGTTCGGCAAGTCCCCGCTGTATCAGCGAGATAACCGTTGGTTCATCTTCCACTAAAAGTATGTTCATACAACTTTGAAAAATATTATCAAACGGGCAAAGCACCAAATTAAGATGTTAAAAAAAACAGAAAGGAGCGGTGGATGAATGATAGCATGTTGAATAACATTTACAATCGTCTTGTAACGCATATTATAATTTGATGGACGTTTTATTCTGAATTTCGAAGAAAATGAAACGATGTAGTCCACATGTTGAGGTGGCACAACACAAACTGCCAATCTCAAATTCCAAATTTTAAATCCCAAATCTTCCCCGTGCAATCGTTTGCCTGAAATCGAACATCAATGCTAATTCATGTTAATTATTACACAATTACCGTGTTAATACATATATTTAGCCTCCTAAAATTTATGCACTAATGAACAACCCTTGCAAAGGTAAAATCCAATTCCTTTTTTTTGGATGGGTATTAACAACGATTGTCTTCACGTCTTGCCAGTCTGGCAATTCAGCACAGGTTCCAATCCACAAGGGCTCACACATTGTACTGGTGGGCAATAACCTCGGATCAAGGATGATCAATTACGATCATTTTGAAACAGAAATGCAGCTACGCTATCCCGATAGCATGTTGTATTTCCGCAACATGTGCGACGGGGGTAATACGCCCGGGTTTCGTCCGCATGCATCCCGCAACGATCCGTGGGCCTTTCCCGGTGCCGAAAAATTTCAAACCGAGCTGGCAACGCCTTCAGGAAGCGAAGGATTTTATGAGTCGCCCGATCAATGGCTTACAAGACACAAACCAGATGTGATCATTGCGTTTTTCGGTTACAACGAATCTTTCCAGGGACAGGCCGGCCTTGAAAATTACAAAGCAGAGCTGGATGCGTTCATTAAACACACGCTCAGTCAACATTATAAAGGCGATTCCTCCGTTGCAAAGCTGGTGATCGTTTCGCCCATTGCTTTTGAAAATCTTTCGGGTAAATATGATTTGCCAGACGGTAAAAAAGAGAACGAAAATCTTTTGCTGTATACCAATGGCATGAAAGAAGTAGCGGAAAAGAACAACGTAGTGTTTATAGATGCATATACTCCCTCGAAAGAATGGTTCGATAATGCAAAGGAGCCACTCACTATAGACGGCTCGCAACTGAACGACGAAGGGTATCAGAAATTCGGCACCTTTCTGGCAGATGCCATTTTTGGCAAACACGACATTACTTCAAAGTCCGATAAAAAGCTGGTATACGATGCCGTTATGGAAAAGAACTGGGCCTGGCACAGCGATTATAAAATTCCCAATGGTGTGCATGTAAACGGTCGCCGCTATAACCCTTTCGGCCCGGATAATTATCCCGCAGAAATTGAAAAGATCCGGCAAATGACCGCTATCCGCGATAGTGCCGTGTGGGTGGCAACTTCGAAGGGCGAGAAAGTAGACCTGGCAGAAGTCGATAAGCATACGTTGCAGTTGCAGCCGGTTAAAACCAATTTTAATCCAAAAGAAAACGGAAGCCTTACCTATTTGTATGGTGAGGAGGCGGTTAAGAAATTAAAAGTTCCGGCCGGATATAAAATTGAAATGTTTGCTTCGGAAGAAGAATTTCCTGACCTGGCAAAGCCCATGCAAATGTCGTTCGACAATAAAGGGCGTTTATGGGTGGCAACCATGCCTAGCTATCCTCACTACAAACCCGGTGATGCCAAGCCCAACGATAAAATTATTATACTGGAAGACACCAATGGAGACGGCAAGGCAGACAAACACACGGTTTTTGCAGATCACCTGCACTTGCCCGTGGGTTTTGAAATTGCCCCCGAAGGCGTTTATGTATCGCAAGGCACCAATTTTAAATTGCTGAAAGATACCGATGGCGACGACAAAGCAGACAAAGTGGAGATTTTGTTGAGCGGGTTCGACGATCATGATACACATCACAATATCCATGCCTTTACTACCGATCCCTCGGGCGCTATTTATATGGGCGAAGGCGTGTTCCTGCATACCAATGTAGAAACTTCGTATGGCCCTGTGCGTGGCACCAACGGCGGTTTTTACAGGTATGCCCCACAGTTACACAAGCTGGAACGTACGGCACAATTGTCGATACCCAATCCCTGGGGAATTGCCTTTGATGATTGGGGACAGCCTTTCTTTGCCGAAACATCCGGCCCCGATGTGCGTTGGATGATGCCCGGTACGGTATTGCCCCACTACGGCGAAGCCACTCACAAATCGTTTAACCTGATAGAAGAAGCACATAAAGTAAGGCCTACTTCAGGACTGGAGTTTGTATCGAGCAGGCATTTTCCGGATGAAATACAGGGCGACCTGCTGATCAACAACACGATCGGCTTCCTGGGTACAAAAGAACATGTAATACAGGATAGCGGCACCGGCTATGCAAGTCATCATAGGGTAGACCTTGTAGTGAGCGACGACCGCAACTTCCGCCCGGTAGACATGGAGTTTGCCCCCGATGGTTCGTTGTATGTAATAGACTGGCACAACATTTTGATAGGCCACATGCAGCACAACGCCCGCGATCCGTTGCGCGATCATTCTCACGGTCGCGTATACCGCATTACTTATCCGTCAAGACCATTGGTAACACCGGCTAAAATAGATGGCGCCTCCATTGAGCAGTTGCTCGATAATTTAAAACTACCGGAATACCGTACCCGCTACCGCACCCGTCGCGAATTGAGAGGAAGAAAGGCAGATGAAGTATTGTCTAAGCTCAAAACATGGGTTAACGGGCTTGATAAAAATGATCCCCGCTACGAACATCACCTGCTCGAAGCCCTGTGGGTAAGCTGGGGCATGGACAAGGTAGACCAGGATTTGTTGAAACAGGTGCTGAAGGCAAAAGATTATCGGGCCCGTGCTGCTGCGGTAATGGTAGTTCGTTATACCGGGCACCAGGTGCCAAACCAGGCAGACCTGTTGATGCAGGCGGCCAAAGACGACAGCGGGAGAGTGCGCCTGGCAGCCATTGTAGCTGCCTCGTGGATAGGCAAAGAAAAAGGATTGCCTATTCTGGAAGAAGCAGCAAAGAAACCGCTCGACGAATGGATGGTACATGCGCATGAAGCCGCGGTAGCACACTTAAACGGCAAGCTGGTAAAAACGCATAAAGAGGAAGTAATTGTTTCTTCGTTAAAGGGCAATGAGCTGGAATTGTATAAAAAAGGTAAAGAAATTTATGCGAAGGAAGGATATTGCGCTACCTGTCATCAACCCGATGGTAGGGGGCTGAAAGCTTCCGGCTTTCCGCCGCTGGCAGGCTCCAACTGGGTAACCGGCAGCGAAGACCGGCTGATAAAACTGGCATTAAAGGGCATGCAGGGACCGCTTGAACTGAACGGTGTAAAATACCCCGGGCAGGTGCCGATGACGCCGTTTGAAGGCTTGCTGAACGACGAAGAAATGGCTGCAGTATTGACTTATGTAAGAAATTCCTTTGGCAACCAGGCGCCTCCTGTTACTGCCGAAAAAGTGAAAGCAATAAGAGCGGCAGTAAAGGATAAGAAAGATTTTTACACTCCTGAAGCACTGCTGAAAGAGCATCCATAAGCATGGTAAATTTACCTGCCAAACCCTTATTTCTACTCAGAAATAAGGGTTTGTTTTTTTCAGCCCGTACAACGTTTTTCCCTCGGTAACTGCCACGAAACTCACCTGATATCCCCATTTATATAATAGTGGAAAAATATGTGTATATAGATGAACTTATTTCACTAGCTTACAATCAACATTCATATTAATTTACTCATCACCAATCAACAATTATGGCAGCAAAAACCAAAAAAGCGGCACCGAAAAAAGCCGCAAAAAAAGCTCCTGCAAAAGCAGCTAAAAAAGCAGCACCCAAAGCAGCTAAGAAAGCTGCTAAGCCCGCAAAAAAAGCTCCTGCTAAAGCGGCAAAAAAATCAGCGCGTAAACCTAACGCAGCATTTATGGCGCCCTTAACGCCAAGCGCCGCTCTGGGCGACGTTATCGGAAGCAAGCCTTTGCCAAGAACAGAGGTGATCAAAAAAATATGGGAGTATATCCGTAAAAATAAATTACAGGATAGCACAAATAAAAGAATGATCAATGCCGACGATAAATTAAAAACGCTGTTCGGCGGCAAGACGCAGATCTCAATGTTTGATCTGGCTAAAATCGTAAGCAGCCATTTAAAATAATCTCACTTGCAGGTGCTTTTACCGCAAACACAGGAAACGCTTTTCCGGGGTTTGCGGTATTTTTTTGCAATGATGCGATACTAACAGCCCATGATCGGGGCAACACTATAGCTGTTAACTATGCCTTGGAAGAAACCTGATACCATCGGCTTGGACGAATGCTCGTTCATTCGGCGTGCCAGTGCTGTGGTTTCGGCCGGCACGCCCCGCTGAGCTGTGTGAGTGGTTCCCGGGGCGGTCTGACCGACGGAACATCGGTTTCGAACATGTATAGGTAGAGACTTTGCATAGCAGTGTAGCATCCTCTGCCGGTCGGTGTCTAACCGTAGCCGTCAACTTAAGAAATAGCAATAGTGATGCGATTAATCAGTCACAGTAGGTGTTATCTGTTTGTAACCATCATCAACCTTTTTTTACTGCACCGTAGGTGCAGCCCTCTATAAGGGTAGCACCTACGGTGCAAAGCATTAAAGAGGCTGGCTTTTTTACAAACGGTTGCCTCTCTGAGGTAACGGAGCCGGCAGCGTGCTTAATGGTGGGGTCTGCATCTGCCAGCGAAAATTTGAACTTTCTCACCGAAGAGACATGCACCCTTTTGTATTTCCATTTCGGTGTTGTTGTTTTTTAATGTAATTTGATAAAAAAAGCGTCTCATGTCTGACACCGTTTCTATTAGTAATCTACACCTTCGTTACCGCCTTTGGATAGCAGAAATGAATTTTGATATTAATGTGCTGCGCATTTTTTCCGATCATCTCCAGCAAATTATGCTGCAGCGAAACGGTACAGATGCCAGGAGCACAGGAGCATCGTTCGAAAAAAAATTCGCTGAGCTTCGCCGCGAAATCGATGAGCTCAGAAACGAAATGCACCTGGTTAAAATGCAGCTGAATTCTTTTTCCCGCGAAAACCCACAGGCGGGGAATGACGCCATGTCGTCCGAAATTCACGATAAGCTAAGCGACCGCTATGCTTCTTTCCGGCAAAACTTTGAATCCGTTAAACAGGAAGTCGATCAGTTTTAATTGAGCAGAAGTAGGATGATTAAAAGTGAAGATGGTCAAAAGTGAAAGATGAAAAGTCAAAAATGAAAAAACTATTCTTTCGCTTTTGCAAACCTTCATTTATTTTCACTATTTTCGGGTACGTACACGGAAATTCGGTGGAAAGTAGGAGACAAGCGCTTTTTAATAAACCGAAGCTTCCAATTCTTGTCCTGTAAAGGGTTTCAGCAAAAATAATTTGCAGGCAGATGTATTTAGAGCATGCATGGCTGCCTATACGAACCATTGCCAACCTGGAAGCCCGGATACAATACCTGATCTTCATCAAAACCAAATGCATACATGAGTACCATTAGCCGCACCGAAAAAATAATAGCAGGCAGGAGTTTACAGTCGTGGCTTCAGTCGTTAGGTCCCGGCCTAATTACTGCCGCATTGGTGTTTGGACCCAGTAAAATGACCATTACTTCCAAGCTTGGTTCGTTGTATGGTTTCTCACTGTTATGGATAGTGGCACTTGCCGTGTTTTTTATGTTTGTGTTTACGGCTATGGCAGCACGCATTGGCATTGCCACCAGCCAGTCGCTGCTGAGCGTAATACGGCAAAAATGGGGCAGGGGCGTGTCTGTTGGCGTAGGGATTGGCGTGTTTCTCGTCTGCGCTTCGTTCCAGGCGGGCAATTCTGCGGGGGTAGGCGTTGCCGTTGCAGAGCTTACCCATACTTCCGTTGCTGTATGGATTGTTGTGCTTAATCTTATCGGCATCAGTTTACTTTTTTTCAGAACCTTTTACAAGGTGCTTGAAAAGATCATGATCTTCCTCATTATTGTAAAACTATTTGCATTCATCACCACTCTCATCATGGTAAAGCCCGGGCTGGCACCTGTAGCAAAAGGTATATTCATTCCCACGGTACCTGCAGGCTCTTCCGGGCTGATCATCGCTTTCTTTGCTTCTTCTGTATCTATAGTAGGCGCCTGTTACCAGGCATATCTCGTCCAGGAAAGACGCCGGTTAAGCCCCGGCGTACTCCAAACCGGCAACGATAGTTTTACCGGTATTTTACTGTTGGGTATGATGAGCGCCATGGTAATGATTTGCGCGGGTGCAGTGTTGCATCCGCAAGGCATACAGGTAAATACGGCGACCGATATGTCGCGGGCGCTGGAACCCATGTTTGGCGAGTACGCAGCATCGTTATTTCTAACCGGCTTGTTCGGAGCCGCTTTTTCGGCGCTGATTGGCAATGCAACTTTAGGAGGAACGCTGCTGGCGGACAGCCTGGGCAAAGGCAGCAATTTGAATGCTGCTCCGGTAAAAAGACTGATTGCGCTGGTAATGATTACGGGCGCCACTATAGCAATTGTTTTCGGTAAGCTTCCCTTACAATTGATCGTATTTGCTCAAAGCATTACCATCTTTATTGTTCCCTTTATTGGCATAGCCATGTATTCCATAGCCAACGATGAAAAAATTATGGGAGCATATAAAAACTCTTTGTTTATGAAGGTGGCGGGATTTATAGGACTAACGATCATCATCATCCTGGCGCTCATCAACCTTAAAGACTTTTTGATAAAATAATGATACAATGAAAGATATAGAACAACAATACGAGGAGCTGCTGCAACCATCGCAGGCGTTGATCAACGATATTAAAAAAATTAAGGGTGATATTTTGCTGCTCGGTGCCGGTGGTAAAATGGGTCCTGCACTGGCCTTGCTGGCCAGCCAGGCTGTTGCAAAAGCCGGTGTTCAAAAAAAGGTGATGGCTGCCTCCCGCTTTTCAGAGCCGGGAGTGCGAGACCGACTGGAAGCCAATGGCATTAAAACCTACTCAATAGACCTGCTGGAAGATGAACAACTGGAAAGTTTGCCGCAGGTTGATAATGTGCTGTACCTGGCGGGACAAAAATTCGGAACCACGGGGAAAGAATGGTTTACCTGGGCAATGAATACTTATCTTCCGGGACGTGTAGGGCAATACTTTCAACAATCACGCATCGTGGTATTTTCTACCGGAAATGTATACCCGCTTTCTCCGGTAACGGAAGGCGGACCAGACGAACAGCATCCTGTTGCGCCGGTTGGCGAATATGCACAGTCGTGCCTGGGGCGCGAAAGGCTTTTCCAGTATACCGCATCAAAATACAATACTCCTTTGTTTATTTACAGGCTTAATTACGCAAACGATGTAAGCTATGGCGTGCTGCTTGAAATAGCAAAAGCAGTATATGCGGGAAAGCCCATCGATCTGCGCATGGGACATGTAAATGTAATATGGCAGGGCGATGCCAACGAAATGGCCATACGCGCTTTGCTGCATTGCGAAACGCCGGCAAAAATTGTAAACATCACCGGGCCGGAAACCGCTTCGGTACGAGAGATAGCCGAAGCATTTGGAAAGCTATTTGAAAAGAGACCCTTATTCACCGGTGAGGAACAACCAACCGCTTTGTTAAGCAACGCCTCGGAGTCCTTCAGGTTATTTGGCCAACCCCGCGTAACGCTTGAACAAATGATTGCGTTGCTGGCAGAATGGGTAAAGCAAGGCGGGAAAACAATAAACAAACCCACCCATTTCCAGGAAAGAGAAGGTCAATTTTAAAAAACAAACATGAAAGCATTAGCAACAGCTATCAAACAGGTATTGCACAAAGGCACGGTTATTCCTGCTCATCCGCTGGCGTTGAATCAACAATTGCAGTTGGATGAACAGCGGCAACGCCAGCTCACCCGATATTATATTGCCAGTGGTGCGGGAGGAGTAGCAGTGGGTGTGCACACCACGCAATTTGAAATACGCAAACCAGCGTTTAACCTGCTGGAACCGGTTTTGAAATTAGCGGCAGAGGAAATTGAAAAAGAAATTCCCGGTCGTTCTTTTATAAAAGTAGCCGGCATTGTGGGACCGACTGATGCGGCCTTACGCGAAGCGGAGCTGGCGGTTAAATACGGCTATCATCTTGGGTTGGTAAGCATGGGAGGTTTGCACGCATGTACCGAAAAGGAACTGATACAAAGAGCAGAAAAAATTGCGGAGGTAATTCCGGTATTTGGATTTTATTTGCAGCCGGCTGTGGGCGGTCGCATTTTGAGTTATGAGTTTTGGAAAGATTTTGCAGACATTGCCAATGTGCATGCCATAAAAGTTGCGGCATTCAACCGTTACCAAACGCTGGACGTAATAAGAGCGGTATGCCATTCGGAGCGATGCAATGAAATTGCATTGTATACCGGTAACGATGATAATATTGTGGCGGATTTAATAACGCCTTACCGGTTCAGCATAAATGGAAAACAAGTTGAAAAGAGGTTTGTGGGTGGTTTGCTTGGACATTGGGCTGCCTGGACGCAAAAGTCGGTGGAGCTGTTTGATACAATCAAACAACGCCTGGCACAAGGCGATGCGGGCGTTGGAAGCCTGTTATCGGAAGGGATTGCAGTAACGGACATGAATGCTGCCATTTTCGATGTCAAAAACTCATTTAAAGGCTGCATTGCAGGCATACACGAAGTATTAAGGCGACAGGGACTGATGGAAGGAATATGGTGCCTGAGCCCGCAGGAAGTATTGTCGCCAGGGCAGGCAGAGGAGATAGACCGTGTTTGCAGCATGTACCCGCATTTAACCGACGATGCGTTTGTAAAAAAATTCCTGCAAAAAGAAAAAGCATTGGCTTAATTTATTGGTTATGTTGAAAGAGGAGATACAGCAACAAGCGAAAGAAATATTTAAAGAAGTGGTTGGGTGGCGCAGGCATCTTCATGCACATCCTGAATTGTCTTTCGAAGAATATGAAACATCAGACTTTGTGAAAGCCACGCTTACCCGCATGGGTATACAATGGCAGAGTATGGCAAATACCGGGGTGGTGGCTGTTGTAAAAGGCGGGCTACCGTCCGATAAAGTAATTGCATTGCGGGCCGATATGGATGCATTGCCTATTACGGAACAAAATGCTGTTGATTATATTTCTCAAAAAACCGGCGTAATGCATGCCTGCGGTCACGATGTACATACCTCTTCGTTACTGGGCGTGGCAAAAATACTGGAGTCGCTTAAACACCAGTTTGGCGGAACGGTAAAGCTAATATTTCAACCCGGCGAGGAACGGTTGCCCGGCGGGGCTACGTTGATGATCCGCGAGGGGGTGCTGCAGAACCCCGTTCCTGCTACGGTAATAGGGCAGCACGTAATGCCAACCATCGCATGCGGCAAGGTTGCGTTCAGAAAAGGAAAGCACATGGCATCGATGGACGAGCTGAAAATAAAAGTCATAGGGAAGGGCGGGCATGGCGCTCAGCCTCAGGATAATATAGATCCTGTATTAATTGCATCACACATTATTGTAGCATTGCAGCAGTTGGTAAGCCGCCTTGCAAATCCTTTTGTTCCAACTGTTATTTCATTTGGCAGGATGATTGCCAATGGTGCCATTAACGTTATTCCCGACGAAGTGTATATGGAAGGAACTTTCCGCACGTTTGACGAAGAATGGCGTGATAAAGCCAGGAAAGAAATGAAAAAAATGGCAGAAGGCATAGCCGAAAGTATGGGCGGCAGCTGTGAATTCACCATTAATAACGGGTATCCCTACCTGTTTAACAATGAAGCCCTCACAGCCGAACTTTCGGGGTATGCAACAGAATATCTTGGAAAGGAAAATGTGCTGGAGGCGGATCAATGGATGGCGTCGGAAGATTTTGCTTATTATTCCCACCTCGCAGATTCCTGTTTTTATTTGCTCGGCATCAGGAATGAAGAAAAGAAAATTACCTCTTCTTTGCACACGGCTACTTTTAATGTAGACGAAGCGGCGCTTAGCCACAGCTCGGGGTTAATGGCCTATATAACGCTAAGGCGATTGGGCAATGGATAGGAGGCGGGTATGTAGTTTGGGGTTTATGGTTTATCGTTGTGGTAACTCCAAACAATAAATAACAAACATTTCTTACTTTGGCTTGTCTTTGTAAGTTTCAATCGTCATCAACGGTCCGTCAAAATGATAATATCTCCACTCGTAGGCGGTATCACTCAGCTTTTGCAGGCATCCCAGGTATTTTGCTTCTTCGGCCCTGCAACTGTTCCATTTTTCATCAAAAGCATACAGAGCCACATTATTTCTTTTCGATTTTTGGGCATGAAGACTGATGGCAGACACGAGGGAAAGAAGGATAAGCAGTGCTCTCATATGATTGTATTAACACGGCAATTTAGAGCATTTATTGATGATTGCAAATACCACAACCGTTGGCAGGGTTTCCAACCTTTTAAAGGATGGAAACCTTAAATTATCAAACTTATGGCGACAGAGCAACCTTGGTGCGTAGCTAACCGATGCTTAGTGCGGAAGATCGCTTCGCCGGCGGCTCGCGATGACGGTAAAGCGTTAATGACTTTGCATCATTAAGTCATCAAACGTTATCTAAACTCTTCTTCTCTCGTATCTTCCTTGCGGATCGGCAGCGCCTTAAAACCACAGCAAAACATATGGCGGCGAAGCAACCTTCGTGCGCCAGCAAACAGGTCTTTCATCCGAAAAATGAATGTAAATTTCAATAGCGAAAAGTACAACCTATCTTTACCATATAGTATGAGTTCAAAGAATAAAAATAATACCACAGGCGTAAAGGAGATTGCACGCCGCGCCAAGGTTTCCATAGGAACGGTAGACAGGGTACTACACAACAGGGAAGGCGTTTCCGAAAAAACAAAAGCAAAGATCAATAAAATCATACAGGAGCTCAATTATCAGCCTAACATCCTGGCACGTACATTAGCCTCGCGCAAAACGCTGCAATTCGATATCCTCATTCCGCACATTTCCGACGAATCGGATTACTGGCAGGCGCCTTTAAATGGCATTATACAGGCTGAAGCCGAACTGAAGCAATTTGGTATCAATATCGGGAAATTTTTTTTCGATCAGAATGATAAAGATTCATTTGTAAAACAGGCAGCGCTTATCCTTAAACGAAAGGTTGATGCTGTGTTGCTGGCGCCTTTTTTCCTGGATGAGTCTATACAATTTACGAACGCCTGCCAACAGCTAGGCATACCCTTTGTATTTATCAATTCAGATATTCCTCATCAGCCAAGCTTGTGCTATATAGGGCCTGACCTGTTTCAAAGCGGTTATCTTGGTGGGCAGCTGGTTAAGTATAGCATACCTGAAAAAGCAAAGATCCTCGTGGTAAACGTTTCAAAAGAAATCAAAAACCAGCAGCACAATCGCCTGCTTAGAAAGGAGGAAGGGTTCAGGGCCTATTTTAAAGACAATAACCGGAAAAATCCCATTGTCAAAACCGACATAAGAAGAACGGATAAACTTTCCATCGAAAAAAATCTGTCAGAAATTTTTGAACAGCATTCCGATATCCGTTCCGTGTTTGTAACCAACTCCAGGGTAGGGGCCGTAGCTGGTTTTCTTGAAAAGCATCAAATAAAAAATACGCTGGTCACCGGTTACGATTTCATTGAAGAGAATATTTCCTTGCTTAAAAAAGGGTGGATCGATTTCCTGATCTGTCATAAACCAATCGAACAAGGCTATAGGGCCATCATGAGCTTATACCAGCACCTGGTGCTTAAAACCGAAGTGCCCAAAACTTATTATATGCCCATCGACATTGTATCGAAAGAAAATTGTGCATTTTACCGGAACTGAGGAAAGGTGGAAGGTAGAAGATAGAAGGTGTAAGGTATAGGGTGTAAGGTATAGGGTGTAAGGTGTAGGTCTGAGCAAGAGTTTTTCAATACTAATACATTGCTGACAGCTGAAAGCTGATAGCTCACTGCTGACCGCTCACGGCTGAAAGCTCACTGCCGACCGCTCACTGCTGTTTCAAAATAACGATGCATGAACAACAGTTGATACTGCACTGCATTGGCCCAGTACTCCCAATTGTGCGCACCGGGACGTGTTATATAATCGTGAGGAATATTGCGCAACAACAGTTGTTCATGAAGTTCTTCATTTACTTTGAAAAAGAAGTCTTCTGTTCCACAATCAATGATCAACGATAATTTACCGGGAGCAAGCAGGTACAACATATTGATTACAGTATTTTTCTCCCAACGTTCGGGGTGTTGTGCATACGGTCCCAAGTGTTTCGCCATGTCCCAGTTATTGGGGAACGGGCGAATATCTACGCCGCCGCTCATGCTTCCCGCGGCTCCGAATACATCCGGATGTTTAAATGCAAGATACAATGCGCCGTGACCTCCCATGCTTAAACCGGTGATAGCCCTTCCACTTTTATTTTTGATCGTTTTGTATTTTTGATCTACCCAGCTTACAAGCTCCCAGCTTACATAGGTTTCATACCTGGAACTGCTGTCCAAATAACTATCCCAATACCAGCTGCCGAAGCCCCCATCGGGGCATACGATCATACAACGGTAAAGGTCAACTGCTTTTTCCAGTCCTTTTACCTTGTTGGTCCAGTTGGCGTAATTACCACTATAGCCGTGCAGCAGGTATACCACAGGCAGCGCTTTTTCTTTCTCGTAATTATCGGGACGAATAACCACGGCTTTAATTTGCTTCTTCATAGACGCACTATAAGTTACCACCGTGTCAACAATAGCGGCCTGGGATATTTGGAAGCAGAGCGATAGTATAAGCAGGAATATACAAGAACGGTAATCAGGTTTGATCATGATAACAATTGAACATTAATGTGCTGCAATAATACTACTAAATATTACTGATTGCTGATTTTTTGATTGCTGATTTGAAGTCCTGCACCGGTGCTGTAATAACAGAAAGTGCTTGTTGGTTGTGGTGTATAGTTTTTTTAAAAAACTCTAAGCCTCAAACGCTAAACCCTATACCTTACACCCTCCGCCTTTTACCTTTCTCCTTCCACCAAATAGCTGTCGTATTTATGATAAAGCTGTATAAACCTTGCCGTGTCCATTACAGGTTCATTCAACAATTCAAACATTCCGTGAAAGAAACCTTCCCTTTGTTGCGAGGGCGTAAATATCAGGGTCAGTTTCACTTCCTTATCGGATGTGTTGGAAAATGCATGTGGTGTAAACCTGGGAATATATACCATACCGCCTTCGTGCAACTGATGTTCATCGTACGATGCCTGCACGGTCAGTATTCCTTTGTTTACAATGAAGATTTCATCCATGAACCGGTGGTAATGCAGCCTGGCGCCGGTAGTATTTGGCGGAACTACAATTTCGTATATCCCTAACTGGTTGTTTGATATTTCGCTCGTAATTTTAAAGGTGCACGATCCTTCTCCCGCGCGGATGCGTTCTCCCTCTTCCGCCCGGATGATTGTCGCTTTGTTTTCGAGATGATCTGTAAAATAATCTTTTGCCATTGCCTGCATAACGATAGTTTTTGAATGTGTTGTAATGCTTGATTAACAATTCAAAAGTATACAGCCTTGCAAGCCTGAACATTTACATATGTTGATGCTTTCAAAAAAATTACAGCTCTGCGCGGATGCGACTGAGCTGGGTGGGAGTTACACCCAGGTACGACGCTATTTCGTGTTGTTTCAGGCGGGGTTCGAGAAAGGCATATTGTTTTAAAAAATCGAGGTACCTGCTTTTGGCCGTTTCGTACCTAAGCGAAATTTCCAACGGTTCTTTTTCAATGATCCAGTGAAGTTCCATGTAACGGATATACATGGCCGCAATATCCCCGTGCTGCTCTGTTAGCCGTTTAAAGGAATCAAAGTCATATTCCAGCACGGTGGTAGGCTCCAGCGCTTTAATGGTAAAGTTGCTGGGCGATTTGGTAAGCAAAGCGCTCACAGAAGCTGTGAAATAGCCTTCCGGAAAAAATCGTTTAATAATAATATCGCCGTTATCGCTTGTATAGTACTGCGAAAACAAACCTTTTATCACAAAGGCAACGGTTTTAGGAATTTGCCCGTTAGTCACAAAGAGGTCATTTTTTCTATACTCTTTTCGCTGAAGAATGCCGGTTAATGCGTCCATGCTTTCCTGCGAAAGCTTTGCGTATGACTGCATCCGTTCCCAAAAAATTGACTCAACAAGGATCATGCGTTAATATTGGAAGTATATTACTGTTACCGAATATAAGCGCATTTTACCACTAAAAGCAACTCTCTGTATATATCCTCAGGGGTTATCTATCTTCATAAGCATATAAATATTTGCATATGAACAAAATAATCTTTTCACTTGCTGTTATACTTTGCTGTGCAGGCATCGAAGGTTTTGCACAATGCGGTAAAAAAATATTACTGACTGCCTCTAAAACCGAATACCTCGATACGGCGGGAAATGTTACCCGCAGTGTAGAGGAGAAGTCAACCATCGAAATAAAAGAAAAGGAGATCATTATTTCTCCAGGCACCAATCCGCCAATGATTGGCAGCTTTACCGTAGAAAGCTGTGCCTGGACCACCGCTTTTAAAAAAGGCAAATCCGTTTATAATGTACACTTTGAGTCATCGGGGCAGGAAGCAAAAGATGTTATTATAATTATAGAAGCTAAGGATGGCCAGCTCGTATTTATAGGGAAGGTAAAAGATCAACCTCACAAAACCATCCGCCTGTATCCCGATAAATTTGAAGAGCTGAAGTGAAACGTTTGGAGTGTAGGGTTTAGCGTTTATTTTTTGACGTTATGAGATTATCTCCGTGCCCCTCCGTGTCCTGGTGCCTCCGTGGTTCAAACGAAAAACCTCACCTAATCTCTCAAGAGGAACCATGCGCCCTGCCCACTTATTCGGTTCTTATCAATTCAAACACGCGGTAAACAATAACCTCAATATCTCTGTGATCCTCCGTGCCCTGGTGCCTCCGTGGTTCGTTGTTCAAAAAAAATCATGTAAATTCATCACCCCAATAAACCAAACCGTTAGTAAGCACATTATGGTCAGACATTTCGGCGTTTTTAAATTCAAGCCCGGCGTGCAAAACGCGCAGATAGAAGATTGTTTCCTCACGATGAAGAATATGGTTGGAAGAATAGACGGACTACTGGATATGGAATATGGTCCGTATAACGGAGATGAAGGATTGAATGAAGATTTTACGCATGGCTTTGTAATGACGTTTGATACGCCTGAATCGCGCGATGCTTACTTACCCCATCCTATACACGAAGATGTAAAGGCTTTCGTGGTACCGAAGCTCGAAAGAGTGATTGTATTCGATATTGTTGTTCCTTCCAAATGACTTTTTTGTTTTCTATATGAAAGATCAGGAAAAATCTGTTTTAATAATCGGTTGTTTCGATACCAAAGGAGAAGATTTCAGTTTTTTGCGGGAATGCATTCTTGCCCTCGGAGAAAAAGTAATTGCGCTAAACACCGGCGTAATGGAAACTTCTGTTTCATTTCCTGTTGATATAAGTGCCGAGCAAACTGCAGCGGCAGCGGGCTCTGCATTAACAGCACTGCGCCAGTCGGGCGACCGTGGCAAGGCGGTGCAGGTAATGAGTGCGGGAGCGGCAAAGCTGGTAGCAGAATTGGTTGCCCAGAACAAAATAAAAGCAGCAATTGGTATGGGCGGCGGCGGCGGAACCTATATAGCCCTTGCTGCCATGCAGTCCATTCCCTTTGGTATGGCTAAACTTTGTTTATCTACGGCAGCTGCCAAAGACCTGTCGCGCCAGGTAGGGAGCAAAGACATTGTATTAATGCCTTCCATTGTTGATGTGGCAGGTTTAAATAGTATCAGCCGGTTATTGATACGACAGGCCGCTGCGGCCATTTGTGCAATGGCTGCCATTACCAAACAGTCAGAAAAAAGCAGTTCCGCCGGCACTATTGCCATCAGCATGTTTGGCAATACTTCTGCTTGCGTAGACCAGTGCAGCGAGCTATTGCGTAAAAAAGGATACGAAGTGCTGGCGTTTCATGCGAATGGCCTCGGAGGAAAAACGATGGAATCGTTGATACGTGAGGGTGTGTTTGATGCAGTGCTGGATGTTACTACTACAGAACTGGCAGACGAGTTATGCAACGGTATATGCAGTGCGGGACCGGAGCGGCTGAATGCTGCAGCAGATATGGGCATTCCGCAGGTGGTTGTTCCCGGTTGCCTGGATATGGTAAATTTTGCACAACCCGATACGGTACCCGCCCATTACCGCAATCGCGAATTGTATAGCTGGTCGCCCGACGTAACGTTGATGCGTACCAATAAAGAGGAAAATGAAATACTCGGAGCACAACTGGCAGCAAAAATAAACCGGTCCACAGCGCCTGTAAAAGTGTTGATCCCCTCAAAAGGCATTTCACAGATTGATGCCGAAGGCGGCATTTTTTACCGTCCCGAAATTAACCGTGTGCTTTTCAACTCTATAAAAAAACATACAAAGCCATCGATCATCGTAACAGAGGCAGATGCTCATATCAATGATCCTGCTTTCTCACAACAATTGGTAGAGGCATTGCTGGGTTTGCTGGAAAAGAAAAAATCGTAAAACAGGAATCCGAATTGCTTTTATCTTAGCAGCTTCAAAACACTCTTCAAAAACTTTAAGCAAATTATTATGCCGAATCCATGGACAGGAAAGGGAAATCCATATACCAAGCAGGAAGTAAGAGACAGGTTACAGAAAACTATTGATCAAAAAAAAGCCATTATTGCAGCAGGCGCCGGAACCGGCATCAGTGCAAAATTTATTGAGAAAGGAGGAGCCGACCTTATCATTATTTACAACTCCGGCAGGTTTCGCATGGCAGGTCACGGCTCAACCGCCGGATTGATGGCTTACGGCGATGCCAATGCCGAAGCGATGAGCATCGGCGAATTTGAAGTACTACCGGTAGTAGACGAAATACCCGTAATATGCGGTGTGCATGGGTCTGATCCGAGGCGAAGAATGTGGCATCACTTATTAAAAGTGAAGGAAATGGGTTTTTCCGGTGTCAATAATTTTCCCACGCATTGTATTGTAGACGGGCATTTCAGACAGGTGCTCGAAGAAACAGGAATGGGCTTTGCCAAAGAGGTTGAAATGGTACGCCTTGCCACCAAAATGGATCTTTTCTCTATTGTATATGTAGCAAAAGCAGAAGAGGCGGCGCAAATGGCAGAAGCTGGTGCCGATGCCATCATCTCGCATGTAGGCACAACCGTAGGTGGATCTGTAGGCGTTACGGGCGCCACCGTTACCATGGATGAAGCGATCAAAACGACCATCGACATCATGGAGGCAGGCAAACGTGTTAACCCCGATATTTTTTTCCTGGCGCATGGCGGACCGATCAACACACCCGACGACGTACGCGTGGTGCTGGATAGGGTAGCAGTACATGGGTTTGTAGGCGCTTCTTCGCTCGAAAGAATGGGAGTGGAGCAATCGCTTACAGAACTGACAAAAAAGTTTAAGTCGTTAACGATAAAGTGAGTTTGGCGTTTATGGTTTTTCGTTTAATGTTTGTTCCAGGAAAGTTAACACACCTAACTATAGCCATAAACGACAAACTCCAAACAAGCTTGCCGCAAACTGCTGATAGCTGACTACTAATTCAAAAATCTTTCTTAATTTCCATTTGGATTCTGAAAGTTTCAGCATACTGTAATTTTCATATTTTGATCAGTCAGCTCAACAATAACCAAACTATCCTGCACGAAATAAGCATGGGCAATAACGATGCATTTCATCAGTTGTTCAATGCCTGTTGGAACAAAGTGTACGCCACTGCTTTTATGCTGATAAAAGTGCATGAACAGGCGGAAGATATTACACAAGAAGTGTTTTTAAAGCTCTGGCAAAACAGGCAAAGGCTTGCCGCCATTGAAAATATTGATAATTACCTGTTTATTACAGCCCGCAACCTCATCTACAACAGGATGAGGCGTATTAAAACGGAAGACGCTTACATTAATTATCTCCTCCACATATCACAGGATGTTCTTGCCGACGCCGATCAACTGGCAGCCTACCACGAGTTACAGGCTTGCATCAACGAAGGCATACACCAGTTGCCACCACAGCAACAAAAAGCGTTTAAGCTGAGCCGTGAAAACGGGTTTACGCACGAACAAATAGCCCGTGAAATGAACATCACCCGCGAAACGGTAAAAGGCTACATCGTTCGCTCCATCTCCTTTTTACGACAGTATTTAAAAGAACACGCATTGGCGTTAGTTACCCTGTTGATGTCGGGTAATGCATAATTAAAATTCCTGAAGAGCTATGCCGCGGACGGGTTAAAAACCTATGTCATTGAGTGAGTGAAAGTTCATTTTTTTGCCGCAGAGAATCCTTTATCTGCGAATCTGCGGCTCATTAATTAATCAGACCGGTTTGTTCGGTTAGGAAGCGGATGGATTGAAATCCATCCTTACAAAATGGTACCGAGCCTACGGCTCTCGCTGCTTGTGACGAGCCAGAGCCATCGGATCGATCAAATATTGTTGCCTGGAATTTTAATTCCAGGTTGTTTTGCATTGAACCTTCCTTCTAAATTTTTTTTCGAAACAACACCCCCTTGTTGGTTACTCCGTTGTCTTTACCCTGCATTGCTTTTACAACACTTATAGTATGAACGAGGAAAACCTTACCATTTTGTTTGAAAAATACCTTTCGGGTACATTGTCCGAACAGGAGTTTGCAAACCTGTGGGAAACGCTGCAACAACCTGCATACGAAGAAAAATGGGCAGCGCTTGCTGCAACAATTTGGAACGATGCCCAATATCAGAAACCAGCAGACGAAGAAACGCGGCAGCGGATATTGGCGAAGCTTCAACCGGTTGCACGTGAAAATCCCGTTATACCGCTGGCGCGTAAAAAGCAACGCTGGTGGGCAGTTGCAGCGGCAGCTATTACTGTGCTCAGTGCAAGTGTCTTCTGGTTCCTGTATGGCGCAGATAAAATAAAACCTGCAAATATCAGCCAGGCGGCTTTAAAGGAAAAGATCGTGCCCGGTGGTAATAAAGCAGTGTTAACATTAGCCAGTGGCATTACAGTGGAGCTCGACAGTGCTGCCAACGGGTTGCTGGCCAACCAGGGTCAGGCGGAGATCATTAAAAAAGCAAATGGCGAACTGGTATACAATACCGTTGGCAGGCAAACGAAAGAAGTATATCATAATACCATCACCACACCGCGTGGTGGCCAGTATAAAGTAGTGCTGCCCGATGGCACGGCAGTGTGGCTAAACGCAGCTTCCTCCATCAGCTACCCCGTTGGTTTTGATGCAAAGGAGCGCAAAGTAACCATAACAGGCGAAGTGTATTTTGAAGTAGCGAAGGATAAGAAAAGACCTTTCAGGGTATCCGTAAACGATATGACAATAGAAGTGCTGGGTACTCATTTTAACGTAATGGCCTACGACGACGAAATTGGAAAAACCACATTGCTGGAAGGAGCAATACAGCTGTCGCGCGGAGGCAACACCACTTTGTTAAAGCCGGGGCAACAGGCGCAGGTGAACAACGGCGGCAATATCGTAGTACAAAGCAATGTAAACCTCGAAGAAACCGTAGCCTGGAAAGATGGTCTGTTTCTTTTCAGCAGCGCGGATATAGGCACCATTATGCGACAGGCCTGCCGCTGGTACGACGTACAGGCAGAATACAAAGGCAAATGTACCAAGCTTTTTTCCGGCGAAATTTCGCGAAGCGCCGATCTCACAGATCTGCTGGACATACTGGAAGAAACGGAAGAAGTGAAGTTCGCAATAGAAGGAAACAAAATAATAGTAATATCAAAACGATAATGTAAACCCTATCTCTTCACAAAAAACCAGCAAACAATGATATAGTAAGCCATCGTAAACGTGGTTGACAAAAAAGCCCGAAGTGGTCGTAACACTTCAGGCCTTCAATTTGGGTCAACCCAACAATACAATACTGGTAAGAACTGCTTATTGTTTAACCCAATAAAACCAAAAGTATGAAATTATTGGTTCCTGCAAAAGGCGCATCCTGTGCTGAAAACAGGAATATGCCGCTGCTTCTCAAAACGCTGCTGTATATGAAACTTACGGGAATTTTATTACTTACTGCATGCCTGCAGGTACATGCAAACGGTTATGCCCAAAAAATCAATATTCATGTAAAGCAGGCATCGCTGCAAAAAGTATTTAAAGAAATAAAAAAGCAAACCGAGTATTTGTTTTTTTATTCGGACGATGTATTAAAAGAATCGAGCCCTGTTACGCTTTCTCTCATCAATGCCACGGTAGAAGAAGTGCTCGACGAATGTTTTAAAACACAACCGCTGACGTATGCCATCGTAAAAAATTCGGTTGTAATAAAGTTTAAAAATGTTTTAGCAGGCGAGCTCAACCAGGCTCCGGCGGATGAAAGCAAGCCGCCGTTAATAGATGTAAAAGGGAAAATTACCGATGAGAATGGAAACGGGCTAGAGCGGGCAACCATTAAAGTGAAAGGAAAAAACAAAGCAGTGCAAACCGATGCGGATGGCAATTATAGCATTGATGGACTGGAGGAAACCGATGTGCTGATCATTTCATTTGTAGGTTACCAGTCGCAGGAATTTATGGTAAAAGGTAAAAATGATTTTAGAGTTGTGTTGAGGGTTGCCAGCACCAGTCTTGATTCGGCAGTGGTGGTAGGTTATGGCAATAAAAAAAGAAGGTTGTTCACAGGATCGGTTACCTCCGTTAAAACATCCGAAATAGAAAATATTCCTGCTTCCAATCTTACCAATTTGTTGGCAGGAAGAATGAGCGGCGTGTATGTAAGCCAGGGAACCGGCACGCCCGGCATTGCATCGGGCATAAGAGTGAGGGCTACAGCTTCGTGGAACGCAAACGATCCCTTATACGTGATAGACGGGGTAGTGAGAAACAAAGCTGCCTTTGACGCGTTGGATCCAAACGAAGTAGATGAAGTGAGTGTATTGAAAGATGCAGGATCGGCAGCTATTTATGGCGTGCGTTCTACCAACGGGGTAATTATGGCTACCACAAAAAGAGGAAATGCTCAAAAAGCCGTCATCAACTACAATGGATCTATCAGTTACGAAAAGCCTACCAAGATCAATAAGCTGATGGACGTAAATAAAGCCATTGAAGTTTTTAACGAGGCTTATCCCGCAGACATAACATCGTTGCGCTTCGGACCCGATGAAGTAGCCTATTTTAAAGAGCATGGCGGTTATAACTGGCTCGATTATGTGTACCGCGATCCTTTAACACATCGTCATGCATTGAGCATCTCCGGAGGTAACGACAAAATCAAATACTATATCGGCGGCAGTTACTATAACGAGATAGGCTTTCTTGATCAGCTGAAGTATAACAAATACAACCTGCGCGGAAACATAGAAGCGAAAGTAAGCCGCGATATTACCGTGTCTCTCGGTCTGGGCAATATGTATGGCAACCGCGAAAGATACAATTTCTCCTATGATGGCGGATCAGACGATCTCGGGAATTTATGGTACAAGCTTTTGTACTTCAACTGGAATACACCGCCTTACATAGACGGAAAGCCCGTAAACCCGGGATGGCTGGGCAATTCTGTTGAGATGATTAAAAAAGGCGGTTACTCGCGCAACAGCCTGCAAAGAATGGATGCCTTGATGACCCTGAACTACAATGTGCACGCAGTACCTGGATTGTCTGCCAGGGTTTCGTTCAGTAAAAACCTCACTAACGACTACACGAAGGATTTTGCCAAACGTACACACTTGTACAATTTCAAAACGACTGGTTCCTCCGGGAAGATCATGAGCGATACACTGCTGGGAACCACTACCAGCCAGGACCCTGGAAGAGAATATCTCTCCAATTACTGGCAAAAGATCAACGAATCGCAATTCAATGTGCAGGCATCGTATGTAAAGTCGTTTGGCGATCACAATATCAATGCCACTGTCGTATACGAACAATATACCCAGCGATACAACAACCTTTACAGTGCGCGCTACGATTTCCCGATCATTGTAACCGACCAGTTTTTTGCCACCAGCGATAACCCGCAGGATGCAGGCACTGCAGGCGACGAAACCGAAGCTGCGAGGCTTTCCTATATCGGTCGCATCGACTATGATTATAAACAAAAATACATACTCTCTGCTTCCGTTCGCCGTGACGGATCGACATTGTTTGCTCCGGACAGGCGCTGGGGTTGGTTTCCTTCGGTATCAGCCGGCTGGATCATTTCTGATGAATCTTTCTTCAACAGTAAGTCCATCAACTTCCTTAAACTAAGAGCTTCTTTTGGAATGACTGGCAGCGATGCCGTGGGCGGCTGGCAATGGCAGGAACGATATGTTGCATCGGGAGGATTTTATTTTGGCGAACGCCAGGTAAAAGGCATACAGCATGGCGGCATAGTAAATCCTTATCTCACCTGGGAGAAATCAAAATCATATAATTTCGGCGCCAACATCAGCTTCCTCAACAATTTTACTTTCTCGGCAGATTACTGGTTCCGGAACACCTACAACATTTTGGGCGCGCGCATTCAGTCTGTGCCTGTAAGTTTTGGCGGCAGCATGCCAGCAGAGAACTATGGTAAGGTTGATTCGAAAGGATATGAGTTTGAGCTGGGCTATAACGCCAACCTTACCCCCTCATTGAACTTTTTTGTAAAAGGCAATTTTTCATGGGCTGCCAATAAAGTAAAGCTGATAGATGTGCCGCAAAATGTTCGTCCGGAAAACAACCCCATAGGACGACCGCTGGGCACCATTTCAGGTTACGTAGCAGATGATATTTTACGTACGCAGGCAGATGTTGATAAACTGCCCGACAACTACCGGATCATCGGCTTCGTTCCTGAAATTGGCATGTTGAATTATATGGATGTCAGCGGGCCCAACCAGGAACCCGATGGTACGATAGACGGTTACGACCAGCGCGTTATTTATCAATACAGCACCCCACCCATTTCATATGGATTGTTGTTGCGTGGCGAATGGAAAGGGTTGAGCCTGGAAGTATTTTTCCAGGGGCTGGCGGGACATAAAAAATATTACAGCGACGGATACGGAAGAAAAGCCCTCATTGGAAATTTGCTGCCGCACGATATATGGAGCGATCACTGGACGCCTGAAAACCCCAATGCAAAAATGCCCAAACCTCGTCCGGACTGGATGAACTTCGACAACGTCGCATCTTCCTTCTGGTTGTACAATGCAAGTTTTGTTCGGTTGAAGAACCTACAACTTGGATACGCTTTCCCGGTTAAGTTTACCAAACGGGCAGGGCTACGCGATCTTAAGTTGCTGGCATCTGCTACCAATTTATTCTACCTGTCAAAGTTCAAATTCTACGATCCGGAAGTTCCGTCCGCAATGAGTTATCCGAATATGAAAGTTTTCACTTTCGGGGTGAATGTTTCATTGTAACAATTCTGAAACTTTCAAATTATGAACATGAACATCTATAAAAATATATACGTTTTATCGCTGGCCGGCTGGCTGCTTTGCATTACAGGCTGCGAAAAAATACTCGACAAAAAAGACCTGCGCTCCATCAATCCCGGCGATGTTTGGAACGATGCAGGATTGGCGAATGCGTATGTCAATAATATTTATGGCGACCTCATGACCGGTATGCCCACCAACCAGGGAGGTGCTTCTGATGAAAGTACCGACAATGGTGAAATGCGTGCGTACCTGGCGGGTGTTGCCACGATTGACTCTTATAACAGTTTCCCTTACGGCACCATTCTTAAAATAAATATGGCGCTTGAAAATCTTGAAACCGGCGCTTTGCCAGAAGCAGATAAAAACAAACTGAAAGGGCAGGTGTTGTTCTGGAGAGCCTGGGCCTATTTTATGATGGTAAAAGCATACGGCGGCGTACCGCTTGTACTGAACACGCAAGACGTATCGGATAAAGAAGAATTGTTTGTGCCGCGCAACAAAACATCGGAGTGCATAGCACAGATTGTAAAAGACCTGGATGATGCCGCTGCCTTGTTACCGGATGCGTGGCCAGGCGAAGAAGGGCGCATAGACAAAGGTGTTGCACTGTCTTTTAAAGGAAGGGTTTTATTATACTATGCAAGTCCGCAGTTTACCCCTGCCGGCAGTGCAGAGCGCTGGCAGGCAGCCTACGACGCCAACAGGCAGGCCCTCGATTTTTTAACCAGCAAGGGAAAAGGGCTGATGGAAAATTTCAGCGATATATGGTACCAGGAACTGAACAAAGAAGTGATCATGGTACGCAGGTATAGCGGTCCGCCTGGTCCATCGCATTCGCAGGCGGGCATGCGGCCGATATTGTACTCCAAAGATGCAGCCAACCAGGATATTCCATCGTTGCAACTGGTGAATGCCTTCCCGATGAAGGACGGCTCTTCGTTTAATCCCGCTACCACATCATACGACACTTTGTTCAAAAACAGGGATGAACGTTTTTATGCATCTATTGCGTACAACGGGTCAGACATGGCGTTGAAAGATATGGTTGACCTGGGCACTTACTTGTGGACTTATTGGGGACCCAACGGCAGTGTGATCGGCCCACTCGGTACGCCCACGAGCTTTTATCGTCAGAAAGGATTGGACAAAACGCTCACGCAGCAAACGGTACATGCCGGCACCGTAGACTGGCTGGAGATACGTTTTGCAGAAGTGCTGATGAATTTTGGAGAGGCAGCCAACGAACTGGATAAAACCGCGGAGGCGCTCGATGTATTGTACCAGATAAGAAACAGGGCTGATATTTTGCCTGGCAACGACGGACATTATGGAATTACAGCCGCCACCAAAGACCAGGTGCGCGAAGCATACAGGAACGAAAGGTTTGTAGAGTTTGCATTTGAAGACAAGCGGTGGTGGGATCTACGACGTTGGAGAAAGCTGGACATACTGAATGATGTGAACCGCAGAACAGGGTTGCGGTATACTTTAAAAGCCGGGCAAACGGCCCCCACACTGCACGACGACATCAATACAGTTTGGAACCGGTTTACCTGGGAAGTGGTGACAGTGGACACCCGCGACATAGAAGTGCAGGACAATTATTATTTCTATGGCATGCCGATGTACGTGTTAGAACGAAGTGCGAATATTGAACAGACACAAGGCTGGAACAACGGCACTTTCGACCCCCTGCAATAACAATGGCAATTGGTTTTAGGTCTCATACAGTTCAAGGTTGATTATTGAAAAACAGGAGCAGTATTGTAACCAGGTGCTCAGTAGCCTGGTTCAATACCCCTGTAAACACATCGCCTGAAATATTATTGAGCGTTGAAAAAACTTAATAACGGTAATGAACAAATGTATTTTTATCGCAGCCTGCCTGATGTACGTACTAACCAGTATGGCACAGGTTCCTGCAGCGTCGGTTCCACATCCCGGTAAAAAGAAAAATTTTCACATTTTCCTCCTCATGGGGCAATCGAACATGGCCGGCTATGGTTGCGTGGTGGAAACCGATCCGTGGCAGCCCGGCGATAAAAACACGGTGCCCGGTGTTTGGACACTTAGTGGTCAATATCATCTGGATGCCGACAGCAGCGCAAAAAATGTTGAATGGATGCCGGCAGCCCATCCGCTGCACCCGCTGCAGTCGTCTGCTCAGTTTGGTATGGGGATGGACTTTGCAAAGGAATACATGAAAACGCATCCTGGCGTAATAGTGGGTTTAATTCCATGCGCCTGGGGCGGTGCAGAGATTAATCGCCTTAAAAAAGGCACAGGTCATTATGCCAACGCCATTGCAAGAGCAAAAAGAGCGGCTAAAGATGGCGCAATAACAGGTGTGCTGTGGCACCAGGGAGAAAGCGATTCGGTCAATCCCGAGTTAGCCGCATTGTATCAGGGCAAGCTCGACAGTTTGGTGGTCAGTCTCAGGAAAGATCTTAACATACCTAAGCTGCCATTTGTGTGCGGCGACCTTGCTGAGTTTTACGGACAGGGCCGGTCGGAGGTACACAAAGCAGGCATACCCATTGTGCGGCGAACATTGCATGAACTTCCTTTGCGGATTGCATATACCTATTGCGTTGCTACCGACGGTTTAAAAAGTCCCGACATGCACTATGTGCATTTCGACCGGTGGTCCAATATACAACTAGGCCTGCGATATGCGCACGCCTTCACTCTATTGCAACGACATTAACAATTGAATTTTATTGTAGAAAATCATTAATCCCCAATAAGTATGGCTTATTTATCAAAAGGCTTTTTGCTTTCCTGTATTGTATTGCTGATATGTATAACCGAAGTATCGGCGCAAAATGTTTCCGCTGCATTTGCACAGCAGCAAAACGACTGGCTGGTGCATCCCCGGAATATGCCCGCCCGCTTTTCGGAAAATAAAGCCGAAAAAACGATGACCATCACCAACGGTATGATACAACGAAGTTTTTACTTGGGTGGGAATATTGTTTGTTTTGATTATACCAACCTGGTTTCCGGCGAACAGCTCATCCGGTCGGTTCGTCCTGAAGCACGCATTACCATCAATGGAACGGAGTACAACGTAGGCGGATTATACGGGCAAAAGGAACATGCGTATTTTGTAAAAAGCTGGTTGAAAGAGCTAAAGCCAGACGACCACGATTTTTTCTACACATCCCACGAATGGACTGCGCTTATCCAACCAGTTCAATGGAAAGCAGTGGACTGGGCAACAAGCAGGCGTTTGCCCACAGGTAAATCGCTTGTATTGCATTTTAAAAGCAGGAGCGTTGCATTTAAAGACATTACGGTAAAAGTGCATTATGACGTTTTTGACAACCTACCGGTATTGTGTAAACGTGTTACCATCGAAAACAACAGCAATGCCACGGTTAAAATAGACCAGGTGGTAAATGAAATACTGGCAATGCCGGAAGAGGAATCGGCAGTAACGGGCGACAGCTCTAAAATGGCAGTGCCGCATGGAATATTTGTAGAAAGCAATTATGCTTTTAACGATGCGATGCGGATACACCTGAGCGATCAGACCACGAATTGGAAATCGGATTACCTGTATCGCAGCCAGGTACATGTGCAATATCAAACTCCCTGCCTACTTGAAATTTATCCCCGGCATGGAACAGGCGTTTTGCTGAAAGCGGGGGAGCATTTCAATTCCATCCGAACCTACGAATTGTTGCTCGATAGTTACGACAGGGAAAGAAGGGGATTGGCCCGTAAAAAATTTTACAGGACAATCGCTCCCTGGACAACACGCAATCCCATCTTCATGCATCTTATTGCACAAGACACAGCCCAGATACGCCGCGCAATTAACCAGTGTGTGGCAACCGGTTACGAAGCGGTGATGTTAAGTTTTGGCAGCGCGTTGAATATGGAAGATACCAGCGCAGCCAATTTAAAAATGTACAAGGAGGTGGCAGACTATGCCCATTCGAAAAACATTCTGATAGGCGGTTATGCCTTGTTCATTTCAAGAAGCATTAGTCCTGAGGTAGATGTGATCAACCCGCATACGGGCAAACCGGGGCAGGTAGGTGGCGGTTCATCGCCGTGCCTGGCGAGTGCCTGGGGGTTAGAATGGCTGCAAAAAATTAAAAATTTCTTTGAAAAAACAGGCTTCGATATGTTTGAAAATGACGGGCCTTATGGAGGAGATGTTTGTGCTTCGACTCGGCATGCAGGGCATAAAGGCCTCGAAGATTCGCAATGGGCACAGGCAGAGCTGCAAAAAAAACTGTATCACTTTCTCAACGAGCGGGGCATATATATCAATTCGCCCGACTGGTATTTTTTAGACGGTTCTAATAAAGCGGGTATTGGTTACCGGGAGCCAAACTTTACATTGCCAAGAGAACGTCAAAAAATATTGAATCGCCAGAACATCTATGATGCTATGTGGAACGAGATTCCCTCGATGGTCTGGGGCTTTGTTCCGTTAACGGAATATGGCGGCGGAGGAGCTGCTGCAACGATCGAACCGCTCAAAGATCACCTGGATATGTACGAGCAACTGATGATGCAATATTACGGATCGGGTGTGCAGGCATGCTATCGCGGTCCGCGCTTGTACGATACCGATAGTACCAAAAAGCTGGTGCACGGGGTAATTGCCTGGTATAAAAAATACCGGGATATCCTCAATGCCGATATCATTCACCTGCGCCGCCCCGACGGGCGCGATTGGGATGGCATTATGCATGTAGACGCATCGCTGCCACAAAAAGCATTGGCAATGCTCTACAACCCGCTGGATACGCCTGTTAAAAGAAAAATGAAGCTGCCGTTGTATTATACCGGGCTTAACAAAACAGCGAAAATCAGCATTAAAGCAAATAACCCTGTTACCCATACATTAAACAGTGCGGCAGAAGCCTTTGTTGAGGTGGAAATTCCCGCACAAGGATATACCTGGCTGGTAGTTCAATAACACCGCCAGTCATTTTCCTCATCACATTCAAAATTATTCAAGGCATGTTAAGCAAGAACAGTTTATTAGTATGTGCAACGTTGCTCTTATTTTCAACGCTCCTGATGTCGCAAACCATCAACGTTATACCACTGCCAAAGCAGGTAACCGGTTTAATGGGCAAAACAAGTGCTTTCCCGTCTCTGCAATACTGGCTCGACGACAAAACCATTCAACCGGCCATCGATGGTTTCAAAGATCAGTTGAGCAAGTTGTCGTTCATTGCTGTCAGGGAATCCCGTTCGGCAGCCGCGGCAAACATGCAGGTGTCTATCGACAAAGCGCTGAATGAAAATCAATACAGCATCAACATTCAACAATCCATTGTTGTAAAAGGTGGCAGTTATCAGGCGGTTGCCTGGGCAATGGCTTCGCTGCTGCAAATGGCATCTGTAAAAAACAAAACACTGGTATGGCAACAGTTACGGATCAACGACCAGCCAGACCTGGCTTACCGGGGCTTACTGGTAGATGTGGCCCGGCAGTGGCATGAAGCATCCACGCTTCGTACCATTGTAGACATTTGCGGATTTTACAAAATCCCGTATCTGCAATTGCACCTTACCGACGATCAGTCATTCACTTTTCCTTCAAAGGCATTCCCTCAACTGGCAACACCCGGCAGGCATTACACCGAAAAAGAATTGAACGACCTGGTATCGTATGCGCATGCGCGAGGTGTGTCCATTGTACCCGAAATGGATTTGCCGGGGCATAGCACTGCCATGCGCAGGGCAATGCCCGAACTGTTTGGAAATGCAGATTTAAGAGTGATCGATTTAAATAAGCCCCAAGTGTACGAAGCAGTGAAAACATTAACAAAAGAAATGTCCGACATCTTTCACACATCGCCTTACATACATATTGGTGCCGACGAATGCAACTTTGAGCTGTTCGAAAAACTTCCGGCTACGCAAAATACAATCAAACAAAAAGGATACAACAATGTGCACGATATATTGCTGGAGTATATTATTGAGATGAATGAGTATGTAAAATCTTTAGGCAAAAAAACACTGATGTGGGAGAGCTTTAAGGGCAAGGGCACGCCGTATTTAACTGTGCCTGATGATATTCTGATTTTTGCCTGGGAAACCTTATACCAACGCCCGGATAGTTTACTCGACAACGGATACACTATAATGAACGCCAGTTGGAAACCTTTGTACATTACGCCCGGATACAGGTGGGGTGCAAAATTTATTTACGATCAATGGAATATTTCAAAATGGGAAAACTGGTGGGACGCAGCGCCTTCTTACCATGCCATTCAATTGCCCGACAATAACCGCATCATAGGTGCGCAATACTGTTCGTGGGAGATGGCAAACTACATGGAAGTGCCAGAGATATTGGCCCGCATGCCAGCCTACTCTGAAAAGATCTGGAACAAATCAACAAAGCTGGCTTACAAAGCATTCGATAAGAACAGCGTGCTGCTTAACCAAAAGCTGCAACGGTTGCTGTATGCGGGAGACCTAACGGTAACGGGTGTGTTGAAACAGGTAGAACATGAAATTGAATATCTCGAAAATACCTTTACCGACTTTGTCAGGCTCGATTTGCGCAATCTGCCTGCGGGATACTTTGCCACTTTCACAACCAACGGAGCGAGACCCCGCGCTTCATCATCCAGATTCAGGCCGGCTTTGCAATTCGATTCGTCGGTAAACCTGCAATTCGCTATTTTTAATGCTGCACAGGAAGAGATTGGTTATTATCACAACCAGTTTAAAAAAGTACCGCTGGCTTTTTCAATCAACGGAACCTACGAACTCCCCGGCAATGTGAACGTAATGAATCCGCCTTCCATTGTTATCAAAGAACCCGTAACCGTAAAAGTGCTTTTCAGCAAAACCAACCAGGGAATGGTGAAATATAAGATCAGTGAAAAAGACAAGCCAGGAACATTGGTATTATACAATGCGCACAAAGGATTTGTTGCCGACAGAACCTGCACCATTGAGGCTTTTATAGAAGACAAAGACGGAAAGTTGACAGAACGTTCTGTGCTGAACGTGCGATTGCAACAATAGAATGCCCGTGGCTATGCGACTATTTAGGAAAGACGATATAAAAGAGGTGTTGGGAAATTGTGGCAGATTGTTTCAAAAATAAACCTTGTTGAATGACTTGTTATACAAAGTGCAGGATGATGAAGCCATTGTTTGCATGTTTGTTGCCACTGCTGATAACCGCCCATGCGTTCGCGGGCATCGTGATTAAAAAAAAGAAGAAAAAGAAGGCGAGGGTGGAGGTTTTTATATTGGCAGGACAGTCGAACGCCGTGGGTTTCAACAATGCTGCCCGCTATAAAGACGGGATAGAAAATTTCAATCAGGAATTTGTGGATGCTTCTACGGTGTTGTTGTGGCCCGGCAGCAACGCGCGGAAGGAATATGTAAACCGGTGGACAAAGATGCAAACCGGTGTGTCGGACATTTCAGAGGAAACGGCTTACTCATATGCATTTGGTCCCGAAGTGGGCTTTGGCAAGATGATGGCCGATAGTATGAGCGACTGGCACATCGCTGTACTCAAATACGCGGTAGGCGGCACCGGTATTGCCCGGAGCAGCGATTACAACGATTATATTCCATCGCTGAAGGGGTACAACGATAAAGGCCTCAACTGGCATTATCCTGAAGCCGGACGTGTAACCGGTATTTTGTACAAAAACCTTCTGCAAAATATTCAGCAGGCAATGGATTCACTCCGGAAAACATACCCGCATTGTGTGATCCGTGGTTTTATCTGGATGCAGGGTGAGCATGAGGCAGGTATCAGCCAAACGATGGCAAACGATTACAAGGATCTATTGCTTCATTTTTTTGAATCCATCCGAGAACAATTGAACATACCGCAACTGCCCATTGTAATAGGGGAGGTGAACAGCAATACCTGGGCGTTTGGAGACCTTGCGCGCCAACGGCAGAGAGAATATTGTGCAACAGATCCGCACTGTAAACTGGTAACCACCACAGATCTTACAAGGAATGGCAATGGAGACACAGCCCATTTTGATGTGGAAGGGATGTTGTTATTAGGTCAACGATTTGCTGAACAAATGTTGGTGTTGCTAAAAAACAAATGAAATAGGGATGAATATTATATGGATATGCACTCTTTAAAATGAATTAAACCTTCGCTGGGAAATGAAATTTTTTATAAGCCGCAGATTCGCAGATAAAACTTCCATCTGCGAATCCGTGGCAAAAATGAACACTTGCATTTTTATGAATATGCTCAAAAGCAGATTGCTGTTGTACACGATGATCGTAGTTTTTTTCTCCGCCTGTTATCAGCCCGAACAAAAGTATACCGATTGGCGCGTATACGGCGGCAGCAATGCTAACCTCAAATATTCCGGCCTTAACCAGATAGATACCACCAATGTAACACAACTGCAACCGGCATGGGTATATCGTTCAGAGCATGGCGATAGCACTTTGTTTGGCCCAATGGAATGCAATGCGATTGTTATTGAAAATACTTTATATGGTGTATCGCCCAAAATGAAATTGTTTGCAATAGATGCAGCAACAGGAAAAGAAAAATGGGTATTTAATCCTGCAGATTCTGTTAACAACAAAACATGGCACAGGCAAAGTGTAAACATGAACCGGGGCGTAAGTTACTGGGAAGAGGGTGAAGATAAACGCATCATCTACACGGTAGGCTCCATTGTTTTTGAAGTAAATGCCGTTACCGGTAAGCTCATTCCTTCTTTCGGAAAAGATGGAGGGATTGATTTGAGTATCGGTTTAGGCAGAGATGAAAAAACGGTGTCGATTGCGCCTACCTCACCTGTAGCGGTATATAAAAATTTATTTATTGTAAGCGGTTTGGTGGGCGATGAAACGCCAGGGCATATCCGTGCATTTGACGTAAAAACCGGTGCGCAAAAATGGATATTCCACACCATACCATGGCCAGGAGAGCCCGGATACGAAACCTGGGAAGATACTACTGCGTATAAGCACATGGGTTCTACCAACAGCTGGAGTGGGTTTAGCATAGATGAAAAAAGAGGTATTGTGTTTGCCGGCACGGGCAACCCTACCCACGATTTTTATGGAGGCAATCGCTTGGGCGATGGGTTGTATGCGAATTGCATCCTGGCGATAGATGCGCTTACCGGTAAGTTGATATGGCATTACCAAACTGTAAAACACGATGTGTGGGATATGGATATATCGAGTCCGCCGGTATGCGTAACCGTAGAACGCAACGGCAAAAAAATCGACGCAGTTGCCCAAACCACCAAAACAGGTTTTGTATTTGTGCTGGAAAGAGAAACCGGCAAGCCACTGTTTCCCATTGAGGAGAAAGCGGTACTAACCAGCACGGCTATACGCGGAGAAAAGCTTTCGCCCACTCAGCCGTTTCCTGTAATACCCAGGCCATTTGCAAGGCAAAAGCTTACAGCCGGTGATCTGAATACAATGGTAAGCGATTCGGCAGAGATCAGGCAACGCTTTTCGTTATACCGCTCAGAAGGCATATTTACACCGCCCACTACCAGCGGAACGATTATTTTACCTGGTTACGATGGCGGTGGCGAGTGGGGTGGTCCGGCGGTTGACCCTGGCACCAACATTCTGTACGTAAACGCCAATGAAATGGCATGGATACTTAGCCTGGTAGAACTAAAACCACAAGGGCTGCCATTCAACACTCAGCTCGACGCGGGAAAAAGTTTGTACAGCATTCATTGCATGGGCTGCCATGGACCAGAACGTTTAGGAACCGGCAATTACCCGTCTATTATAGGAGCAGAAAAAAAGTATACGCCTGCAAAGTTCAGGGAGTTGTTGTCTTCCGGCAGGAGAATGATGCCCGGCTTTAATCATTTAACCAGACATGAAAAAAATGCTATTGCTTCTTTTATTCTTGACCTGAAAGCAGAACAACCCCAAAAGTATACTGGAAGAATTACAGATCCTCCTGTGCAGGCAAAACCTGCATACGGATTTACGGGGTATGTTAAGTTTCTTTCTAAAGAAGGGTATCCCGCCATCAGCCCGCCGTGGGGAACTTTAAATGCTATTGATCTGAATACCGGTGAATACGTCTGGAAGATTCCTTTGGGTGAATACGAGGAGTTGAAACAAAAAGGTATTCCCGCTACCGGACGCGAGAACTACGGCGGATCAGTAGTAACAGCCGGAGGTTTGATATTTATTGCCGCTACTGCCGATGGAAAATTCAGGGCTATTAATAAAAGCAACGGAAAGATTTTATTTGAAACAACACTGCCTGCGCCCGGAGTGGCTACTCCTTCGGTATATATGGTAAATGGTAAGCAGTATGTGGTAATTGCCTGCGGGGGATCCAAATGGGGCGGCACTAACGGAGATGCGTATGTTGCTTTTGCTTTGCCTGATGAAAAACCAAAGGCGGATTGATCAAACAGTATGAAGCGCAAAATACCGATCAGAAAGGTTGCCAACTTTAGAAAGGTGGCAACCCTCCGCACACACCTAATGCTAAATGCACCCGTAAAGGGTTAACGGTTTTTTTGAAAGGAAGGAAAATATCTATCGCATTGGTCATAAGTAAACTAAAATAAAAGTATAAGTTCGCAGTACTGCTACGCATAAGCGAAGCTGCGTTCAATCCGGTTTTTCTTCTTACAATCCTTATATTATTGTTGTTATGAAAGTATCTGTTTTCTCAATTGTTTTTCTGTCGGTTTTTTGTTCGGCAGTTTATTTTTTTACGCCACCTGCTCCAGGTGAAACTTCAAAACCCGTTGATAAAAAAACGCCGGAGGAAGAGCTGGCAGGGTTTAAAGTACCCGAGGGTTTTGTGGTAGAGCTGGTTGCCAGTGAAAAAGATGGCGTTATTAACCCTGTAGATCTTACATTCGACGATGCCGGACGATTGTGGACACAAACGGCTTCTATGTATCCGCTCGATCCGGTGGCCGATATTCAGTGGGATGAACTGCTCAATTTAATGGATCATCCAGAAAAACAAAAAGAGCACCCGGTGTTCAAAAAACTGCTTGACCTGTATGAAGGCAAAACAAAAGGTGTTGATAAAGTCTTGA
>JBQCFW010000159.1:0-11061 GCA_051958655.1 Agriterribacter sp. | reverse complement strand
GTCGGCAAATTTTACGTCGCCCGGTGCTGCATTTGGCTGAATAACGATGCCGTCTTTATTTTTATAGTTGTCAATTTCGCTTTGCGACTGGAAAAGCCCCAACGCTTCCAGCACATAAAAATGTCCTATCGCTTCGCCTTCCGATGTTCTTCCTACAAAAGTATTTTTATAGTCGGATACAAATATTTCCTTTGCACCTGCCACACCCAACGATTTCAATTTGTTCTTTACGGTTGCAACGTTGGCTGTTATTTCGTAATTGAACTTTTTAGTACCCGCACTTCTGTAAGTAACGCTCAGTTCGTAACCGGTGTTCGACACGGTACCTGCATTGCGATAGGGCGCTACGCCCACACCATAGGAAGATAATAACGGCACCTGCACCAATATGTCGCTGGTCTCTTTGTTAAAATAATCGGCAGTAAACGCCAGCCTGTTATTAAGGAAATTAATGTCAAGCCCCAGGTCTGTTTGAGTGGTAAACTCCCATTTAATGGTATTGTTTGCAAGGCGGTTTTGCGCCACTGCTGTAAACTGGTCTCCATCTAATGTGGGCGACCCAACACTGCTGATGGTACTGTAAAACTGGTAATTGGCGATCTTATCATTCCCCAACTGTCCCCAGCTTCCGCGTATTTTCAAATCAGAAATTACGTCGGCTATTGCATCAAAGAACTTCTCTTTAGAAATCCTCCACCCTGCAGATACGGAAGGGAAAGTACCCCAGCGCGTAGCCGGAGCAAACCGCGAAGAACCATCGCGACGGATATTTGCCGCTAGCAGGTATTTTCCTTCAAAGTCATAACTCACTCTTCCAAAATATGCCTGCAACGCATAATCGTCGGCACTGCCATTAGGATGATCGGGAAAGGTGCCGGCATTGCTGAAATAACGCAACGCAGCTTCCTGGTTGCTGAAGTTTTTGGCCGTTCCCGAATTGAACCATTCGTTGATGCCTTCTTCTGCCGACATACCTACCAGTGCTGACACATGGTGCTTGCCAAAGATTTCATCGAAAGTTAAAGTATTGTTCCATATCCAGGTGCTGCCGGTACTATACGATTCACCTAAACTGTTCTCTGTAAGTCCACGTCCGCCGCCTGGCGCCAACGCGGTGAAACTTTTACTTTTTGAGAAACCCCAGTTGTAAGCAAAATCTGTTTTGGCGGTAAACATGCCCAGGAATTTATATTCCAGGTATACGTTGCCGCCAATGCTGGCGCTGGTATTTACATTATCTCTTGCATTGAGCGATGCAACCGGGTTAGGGAAATCGCCCGATGGCGCTCCGTAAATTCCATTGGCTTCATCTGCCCATACCGGAATGTTGCGCATGTTGAACAACGCAGAGCTTAACACGCCCGTGTAGGAGCTCCTTATATCGGCAGCTTTTTGTTTGGTCATTACCACCGAAATGTTTTCTCCCAGCGTAAGGTTTTTAGCAATTTCGTGCTGGCTGTTAAAGCGCACATTGTATCTCTTAAAATTGCTGTTCATTACAATACCATCGTTGTTCAGGTAGCCTAAGCTGAAAGAATAGTTGGAGCGGCTCGATCCGCCACGAATAGCAAGATCGTAATTTGAAATATAAGCAGGTTTCAACACTTCTTTAAACCAATCGGTTCTTGTAACAGCGTTGTCGGGGTTATTGTAATAATCCCAGATCGGATCTGTCGTTGGTGTGTTATCGTTAGTCAGCGCTTCCTTATGAATGATGTTTCTTTGTTCTGCCGTAAGCGATTCAGGCATTCTCCACGCCCGCTGCACACCCTGGCTGGTATTAAACGATACAGAAGTTTTTTGATCTCTTCTTCCTTTTTTGGTAGTAACGATGATTACACCGTTAGCACCGCGCGAACCGTAGATAGACGCAGAAGCCGCATCTTTCAGTACAGAAATGCTTTCGATATCTGCCGGGTTAAGTCCCGAAATGCCACCGGAAATAATACCATCCACCACGTACAGCGGACTGTTATCGTTAATGGAACCAGCACCTCTGATCCTTATTTCCACGCCTGCACCCGGCTCGCCGGAATTTTGAATAACCGTTAGGCCCGGTGCCCGCCCCTGCAAGGCATGCGATACGGATTGATTGATACCCTGGTTCACTTTTTCGGCAGAGATGGTGGAGATGGAACCCGTTACATCTACTTTTTTCTGCGTACCAAATCCAATCACCACAATGTCTTCTATCGTATCTGCTTTTCTTGCCAGGCTAATGTTTACCGGACCTGACTGAGAAACCGTAATTTCTTTGGTTTCAAATCCTACCGACGAAACAACCAGCACCACTGTTCCCCCCGGCGTGCTGAGTTTAAAATTACCGCTGGCATCGGTGCTGGTGCCGGTGCCCTTGCCCTTGATTACAATAGACGCTCCGGAAACAGGTTCCCCTTTTTCGTCGGTTACTTTTCCTGTAATATCTATCAAAGCAGTTGGTGCTGTTTTTGATTTAGGCAATTGCTTTCTCCTGATAATAATCGTTTTGTCGTCGATCACATACTCCAGCATTTCGGGATCCAGATAAGTGTCTAAAACCTCCTTAACCGTAGTTCGTTTAAGGTTTACCGATACCTGTTTTTTTGATTCGAGTAATTCGTCCGGGTACAGAAACTGGTAAGTAGTTTGTTTCTGTATTTCTTTGAACATTTTTACGAGAGATGCGTTTTTGAGGGAGAGCGTTACTTCCTGCGCCTGAACTTCACCGTTTACCCTCAGGCAAACCGAAACGATCAAAAACGCAGTAAACTTCATCACCCTGATTGTTCGGGAAAGCTTATCCCTTTTTGCGAGCGCGCGTGTACGCGATGCACTCAGTTTCATAATTGTTAGTTTAGTTTATATGTAATACTGATTGAGACGAATGATTATTCCCGTTCGCGGGGACCGGGTATTACAGTTATTTTCCCGTTTTCAATTTCGAAGTGCACTTCATTAGTCAATTCCAGCTTTCGCAACAATTCCGACACATTAGCATACCGGTTTAACTGACCTGAAAAATGCAACCCGATATCTCCTTTAAAATCCACATCTATATTATACCACCTTTCTACCTGCCGCATCATACTATACATATCAGAACTGTTAAACAAAAACCTGCCGCTTCGCCATGCCACGGCTTCCTCCGTATCGGCATCTTTCACAAATTCAATAGCGCCATTTTTGCTTATCCTGGCCTGGTTTCCACGGGTAAGCAACCGGGAAGTTTTGTTATTCCCGGCAATCAGCGATCCTTGCAGCAATGTGGTGTTGATAGTGGCTTCATTACTATAAGCCATTACATTAAAGTGGGTGCCAAGCACCCTGATATAAGCATCGTTTACTTTAACCTTAAATGGCTTTGTGGGATGGTGAGCCACTTCAAAATAGGCCTCCCCTGTAATTTCAACTTCCCGCACGCTGTCTCTGAAATCGGTAGGGAAACGGATAGACGAAGATGAATTGAGCCAAACTTTTGTTTGATCGGCCAGCTCGATAGCATATTGCCCGCCCCGGGGTGTGGCAATGGTGTTGTAAAGCGTTGCCGATGCTCCGGGCAAAGCACTTCCGTTTTTGTAACGCAGTTCGCCATTGCCCAGCTTTATGATGTTTGTATTTCCCTGCGTTCCCAGTGTACCGTTAGCGCTGCTGTCTAACACCACTGTGGTGCCATCGGCCAATGTAAGAACGGCTTTATTGCCGCCTGGCTTAATTTCGTCTACAGAAGTAACGGTAATTGCATTTTGCTGTGGCAAAGCAGTGCTGCCGCCGGAATAAATGAGATAGAATAAGGACGCAATGAGGATCAGGCATAAAAAAATAGCAGCTATCCGTATAAACGAATGTCTGCTCAATGTGAAGATAGAATTCCTTTTTTGAAGCAGCTTCTGCAGTCTGCCTTTAAGGCGTGCAAAAATCGTGTGTTCAGATTCTTTTGTGTGTACCACCACCTCTTCATCATTGAACGACTGGTACCAATTGTTCAGCGTTTCTACCTCTTCATCAGTGGCAGTTTTGTCAAAATATTTTTGAACCAATACCTGAATATGATCCGGGATGTGCTTCACCGTTATGTTAGTGTGTTTTCTAACACCAAGCACCTACGCGGCGTCAAAAAAAATCAGAAAAATACCTGGAGCATTTTACGCATTGAAAACCGAAGGTGGTGGAGCGCTTTATTAATTTGATTTTCAACTGTTTTGGTGGCAATTTGTAATTCTGTGGCAATTTCCCTGGTAGTCATTCCCTTATCCCTGCTTTGCTTAAAAATCAGCCTGCATTGCCGGGGTAAAAGCTCAACTTCCCGGTGTACAAATTCAAGCAACAGCTTGTTGTGCAAGGCATCCTGCATATCGCCAGCTTCAGCAACCTCTCTGCCCATTTCCGCATAGTCACGGGCACGGGAATTCTTTTTGATGCTGGCAAAAACAAGATACCTGGTAGCTGAGGCCAAATAGCTGTTTAAGGAACCAATTGTGGCATCGTGCCTGTTTTTCCATAAACTGGCAAACACATCATGTACCACATCTTCTGCCAACTGTGTAATTTTGAGCCTGTTGAAAGCAATGGAAAACAACACTTTCCAATACCTGCGGTAAATTTCTGAAAAAGCCTGGTCGTCACTTTCGGACATAAAGCGCAGCAGTTCGTGGTCGTCGTATTTCTCGTACTTATTCAAGAGAAGCAATTGAGTTAGGGAAAAGTTCAGCTAATAGGTAAGGTAGTGTTTGTTCTTTATCCTATCCGGGCTTCAGGGGTTATTCCAATTGAACGGCAAAATAAAAAAAAATCATCGATTCGTAAATTTAGATTCATTCTTTCTTTCCATGGTGGGTAAAATTATTCATCGTGTGTTACCTTGACGTTATGAATTCGTGTCAGCACTTTTATCTTCTTTTCCACCGGCGGCAATCGCTGAAGGTTCTTAACACACTTACCACGGCAATGGAAAAGTTGGCAACCTTGCCTGTCACCCTAATGTTATTCCGCTGGTTTTGCAAAGGTTTTGTACTTTACATCGTTCCCTTAATCTCTGACCAATGAATTTTTTCTCGTCTAACGTTCATGCAACAGTTAATAAACAACCGGCTGCTTCATTATTAACCTTTTTGAGTTTTATATGGATGTGCTGCCTGGGGCAACTGTTTTTTTCATCGTGCAAAAACACACCACAACCCGATACACTTTTTACTGAAATTCCATCATCGCAAAGCAATGTTTCCTTCCGGAATGATATACAGGAAGACGAAAATTATAATATTGACACTTATGAATATCTCTATAACGGTGGCGGGGTAGCAACAGCCGATCTTAACAACGACGGTTTATGCGATATCATTTTCGGAGGAAATATGACTCCTGATAAGATATACCTCAACAAAGGAAATTTACAGTTTGAGGATGTAACAGAGCAAACCGGCTTTGCAGGACGCGCTAAATGGAAAACCGGTATAGCCGTGGCAGATGTGAACGGCGACCGGTTGCTTGATATTTACCTCTGTTATTCTGGTCCGGGCAGCGACGCAGACAGAGCCAACGAACTTTATATCAACACAGGCATACAGGATGGCATACCGCACTTCAAGGAATCGGCTGCAGCATATGGACTGGACGCGCCGGGTACTTTTACAACCATGGTTGCTTTTTTTGATATGGACAGGGATGGAGATCTTGACATGTTTATGGTAAACCATGCTGACATGTTTTACAACCCCTTTTTCAACTCGGAAAAACTGCGGAAAACGAGGCATCCGAAATTTGGAAATCGTTTGTACAAAAACGAAAGCGGGCATTTTACCGACATCAGTGAGCAGGCGCATATTGACGGCAGCGGGCTCAATTTTGGGTTGAGCGTTTCCGTGAGTGATATAAATAATGATGGCTGGCCTGATTTATATGTAACCAACGACTACGACGAAAGAGATTTTTTGTACATCAACCGGCACGATGGCACGTTTGCAGAAACGCTTAACACGGCGGCAAAGCATATTTCCGAATTTTCAATGGGGTCGGATATCGCAGACTTCAACAATGATGGAACACAGGACCTTGTTGTGCTGGATATGCTGCCGGAAGACAATTTCCGGCAAAAGATATTGAAGGGACCCGATGGTTACGACAAGTACATGCTGCGGTTAAAGCTCGGCTTCCATCGCCAGCAAATGCGCAATGTGCTGCAAATGAACAATGGCAATGATACAGCCGGCATACCGGTTTTTAGCGAGATCGGACAAATGGCTGGCGTTTCAAATACAGACTGGAGCTGGGCGCCGCTCTTTGCAGATTTTGACAATGATGGATGGAAAGATCTTTTTGTATCGAACGGCATTTTAAGAGACATGACCAACCTGGACTTTGTAAAATACTCGATTACCTATTCGTCAAAGTCAAAGAAACCCACGCAGGATAAAACCAGGATGTGGGAACTGATAAAGGAGCTGCCCACCCAAAAAATGAACAACTATGTGTTTCAGAACAATTCGCGGTTAGGATTTAAAAATGTAACAAGCGACTGGGGGTTTACAAAAAGCGCTGTAAATAACGGTGCTGCCTATGCGGATCTTGATAATGACGGTGACCTTGATCTTGTTATCAGCAATCTTAACGACGAAGCTACCATTTACCGCAACAATGCCTCGGCAAACAGCCGGGCACATTTTTTAAATATCAAATTGATCGGACAGCATCCAAACACACAAGCTATAGGAGCTAAAGTGAAGATAAAAACCGCTTCAACCGGGCAAGTGCAGGAACATTACATACATCGCGGCTTTCAATCAACCGTAGCTCCCGGTTTACACTTCGGCACAGGCAAAGACAGTATAATACAGCAGCTTGTTGTTTATTGGCCTAACGGGGCAGCCACTACGCTCGAAAATTTTGCAGCAGATACTACACTTACCATTTCACAAAAACAAAGTGATACGACGCTAACATCCACAACAACTAACGCCCCGGCAATGTTTAAAGATGTTACCGCATTTTCGGGAATAGACTTTACACATCAGTCATCGCCCTTCGCCGATTTCAAAGTGTTTCCGCTGCTGCCGTTCCAGGTATCGCAAACGGGAGCCTGCATAGGAAAGGCAGATGTAAACGGCGACGGGCTGGAAGATGTGTTTATCGGAGGATCGTCTGTAACCGAAAGTTTTCTGTACCTGCAAACAAACGACGGCAGGTTTACCCTTTCAGGCAATCAGCCCTGGAACGAAGAAAAAGGAATAAACATTACCGACGCGCTTTTTTTTGACGCAGATGCAGATGGAACGATCGATTTATACCTTGTAAGCGGAGGTGCGGAATATGAACCTGTAAGTAAAAAATACCAGGACAGGTTATACCGTAATAATGGCAAGGGAAATTTTACATTATTGAAAGAGGCGCTTCCCGAAGAAACCATCAGCAGCTCCTGTGTGCGAATGGCAGATTTTGATAAAAATGGTTTGCCAGACCTTTTTGTAGGCGGAATGGTTGTTCCCGGTGCTTTTCCGTCACCACCCGAAAGCTTTATTCTAAAAAACAAAAGCGCAAAAGGAAAAATAAGTTTTCAAAAAGAAGCGCTTCCATCTACACCCGGATCGCAGAACATGGGGCTGGTTACTGATGCTGCCTGGACAGATATTAACAACGATAACTGGATCGACCTGGTGGTGGTTGGACAGTTCATGCCAATTATTGTTTTCGAAAATCGCAACGGCTCGTTGCAGAACGAAACAAAAAAATTCGGACTGGAGGAAACCAATGGCTGGTGGAGACGAATTATTGCGAACGATGTGGACATGGATGGCGATATCGACCTTATTGTTGGAAACATTGGACTGAACTTACCTTTTAAACCCAGCCAACAGGAACCTTTGAGCATAACTTATGGCGAGTTTTACAGCAAGGGCGCTATTACTCCCGTACTTACTTATTACAACGGGGGCAAAAACTATCCCTGGTATACAAAAGATGAAATGGCGGAGCAAATGCCTTTTATACAGGGAAAATTTCAACTGTATAAAAAATATGCAAATGCAACGCTCACCGATATACTAACGCCTGCCCAACTGCAACATGCATCTACCATAAAGGCAACAATGCTGGCTTCGGTTTACCTGCAAAACAACAGCAACAAAAGCTTTTCAATTCAACCGTTACCGGATTATGCACAGATGAGTGCATTGAACGGCATATTGGTTGAAGATATTGATGGCGATGGCATTAAAGACATTATAACGGGTGGAAATTTTTATCCTTTGCGGGTACAGCTTGGTCCACTGGATGCATCCATTGGATTGGTACTGAAACGTGATGAAAAAGGGAATATGACACCGCTTCCTTATGCCCAAACGGGTTTGCTGCTTACCGGAGATGTAAGAAATATGATAACGCTCAAAACCAAAAAGGGAAACATATTAATTGCCGCTAAAAATAACGGCAAAGTGCAGGTGCTGGCATTTTAAAAAAACCGCGAAGGCACGAAGGCGCAAAGATGCGCCTGGGTTGAGGAAAACAAACCCAAAACCACAAACGATAAACCCCAAACAACAAACCTGTTACGCCCTGCTTTCGTCAACGATTTCATCCATCATAATCGCGCCATGGCTTTCGTTGTAAACGCTTTTGCCGTTGCGTATTAAGATCACCTGTGGCGACTCGTGCGTTACGCCGGTATCTTCTGCAATTTTGTTAGACAGCGACCGGTATGAAATAAGATCCAGGTAATGAAAGTCAACGCCTTCGGGTGCGGCTGCCCGTTCAAGCCTGCTTTTTGCAACAGCGCTGATGGAGCATCGGGTGGAATGTTTGTATACAAGCTGTGGCTTTGTATACGAGGCCTCCAGCAATGCATTCCATTGGTCTTCAGTGGTAAGTATATGCCAATTCATATCGCAAAATTAATAAAAAGTCAAAGGTGGAAAGTCACCGATGAAAGATCAAAATTTTTCACCTTTCACTTTTCTCCTTTCTTGCAATAACTTTACCATTACAATCATACACAATGCGCATCACCATATTTTTGTTTGCATTATTTCCTGTGTTTGCACAGGCACAGGACATTGTTACAAAAGCTCAGGCTTTTATTGCCAGGCTTACTGAAAACCAGCGCAGCAAAACCATGCTTGAGTTTGACAGCGATGAACGATACAACTTTCATTACATACCTAAAGACAATCGCAAAGGCATTGCTTTAAAAGATCTGGACGAAAAGCAGCGGCTGGCAGCTTTTGACATGCTGAAAACCTGCCTGTCGGAAAAAACGGTTCATAAGGTAAGCGAAATCATTGCATTGGAAAATGTGCTGAAGGTGCTGGAAAACCAGTCTGCCACCAGCGATTACCGGGATCCGGGTAAATATTACCTGAGCATTTTTGGGAAACCTGAAGCCGGAGCTATATGGGGATGGCGCTTTGAAGGGCATCATATTTCCTTTAACTTTTCTGCATCGGACAAAAAGCTTGTTGCCGGTACACCTTCCTTCCTCGGCTCCAACCCCGCTATTGTACGCGACGGTGCACAAAAAGGTAAACAGGTATTGAAAGAAGAAACGGATAAGGGATTTGCATTGCTGCATGCGCTGTCGAAACAGGAACTCGAAAAAGCAATAATAGATGATACCGCGCCGGGCGAAATTATTACCGCTGCCAGCCGCAAAGCAATGATTGACGAACCCGCGGGTATTCTTTACAGTGAGTTATCGCCTGGCAACCGGCAGCGCATGCTGCAATTGCTGGAACTGTACATACGCCGGTACACAAAGTTGTTTGCAGACGAAATGCTGAACGACATAAAAAAAGCAGGGCTTGATAAGCTGCGGTTTGCATGGGCAGGTAATACGCAACCGCAACAAGGCAAGGCTTATTATTATCGCATTCAGGGACCAACCATTATTATTGAATACGACAATTCGCAAAACAACGCCAATCATATTCATACCGTGGTGCGCGACCTGAACAATGATTTCGGCGGAGACCTGCTGCTGCAACACTATCGCACAGCCCATTAATTTAAAAGAAACTTCATGTTGCTGGACGCATCACTCATTATTTTACTTACACTTTCTTTGCTGGCTTTTATTTTTATTGTTGCAGTTTCGTTGCGCAAAAAAAGGAAAGCAAATGCGGCCAATGCAGTATTGCCGGCAACTTACAGGCAATTGCTGGAAGAAAATGTGGCCTTTTACAAAAAATTATCGCCCGGTAAAAAAACAGATTTTGAAAAAAGCGTACAACATTTTCTCTCCGAAGTACGCATAACGGGTGTAGGAACCGAAGTGGAAGACCTGGACAGGGTGCTGATTGGCGCCAGCGCAGTCATTCCTATTTTTTCATTTCCGGGATGGGAGTATGTAAACATTGATGAAATTCTTCTATATCCTGAAACCTTTAACGAGGAGTTTGAAATAAGCGGCAACAACCGTTCTGTTTTGGGAATGGTGGGCACAGGAGTGCTGCAGCGTATGATGATCCTTTCGCGACATGCATTGCGGGAAGGCTTCAGCAACAAAACAGATAAAAACAACACAGCCATTCACGAGTTTGTTCACCTGATAGATAAAACGGATGGAGCGGTAGATGGCGTTCCTGAGTTATTAATGGCACATCAATATACATTGCCATGGCTGGACATGATCCATAAAAATATCAAGGCGATTAAAAATCATGAGTCGGACATCAATGTGTATGGCGCTACCAACCAGGCTGAGTTTTTTGCGGTAGCTTCAGAATATTTTTTTGAACGGCCGGACTTATTAAAAAACAAACATCCGGAGCTATACGAAATGCTGGAAAAGATCTTTCACAAACCCACTCCCAACTGATATTTGACGCAGAACACGCAAAGGAGCGAAAAACGGGCCGAACAACGAACCGTCTCAGCTGCCGTGAGAACCCTATTTCAACGAATGCGGTGCAAACGGAAACGGTTTATGCACTTCGTGCCTTCCAAAATTCATAGCCAGCCGTACAATACAAACGGCTCCCACCAATGCAATGCCAATCCAGGCAGCTTTTATTATCTCTTCATATATGGCAGCATCTATTCCTGCGCGCTTGGTTATAATGCCATATAATGCCCATATCACTACCAGTCCAAAAGTTA
>JBQCFW010000158.1:0-14018 GCA_051958655.1 Agriterribacter sp. | reverse complement strand
GTAGGTTAAATGTTGTTCCGTAAGTCCTGCCGCCAAAGCGCCATATATATCATTCCATTGCTCAATGATCCTTTTATCGTGAGTAATTTTTGTAGGCGCAATAAAATCCTCAATTTTTACCAGGTTGTTTAATGCCTTTACCATATTACCGCTAAAATGCACCCAGTAAATTGTCCATGGAGTGCGGATATCTGCCTGGTACATATGAAACTTGCCCGGGGGTAAAATAAAAAAGTGTCCGGGAAGAATAGTATAATCCTTGTTGCCAGCCCGGTAATGCCCTTTACCTTCCAAACAATAGATCAGTATGGTGTCAGCGCATCCATAAGGTCTTTCTCTGTAGTGAAATTTTGCTTTGGGGAAATAACCAATATGAGTAATGAAGAGGTTGCCTAAGAATTGTTTTTTTCTTAGCCGGTTAATTACAATTTCCCGTGGGATGTTTATTTGCAGCTCTCCCGAAAAGCCATCTTTTAGCTGAACGTTTTTCACAGTGCGTTATTAACGATTTTAAAAAATGGGCGCCTGCCCTAAATTACCCCAAAAATGCCAGCCTGGCATCATTAATCATAGAATAGTCCATAGGTTAAATATAATATTCCATATAATAGCAAGCCTTGAAAAGTAATTTTACAATTCAATTCACCTTGGTTAAAAAACATTCAACTATCATGCTTTTAAAAGACAAAGTGATTTTTTTAACGGGTGGCTCAACCGGTATAGGGCATCAATGCGCAAAAGCATATGCCAGCGAGGGTGCAAAAGTAGTAGTGTTTGCACAGGATGCGCTTGAGATAAAAGCAGTAATGGCTGAGCTTGGAAAAGGGCATACGGGCATTACAGGCGATGTTGCGGTTGGATCAAGTGTACGTACTGCTATTCAAACAACCATCAGCATTTACGGTAAAATAGACGTTGTTCATAACAATGCCGGCATAGCCTATCCCTCTAAGCCATTGCATGCAACAACAGAAGAGGAGTTTGACCGGCTGATGAATGTAAATGTTAAAGGCATTTACAATACAGCGGTATACAGTATCGAACATTTAAAAAAGAGCCATGGCGTCATCATAAATACCAGCAGCCTTGTTGGCGAAATAGGGCAGGAGTTGCATGCTGCCTATACGGCTACCAAAGGAGCGGTAAATGCTCTCACCAAATCGATGGCGCTCGATTATGCACCCTTTAAAATAAGAGTAAATGCCGTGGCGCCGGCAGGAGTGTGGACGCCCATGCTGCGCAAATGGAGCAGCGAACAGCCGCAGCCCGAAATAATGGAAAAATACCTCAACGATATTCATCCCCTGGGGTATTGCCCCGAAGGAGATGTTATTGCTGATGCTTGCGTTTTTCTGGCGTCGGAAAAAGCAGCGTTTATTACGGGGTGCATATTGCCGGTGAGCGGGGGAGCTGAATTAGGATATCGTCGCTTTTTTTAACCAACGTTGTAGCATGGGCGGTAAAGGGTTGGAACTTTTTGAGAATGCTGATTCCTTTTGAACGATGCCGGGTTAAACCGGTCAGACCGCCTTCGGCGTGCCGACCGGATCAGTACCATCGGCCCGCCGCAGGCGGTCTGATGGCATCAGGTAAAAACTAATTTTTAAACCAACACAGAACGCTTCTATATGATCGCAAAAATTGAAATTTCAGATAAAAGATATGCACTGCCCGACGGTTCGGGCAGCGATGCTGTGCATACCAACCCGGTATATTCTTATGCCCAAACAAAACTGGTGGATGAAAATGGACTATCGTCATCAGGATTGGCATTTACGGTTGGCGCAGGGAATGAACTGGTTTGTGAAGCTGCGAAATTTTATGCGCAAAAATTGAAAGGCACAGATATAGAAGCATTGATGAGCGATTTTGGCAAATGGTTTAACAAGGCTGCTAACGAGCAGCAGTTCCGTTGGCTGGGTCCACACAAAGGCGTCGTGCATCTTGGACTTTCCAGTGTAACCAATGCCTGTTACGATTTATGGGCTAAAAAAAGAGGCGTGCCGTTATGGAAGCTTTTAATCGACCTCTCGCCTGAAGCGATTGTGAACACGCTTGATTTGTCGTATCTCGAAGATGTATTAACGAAAGAAGAAGCGATAGCCATATTGGCGCAGCAGTTGCCATCGAGGCAGGAAAGAATGAGCATAATCGGTACAGGCTATCCGGGATATGATACTTCTGTGGGTTGGTTTAACTACGACGATGAAAAGGTGCGCACCAATTGCAAAAAAGCCATTGAAAACGGCTTTACCGCCATGAAATTAAAAGTAGGATCAGCCGATCCTCAGCGCGACATTCGCCGTGCCAATATTGTGAGGGAAGTGGCGGGCGATAGCATAAAAGTAATGCTGGATGCCAACCAGCAATGGACCTTGCCGCAGGCTATATCCATTTGCAACGAACTGAAAAAAATGAATCCCTATTGGGTAGAAGAGCCAACGCATCCTGATGATGTGCTTGCCCATCAAACCCTGGCAAAAGCAATTGAGCCCGTAAAGCTTGCATTAGGCGAACATGTGCCCAACCGCATTGTATTCAAAAATTATCTGCAAACAGGTTGCGCAGGCTTTATACAGGTAGATGCCGTTCGCGTAGGTGGTGTGAGCGAATTTATTACGGTAAGCCTGCTTTGTAAAAAATTTGGCGTTCCCGTAGTGCCGCATGTGGGCGATATGGGGCAACTACACCAGCACCTGGTATTGTTCAACCGCATCGCACTCAACCATGACGTTGTTTTTTTAGAACACATTCCTCATTTAAAAAAACATTTTCAGCATCCCGTTACCATAAAAAACGGTGTATATGTTACACCGCAGGAAGTGGGCAGCAGTTGCGACTTGATTGACTAAAACAGTTGACAACCATATTGTAGGCTAATCCATTCAATTTATGATCTCTACGATTGACATTGCTATTACCATTACGTACATCCTGTTCATTGTTACCATTGGTTTGTGGGCAGGCAGGCGAAAAAAAAATGGTGAAGATCACACTACCAGCAAAGAATATTTTTTAGCAGGTAAAACACTGCGCTGGCCAATGATAGGACTGGCTTTATTTGCCACCAATATATCCTGCATTCACTTGGTAAGCCTGGCGCAGAGCGGGTTTGACACCGGCCTGCTCAATGGCAACTTTGAATGGATGGCTGCCTTTACGCTTATTTTATTGGCGCTCTTTTTTGTTCCGTTTTACATACATTCCGGCGTATCTACTCTTCCCGATTTTTTAGAAAGACGATACAACAAGGCATGCAGAGACTGGCTGGCATTTGTTTCCATTATATCGGCTATTATTATTCATATAGCCTTTTCGTTTTTGGCAGGAGGTATTGTGCTGGAAACCTTGTTTGGCATTAATATGTATGCAAGTGTAATTGTAATAGCACTCCTTACCGGGTTGTACACAATTATAGGCGGACTAAGGGCCGTAGTAGTAACCGAAACGGTACAAAGTGTAGTGCTGATAGCGGGAGCTATTATTATCACCTGGTTTTCGTGGAGCAAAATAGGCAGTTGGTCACATCTCACCGATATTTTGTCGCAACACAATTCCCTGGATAAAATAAGCATGATGCGTCCCTTGGGCGATGCCAGCGGCATGAGCTGGATGGCGGTGTTTTTAGGGTATCCTGTTTTGGGCATCTGGTATTGGTGTGCCGATCAAACCATTGTACAGCGCGCCCTGGGTGCTAAAGATGAAAATCATGCGAGAGTAGGAGCATTGTTTTGCGGCTTTATAAAAATATTGCCCGTATTCATTTTTGTAATGCCAGGTTTGTTCGCTTATGCATTGTATAAAACAGGTTCGATAGATTTGAGCAGTTTACCCACCATTATGCAGGATGGTAACGTGGTGCCCGATTCAAAAGGTATATATACTTTAATGATCACGCAACTTGTACCCACCGGATTGGTAGGCATTTTAGTAGCGGCCTTGCTTTCTGGCTTAATGAGCCAGATAGCCGGCGCATTGAACTCCATTGGTACGCTTGCCAGTTACGATCTGTACAAACGTTTCAGACCAGCAACTTCAGACCAGCAACTGGTTGCAGCCGGCCGGTGGACGGCAGCCATAGCCCTGGTCTTGTCTCTTGCATTATTGCCCTTACTTAACCAATACCAAAGCCTGTTTGAAGGCATAAACGATGTAATAGCACACATAGCGCCGCCTATAACCTGTGTGTTTTTGCTGGGTGTGTTTTGGAAAAAAGCATCGGCCAAAGCCGCCCAGCTTACGTTGTGGCTGGGTTCGCTGCTGGGAGTGGTTGTTTTTGTTATGAATAAGCTGATGAGCAAAGAATCGTTTATAGGCAGCATACCTTTTATGATGATGGCATTTTACCTTTTTTGTGCCTGCCTGGTGATGCAGGTTGCTTTCTCGTTCGTGTATCCTGTGCAGCACACACGGGAAAGCAATACGCTCTACTGGAAATCCATCCGGGAGCCATTGCAGGCAAAAGGATGGAGGGGCTTGGGAAACTACAAAACTCTGTCGTTTATGCTGGTGGCAGTAATGGCGTTTTTATATTGGTTTTTCAGGTAAAGCAAAAAATAAATTTTAATTAAAATAAAAATAGCTAATGATGAAAGTTCTAAACACACTGTTTATCACCCTGCTCATGCTTGCTGGCTTCTATAGCAATGCACAGGTTGGTACTAAAGAGCAGGCTTTACAAAAGTTTATGCAAGACCGTTTCGGGATGTTTATTCACTGGGGACCTGTTGCGCTCCGCGGCACCGAAATTGGATGGAGTCGCGATCGGCAAGTGCCCAAACAGGACTATGATAGTTTGTATAAAGAATTCAACCCGGTTCTGTTTGATGCAGACCGTTGGGTGAAAACAGCGAAGGATGCAGGCATGAAATATCTTACCATTACTGCCAGGCATCACGATGGATTTTGCCTGTGGCCAACAAAGTTTACGCACTACAATATCATGAACACTCCGTATAAGGTAGACGTTGTAGGGGCGCTGAGCAAGGCCTGTAAAAAACAGGGAATAAAGTTTTGTATTTATTATTCCATACTGGATTGGTGGCATCCCGACTATCCGTTGCACTCTGCCCATAACAAACCCACTCCCGATCCAAAATCGGATATGACGAAATATATCGGCTATTTGAAAAGCCAGTTGAAAGAACTTATTACCAATTACGATCCTTACATGCTGTGGTTTGATGGGCAATGGGAAGCTCCCTGGACATACGAAATGGGTAAAGATATCTACCATTACATACATCAGCTAAACCCCACCATTATCTGCAACAACAGGTTGGGAAAGGAGATGGCAGGTGTAAAAAATAAAGACATTGACGCTACTAAAATGATCGGCGATTACGATACTCCCGAACAGGTAGTTGGCAGGCTGAACCTGACAACGCCTTGGGAAAGCTGCTTTACGCTGGGCGACCAATGGGCATGGAAACCCAACGACAAAATCAAATCGCTCCAAACCTGCTTATCTATTCTCTGCAAAACGGCTGGCGGCAACGGCAACCTGTTACTAAATGTAGGACCAATGCCGGACGGCAGGATAGAGCACCGGCAGATACACCTGCTAAAAGAAATAGGCGACTGGCTGAAGGTAAACGGCGAAGCCATTTATGGAACACAGGGTGGACCGTACAACCCCAATGATAATTTTGCAACAACGAGAAAGGGAAACAAACTCTATGTTCATATTTTAAACACAGATACAACTGCTATTGCATTACCGCCGCTTCCCGGAACGGAAATTACCAAAGCTTATATTTTAAAAGGAGCCGCTGTAACCGTTAAGGAAGATGACCAACGTATTACCATACCGGTTGTTAAAAGCAATATACCCTACGTGGTTGTGCTGGAATTGAACAAACCGGCAGTATCCATTGCCGGTATAAAATAAATTTACATGAAACCGAATATTATTATTGCTTTGGTTGCATTACTAACAGCTTGTGGTCAACCGAAGATCAATCAACCTGCGGAGCAGAAAAAAGAAGGAAGCGTAAAGCGTTTTGGAATGGTTACAGGTTTAAAGCCCGAAAAAGAAGCGTATTACCGGCAGCTGCATGCTGCTGCCTGGCCGGCTGTGTTGAAGAAGATTGCCGAGTGTAATATTCGCAACTACTCCATCTATATTAAGCATATTGAAGGAAAGCCTTACTTGTTCAGCTATTTTGAATATACAGGCAATGATTTTGACGCAGACATGAAAAAAATGGCTGCCGATACCGCCACCCAACGTTGGTGGAAGGAAACGGATCCTTGCCAGGCGCCTTTACCCGATGCTGCATCAAAAGGCGAAATATGGTCAGGCATGGAGGAAGTTTTTCATACTAATCAATGACCATACAAATCAGTTTCAATCACTGCTATTGGGCGTAACCTCATTAGTCCATTACAGAAGGCGGTTAATGTAAAATAAGAAGCTGGTTGTTAAAAAACTATTAGCGAGCCGGGCATAAAGTCCTTGTAGCGTACTAAATAATAATAATAATAATAAATGAAAATAAGATTTACCGTTTTACTATTACTGTTTTATTCGAAGCTAGGTGCACAGGTGTCTGTGCCCACATCAATACAGGTTGGCTGGCAGGAGGCAGAGCTTGGTGTAGTTTTTCATTACGACTTACACGTATCTGATGGTAAAAAATATGTTCAAAAAACAAACCGGATCGAACCCATTGCTGATTATAATATTTTCAACCCTGTTCATTTAGATACCGATCAGTGGATAAAAGCTGCAAAAAACGCCGGCGCTACTTTTGCCATACTTACTGTTACACACGAAACAGGATTCGCTTTGTATCAAAGCGATGTAAATCCATATTGCATGAAAGCGCTGAAATGGAAAGAGGGCAAAGGAGATATTTTCAAGGATTTTGTGAACTCCTGCAGAAAATATGGTGTAAAGCCCGGAGTATATGTAGGCACCAGGTGGAATTCACATTTGGGCATTTATGATTTTAAAGTGGAAGGTGAAAGCCAGTTTGCAAAAAACAGGCAGCAGGCATATAAAAGAATGTGCGAGGGAATGGTGGAAGAGCTCACTACACGGTATGGTGATCTTTTTATGATATGGTTCGACGGCGGCGCATCTGATCCCACAACGTATGGGGCTGATGTGTTGCCTATAGTAGAAAAGAACCAACCCAATTGCCTGTTTTATCACAACGCCCAAAGAGCCGATTTCAGGTGGGGTGGTTCAGAAACCGGCACAGTGCCCTATCCGTGTTGGGCAAACTTTTCGTTCCCTTATTCACATGCTGTTAATACCGACTTTATTTTTAAAGATGATTTTCGTTTGTTGAAAGAAGGCGATGAAAATGGTAAATACTATATGCCTGCTATGTCTGATGCGCCTTTGCGGGGTTACAATAACCGACACGAATGGTTTTGGGAGCCGCAGGACGAAGAGCATATTTATCCCGTTCAACACCTGGTAAATATGTATTGCCGTTCGGTTGGGCGCAACTCCACTTTAATATTAGGGCTTACTCCCAACCCGGCCGGACTGTTGGATCAACAGGATGTAGATACGCTGACAGTTTTTGGGGAAAAAATTAAAGCGCTGTTTGATAACCCGGTTGCCATTATGCGCAATAGTAATCAGGAGAGCATAGAACTCACTATTCCAAAAGATAAAAAAGCGCAGCACATCGTTATCCAGGAAAATATTGTTGAAGGGCAAAAAATCCGGGAATTTGAAATAACAGTGCTTGAAAATAAAAAATGGAGTACAATTTTTACCGGAAGTTCGGTCGGTCATAAATTTATTTACAAATTACCGCCGGCCTCCAAATACAAAAAGGTAAAGCTGGTAATAAAAAGATCGGTAGGCACACCGGCTGTTAAACTGTTTGCTTTGTATTAAACCAGGTTCCATTTGAATGTTCAATTCCAGGAGGTATAAGCCCTTTGCCGATCGGTGCGAACTGCTGTATGTCTTCCCGAACTACGATATTATCTTTTGGGCGCCATTAATCCCTTAGACAGGCGTTGAATGAGGAACCGCAACGTAAATATTAATATATTGATTAACCGGCTGTGCTGTTGCCGGCAAAAAGTATATCGCAGTGATAATATTGGTAAACAATCAGCGGTTAATGGGAGCGCTCTGGCAAGGAGTAGCTTTAATAAAACCAGGCAGTTTAACGCCCGACTGAGTTTTGTAAGGAAGCAGGTATACTACATTTCCTTTTTTGTAAGTTACCACCGAACTCTGCATTTTAAGATCCACCGCGGGTTTACTTGCATTCATAAATGCATTGCCGGTATTTACCCTGTAATTGTCTTTAATAGAGAAAGTAACAGTAGATTTAATATTTGAGAAACTGCCGGCGGAACTTGCAGATTTGCCTTTGTCTTCTCCACCAGATCTCACTCTTATTCCTGTAGCAGCCATTACATACTGAGCAACCACAAACACAGCAATCACGATCATGCCGTATTTAGTAACTTTTGACAGTATGTTTTGTTTATGTTTCATTATTTAACAAAAATAGTAATTAATATTCATTATTTGCAACACCACTCATCACAAATTTTACGCTTCTTTAACGTTTTTTCGTCGAAAAGGTTACAAAACGGGAAAAAAATTTGATTTCTCTGAATAAAGAGTTAACTTTCATTAACTTGTAATGCATGAAAGAAAATCCGCATCGAAACGATCGTGATGAAATTAGAGATCTCCTGAAACAATTTGAAAACTTCCGCGCCGGGCAATCCCATTCTTTTTTGGAAGAAGAGGCTTTTGAAAAGATTGTTGACCACTTTGACGATAAGGACGATATAGGGCGGGCGCTCGAAGCGGTAGAGCTTGGTATTTCCCAGTTTCCTTATTCTGCCTCTTTAATGGTAAAAAAGGCCGATTTACTGATAGCTACCAGGAAATATACGGAGGCCCTGGCGATACTTGAAAATGCAGAGATACTCGACAGCACCGATATCGATATTTACATACTCAAAACCGATGTTTTTCTTGCGTTGGACGAACACGAGAAAGCGGTAAGCATTCTTGAAGAAGCGCTTAACAATTTTGAGGGGGACGAAAGGATCAACCTGTTGTTTGAGCTGGCCGACGTATACGACGATTACGAAGAATTTGACAAAGTATTTGACTGCCTGGTGCATATTTTACAGAGCGATCCTAATAATGAGGAGGCGCTTTATAAAATATGTTTCTGGACAGATTTTACCGGGCGAAGCGAAGAAAGCATTAAGCTGCACCAGGCCATTATCAACGAATATCCTTACAATGAGCTGGCATGGTTCAACCTCGGGGCTGCGTTCCAGGGACTGAAATTGTTTGAAAAATCTATCGATGCCTACAAATATGCAATTGCCATCAACGAAAAGTTTGATTATGCGTACAGGAATATGGCAGATGCATATATACGCCTGCGCAGGTATAAAGATGCCATAGAATCGCTTGAAAAGGTAATTGAACTGGCACGCCCCGAAGATGTGATTTACGAAGCAATAGGACACTGCTACGACCGGCTGAAAAACTATGCCCAGGCAAGGTTTTATTATAAAAAAGCATCTCATCTCAACAGCGACGATAGCAAGCTATACTATAAAATAGCCTGCACCTACATTAACGAAATGCTGCTTACCAAAGCCGTGCAGTATCTTGAATCAGCTATGCGCATTCACCGCATGCAGCCAGAATACAACCTGGCGATGGGAGAGTGCCTGCTGGAGCTCGGTAATATTAAAGACGCCATTGTTCATTTTTCAAACGTTGTAAAAGCACGTCCCAAAAGCATGAGCGGCTGGGAGGCTTTGATCAGGTGCCTGTACAAAGAAGAGTACCTGGAGGAAGCATTGGAGCAAATTGCCATGGCGACTGAAACTGCCGGCGATAAGCCTTTATTCAAGTTTTATAAAAGCGCTGTTTTGTTTGCAATGGGTAAAGGCAAGGAGGCTTTGCTGGTATTGCAGGCAGCTATGGAACGGTCGCCCAAAATGCTCAAAAAATTCATTGAACTCAATCCAACTATTCTTCAAAACCAGCAGGTGGTAGATTTGATTGCTTATTATAAACGCAAACGTTCCATTTAGTAGCAGGCAGTTTCCTGGAGTATAGCCCTACTGCGGATTGTTATTTTCAGCAACGCTTTTCTTCCTTATTTTTGCGGATTCTTAAAATACATCGTCTTGCATGAATTTTAATCTAAGTCAGATACCCGAACGAAAAGGAAAGCCTCGTAGTTCTGGTGTCACTATGGTGATGGATAAGGGTTTAAGTATCGAAGAAGCAAAAAATTTCCTGAGCATTGCAGAACCTTATGTTGACATTGTTAAACTGGGTTTCGGAACTTCTTTCGTAACACCGCGGTTGCGGGAAAAAATAGAGCTATACCAGTCTCATAACATCCCGGTTTATTTTGGAGGCACCCTGTTCGAAGCCTTTCTCATCCGCAACCAGTTCAATGATTATATCACTACCTGTCGCGATTATAACATCACTTACATGGAAGTGAGCGACGGATCTATTACTATTCCCCACGCCGAAAAATGCGGTTATATTGAAAAGCTCACCAAATACGGTGTAGTATTAAGTGAGGTGGGAAGTAAAGATGCGGAACATATTATACCGCCGTATAAATGGATTGAGCTGATGCGGGCAGAGCTGGAAGCCGGATCTTCTTACGTAATTGCAGAAGCCAGGGAAGCGGGCAACGTAGGTATTTACCGCGGTTCGGGCGAAGTGAGGGAAGGATTGGTACAGGAAATCCTTACGCAGATTCCCGAGGAAAAGATCATATGGGAAGCACCGCAAAAAGGTCAGCAATTGTATTTTATTGAACTGTTGGGTTGTAATGCCAATTTAGGAAATATTGCGCCTGCCGAAATGATAGCGCTGGAGGCGATGCGTGTGGGTTTGCGGGGTGATACTTTCAACCTGTTTTTAAACAAAGACGAAGTAGAATGAAATTGTATGGATTAATAGGTTATCCATTAGGGCATTCTTTTTCGCGGAAATATTTCACCGAAAAATTTGAAAAAGAGCATCTCGATTGCAGGTTCGAAAATTTTGCCATTGAGCGTATTGAGTTATTGCCTGGCGTTATTGAGCAAAACAGTGCATTGCAGGGACTTTGTGTTACCATTCCCCACAAAGAAAAAATTATTCCATATCTCCATCAGGCGTCTGAAGAAGTGCAAACCATCAAAGCCTGCAATTCTGTGTTGATACGCAATGGTTTGCTGCATGGCTACAATACAGATACGATAGGTTTTGAGCAATCTTTATTGCAGCAGCTAAAGCCATATCATACACATGCACTCATACTTGGCACCGGCGGCGCCTCTAAAGCGGTGGCATATGTGCTGCAGAAACTTAACATTGCTTACCAGGTAGTAAGTCGAAACGCAGCCCCGGGTGTTATTACCTACGATGATGTTACTGAACAGGTGTTAAAAGATCATTTGCTGGTAATCAATGCATCACCCGCCGGCACTTTTCCTGCAGCAGATACTTTTCCGCAACTTCCGTATAACGCAGTCACAAATCGCCATTTTTTGTTCGACCTGGTTTATAACCCTCCCAAAACAATTTTCCTGCAAAAAGGCGAGGCAAAAGGCGCAGTTGTTCAAAATGGTTACGATATGCTGGTGGGTCAGGCAGAAGCCAGCTGGAGAATTTGGAACGAGGTGTAAACTGCTGGCAAATTAAAACAATGGTTTTCAAAAAAAATTAGTGCATATCAATCTTCAGCGACATACTGCGAAGGGTGCTGCTGCATAAAAACGGGAACGCATTGCATTCCCGTTTTCCTGTTTAAGCATAACATCATGTTGATGAACTATTTCTTTGAATTGCTGAGCCTTGTAATACGTACGTAATAAGCACCAAGTATTTTATTGTCTCCGGTTAGAAACCATGCGGATAAATCTTTATCTCCTTTTTCAAAATAGCCGGTAAACATTGGCTTTTCTGTATCGCTGTCCATAAATTCCATTTTTTGCCAGGCATCAACTTTTACATACGCAGATTTCAAATCCAGTTTTTTCCCTTCGGGGATGGCGTTTGTATATGGAGTAGCCATTCTACCTTTAAGATATGTATCCGGCTTGCTCATGTCTGCTTCAAAAGGCCAGCGGCTTAACTCAATACGATAATTACCGCTTTGATCGAAATGAATGGAAAATGGTTTTGTTCCGGCGTTTTTAATGCCATTTCTTATTAAATCCTGATTCCATGCAAGCTCCTCCGTTTCTCCATGTGCATCAAAGCAGGTAAGTACGCAAACAGGCTGAACGCTGCTGCCTACAATCATTCTGGGATAAGATGTTAAAGCAGGTTCTGTTTCCCCCCACCATTCGTCATAAAAGCCCTTTAGCTTATTAACTATCTCGGAATTTTCACTGGCAATATCCTGTTTTTGAGAAGGATCTTTTTCAAGATCATAAAGTTCTTTCCCGTTAATCAACCGCCATTTTTTATGCATCACAGCCGAAGTTCTCCATTTTACCGGAGCCTGATCTCTTTGAGTATCAGTAACTATATAATCTCTGGGCAATTCATTCTTTTTGCCTAACAAAAGGTCTTTAAACGAAACGCCGTCTAAATCCAAATCATCGGTGTAAAAATTGCAGAATGCAGCAAGTGTGGGCAATACATCAATATGAGCGGTAAGATTATCAATAGATTTATTTTTCACACGGTAGCTTTCCGGCAATTGCATAAAGAATGGAACCCTGTGTCCGCCTTCATAAGGGCCACCTTTTCCACCTCTCATTCCTGCATTAAAGCCTTTTCTTTCTCCCTTGTACTCTCCAAATGCACCGGCGCTTCCATTATCAGTCATATAAATAACGATGGTGTTTTCAAGCAAATCTTGTTTTTTAAGATAAGTATTCAGTTTTCCGATATTATCATCTACGTTGGAAATCATCCCATAAAATCGCTTTTGCTCTTCAGATATTGCCTCGCTTTTATACAGGGTATAATACTTCTCCGGAACATTTAACGGGCCATGCGGCGCATTGGTAGCGATATAACAAAAAAAAGGTGCATTTTTACTTTTGTCGATAAATTGAATAGCTTCATCAAACCAAACGTCGGTGCAATAACCTTCAAATTTTTTTGGCTGACTATTTACAAAATAAGTATCATCAAAATAATCATTACCCCAATAATCGGGAGTTTGCCCTACACCGCCACCGCCATGTCTGACAACGTATCCAAAGCCTTTATCCTCTGGTCTTGAGGGATAGACATCTCCCAGATGCCACTTGCCAAACATACCTGTTTTGTATCCGTTTCTGGAAAAAACATCTCCCATTGTTACCTGCCCTTTTCGTAAAAAGGAGCAACCTCCCAATGTGTGCCAAACACCATTTTTGTTGGTATATCGGCCTGTCATAAGCGACGATCTGGTAGGTGAACAGGTGGGACTTACATGAAAGTCTGTTAAGCTTACAGACCTTTTGTGCATTGCGTCAATATGAGGTGTCTTAATGACCGGGTTGCCATGACAACCGAGATCTCCATAACCCTGATCGTCTGTCATAATTAAAATAACATTGAGACGTTCTTGCGTTTTAGCGAGGAGGGTCAAAATGGAAAACAAGATGATGAGTGTAATTCTGAATGGCATAAGCTGGTGTTTATAAATTAGTATTGTTTTGTAGCATAAGCTTCTACTGATGCTAAGTTCCGAAGACCCATCGGCAAAATACAAAAGCTATTAATAATTCACTTGCCTGTTAAAAAAAGAAATAGAAAAGTGTGGATGGTAAGATATCGAAGGCTCTGTACACCTGCAATTGCTCATTTTTTATCTTCCGGCGTTCTCAGTGATGCATATTTTAATGTCACTTTAGAGGTTGATCGGAAGCTTGCGCTCCTGTCCCGCCTTTGTCTGCAGGCTTGAACATTGCTGGTTACGCCGATTCACATGGGGCGTGTTTACCAATTACCGGCTAAAAGCCATTCAATATATTTCCTGCTTTTTTGTTTTTTGATGCGGAGCTCTTCTTTGCGGGCTTCCATATTTGTGAGAAATGATTTTTTTCCA
>JBQCFW010000157.1:0-45918 GCA_051958655.1 Agriterribacter sp. | reverse complement strand
CGTTACAAGCTACACTCAGCAGCATGCACGATACGGCAGATGCTGCAATGATTCGTTTCATATTCATGGTAGATAAAATCCCTGCTTTTTAGCAATCATTAGTGAATAAGCGTTGAATTTATATTGAAAAACGGCAACAGCAAAGTAATTGTGTATACAATCAATAAAAAAAATAAAAACACAAATGGTTAATCCCGTTATATTTTTTGACAATTTGAGTTATTCATATAAGCTGTAATGTGCAATTGACAAGGCTTTCAAAGCAAAAGCATAATATTTATTTATTACGAATATAATATTACGTTAACCAGTACACTACGGGATGGTTTATAGTGGCTACTTTTAACCTTTGCAAAAAGAAAGCGTGCCGCAGCGGTGCTTATGCATGCACCCGTTGCAGGTAAATCTTATCTTTGACAACAAATTTTGCGCGATTGCATCTGGAGCCCATCCATAACGAACCCATACTGCTTGATCAACTTTCCAACAGCAGCGAGCAGGCTTTTCGCGGAGTATACGATGCTTATTCCGGAGCTATTTATACAGTGGCCTTGCGCCATCTTAAGCAGGCGCATCTTGCAGAAGATATTGTGCAAACCGTTTTTTTAAAAGTGTGGGAAAACCGTGCAACACTGAAGGATGTACGCCAGTTTTCTTCCTGGTTGTTTACCATTAGTCGCAATACTATTATAAGCACTTTGCGCAAGCAAGGCTCACACGAAACTTACAGGAACTATTTAAAAACGCGCAGCGAAGTATATGCAGAAAGCCCTGAAGCGGTGTGCATAAAACGCGATATCCGCTGCCTCATAGAGCAGGCTGTAACCGAATTAAGTCCCCAGCAGCGCCTTGCGTTCCAGCTTCAGCGGGATGAAGGACTGAGCTACGATGCCATTGGCGAACGCATGGGTATAGCCACCAATACCGTAAGAGCACACTTGTACAGGGCAAACCAGTTTATCCGTTCTTATCTGCAAACGCATGGGGTAGACAGTGTTGCTGTAATGCTTGCAGCGATTTTTTTCTGTTGATTAATATCCTTATTGATGATCGTAGGGGAGATGGATGCCTTATACTTGCCAATGACATGTTTTTCAGTATGATGTTTATCAGTTGGTTATAAACTTAATTTTTTATTTGGACAAACGCGATTTATACTTTCAGCTATAAATCCTCTGCTTTTTTGTTACTTTTTTGCGGAAAAAAGTAACGCAAAAAGCCGCCCGAAATCCCCGCCTGCCGGACGGGCAGGGATTACGGCCGATTTCGGGAACGCCCTGATTAAGCTTTAGTACTACTGTGAACTCAGCCACAGAATCTTGAAAAGTTCCTGCTAAATCGTTACCGACTTAATGGGTATCCACGCGAAGGTTAGGGTAACATATAAAGCTTGTCATTTTCAAAGAGCTTTATTGTGCTAATTGTTTACTCGGCGTGACAGGCGGTGGTACTATGTTGAACTGTGGTGCAACTGTTCAACATTTATTCTGCGGTTTGTCACGCCGAGGCACGAGGCGTCTGTAGCTCTTACACTATTTGAGTGTTATTAAATCGGAGCACATCTTAAGCATCGCCACCGATCTCTCCGCCAAAAAAAATTAAAACGCACTAATACTTTTCAACAGGCCATGCGACATATGGCTGTATGCCAGAATCATTTTCATCGTACGATGCCTTAATAGAGCGGTTTATTGCCAATCGTTTACAGCCAGACGAACTGGATAAATTCTTTTTATTCCTGGAACAGTCGCATTTTAGGGAGCGATACGGCGAAAGAATTGAAATGGATTTGCTTGAGCAGGAATTTGCCGCATGGTCCGACAGTCAGCAAGCCAGGCGCGTATATGATCAAATCATTCAAAAAGCAGGAATACAGCCACAATCGGCTCTCGAACCGGTAATAGAAGATAACATACCCGCCATCAGACCTTCCAGGAGTTTTTATAAAATCTTTTTCCGGTGGGCAGCTGTTTTCATTGTGTGCGCCGGTGCTGCATGGTATTATTTTACGCAAGCAGCAAAGGAGCAACGGGAAGATATAACCGAAGTAAAAGCTGCAGAAATTGATGAGATACTGCCTGGCAGCGATAAGGCGGTATTAACCCTGGCGAGTGGCAAAAAAATAGAGCTGGGCGATTCAACGGGAACCATTACCGACGACGGGTTATCGATTGACCATCAAAACGGGCGTTTATCGTATAAGAACACAAAAGTGTTTACGATCAATACCATGACAACACCGGTAGGCGGGCAATACCGGCTAACCCTGGCAGATGGTACAAAAGTATGGCTGAATGCAGCTTCGTCCATTACTTTTCCTACTGCATTTCCCAATAAAACGCGCGAAGTTTCCGTAACCGGAGAAGTATATTTTGAAGTAGCTAAAAATCCCAGACAACCCTTCAAGGTTTTTTTCAATAATCAGCAGGTTGAAGTGCTGGGTACCACCTTTAATATCAATTCCTATCCCGAAGAAGTTTCTACCAAAACAACTTTGGTGGAAGGTTTGGTTCGCATCAGCCATAAAGACCAGCAACTGGTGCTGCATCCCAACGAGCAGGCCATTGCGCATAAGCAATTAGTCGTTAACAAGTCTCCCGATATTTTGCAGGTGCTTGCCTGGAAAAACGGCACATTCAATTTCAACGGACAGGATTTTGCCGAGAGTATGCGCCAACTGGAAAGATGGTATGAAATTAAAGTGGTGTATGATGGGAGAGTGCCTACAGAAAAGTTTGGCGGTGAAATAGATCGGAATATGACGCTGAACCAGGCACTCAAAGTATTGAACGGCATTGTAGCCAATTTTAAGCTCGACGGCAAAGTGCTGCATGTTTTACCAACGCCCTGACAATCATTAGATATATGATCCGACCCTCGTAAGCAGCTGACCGGCACCAACCAATATTATCGCTTCCAAAACAAAACCGGGAAGTGCTACCAACACCCCCCGGCAAAAGTTTTGGGACAATTGTGAACAAACCATCTTTTGGCTAGGAAAGTTTATTCAGTAACCCAAAACAACTACAAAAGTATGTTAACGAATGCGTATTGCCTTCAGGCGAGCCCTAATTTTCCAAAAGGAACAAGGCGGTGCCGCTGGCTTCATCAAACATTGCATATTATGCAACTAACTGCTATTTTCTTATTCCTCTTTAGCATGGCGCTGCATGCTAAATCACATTCTCAAACCATTACCTTTTCGGGTAAGAATGTATCGCTGGTAAAAATATTCAGCCACATCAAACAGCAAACAGGCTATTTTGTTGTGTACAACGAAGCACAGTTATCTAAAGCAAAAAATATAACTGTTAACGCCAACAATGTGCCGTTAACGGAATTCCTGGATGACGTTTTTAAAAACGCTCCTTTTGAATTTTCAATTGAAGGCAAAACAATAGCGGTAAAGAAAAAGACCACCGTGGCGGCGCCACCCGCTGCACCCGTAAAGCCTGCTGTTGCGGCAGAGCCAGAACCTGTGGTGCTGCCCCCGGTTACCGGTGTAGTCCGCGGCTCAGACGGGCTTCCCATTGCAGATATTAATATTGTGGTGAAGAGTAGCAAACGTGGCACAACAACCAACGCCAGCGGTAACTTTTCGGTGGAGGCGGCGGTGGGAGACACCTTGATTGTTTCAGGCATTGGTTTCAAAACACAGGAAATAAGAGTAACCAGTATTGCCGCCATCAGCATTGTATTGGAAACCGAATCGGCTGAGTTGGATAAAGTAGTAGTGGTGGCATTTGGTGAACAATCTAAAACAAAGCTGACAGGCGCTGTGTCTACCGTGCAAAGCAAAGACCTGAGAGCCGTTCAGCAGGTAGACCTTGTGAGCGGTTTGGCGGGACGATTGCCTGGTGTGCGCATCAAACAAAACTCCAACGAACCGGGGTCATACAGTTCCTCTTTTGATATACGTGGACTGGGCGATCCATTAATTGTTGTAGACGGAATGGTAATGGAAAACCGCGATTTCGCCCGTTTAAATCCTGCCAGTATTGCCAGCATAAGCGTAGTGAAGGATGCTTCTGCTGCGGTGTACGGTGTAAAGGCTGCCAATGGCGTGGTGTTGGTAAAAACAAAAAAAGGTGCATCCGGCAAACCAACGGTATCGTATACGGGTAATTACGGGTTGCTGGGTTTTACGCGCACACCGGAACCACTCAGTCCCTATGAATTTGCTGTGTACTCAACCGAAATAGAATTGAACCAGGGGAAAAGTCCTACCGAAACAACCTTTCGGCCCGAAGACATTGAGAAGCTCAGAACGGGAGAAGAAAAGGGAACCAACTGGTATGACCTGGTTACGCGGAAATTCTCCACGCAACAAATTCACAACGTGAGTGTGTCTGGCGGAACGAATAAGATCCAATACTTTACTTCGTTTGGGTATATGGGTGAGAATGGCATGTGGAAGAGCGGCGACCTGAATTATAAAAAATTCAACATCAATTCAAACATCACCAGCCATATTTCCGATAACCTGGAAATGCAGTTAAACATCAACGGTGTGCTGGACGACAAAAATGAGCCAGGAGCGCCTGCATTTATACCCGGAGGCATTGGCGGTATTTATTTTTCGCTGTTCATGCAAAATCCAACGGTGCCTGTATATGCCAACAATACTCCGCCTTACTATAGCGATACTTACGACGGGCAGCATCCCATCGCTATTACAACGGCAAATATTGGGGGCTATCGCAAAACAAAAACACGCTCTTTCCAAGGTACTTACAGCCTCGATTACAAGCTGCCGTTTGTAAAGGGACTAACGGCAACCGGCAGGGTAGGTTTTTACAATCTCGAAGGATTTCAGAAAACCTGGAAGCCCACTTATTTAATGTACAGGTACGAACCACTGGCAGGTGAATATGTAAATTCAGCTACCAAAAACGATCCTGCAAACCTTACAGGCGATTATGTAACGTTGCAGCGGTTGAACCTGAATGCACAATTGAGCTATAAAACTTCGTTTCTGGGGCTGAACAGTATCAACGCTACCATTATTTACGAAGAAAGAAGAGAAAAGAACGATAACTTCTGGGGTACAAGCGAATTTGATTCGAACGTAGACCAGTTTTTTGCGGGGACAAGAAACCCACAGGTGAACGCTACCAATATATACGAAAACAGAAGCAAGAATGTAATTGGCAGGGTTAACTACGATTACGACAAGCGTTATTTGCTGGAGGCTGGTTTTAACTATGGGGGATCTTCGTTCTTCCCTAAGGCAACCAGGTGGGGCTTCTTTCCATATGTATCTGCCGGATGGAATATTGCTGAAGAGTCTTTCTTCAGAAATGCAGCGCCCGACATTACTGCTTTGAAATTAAGAGGATCGTGGGGACAAATGGGCGACGACGGAACTGCTGCATTCCAGTTCCTGCAAGGCTATACCTATCCAAGCGGGAGCTATGTATTTGACGGACGGCTCACACCGGGACTTGGGTTCAGGGGGCTATCCAATCCTAATATTACCTGGATCACTGCAACATCTACTAACATAGGTTTTGAAGCGGATTACAAAAACGGATTGCTCGGTTTGGAAGTAGATTTTTTTCAGCGCGATCGTAACGGGCTGCTGGCAACGCGGGCACTAACGTTGCCGGGTACGGTAGGAGTAAACCTGCCGCAGGAGAACCTCAACAGCGACCGGAGCCGCGGTTTTGAAATTGTGCTGAGGCATGCAAAGAAAATTGGCAGGTTCGATTACTTCGTTTCGGCAAACGTATCCTACACCAACACGCGGGCAACACATATTGAAAGAGCAGACGATGCTAATAAATACCTGAGCTGGAGAAATAATACCACAGACAGGAACAACAATATTGCCTGGGGATACAGAGTTGCGGGACAGTTTCAGAGCTATGAAGAGATCCTTAGTTCACCCTTGCAGGGCGATCCCTCACAAGGCAACAGGTATTTGTTTCCGGGCGATTTAAAATATGAAGACATCAACAAGGATGGCATCATCAATAACCTCGACGTAGTGCCTATTGGTAAAGGCAAGATACCGGAAACTTCATTTGCATTAAGTGGCGGTGCTTCTTACAAATCGTTTGATCTTACTTTTTTGCTGCAGGGCGCTGCAGGGTTTAACTATATAGATGACTTTTGGTTTGACCGTGGACTGTTATGGCTTGGCAGAAATGGCCTGAACAAATTTTACGACCGCTGGCACCGCGCCGATCTTTTCGATCCCAACAGTGAGTGGATACCAGGCAGGTTTCCCTCGGCGTACGATGCTTCGAGCAGGGGAAACCGCGACGATTCGGATTTCTGGGTAAGAGACGCCAAATACCTCCGGCTTAAAAACATTGAATTGGGGTACACCATAAATTCTGTGGGACTGTCCAGGGCAGGCATTAAAAGCATACGCGTAAGCGTGAGTGGAACCAACCTGCTGACATTGACGGGGCTGAAGGATGTAGATCCGGAAAGAGGCGACCAGCTCACATATCCTATTGTGAGGATGTACAACTTTGGATTGAACCTGCAGTTTTAAGTAAACCGTTTTGTATTGATGTATTTCAAACGCTATGATTTTATGAATAAGATAGTAACCATATTATCAGGAATATTCTTAATTACCCTATTGCATTCCTGCTCAAAAAGCCTGGATGTGCAACCTGTAGATATTCTTCCTGAAGACCGGATCTTCCAGGATAAAACGCTTTTAAATTCTTACCTGGCTACATTATACGATGCCATACCGTTCAATGAATTTGCGGGCATCAGCTATGGATGGACAGAGGAATCGAACGGAGGCATAGGCGAAGGCACACAGTGGTGGGGCTATGACCATGTACGGCGTGTGAACAATTTGATAGAAAAATTGCCAACATCCTCCTTTGACGAAGAAACCAAAAATGCTGTGCTGGGAGAAGCAAAGTTTATCCGCGCGTATTATTACTTCTCTATGGTAAAACGTTACGGCGGTGTACCCATTATTAAAGAAGTGCAGGAATATGTTCCTGGCGGCGATGTAACCGCCTTGCAGGTGCCACGCAACAAAGAAAAGGAAGTATACGATTTTATCGCCACCGACCTGGATGAGGCTGCTGCTGCATTGCCCGAAACCGCCGTAAGCGGCCGTGCAACCCGTTATGCAGCCCTTGCCTTGAAATCAAGAGCCATGTTGTATGCAGCATCTTCAGCAAAATATGCACCCGTACAACTGGATGGAATTGTGGGAATACCTGCTGAATTTGCCGACAGCTACTGGCAGGCGGCGATGGATGCTGCCCAGTCCGTAATTGAGTCGGGGAAATATTCGCTCTATCGCTCTAATCCCGATAAACAGGCAAACTTCCAGGAACTGTTTTTGGCGAATGAGAACGGAGAAAATATTCTTATCAAAGATTTTTTGTACCCGAGAAAGACCCACAATTTCGACCGTGATTTCATTCCCTACGGTGTTCGTGGCCCCGACGGATACAGCTCCGGCAGTTCGCCTACTGTACAGTTAGTTGAGCAGTTTGAGCGGATGGATGGTTCGCCCGGAACGTTGAATGTAGGTACTGTATCCAATCCTGTTTTTTACGATCATCCCGTCGATCTTTTTGCTGATCACGATCCGCGGTTGCGCGCCAGCGTTATTGTTCCGTTTGATTTGTGGAGAGGGGAAGAGATTGACGTGCAGGCGGGTATTTACGACCAGGGTAATAAAGTGGAAGCAGGCGATTACAGCGCTTTGTACAATCCCGACACACATAAGATTGACGAGAACGGAACCATACATGTGGTAGGAAAAAGCGGTTTTGGAGGCTCAGAAAAAACAAACACGGGTTTCTATATGCGCAAATACCTCAATCCCGCACTGGAACGCTCGCAGATACGTACCAATGGATCTGATCAGCACTTTATTGCCATCCGTTATGCTGAAATATTGTTGAACTATGCCGAAGCTGCAATGGAATTGGGCGAAATTGCCGAAGCGAAAGAAAAAGTAAATATGATAAGAGAAAGAGCAGGCATTGCAGAGCTGGAAGATGCCGAAGTAACACTGGACAGAGTAAGGCATGAGCGCATGATAGAACTTACGTTTGAAGGACACCGGTGGTGGGATTATATACGGTGGCGCGTAGCCGACCAAATGTTCAATAACCGTGCGGTGCAGCAGCTTCGTCCCTATTACGATATTCAGGCAGACGCTTACCGCTTTGAAATAACCAATGTGCCGCAGAGTTTTAAAACTTTTAATGTAAGGGCATACAATGTTGCCATACCGGGAGAAGAACTGGTAAAGAATCCACTGCTGGTACAAAATCCTAACTATTAACAATAAACGAATTGATATATGCAAAAGTCATTTCTTAGCTGGGTGCTGATAGCGTTGCTGGCTGTTTCGTGTTCGAAGGTTGACAACTACGATGCGCCCAATGGTAATATCTACGGTGTATTAACCGATCGCATTACGCAAAAACCTTTGCAGGCGCAGCAGCCCAATGGCTTTACGATCCAGCTTTTTGAAGAAGGTAAGGCTGGCAACGTTCCCGTGCTGGTGCCCGGAAAACCGGATGGCACGTTTGAAAATGCATTCATCTTTCAAAGCAGCTACAGGGTTGTGGCTACAGAAGGCGCTTTCTTCCCGGTAGAACCGCAAACTGTTACAATAGGAAAACGCACAGAAGTGAACTTTGAAGTGATGCCTTTTTTAGCGGTTACCGATGCAACCGTTACACCCTCCGCCGGCAAGGTAACCGCCACGTATAAAATAGCGCGTGAGCAGGCTGACGGTAAAATACTGGAAAGAAGATTGCTGGTGTCGAAAATACCCACCGTGAACAGCGTGGTATTCGATTTTCAAAAACTGACTGACCTTTCTGGCATAGATGATGAAGATGTGCTGGCTGATAGTTATACCGATGAGGTTGGTGGATTAACTTCGGGACAAACCTATTACGTTAGAATAGCGGCACGCACCCGCAACACGCTTAATAAGTATAATTACAGTGAAGTGTTTACCGTAACAGTGCCATAATTTGACATTTCTGATTTGAGATTTGAGATTTGTGCCTTGCCTCACAAATTTCAAATCTCAAATTTCAGTTGTGCAGATGAGTAATATTTTTATTGAAGAAGATACAATTTTCCTTCGCCGGGCATAAAACTTTCGCTGAACCGGTGATCGCGGCCGATGTTGTGCTTACGGTTCCGGTTACCTGCTTTTGATATTTCTGTTACCTGTTGAAGCGCGGCATCCAGGCTAAACGTTACTTTTTTCGGTTGATGGTATGATTTATTAACAACCATAACATGCTTGCTTTTGTTTTCGCGGTGTTCAAAAAAGGCAAAGATCAGATCTTCGTTTTCATTTGGTTTTATTACGCTTTCGCCGGGCAAAGCGCTAACGCTTTCGGGTAACCGCATTCCCGTATGGTATACTACCTTCGCATCCAGGTGAATGAGTGTCTTCCCCAATTGCTTCATCTCCTTGTTTAATTGCTGAAATGGCAAATAGAGATCTGTTTTGTTACCATTGCTGTCAATAACGGCCGGCAGGAATTTCTCACCCTGCCCCGTTGGCGTCCAGTAAGTAAACCAAACCGGCTGCTTAATGCCATAGGCCAGCATGGAATAAACATTGTAACGCAATTCGTTTTCATTCGGTCGTTTAAATGCACCCGGTATACCCATCGACTGCAGGTAAGCAGATGTTTTGATATTGTATTTCAATCCCGCACGCCTGATGATGTCTAGATTATGATAGTAGGATTCCCTGAATGTTCCTTTGCTGCTGAACGGGTAATGATCGAAGGAGAGATATTCCAGGTTGCGCGGTCCTACCATTTCTATCCAGCGCTCTACATACTCCCTTTCGTAATTGATATTGCCCAACTGCCCGCCCAGTGCATATACCGGGAAGAGGTTCACATGCGCCATTTTGGTAGGATCTGCCTGCAGGATTTTGTGATAGGTGTCTGCACACCACTGCAGGCGTGCAGTATCCGGCTCATCCATAATATAGTATCCGGCCAATGCCGGGTGGTCTTTATAGGTATTCACCATTTGCACAATTGAATCGTCCGACTGATGCACTCTCGGATCTGCTACCAGTATTTTTAATCCGTTCTTATGAGCCAGTTCCAGCATCACCAGGTTTTTTGCTTCGGTGTATAAGTCGGTGCTGCTTACATTCTGGATAATATCTACACCAGCTTCCTTCAGCCGGTTGTATTGCTGATCGTTGGTATGTTTCCATACCGGTGGCCAAAAGATGCCAATCAGAAATTCATCATTCAAGCCCTGCTTGGATTGTGCATTTATCATTGTTGGTATGCTGATGATCAGCATCCACAGGCTCCAATATTTTATTCGCATGTAAAAAAGTATTTGTCCAACAGCTTTCATCAGGGATTTTTGAGGTCTTTCGAAGTTGCCAGGGCAATCACCCTTCCCTTACTGCCTACTGCATTGTAAAAGTGATATACTACGCCGTTCCATTTTATCATCCAGGGTTTGTGCGCATACTGCTGATCGTAAGGTTCGGTTGGCTCTACCAGGTTAGGTCCGTCCCAATCTGTCCAGTTTTTAAGATCGTAAGAGCAGGCAAACCGGTCAAATGCACCTGTTTCGCCATCCTTCCAGTTATAGCCAAAATAAAACATGACATACAGGTCATCCATTTTTACGATCTGCGCATCGCCGCAAATACCTCTTCCCCTGGTAAGAACGGGGCTGTCGCCAAAACGTTTCCATTGCTTCATATCGTCAGATACTGCCATGGCAATGCTTTCAAACTGATGCCCTTTTGCATCTGTTTTTTTTCCTGCGGCGTTGTAAAACATCACGAAAGGATGACCGGTGTGCTTTTCAGGATCGGCGATAACCGAACTTTTGTAAATGGTTTTGTTATCATACCAGGTTGCCGAACTGTCGATGGCAGACAAGACGGGCTCTTTCAATCGTTCCACTTCCAACGGCTTGGATATGTCGGTGGTATACGACATGCCTATTCCCAATCTTCCAGCTTCGTAACCTTTGTCGGCTCCGCCCAGGTACGACATCCAATAACGTCCTTCGTATTTAGCAGGTTCGTAACTGCCACCCCATTTGATGTCTACCAACGAAAGGTAGCCCGCTTTCTGGCTTGCATCCCATGTATTTTCGGTGAACGACATGAGCCTGCCGGTTGTATTCCAATGCAGGAGATCGTCGCTTTCGGCCAGCCAGGTTTCATAACCTTTTCCATCAAAAATAATATAGCTCATATACCACTTACCGTTGAGGCGAAAAATGGTGGGACTGTCTGCCATTTTAGTGGAGTCTGGTGCAGTAAGTACAATGCCATATTTGAACGGAGTTTGTACTTCTTCATACACTTCCTGCATTTTTTGTTGTGTAACCACCAGGGGTGGTCGTGCTTTGCAAGAGAACAGCGCAATCGTAAGGCAGGGGATGAACCAACGTAGTAACATAATTGATATTTAACCAGATTGTTCAGAGAATAGAGCAATATACACAAACGTGGTAAAAAGGTATCCTGAGCCTCCCTGTTGGGGAAGCTGTCGGCGGTCAGCGTCTGATTAAGGAAGACGATGAAAGGTGAAAAGTGAAAGGTGAAAGAACAAGAACCAAAGAACAGAACCCATACGACAACAGGAAACGCCGAACTCAAAACAAAAAACCCAAAACAAAAAACCAGCAGACAATGAATGCTGAACGCTGTTTGCTAACTGATAAGGCTTCTTTCACTTTTCACTTCTGCCCTTTCGCCAACAACGCCTCCACAATCCGCATGCTGGCGTCCTTTTCATCTTCGGGTATGGTTTGGGGTGTGCTTCCCTCAAAAACGGCTTTGCTCCATTCCAGTATTTTTTGCTGGTCGGCATGCTTGTTAATTTGCGAATTCAGCCATTCGCCTGCTTTTTCTTTTCCTTCTGTTTTTTCGATTGCCCAGGCACTGATAAGCGCGTTGGAAGGAATAAAATTTCTAACGGTATTGTCTACCCGGGGAGTGAATTTCTGAATGCGCTCGAGCAACTGTGTTTGCTTTTGATTTCCTGCCAGGTATTCCATCCAGTCTTCTAACCGCGCATCAATATCTTCTTCGTATGGCTTTCCTACGCCTAATGTTTCCGGCCACAGGCGAGCCTGTGCTATCAGTTTTTTTGCCTGTGCTGTTTTTTTATTGCTCAATGCAGCTACCGCCTGCATGAGCTTGGCTTCGCGGTACAAAGCTCTTCCTTCAGTGGCACCTTCAAACGGAATAATATCGAGCCCCGATAATATTTTATCTGCCTCCACATACTTTTTATTCAGCAATAAGCTCTTTGCATACAACATACCCATGATGTAATGATCGGGATGTATTTTGTAAAAGGGCTCTGCTATTGCCAGCGCTTGTGCCGGTTGTTTGCTGCGGATATAATATTCGGCTAACAACTTGTGATAACGCCATTGTGTTTTATCCAGTTCAAGCGCTTTTTGCAGATCGGCCAGTTCCGGCGTTTCCTCCTTGCAAATCTCAGCACGCACTACATAAAACGGAGGGAACGAGGGTTCGTTACCGCAGGCTTTCAATAATTGTTTGCTTTCCTGCAAACGGTTTCGGTCTTTGTAAATCAAAGCCAATTGGTATTTCAGCAGCCAGTCGTTTTGTTGCGTTAGTAAATGTTCCAGCACTGCCGCCGTTTCTGAGCGAAACGGAAAGGCCAGTTCGGGATTGATCTTTGCGCAATCCACTTTGGTGTTGTTTAAAAACGCAAGCCAGTAACTGGCTTCCGCCGAGGGTGGGCTTAATGTAAAAATCATTGCAGCTTCATTGTTGCAGCCTGCATTGTAATACCAGGTTGCCAGTTCTGCATACGTTTCGTGCGGCAGTTCGTTCCTGATCAATGAAGTAAAGGCTGTTTTGGAAGCTTCGCCGGACTGCAAAGCATATTTTTCGAAGCGGGCAAAATGGTTTAGTGGATCGTAGGCAAGCATCGTGTCGAGCGTTTGCCGGTGAGCGGCGGCATTGTTTGTAAACCGGAAGGCCACAGCCTGCAGCATCAGCGCATCCATATTGTAACGGTTATAATCAAGCGCTTTTTGTGCATACGATATGGTAGCGGCGTAATTTTTTTCTTTGAGGCTTAACCTGGCAAGCCCGGTATATGCTGCGCTCCTGTATTCCTGCGTAAGCGTAGCCAGGCTAAAGCCATCTTTGGCATCGGCAATATTACCCAACTGAGCGTTGATCAATCCGTAATAATAATTGGCTTCTCCTTCATGTGTGTCTATCTGCAAAGCGCGCATTACTGTTTGCAATGCCTGCTTATACAGCAGGTTGCGGTATTGCAGCGCAGCCATTTTTACCAGTGCAGGCAAAAAGTTGGGATCCTTTTCAAGCGAAGCTTGCAGTTTTTTTTCAGCGCCGGGATACATTTTCTGATCCATCAATTCTTCGCCCTGCAGGTATAAACCGTAGGCATTATTCCAATCGAAATCTGTTGGCGCTGCTGCCGGGCGATTCAGTACGTTGGCGTTGGGAGCAGCGTTGTATACCAGTTTATTGGCACCTAACGTGGCCAGCATTTCTTTTTCGTTTAGGCTTACCTGTAATGAATCGCTGAATACCTGCAAAGGAGCAAGTTGTAGTTTTTTGTTGTAAACGGTTTTGCCTTGTGAAAGAACCTGCAATGTGTCGTTGATAGACTGGGCCGCCGAAAAATAGATCTTCAGCCAGCCGTTTTCGTATTTTATATTCAACGCCCCGGTGGCATTGGCCTCCACCATGCCTTTGATGTGCGAAACCGGGTACCAGTATTCTGTCCAGGTATCGGTAGCATAGGGTGCAAAGCTGATGTGTTTAAAGGGGGTAAAAGTGCTTTTAACGGCATTCTGGTTAAACATTCTGCCCGATTGAATTTCCACATACTGCCCATCCCTGTCGGTAAGTATTTTTTCCCATATCATGCCCTGGCGCGACAAGCCCCATATCCATACTTTTCTGCCTGCCTTATCGTCGTATGTTCCATATCGTACCATTCCGTCATCATCGTTGTGATAATAGGCGCCAAAAAAATGGGCGAGCTTGCCAAATACGTGGTATGATTTATAGCCGCCGAAATTATTCTCTTCGTAAAAGTTGATTTTTTTACCATTGTCTTTGTTCACCGGCCATTCGTGGTGCTCACCGTCGTGTCCAATATATTGTGTGCCCGGAAAAACAAATTCAAGGTTGCCTTTTGCTTTTACGCCCAGGTTCATCCAATGGTAATAAGGCTGTGCGGTAGGTGTGCTGTTGTACCAGAAAGAGCGGGTGGTAAAGTAGGCTTTGTCTTTAGGCAGGTTGATTTCTACGCGCCAGTTGCTGCGCGTTAACAGGTCCAGCACACCTATAAAACAACTCACGCTGCCATCGGGGTTTTGTTGTGTTGTATAATCTACCGGCGTTGCGCAGTTGGGGGTATGCCCAATAATGCCATAGTTTGCCTCCAATCCGCCGCTCGTCCACGGACCACGCATGGCAACATCGCGAAATTTTACAGTGTGATTGTAATAAATAAAAGGTTTGTCATTTTTCTTTTCGATGGCAGCCCATATTTTCCCGCCGATCTCGGGCAGTATCATGACTTTTATATAATCGTTCTGCAGCTCAACTACTTTCCATTGTTTGGTTACAGACTTGTTGGCAAAGCCGTCGTACCGGAAGTAAGGATATACGGGAGAGAGCAGCGCAACAGGATTGGGGTCAGAAAAAGGGTAGGTGGGAAACTCCTGCTGATATTCCTTTACCGAAGCAGGTTGTTGCGCAAAAGCCAGTCCTGCAGTTACCAGTAAATAAGCAATGGAAATAAATCGTTTCATGCGTTTTTGTTATTGATTCTGGTCAGTCCGTCTGTCCGGACAGATAGCGTAAATAATCATTTTATTGGTATACGGAAGGGTTAGCTACTTCATAGTTTAGTGCCTGCAAACAGCATTTACTAACGCTGCTGCCGGCAAGACAAGTAATAAAAGTAGGGAAAAGAATGTGCCCGGCTGGCTGCAAACGATTGTGTGAATTTATGTACGGCATATACCGCTACAGAGACAGCAGACCGCTGAATCTCATAAATAAAAAAGCCTCTTGCTATCCTGAGACAGCAAAAGGCTTACATGGAATAAAACCTGCCTGGTTGATCGGCGAAGCGGTTTTTCACTATTGTCGAATGCCCCCGGCAGGTTTACGCAACATTTCGTGCATGTTATCGGTTTGCATGCTCCGTGATAGGGTTTAATGATAATGGTTCTAGACTGGCTGAGTGCCTGAACAACAATTTTGCTGACAAGGGTTTGAAGCGCTCCGTTGCAGCTGCCAAAAAAATTGTATGCTGCCGTCGGGCATGCAAAAATTTGTTGGTTTTTAATTTAACCAATACATTTACCGCCCAAAAGTTTTTCGGGATGTAGCGCAGCCCGGTAGCGCGCTTCGTTCGGGACGAAGAGGCCGCTGGTTCGAATCCAGTCATCCCGACTTACCAAACGCTGTAATCCGCATTCCTATTGGGTTTGCGGTTTTTTATTTTGGTTATGTAGCAATTTTTGTTGCAAATTTTCGAATCTCGCAAAACTCTCCTATTTTAATTGACTTCTTCTATTTAAATTCAGCGAGGATTTGATCCCCGGATTCATCGACTCGGACCTTTTCCCAATCCTAAACTACCTTTTGTATGATAAGGAACATGAAACTGAAGTTTGGTGCAACTGCTACTTCTGCGCCTCTTGAGGTTGAGATAACCCCAATTACAGTCTTTGTTGGACCAAATAATTCGGGGAAATCAAAAATTTTAAGCGAAATACATGGTTTTTGTAGAGGGGGAAATTCGACGTTTTCAAAAATTGTGGAGGATATCGAATTTAAGGGTGTTGAAGATTTTGAAGCAGCATTATCAAAAATTAGGATGCCCGCTTCAGTGAATCAACTTCTGAAAGATGACGAGGTTATTATTGGGAACAACTCGTCGACACGGTACACAAATAAAAAATCACTAAAGAGCCTTTTTACCTACCATGTCGAAAGAAAGTCTGAATATGCAGAAACGTATATTAGTTTGTTGACCTTAGCATTGGATGGAAGAAATAGGTTAGACTTAATTAATGAGCAACAAGCTGGCGATCTTTTAGCGTATCCGAGTAATCATTTGATGGCATTGATGCAGGATCCAAACAAAAGGGCGAAGATTAGACGTATAATTCATGACGCCTTTAAGATGTATTTTGTAGTTAACGCCACGAACCTGGGGAAGTTAAATATTAGATTTTCACAAGTGGAGCCGGAAAGTGAAGAACAGGAGTGTGGTGTTCAATTATCGGCTATAAACTTTCAGTCCAAGGCAACGCCAATCGAGCAGCTCAGCGACGGTGTTAAGGCTTTTACAGCAATAATAACAATGGTTATTGCTGGCGACCCAGAAATAATAATAATTGATGAGCCCGAAGCATTTTTGCACCCGTCTTTATCTTTAGACCTTGGAAAAGAGGTAGGAAAAAATGTTGGCGAGGCTCACAAAAATCTGTTCGTCTCTACTCATAGTTCGCATTTCTTAATGGGTTGCATACAGTCCGGTACTCCGATTAACATTGTAAGATTAACACACTCGAATGAAACCTCAACGGCGAGGCTTCTACCAAGTTCTGAAGTATTAAATTTGTTTAGACATCCACTTCTTCGTTCAACCGGAGTTTTAAATGCCCTTTTCTACAATTATGTAATTGTAACAGAGGCAGATGCAGATCGATGCTTATATCAGGAAATCAACGAGAGATTGTTATCTCACTCTAACGGGAGAGGCATTGCTAACTGCTTGTTTCTAAATGCCCAGAATAAACAAACTATTCACGAAATCATGAAGCCGCTTAGACTAATGGGTATACCATGTGCAGCAATCGTAGATGTCGATGTGATCAAAGAAGGGGAACTGTTTGGGCCAACTTAATGAAGGCTGCTAGAATGCCTCAGGATACCATTGATGGAACTACATCTCGTAGAAGGAATATCTACAATAAGTTTGAAGGAAAGAAGCCGTTAGACTTTAAAAAAGATGGTGGAATAAATATTCTAGATCCAACAGACCAGTTAGCCAGTAATGATCTTTTTGACACATTGGATGAATATGGCATATTTACAGTACGGGGTGGCGAGCTTGAAAGCTGGCTCAAAAAGCTAGGAACAATATCCTTACATTCACCTGATTGGCTTATGGAAATTTTTGACAAAATGGGAAGCAATCCGACGGAGCCCGGATACTTAAAGCCAGAAACCGGGGACGTGTGGGATTTTCTATTTAAAATAAGATCCTGGTTGTCGAACGTTGATCGAAAAGGGATGATGTAAACTCATTCTGTTAGATGCTTCGGGAATACAACCATAATCAGTTTAATAAAATGCAAGCGTCATGTCAAAATTAACAACTAAAGAATTCATTAAAACGCTTTTTATAAAAGACCTTTCAGATGTTGTGGCAAGTAAACCATATATTTCGTTCATGGTTATGGCGGTAGGGATAGAGTTTTTAGGGAAATGTGTAAATCAAAATACCAAGCATTGGAACGTCAAAAATAATTCGACGGCGGATTTTGAAAGAGCAATCAAAAGTATCCCGAGCCTGCAGAAATATGGCAGGTTTTTAAGGAAATATCGGTTGTATACTACATTCCGTTGCGGCTTACTGCACTCCGCGGCTCCTCACTTCAGTATTACCCTGTCAAGCAAAAACGAAGCACCTCATCTTCAAGAAAAAAGTGGTAAGCTAAACTTAAAGGCAGAAGATTTTTACGATGACTTCAGGGCGGCATGTGAATATGTAATTGAAAAAAAGTTTCCTGTGACAGATAAAGCTGAGTTGGTCTTTCTTCATGTTTCATCCATTGACAAAAATTTTCCAGGTGAGGAAATCATAAATATGGATGCAAGCGGCATATAACCCGCCAATCAAGATTATTGATGCTGCCCACAGATTGCCACATAATCTAATGCATATCTTTTGGGGGAAGCAGATACTTGCTGATAATGAAATGTTTAGCGAAACGGGAAGAAGGGATACACACCCGACAAAGAGATAGATCCGCCAGTTTCCTTTCACTACCGGAACTGTTTTCTAAATCAGGAGCCATTCATCAAATCCTCATAACATGGATCTCACTGACATCTTCGCAAATGTTTTCATTGGGGATTTCTGACCTTCCCGGAAACTTGGTACTTTTTATTTAATTTCTGCCTATCGCTGAAAAGTATTATCTTGAAGAATGCGGGTTTTACAAATCATAGGTATAATAGTAATGTTTTTTGGGATTACCCTTAAAGTAACAGACTTACCTGGCTACTCTCCAGCCTTTATTGTAGGCGCTGCTTTGATCCTCTCAGCTCGTATATATCAAGTGAGTCATACTTCCCCTGAGAACTCTTAATTATCCTCCCATTTGTAGGAGATCAATTTATCTAACAGAAAGGCTGTCATTACTAATGTTCGAGATAAAGTCTTGCACAACTTGCATAAAACCGAGTGTTAGCTGCGGTGCCATCTCTTAATCACTTTGCGTTCAGAGTAATCTTCTTGCCAGATTTCGATAAAATATTTATCTTCTGGATTTTCCTGATAAGCTTTAGCAAGATTTGAGGAACCTACTCTTACTTTGTACCAACCCGGCTCTATATTTAATTCAAGCTCTGCTTGGAAGTTTGGGCAATCTAAAATCTGTAATTTTCCTGATTTGATACATAAACTTTCCTCTACAATATGGTCAAATTTATTCAAATCATTTTCCTCTGGTTTTGAGTATAATAATTCTACTTCCACATTCGCTGTTGTATCGTCATTTTCAAGCGAAACTCCTAAAATTCCATCAGTAATGGCGAGTCTGTCATCAAATGCTTGGGTGTTCCAGAAATCTTGACTTCCGGTATCTCCATCCGCATTTTCATCTGCAATATAGAATTGTCCATACTGGGTAAAGAATGAAAGTTTGTGAATCATTGTATTGTTTTAGGCATCGCAGCTAACGTTGAATAGCTTTGCGGTCGGCAGGGCATTGAAGAACGTCCAGCCTGGAACTGCCGCTGATGTAAGTTACAAAAGTTGAAAATATATTTTACAGTTCGTTAGTATTCCTTCAACAGGATATGTAGCTGATAGTAGCACTAAGATGAGGTTTTATTCGTCACCCCTCTGCTGAAGTAAAGCTGCCTATTAGCCGCATGTCATTGGGTTTTGAGCCCAGCTAAAGAAACAAAGTTGTTGATGGTAGTCAGATACCAAAGCCCATTTGCCCTATAGTCTGACCCATTAAATTCAATTTCTTTAATCACATTGTCATTTTGAAAATAGAAAATTGAATTTGTTTCAAATTCTGGGTTAGTGTCAGTTCGGGGATACTTAGCTTTGATTTGTCCCTTAATCACAATGCCATTGTAATAGTAAAATGTCACAAAAGAATAGTAGTTGCCTTCGTTATTCCAAACAATTTTATTAAGCCGATTTGTTACAGGGTTCACATATGCAAGAAAGGTCGCCTCGGTCTTCACTAAAGCTCCATACACAGTATGTAATGTGTCAAGAGTAATAGATTTTGGTTTTATTGTCGTGTCTTTGTCTACGTAATAGGCCACACTATCAGCGATTTTTACAAAATCTGTCTGACCGGTCGATGTAAAAGAAGTGAATAGAAATGTGATAAAAAGAATCGCTTTCATTTCGGTAGTTGTTTCTAAAACGCTTGATGTGTCAAATTGATTGCGGCTAACGGTTTACGGCTTACTGCCGTGCCGACATTTATATTCGTCAGCTTGCCAACCGAAGGCGATTAGAAATACAAAGTACAGACTTATTCTTCTGTTCACCTGTGTTCGGTCAGCCGGAACTGCTGCCGATAAGCGAACAAAAAGCTAACGCCGTATTCCCTCTGCCAGCATAGCAGCAATCCCATGTTAGCGGTTGTGTTTTTCGTTCCAATCAATTCGTACAATTTTATTTCCTTCTATAATTAGAGTTGATACTTCTTTTTCGCCTGCAATTCCATAAAGGTCTAAATTTATTAAAGTCCGTTTGTCATACAGAGTTGTTACAGGCTGATGAGTATACAAGTCATCATTAAACAACGAATTAACTATTGAAATTGTACTGTCTGTAATTTCAGCTAAAAAAGTTCTTTGTCGCCAGTTAACCATGTAAAGAGTTTTGTCGCCAAACGAGAAAGAAGAAAAGAATTGAATACCATAAATATCAAAAACTGTCTTTGCTTGTTTTGAGCTGTCAGCATAACCTAATGCTTGTCCTCTAAAAGATTTGTTGAATTTATTTCTGTCAGTTAATGTAAGCTTGTCTGGGTTTTCAATTTCTTTTAAGTCTGTGCTTCCACTCATGTGTCCCAACTGTGAAAGCACAAAGTACTTCCCATCTTTTTTTGTTATTGTGTTCGCACAAGTCGCTTCGGTGAAATATATTTTTTGACTACTCTTATTGAAAAAATAGACTGTTCCGCCCCATTCTCCGTGACAGTCACCAAAAACTATATATTTATCATCTTCAAAAAGTTTTGGTTGCGTTATCAACGGATTTGTACGGTCAAAAATTTGCCATTTATAATCTGCGTTTAAAACAAATGTCTTATTACCAGATTGTGCTACGAGATTATTGTCTAGTAACCATTGATATTTAAACTTCTCCGTGTTTAACTTATTTTCCAAATCTGTATTTCTTTCTAATGTTGGTAGTTGATAACAAACAAAATTGCCAGGTTCAAATAGTGCAATTAAATTGTTCTTATAAATTAAAGAGTAAGCAATTGGATATTTGTCGCCAAACGGATTGTTTAAAACAGTGTCAGATATATGAAAAAAAATGGGCTTTTCGCTTAAGACGACTTTATACTTTTCACCTTTATAAATCAGTGGCAATTTAATTGTGTCGTTTTCGTAGTTGTATTCTTTGAAGCAATTAATTAAAGTGTCAAAACTTATAACAGCATTTGGCATGTCAGATTTGTTCTGTCCACATGAACAAAAGAATGATGAAATGAAAATTGTCGAAAGTAGTGTGGTCTTCATAACATAACCGCTAACGAGCAGGGCTTTATGCAGGTTGGGTATTAGTATTCCGTCTGCCGACAACCGCTGCTGATTGAAAATATATTGTTGAAGTTAAGTACAAAAGTTGATAGTAATTCGTCTGACCGGACTGAAGCTGGGATTTGCAATTTGCTGATGTGATAAGGTCAAGCCCAACTTGCATAAACCAATGTTAGCGGTTCGGGCTTCTGTCACACCATTTCTAATTGTTTCAAAAACGCACCTCGCCATTTTTCTCTGGCAATTATTTGTTTCACTTTTTCTGAAACAAGTATCGGCTTGTTAGCACTTCCTCCACTGCCAAAGTAATAGTCAAGTCTAACAAAGTCAGGTTTGTCATTAAAAGCTGATGATGTTATCTTCAAATGGTTATCACCTTGAGGAAAGTTATATTTTGTCTGCCCGCAAAAAGGTCCTTCAACGAGTTTGCTTTTTATAGCTGTTAGAAATTTTAAGGAGCTTTTGTCTTTTGGCAGTTCACAAGTTTCAGTCTTTAAGTCTTCAGTTAATAGTCCAGATGTGATGAGATTGTCAACACGCAACTGATAAATTCCCTCAACTTGAAGACTTGTCTTATTAATTAATGGTTGTGAAAAGCTAAGCCCTGTAACTTTCTCCTTTTCAAAAATGTCTTTGACTATTTGTCTAACAAATATTTGGTCAAAGATCCAATTTAATCCTATAAACTGGCTGTGTTTTGCTTTTGGTTCATTACGAAAACGAAATTCATCTTTCTGCGTCAATCCGATTTTGCAAGTCGGACAAGCATTAGATGTGTCATATGTTCTATTGATATAACCAAAGTCGCTTTCAGGTTGAGGATAACCAAACTGTCCTGTCGTGATATGATACCAATTAGGCAAAGTCTTAAAAATTTAATTTTGTCAACCGTGAAGTGTCTCGATAGCCTGACCGCTAACGGTTCGGGTATTGCCGAAGGCGGGGATTTTTTAGCACTAAAGTTCAATAGTATTACTAATCTTGAACCTTGCACAAATGCTCAATCGAAGCCGTTCAGCCCCGCTTTTGGCAATACCTTGTTAGTGGCAGTTTTTTGTCTGCCGTTAGTTCTGATAACAGGGCTCGAACCTGTGTCCATCCGGTCCAAGAGCCGGACGCTCTACCACTGAGCTATATCAGAAATCCGAGATAGGTGTAGGGCTCGAACCTACGTCCATTCGGGTGAAGAGCCGAACGTTCTACCACTGAACTAACCTACCTAATTTCTTTCAGGGAATAATGGTTTCGCATTTTTTCCTGAAAAATATCTATGTCTTTTTAAAACTGTCGCTAAAAATGGATTGGAAACTGTAACTCCGTGAACAAGTTCGGGTGTAGGCTTAAATTCTGCAACTCCGTGAACTCTTGGTACTATCCAACCTGATTTTTCTGGGTCAATTCCTGCTTTTTTACAATATTTAATTACTAATTCTTTGTTGCATTCTGCTTTGCATTGAAATACTTCCCAAGGCAAAGGTATATTATTCCATACTTCTGTGTTTGGGTCGAGTTTTCCGCCTGTTGAAAAATGCCAAGTAACTACATCGGCTGCCATAAGTCGGAATACCTTTCCAAAGCAAATTTCTTCAAGAATATAATCTAAACCTAACGAATAAATTAGGTTCATCCAATTATCTCGTGCCTTGTTCCAAGCACCTGCTGTATTGTTCCAAGTTGTAGAGTCGTCGCCTCTCTTTACAATCATTGTTTCTCTATTGATGTTGCTTACAGTCCAAACTTCGTCTAATAATTCAGCAATGTTTTGTAAAATAGTTGTCCATTTACCTAATAGAATTCCTTTTTCCTCATCTGTCAAGTTTGATAAAACTTCTTGACTTGTGTAAATATGTGATATCGCCCACCAATTTGTACTGTTTGGTTTATCGTTTTTAGAGTTTCTTAAAAAGTCAAAGAATTTAGTTTCTTCTCCTTTACATCTCTTCAAAAGCATTTCACTTATCTCATCAAACGGTCGGTCTTGACTTTGATTTGTAAATACACTTCTTAGATTACAACGAGAGTTGTAGTAAGCGATAAAACAAGCTGTATTTATGTCTGACGAGAAACTTGTAAAATCCAAAGAATGAGCTAGTCCATGTTTTGCAATTTTTTGAAATTCTATTTTTTTACTTTCTCTAATAAATTTCAGCAATTTATTTTCTATTCGGGTAAGCAGTCGCCACTTTTTGTTATAGTTACGTTTTGATAAGTCAAGTCCGTTTTCTTTTCTCTGTAATCTATTAAGTCTGTCAACCTTAAAATCATTTTTTCCAGCTGTTTTACGAATGATTGGCGAAACAACGTTGATAAAGTCCTCTATATCTTTTTGATTATTGTAATCAGATTTGGTTTTGTTGTCAAGTTTGAAAATTTCTATGGCTTTGCTAATTTGTTTTCCTGCACCTTTTGCTTCCGCAAAAGTCTGTAGCATAGAAGTATAGCCAAAAACATTTCTTGCTAATGAACCTTTGGCAGCCTTTTCTAAAAGAAGTCTTTCTTTGGTCGTCAAACTTTCTTTTGTCAATTCAATAACCATTTCCGCAACGTCCTCTGGTCGTCTGCGTTCACTTAAAGTTTGATATAGTTGTTCAATTGTCGTCATTTCGTTTTGTTACGCTGTCTCTGTAAAATTGCCACTAACGTTTGTATTTATGCTATTATGCGCAATTACCGCTGCTTTTTTTACATTGTAAAATATAATCCATCCGACGATTGAACCTATGAGATAAAATATCAAGTTTGTTGAATCCATAATTCTTTACTTTATTGCATCTGCTATTTTCTGCTCAAACACACCGGTAGACAATCCCCGCAATTCGTAGGAATAGTTTCTCTTTGTGTAAGTTGCGGCGTACATCTCCTCTTTATACCCCATTAACTCATGAAGGTTTACGTTAATGACGGTTCTGCCATTTTCTTCCTTAACTCTAATATTCCATGTCCCGGTTACATATGCCGGTTTGATTAATTTTCTGTTGCCCCTATCAACCTCGCGTCTTAGTACCACTTCAGCGTTTTTAGTACTTAATGTTCCATCCTTGCCTTCAATCGCCCACTTCAGTCTTGTTACCTTCGATGTTATAAGTCCGCTCGATTTATCCAGTATGTCAATGGGTATGTTTGACTGGGCAAATATGTCAATGATATTGCCCCAGACTTGATCAAATGGCTTTTCAGAATAGTGGATAATAGGCGGCGTTGGATAGGTTCCCTTCAGCGGAGTAACTTTAGGTGTACAGGAAATAACAAGAGTGAAGAGAAAAAAGGGGATCATTTTTTTCATATGCTTGGGTTTATTTTTTTGCATTAGCCAATGCGCATTGGAAAGACTCCAGCATCACTCTTCCTTGTTCTGGGGTCAGATCGAAGTCATATTTACCAGTACTAAATGGAATGCGAATGGCACTCACCTTCGTTTTGGAAAGAGTTTTTAGTCGCTTGAGTCCATCTCTTGAATCGGATCCGGTAGTTGGGAACAAAAACACAACCATACCATCACAGTTGTACTTAGCTGCGTTTTTATGCTCTAACTTTTTACCATTCTCTAAAAGCAATATTATCTCTGCATTGTAGTCAATGCAGTTTAAAACCTCTGGATCTGAAACAGAAACAGTTAAGAGCGGGTACCTCGGATTACCCCGGAATTCATCGACCGACATTCGCCATGTCAACTTTTTGCCCCTGTTTTCGATAATATGCGGTATGCCTGTTAAATAATCTTGTCTAGTGAATTTGTCCTTTGTTACAACAAATAGGCTTTTGCAATCTTGCGAGTACGTAGCTATAGGTAGGATCAATAGGGATAAGACAAACAACTTCATTCTCAAAATTTTAGGATTTATTGTTGTGGATACGGCATAGCTCATAGGCAGGAACAAAGAAAAGCCTTGCCTGTTAGGGACTTCCAGTGAGAATATGATTAAAAAGCGATGTGTAGAAATGCTAATCTATGAAAAACAAAACAAATGCACAAAGAATTTTTTCAGAGAACGGCGAGCAAATTCTTTTTGGAGCGACCCGGATTTCTATCCGGGTTTTTTATCATCAATCCTTTTTATAGGGAGACCCATATTTCTGGTTAATTTCTCCTTCTAATGCCAGTATATCGGTCGGGGTAGAGCTTGTGTCGAATGTCCATTTTCTCAGCGACGGTTTGTAAGTAAGATAATATACTGACATATCATCTCTAACTGATATCGCAGGTTTCGACTGCGATGGATTAGTTCCGTCCATAAGTTGAATTGGACTTATACTTATTGATTTATCTTCCATAGCTCAACGCTTTAAATTAAGTGGACACAAAAGGTAGAAACTATTTCCGGTAAATGCAAGAGAGTTGGAAGCAAAAGAAAACCCCGGCACATTACCGGGGTTTAGGTCTATGCTATAGCCTGGCAATTCGAGTTGCCCGACAACATACAATAAGTTTGACTGAGAGTCACTGGATTAGACGATTATACTTTTGATGTTGCAGGTTGTGTGGCTGATAATGGTAACCTCCTACAGACAAATCAACGTATACCCCTTTTTTTATCGCCGTCAGTGAAGTTCTTCTTAATTGCCTTTTAATATTCAAAAGCTCGATATACATTAGGGCTATTATTAATCATTAAACCTTTTTATGCCAGCCAATCCCATAAACACTGTTGATATAGATGTTACCCCTATTGTGTTAACTGCTTCTGACACCCTTTATCCGAATGATCGGCAGGGGACGTTAGCAAGAATTGATAGCCTGCCTCCGGGCAAGAGCGTAGATAATATGTTTTTCTTCAGTATTAATGGAGAATACTTCAGAAGAGTAATTGATGGTCCCTTAAGAGCTTCTCATTGTAAAATATATCCAAATTCCGGGGATCAAACAGCCAATATACTTGCTGCAGTATCAGCAGGGCTGAAGGAAATAGTTTTTGATTCTCCTACCGGTGGAACTTATTTTATTGAAGGCGCATTGATTATTCCAATTGGAGTAGTATTCACGTTTTACGCCGGTTGTATATTAGGTGGGGAGGGCAGTATAACTTTTAATACAATATGGAAAGCTGGCGCTACAAGATGCTTTGATGATAACATAACAATAAAATGCGCCTTTGCCGGAGCAGAATTGGACCCGCACCAATGGGGAGCGATTGCAAGTAGTTCCGGTGGTGACGACACTTTAGCTGTAAAACGGGCACTTGCAGCTTTGCCTGAATCCGGCGGATCGATATTGTTAAATGGTATTTACAGATTTGATCCCACACACTTCACATACCCTTATAACCCAACCTATAATTGGGCCGGCAAAACCCAATTTAGATTAAGTGGCCTTGTTTATTTAATAAACACTTGGTATATAGATTTTTCATCAATTAGTATAATTGGCAATTCTGGTGGATATGGTGCTCTGTCTCAGTTTGGCGTGGGCAAATTATCTACAATATGGGGGCCTCCTAATGGAAGTGCATTAGTAATTAGAACATCTTCAACCTATATTTCTGATTTACAAATCTCTGCAGGAAACAATGGAGATGTGCTAGTATACGATGGTACGACATACCCTAATACCCCTGTAGCCAATCACATATGTGAAAGATGTACACTGGTTGGCAACCAAGTTTATGGAGGTATTCCATTGGTTATAAAGGACGCATTTTGGTTGCGATTCAATTCAATAGTAATGTTAGCTTATCCTCCATCACCTTATTGTTCGACGATAAGTGACGTTGACCCTACACTTGCCGGACCAAATCCTGTAATCATAGACTTTGACAACTGCATAACCGCAGGAAAAAGTATCTTTTTGGGTAGTAATATATCTGGTGGTCCTGGCTTATACAATGTTAGATTCCGAAATGTTGTGCAAGAAAACGGGGTTGCACCAATGTTTGAAATTAATAGCACTTATAATAAGGTTGACAAAATTACATTTGAAAATTGTTTCAAAGCGGATGAGGTCACGACAACCCCGTTTCTACAAAACACTGGCTATCAGACGTCAAATATTACCATCATTGGCGATGACACAAGAAACATTGAGCCAATTAAGGGAGATCCAATAATCAGACCCAGTTATGTCGGATTTCCAGGCTTAAATTTGCCGCGAAGAGTATATGAAAACCCCACCCTCTTTCAATCGAAGAAAGTGGGTGTATACAATGATGAAATTGATTGGAATAACGCTTTCAATAAGCCAATTAAGCTGGCAAGATGGGGTTCATTGCCAATCTCAGCATCCAACCACTTTAACACTACAATAAACATAAATCAGCCAGATCCTCAAGGGGGAAGTTCCGCTTACCTCGTTTCTGTCATAAATCCTGCGAGCGGTATCGGGACCGTGGCATGGGGATATTATAACGCTAATAACTTCACAACTGGCGATTGGCTATTATTTGGATTGTGGGCAAAATCGGCAGGTGATTATGGAGTAAATGGATCTGCCTTCGGAACTCTTGTTAATATTACGTTGCCGTCCGGTGGTTCATTTGCTGGTGGAGGATCCATCACAACATGCAGTAACTATAAAGACATTGACACAAGGGGTTGGCAGTTCTATTCATCTGTGGTGCAAATAGATTCTCCAGGCAGCGGAAATATTACCTTTGGCACTCCCATTAGAGTTGATTCCCCTCTTTTTCTTTTTAACCCCTTTATCGTTCGTATACCAGCCAGCGAAAACGTTGTAGTAGATGAAATAATTGCATATGCTAAACAATGTGTTGGATTGCCTTCAGCCACTCCAGCTGCGTCCATCTCTGTTACTGACAAAGTTCGATACAACATTATATCTGGGTTCCAAGAATACTATTTAGGTGGAGAATTCTTACAAGTGGGCTCTACAAAAAAAGAAGGAATATTTACAGGAACTACAGCCGTCTCGATTCCAAAAAGCATATTTGTAAAGAGAATCGTTATAAAGCCGGTGTCAAATTTAACAGGATTTTCAATTGGCACTAGTAATGGTGGCAATGAAATTTTGCCTCCTCAAAACGTCATTAGTGGAAGTTGGAAGAGTTTTGCTATCGATCAATATTTTGAGATATCAGGGACATTATGGTTTAATGGAATCACTTCAAATACCAATTTTGTTTTGTATTATGATTAATTAATATGTCTACAAAAAATGACGCATTTCAAAATTGGAATCCGCAGGAAATTGCGAGTTGAGTTAATGTGTCACCATTTGTGTCAGTTTGTAAACCGGCTACTATGCCTGCAAATATTTTTTTTGTAAAAGAATAATGGTAAAAGATCTTCCCGATACCGCCAACTGCAACAGTTCTTTGTTTCGATTTATTTGCTATTGTAACAACAGGAGTTGGAAGACCCGTGGCTGCTGGGTACAGAATATTAATTTCATCAAAATAAGAACTGGTTTGATAACGCAACAACACACCTGCTTGCCCACCAAATTCATTCCGGTTGTGCCGGTAAAAAGCTATACCCAGTTTGCTGGTCAATTGTATACCCGCAGTAGTATACCTGTAAGAACCATCTACCAAAGATCCATTGGCATTTGTATAAAAAATTGGCAATGAACCGTCGTGAATAGTTGCAGAAATGCCATGAGAATGAAAAAGTTTCTTTCGAAAAAATTTTCGGTATTCGGTGTTTAGTGAGAATCCATACATATCGCCAGTTCCATGCTTACTTGCACCAATGCCTATCTGAAAAGATCGAAGCTTGCTAAACTCCTTATTCTGTGCCGTTGAATGAATATAGGTAAGTAAACTTATTAAAATAAATAGGTAAGCTCTCATAAGTAAATATTTCAAAAGAGAACTACCCGTTGTGCCTGGGTAGTTCTTAGATTAACCGGAAACTGTATTTTAATTTTTCCTTTTAATATTGGCGTTGGTGATGGTATAAATTTGTGTAATCGGATCTGTAAATTGTATTGTAGCTATACCTAAGTTATCGTCCCTTTCTTTACTCGGCACTGTCCATATTATTTATACTGACAGATATAAACAGTATGCAGGATATACAGTAAAGAATGGAACAGGAAAATAAAAAATACCTTTTCTAGATAATATTAGCCTAACAGTAGTAAAGCCTATCGTTGCATAAAAAAGCTCTTGGGGGTTTGGTAGTAGTCAGGACAGTGTTCAATGCTTAAAACAAAATCAGGTAGCTACATGATATAAGATGTGGTAACAATTCTGGATGTAAATTTAAAAAATTAGCTATGACATTTCCAAACAGATATTGATATTTATTTTGGTTATTTCCCTGACGCTGAAACGATTATTATTACGAGAATACGCTTAGCTAAAGAGGTCCTCAGATATACTATTGGGAGCAACATTTCCTTTTGTTGTTTAGATAATAGTGTAAAGTAGCAATAAGGGGTTCCTGTCATAGTTCCCATCAGTAAAAATCATACCCCGGCGAAATAAAAATTTATTGTCTATAAATTTGGTAGACTAATAATAATGCCTATTTTTGTTATGCAGTCGCAGTTAAATGTTTGCCAACATCGCTACTGCTGTCTGCCCTACGGACGTTTTGCATCAAATCTAATTGCAACTACCAATGTGTACTACGTTTTTAATTTCAGGTTCTGCTTCCGTGAGGCGCTTACTTACCATCGGGCTGGTACATTCCTGTTGTTGTTGCTGTTAAATATTCCCCCAACGCCCGGAGATCGGTATAGCTGAATTATTGCAAACTTTTCAATCAACTTTATTATTATGTTTCTTTATTGTTCGCAAGACCATGCCCTGGCCAGCATATTTTTTTGTTTCGCCAGGGAGGCATAGGTACAGTAAGTATATATATCACAATTAAAATAAAAATGCCAGGACTGTTGGAGCAGCCCTGGCAGATAAAACAACAAGGTCTAGCAACCTTATTATTCATAATCCAAAACAAAAATAATGAAAAAGCACGTACTCACGTGGTTGGGTAGCCTCATGTTGCCCTTATTCATTCTTGCACAAGTTCCCTCAGACCCGATTATTAATTCAACCCTGTCGGGAAGGGTTGTTGATTACAAAACAAAGACTCCGTTAGGCGGCGCTGTGGTTCACATTAAAGGTACCACGCACGAGGTAATTGCCGACAACGACGGGAAATTTCACTTTGTAACAGGACAAAAGTTTCCCTATATACTCATTGTGAGTTTTGTAAGCTATCAAACAGAGGAAATTGTTGTAAATGAAAGCACCGTTGAAATAGGATTAAGAGAATCGTCGAGCCAGCTTACAGAAGTAGTGGTTACCGCTGTGGGACTTAAAAGTTCTGTGCGCTCACTTGGTTACAGTGTTTCGCAGGTAAAGGGCGAAACGCTGACAAAAGCACGGGAACCCAATATCGTAGCGGCGCTCAGCGGCAAGGTTGCCGGCGTTCAGATCAACAACAGCGGGGGATCGCCGGGAGGATCTTCAACGGTAAAGATCAGGGGAAACAGCTCGCTGCTGGGCAACAATTTCCCTTTATTCATTCTCGATGGTATTCCGGTTGATAATTCGGTGCAGGATATATTGCCCAGCATTACGAATGCCAATTCTCTTGCCACACCATCCAACAGGGGCATCGATATTAACGGGGCAGACATTGCGAGCATAACCATTTTAAAAGGCCCGGCCGCTGCGGCATTGTATGGCATCAGGGCTTCTAACGGAGCTGTGGTTATTACCACCAAAAGAGGCAATACACTCACCAGCAAAAAACTGGTAGTGAACTACAGTGGTGCATTTACGGTAGACAAAATTAACCGGAGGTTGCAGCCTAGGCAAAACCAGTTTTCTAACGGAATTAACGGCGCTTATGTTTTGCCCGGCGTAACCGGTTCCGACGAAAACTGGGGCGCCCTGCTTGATACATTGACCTATAGCGACCAGGCAAGTACTTTCGACAAAAACGGTGTTATAGTAGGAAAAAGCAGTCCGCTGTCTAACGGCATACCTGTTAATCGTTACAACAATATTGATAATTTTTTTGTGAACGGTTTTACGCAGGATCATAATATAAGTCTGTATGGAAATACGGGCAATGCAGGCTATTATTTTTCTTATGGAAATCTGAAACAAACGGGCATCATTCCCACAACAGATTTCTTCAGGCATACTTTTCGTTTTAACGGCGACTATAATGTGAGTGAAAAGCTGAAGGTTTCGGGTGGCGTAAATTATATAAGAGACGGGGCGCACAACCGTGCTTTAATGGGCGGCTTTAATACCAATGTTATTCGGTCGCTTATAAATGCTGCTACCAATTTTGATATTACCAACGGATACGACGATCCCTGGAAACATCCTGAGTCGTACAGGCTGCCTGCCACGTCTGCCAAGCCCTGGGGTGCATCGCGTGCCTATGCAGGCGGCATCGGGTGGGACAATCCCTACTGGTCGCTCAATATGAATCCACAGTCCGACGAACTGAACAGGTTTATAACTTTTGCCGAAGCCAATTATGAAATAACAGATTGGCTGAAAGCTACTACACGTTATGGGCTCGACAATTATACCGATGTAAGAAAGGGAGCGTTCAGCCGCGGTACCTCTGGTGTGGCAACAGGCACCATCAACGATGTTATTTATTCCCGCAGAGATAATAACCTCGATGTATTGCTGACAGCACAACAAAAGCTTACACCGGATATTGGCTTAAGCGTGATTGCGGGGTACAATTATTATGCATCTTATAAAAACCAGGTGAATACAAGGGGTGATGGATTAACCATTGCAGGCAACTTCAATATTTCAAATGCTTCTGCCACGCAAACCGTTAATCAAACGATCAGGCGTAAGCTTGTAGCGGGATATGCAGACGTTCGGCTGGACTATAAAAAATGGCTCTACCTCGAACTTACAGGCAGAAACGAATGGACCTCCACCCTGGCTAAAGGCAAAAATGCATTCTTTTATCCTTCTGTGTCTACCAGCTTTATTTTTACCGATGCAATCAACGGCAACTGGGGTCCACTTGATTTTGGAAAGATACGCGCTACCTATGCCCGCGTAGGAAATGATGCAGACCCCTATTCATTACTCACTTATTATAACACTACCAACGCAAGTGGCTGGATACAAAGCAGCATCAGCTTTCCCTTTAATGGTCAGCAGGGGCTTAGTTACAGTTCTACTATAGGCAATGCAAATCTTAAGCCCGAAAAAATAACTACCTGGGAGTTGGGTACAGAGCTGCGTTTCTTCAACAATCAAACCAACCTGGAAGTTGTTTACTACAACAACAGCAGTAAAGATCAAATCATTCCCGTATCGTTGCCTTACTCCACCGGTGCTACCAGCTCCATTATCAATGCGGGCAATATTGTTAACCGCGGTATAGAAGCAACGTTGCAGCAAGCCATTATCCGCAATAAAAACATTTCGTGGAATGCTACCGCAATATTCAACAGGAATGTTAGTAAAGTAAACTCCATTGCCCCCGGTCTTAGCAATGTAAGCCTCGGAGGAATTTGGATGGAAGCGCGCGGCCAGGTAGGAGAACCTTACGGTGTATTTTATGGAATTGATGTAGCCAGGAACGAAAACAACCAGGTAATCATCGACGATAATGTGGGAAGCGCAAACTACGGATATCCTGTAGTGAACACTGCATTTACCAAGATCGGAGATCCTAATCCTAAATTCAATATCGGGTTAAGAAACGAATTTAAATCGGGTGCCTTTACTTTTTCTTTTTTGCTGGACGGAAGGTTTGGGTTCGACATTTTCAACGCCCCGCGTTTGCAAATGGTATACAACGGCGTAGACGAATCGACCTTGCAAAGGGGAACCACTACTGTGTTTGAAGGAGTAACACAGTCGAAGGGTGAAACCAATACCATAGAGGCTGTGCTGAGCCAGGCCTGGTATAGAAAAACCTTCAGTATACAGGGATTGTACATTGAGAAAGACCTGTATTGGATAAAGCTGAGGGATGTGAACCTTACCTATGATCTTCCGGGCACATTGCTCAGCGCCGCCAGAATAAGTGCTGCCAGCATTACACTTACGGCAAGGAACTTTTTGCTATCTACCAACTATACCGGAAGCGACCCCGATCTCGGTACCCGCAATGGTCTTACCAATTATTCCGGCATCGATTTCTGGACAACGCCCAACACGCACAGTTTCGGCGTGGCATTGAACGTTACCTTTTAATCTTTAATTCCCTCATCATGAAATTTTCAACTATATACAAGTTTAGGCAAACATATATGAAACCGCAGCGCAGGCGTCATTTACTTGTTGGCTTTGCGCTAACAACCAGTATGTTTTTTTCGTGCAATCTCGAAAAAGAAAACATCAATCCCAATGCCTCCTCCGAAACTTCGCTCAGCGCCGTGTTAACGGGTGCCGAAGTATCGTTGGGGTTCAATGCGGGTGTAAACGGCGGACTCATCACCAATATTTACATTCAACAGGTATCGGGTGCCAACGGCGACGCAGCCTCTTTCGATAACTATTCTACCAACCCGTCTTATTTCAACAGTACCTGGGCTGGGTTTTATACAGGCGTGCTGGATGAGTTGAATATTATACAAAAGACGGCTGCCGAACGGCAACTGCCTTACTACAGCGGCATTGCACTCATATTAAAGGCTTATACATACAGCACATTGACTGATATTTTTGGAGACATTCCTTACTCGGAGGCGCTGTCGGGCAACGTAATTGTAAACCCGGCTTACGACCGGCAGGAAGCGATTTATAATGACCTGCAGCTTCAACTGGATGCGGCGATTGCCGAATTGTCGAAGGCGCCCGGAGATAACCTGGGCGCTACGCCCGCGGCCGACGATGTGATTTTTGGCGGTAACACCGGCAAGTGGCTGGCTGCGGCTTACACCCTGAAGGCGCGCCTGGCTTTGCATTTAAGCAAGCTCGACCCGGTGGCTGCTGCACAGGCTGCGCTGGCAAATTTGTACGACGGTTCAGTATATCGCGGCATACAGGAACCTGCGCACGATGCGCAGATCGTATTTGGTGCGTCGGCAACCAACGCCAATCCATTTTACCAGCAAAATACCACACGTCCCGGATGGATAGGGTTGGGTGCCTCTTTTGTGAATCTGCTGAACGGTAATAAGGTTACTGATCCCAATACACAACCCGAGGGCGTTTATGTAGATCCAAGGAGGGCTTATTTTGCAACGCCTTACCCAAGCGGCAGCGCAACCTACAAGGGTAGCACGCCTGGTGTGTCGGGCGCCTTTTCACTCATTGGCAGCTACTATGGTACTGCCACGTCGCCGGTGGTGTTATTGAGCTTTTCCGAAGCAAAATTCATTGAGGCCGAGGCGCGGGTGCTCCTTAACCCTGCCGATCCCCTGGCTCAAACGGCCTTGCAGGCAGCGGTGAAAGCCTCCTTTGCAAAAGTGATCAGCAATCCTGCCGACCCCTATGCTACTCCCCAAAAGCAGGCTGATTACATCAATGCAAAAGCTACGCTAACGGGCGACGCGGCTAAAGACATTGAAACGATCATCACGCAAAAATACATTGCCTTGTTCCTGCAACCAGAGGTGTGGTCCGATTACAGGCGAACCGGATATCCTGATATTCCATTGGCTCAAAATGCCACCAGCAGCGCCAACCCGGATGGGTTGATACCTCGCCGGATACCCTATCCGCAAAACGAAGCATCGCTCAACGTTAACACACCCAAAGGATCCACCTATCAGTCTCCCAAGCTATGGTGGGACGAATAGCACATCAACCATTTAATAATTTCAAACACATGCATCAGTGTATGTTCACACGTTTGGCGTTAATGCTGCTATTGGCAGCAACAACGGTATATGCCACGGCTCAACCGGGCAAACGGCCGCCTAATTTCATCATAATACTGGCAGACGATCTTGGTTACGGCGATCTTGGAAGTTACGGGCATCCCACCATCCGTACGCCTCATCTTGATGCGCTGGCGCAGGAAGGTATGCGGTTTACACAGTTTTATGTATCAGCCAATGTTTGTTCCCCCAGCAGGGCAGCGTTAATAACGGGCAGGCTCCCCGTGCGCAGTGGTATCACCGGGGGGCTGGGTGTTTTTTTTCCGCATTCGGCCAGTGGGCTGCCTGCTTCTGAGGTTACCATTGCTGCGGCGCTTAAAACAAAGGGATACCAGACCGGCATTGTAGGCAAATGGCATTTGGGGCATCTGCCATCCTTTCTTCCCACCAGTCGTGGCTTCGATTATTATTTCGGCATTCCATATTCAAACGATATGATACCGGATAATAAATATCATATTCCTTATCCGCCCCTGCCATTGTTTAAAGATGGAAAAGTGACTGAGCAGAATCCGGATCAGGCGCTGCTTACAAAACGGTATGCAGAAGCGTCTACAGCGTTCATCAGGAAAAACAAAGACAAGCCGTTCTTTTTATACTATCCCAATCATGCGCCGCATGTGCCTTTGTATGCTTCTGCAGCCTTCAGGGGTAAAAGCAAGCGCGGTATATATGGCGATGTGGTAACGGAATTGGACTGGAGTGTAGGCGAAATCATCAAAACACTAAAAGAACTCAAAATTGACGACAACACTTTTGTGATCTTTTTGAGCGATAATGGGCCGTGGTTAACCGAGAAAGAAGAAGGCGGCTCAGCCGGGCTGCTTACAGACGGGAAGGCTTCGGCTTACGAAGGCGGCATGCGCGTGCCTGCTATAGCCTGGTGGCCTGGCACCATCAAAGCCGGTTCTGTTAATACCTCCATCGCCAGCAGCCTCGATCTTTATCCAACGCTCCTGCACTGGGCCGGTGTATCGCTCAAAGAGCAGCCGGAGCTGGATGGGTTAAATATAGCCGATTTGTTTACCGGTAAAAAAGAAGCAATACGCGACATCATCTATTATTACGATGCCGACCGGCTATATGCTATCCGTAAAGGTGCGTGGAAAGCGCATTTTACTACACATTCCGGCTATTCGCCCAAAGCGCCCGAGCCGCACGATCCTCCTTTATTGTACAATCTTGAAGTGGACCCGTCCGAAAAGTATGACCAGGGCACAGCACATCCTGAACTGGTAGCAGCTTTTAAAGAACTGTATACAAAGCAGGTAACCAGTGTAAAGCCTGCGCCTTCGGAACTATCCAAATTTCAGGAAGGCCCGGTGAACGACGCCTTTCAGCAACTGATAAAACAAAGAGCGGCACAAAACAAACTAAAGCAGGAGTAATGCCCCGCTATTTCCTTTAACAATCATTCATTATTCAAAAAAAATGAAATCAATTTTAAATAAAAAAAACGCACTCCAAATGGTTGGAGGTTTGCTGTTAGCGCTTGTGCCTGCTGGTTACCTCGCTGCACAGCACAGTCCCCGGCAACCCTTTAAAGGCAAGGTTGACACAACGCTTGCCGGAGCCGTGCCGGGAAACACAGTGTTTAACCCGGTTGCGGCAAAAGCGGCACCCAATATTGTATACGTTTTGCTGGACGATGTTGGGTTTGGCGCCAGCAGCACTTTTGGCGGGTTGATTGAAACGCCCGCCTTCGACAGTCTTGCAAATAACGGTATACGATACACGAATTTTCATACCACTGCTATTTGTTCCCCTTCGCGTGCTGCATTGCTCACCGGGCGCAATCATCATTCGGTTAATATATCAACGGTAATAGACGCTGCGGTAGATTATCCCGGGCACAACGGGTATATGCCGTTTGAAAAAGCCACCATTGCCGAAATAGCGCTTGAGAACGGATACAATACGTTTGCGGTAGGCAAATGGCATCTTACACCATCGCCCGATATTACACCGGCGGGGCCTTTTAATCGTTGGCCAACAGGAAGAGGGTTTGAACATTTTTACGGGTTTTTAGGTGGGGAAACAGATCAGTACACTCCCATGTTATGGGAAAACAACAACAAAATTGAACCCGACCTGGGAGGAAAGCAGTTAACGACTGTGCTGGTAGATAAGGCCATTGATTATATTGCGGCACAGAAATCGGCCGCACCATCCAAACCATTTTTTTTATACCTGGCACCAGGCGCTACGCATGGCCCGCACCAGGTTGACAAACCATGGATAGAGAAATACAAGGGACGCTTTGATGAGGGGTGGGACGCTTACAGAACAGCGGTGCTCGCCCGTCAGAAAAAGCTCGGCATTGTGCCTTCAGGTGTAACGCTTCCCCCTAACAACCCGGGTGTAAAACCGTGGGATGCGTTATCGGCAACAGAGCGCAAAGTATTCAGCCGCTTTTTTGAAGCGTATGCAGGATTTTTATCGCACACAGATTTTGAAATTGGCAGGTTGCTGAATTATCTCCAAACCATCGGTCAGCTTAATAATACGATCGTGGTGCTGATCATTGGCGATAATGGTGCAAGCAAAGAAGGGGGATTAACGGGGCATGCCTATGGCATTAATGAATATATTGACAAAAGCATTTTTACGGAAAAATATGAAGACCGGATCAATGAAATAGCCCGCTTGTATGATGATATAGGAAGCGCCAAAACCGGCCCCAATTATCCTGAAGGCTGGGCGCAGGCTGCCAATACACCGTTCCGCTATCTTAAACAGGATGCCAACAGCGAGGGCGGCACCCGCAACCCGCTGGTTATTTTTTATCCCGATGGAATAAAACAACGGGGCATACGGGCACAATACTCTCACATCAACAGCGTAACGCCAACCGTATTGGAGCTGGCCAAACTGAAGGTGCCGGAAGTGATAAAGGGTTATAAGCAGGATGCTTTTGAAGGCATTAGCCTGGCTTACACCATTGCAGATGAAAAAGCACCTGGCAAACACCAGGTGCAGTATTATGAAATAGCCGGCGGACGAGCTATTTATAAAGATGGTTGGAAGGCGGCAGTTTATCATCGCAACGGCACGCCATTCAGCGGCGATAAATGGGAATTGTATAACCTGAATACCGATTTCAACGAGCAGAAAGATCTGGCTTCGGCCGAGCCGGCGAAACTGAATGAGCTTGTAAAACTGTTTGATGCGCAAGCCGTAAAGTACAACGTATATCCATTGTTGGGAGATACCTCTCTCCGTGCATATTTCCAGTTAACGAAAGGGCCTTTTGATACGCGCAGGCAGGCAATACTATATCCCGGGTTAACGCAGCTTCCATCGCGATCGGCTCCTTTTCTGATACAGCATTCGTTTAGCATAAAGGCAGATGTAGAAATAACGGCCGACGACAACGAAGGCGTGCTGCTGGCAACGGGCGGACGGTTTACCGGCTTTAGCTTTTTTATCCAAAAGGGCACACTGCATGCAGTGCATAACAACAATGGCAAACTGGTATCGCTAACCGCTTCGCAAAAGCTGCCCGCAGGAAGGGCCGTGCTTCGATACGACCTTATATACAGTCCTGCAAAAACCCTTTCGGATGCAGCAGGTAAAGAAGTGCTGTACATTAATGATGTAAAGGTTGCCGAAAGAAACATTACCAAGGCAGATGCTACCATTATGCCTTATGATGAAGGGTTAGACATTGGGCGCGACAATGGCTCTCCGGTAAGCCCTTTGTATGCATCGCCGTTTATTTTTTCGGGTAAACTTCATAAAGTGACCATCGATTACTAAACCACATATGCTCATCCATAAAAAAAACAAAATGACCGTAAATGATTTGTTTTTGTTGGCAAAGAAAATACTGGTAGGTATTATCATATTCCTCGTGCCATTGCTGGTGATAGCAGGATTTTTATGGTTGTCAACAAAATTGTAGTTCACATATTCTTCAATCAAATAACAACGATTATGAAAATTGAAAAGCAACTGGCAAAAAAAATAACACGCGATGCATTGGTCAGTGTTGTGTTGTATGCACTGCCGGTATTACTGATGTTTTTTAGCTTTTATCTTACAGGCAACAAGCCCTGGCTTCAAACCAATGGTGCAGCCATCCCTTTTGCCGTGCCCCATTTTTTAGAAGCCTTATTCAAAAACCTGGGTACATGGGGATTGCCACTGATCATGTTGATTGTGGGCGTTATAGAGTTTGCGTATGGACTATATGACCATCGTTGGAACCGCAATGAAAAAATATTGGACATTGTTTGTTTTGTGGCGCCGCGGCTGATAGTAAGGCCTTTTATTGCTTATTTCGGCTTAAAGCTGCTGCCGGTTTTATTGCCCGAAAGTAAAGACGCATTTTCGTGGGTTCCGTTCTGGTGGGCATTTTTAATTATAGCCGTTGCCGACGATCTTACACAATACTGGTATCACAGGCTGCACCACCAGGTGCCTTTCCTGTGGCGTTTCCACTGGACGCATCATTCCGCTCCGTATATGGGCATGGCAATGGCCAGCAGGCAAAATGTTATTTACACTATTTTCTTTTCACAAATCTATCTTACCACCGCGCTTACTTATCTTGGTTTGGGATATGCCGCGCTTTTTGTAACCGGCATCAAATCTATTATCACTTCTGCCGCTCATTCCAGCATCCGGTGGGACAAACCATTTTATACCATCAAGTGGTTGCATCCTGTTGGCTGGGTAATGGAACGGTTGATTTCAACACCCGCTACGCACCACGCTCATCATGCAGACTCGAACGACGATGGTGTAGGACACTACAAGGGCAACTTTGGCAATATGTTTTTTATATGGGACATCATTTTTAAAACGGGCATCATTACCCGCCAGTATCCTAAAGCATACGGCATTAAACATTACCAGCAGGAAGAATGGTATGCACAATTTCTCTGGCCTGTTTTCAAATCCAGGAAGCAGGGAAGTGAGTTATCTGCGAACGGCCCCGTTGTGGCAGATGCAGAGCAACCACATAAAGAGCAGGCTGACGATACTGTATTTGTGCCAACCCCATCATCTCTCACCGCATTAAAACTAAACAGTTAATATGTACAGCCGGTCAGTTACTAAAAGCATTGTTGCCGCATTAACGATCATATGCTCATTGGAAGGCTTTACTGCCAGCGCCCAATCGGCAAACAAGGCTGCCCAACCTAATGTCATCATTATTTATGCAGACGACCTGGGATGGAACCAGTTGTCGAGCTACGGCAATACAAAAGTTCAAACACCTAATATTGATGCGATAGGTAAAAATGGCGTGCGTTTTACACAGGCTTATGCTACTGCGCCCATTTGCTCCCCTTCGCGCATGGGATTGCTCACCGGGCGATACCAGCAACGTTTTGGCGGTGAGTACCTGGTGCCGGAGCTGAGACCAACGCCGCTTACCGATCCTGAGCTGATTGCAAAGATCAGGTCTGATGCAGCGGCAAGAAAAGCCACGGCTGAAAAGATCAACGATACCGCCTCATACAGGGCAGTTGCTAAAGGCATACCGCTCAGTGAAACATTGATCGCCCAGTTTTTTAAAAAACAGGGATATGCCACTGGTGCTATTGGCAAGTGGCATGCCGGGGAATCGGAAGGGCTGAAGCCCTGGCAGCGCGGGTTTGATTATTATTATGGTACGCTTACCTGGGGATCGCTGTATGCCAGCACTGCAAAGCCAGATATACTCACCCGCTCCTATTATTTTCATACCAATCTTTCCAAAGCCACCACGCGCGAAGGGTCTATAGAAATTGTGCGTGGTTTTGCCAATGGTGCGTCCGAAGTGGTAGATGAAAAAGAGTACCTTACCGACCGGATTGGTGAAGAAGCCATCGGCTTTATTGAAAAGAATAAAGCAAAGCCTTTTTTCCTGTACATTCCTTTTAACGCGGTGCACGATCCCTTCCAGGCAAAACGTTCCGACTTTGATCGTATACAAGGCGTAGCCGATACAACGGAGCGCATTTATCTTGCCATGCTGTTGTCGCTGGATGAAGCAGTTGGAAAAATAACTGCCAAACTGAAGGCCGAAGGATTGGATAAGAATACGTTGATCTTTTTTGGCAGCGACAATGGTGGCGCTTCTTATACGGGGCAGATGAACAACGCCCCGCTCAGGGCCGGTAAGCTGAGCGATTTTGAAGGTGGCATAAGGGTGCCGCTGCTGGCAAGCTTTCCCGGGCACATTCCCGCAGGAGAAGTATATGAAAGCCCCGTAAGCAACCTCGATATTTTTGCCACTGCGATTGCTGCGGCCCGCATCGCCTTGCCAACTGACAGGGTTTATGATGGAAAAAACCTGCTTCCCTATATCAATGGCAGTGTAAAGGAACGTCCCCACGAAACTTTGTTCTGGCGCAACGGCTACTCCAAAGCTGTGCGAAAAGGAGATTGGAAACTGTATGTAAATGAACGCACCGGAAAGGCATTGCTGTTTTATTTAAGTAACGATGTGGGAGAGACAAAAGACCTGTCGGCCGCGCAGCCTGAGAAAGTAAAAGAGTTGCAAAAAGCATTGAAAGAATGGGAAAGCCAGTTGGCCAAGCCTGTATGGCCTTCTGGTCGCAATGAACTTATTCCCGAAGTGGCAGACCTGGGTTTTTACTTTCCTATATAATTAAAAAATGACGTGGAACCGGGGCGCCGCTGTATGTCGTGTCCCGGTTCATTGCGTTGCGCTCGACAGACGGTTTCCATTCGTATTATTTCTTCGTTTATTGGATACGTTCGTTTTATTTCAGCATAACGGTATAAGACTATATATCTCTGAACCAGCAAGTATTATCGAAGTCATAAACCGCGCTCACGTCGCTGCGATCCCGCCGGAAGCCTCTTCAATCTGAAGCATGTTACGGCGGGAGAAGCAGCCTTCGTGTGTGGAGGATGTTACATTGTGAAGCATCCTACAGGTGATAATTCGCAGGGATGTGCCGGCTCACTACGCTGTGCCGGACAGGATGGTTCCATTGCTACTTCTCCAAATCCGCAATCACAATCTTTTTCATCTGCATCATTTTTTGCATGGCATATTGAGCGGTTTCCTTGTTGCTGTTTCCCAGCAATGCCAATAACTGTCGCGGAACGATCTGCCAGCTTACTCCAAATTTATCCTTTAGCCAGCCGCACATGCTTTCTACTCCGCCATCTTTTGTAAAGCCATTCCAGTAGTGGTCTGTTTCTTCCTGGCTGTTGGTGAGTACTACCAGCGAAATACCTTCGTCGAAATTGAAAGGGTGCTGCAGCGAGCTGTCCATGCAGGCAAGCGTATAACCGCTAATCGAAAATTGCGCGTGCTGTACATTTCCCGCTATATCTTCCGTCCCTCCTTCGGGATATTCGAGTATGCCTTCGGTTGAAGAGTTGGGAAACATGGCAGTATAAAACCCGATGGCTTCTCTGGCTTTGCCATTTTGCCTGTTTACGAACATTAATGTGGGGGTAAAATATTGATCCGTATTTCCTTTTTCGCCGGTATACAACTGCCATGTAATGCCGAATTGATCGCGTACCCAGCCATATTTTTTGCTGAAAGGATAGCTGTCCAGCGGCATCAGCGCAATTCCTCCCTCAGCCAGTTTGTTGTATAGTCTTTCTGTTTCCTGTTCGTCTTCGTTTGCTATTAAAAACGAAATTGAAGGGTTGGGTTTGAATTGAGGACCTCCGTTCAGCAGCGTCATATTTTGTCCGTTAATGCTCAGCATTTGCACCATACCATTGTCTTGCGTTACTGTTGTGTTGGGGAATATGCCGCAATAAAATGCAGTGGCTTCCCCACCGTTCTTGTTAAACCAGAGGCAGGGGTAGATGGAATTATTCATACTGTGATTTTAATTGTTGCAAAAAAATAAGAACCAAGAAAACAAGAAACAAGAACCAAAAGGCAAGAACCGAGAACCAAAAAACCAAGAACCAGGTTGTCAATGTTATTTGAAATTTTCCCCCTGATTTCACCCCTCACCTTTTGACCTTTGACCTTTCACCTTTCCCCTTTATCAATACACCCCTCTTGTATTGGTTTTAATGGTGAATATTTTATCGGTAGCGGTTATAAACAGCAGCTCTTTTTTCTTTCCCGCAAAACAAATATTGCCGCACCATTTCGCCGGTACAGCTATATGATCTATTTTTTCTCCTTCTTTATTATAAACCGTTATTCCATTGCCTGCCAAGTAAACATTGCCCTTTACATCAATCGTCATTCCATCACACCCCTGCGGGGCAAATACAGTTTTGTTACCAGGTACACCATCGTTGCCAATGCTGTAACGATAGATCTTGCTGTCGCCAATATCTGCCACATACAGTATATTACCATCGGCAGCGCCGATAATGCCATTGGGTTGCTTAAAATCTCCATCTACCCGTGTAAGCGTTCCGTTAGGGGTGAGCATATACAAAGCCTTTACCTTCATGTCGGGTTGTTGCCTCGTCCAATAGTCCCTTTGGTAATAAGGATCGGTAAAATAAATAATGCCGGCAGGCGACACCCATACGTCGTTTGGTCCGTTCAGTATACTGTCTTTATAATTCACTACCAGCTTTTGTACATGTTTATTTTTGTCGATCTTCCACAGTTCGTTGTGCTCATCGGCACATGCAATCAAATTACCTTCTTTGTCAAAAAACATTCCGTTAGCCCTGCCCGCCGGCTCCATGTAAATGCTGAGTTTTCCATTGGAATATTTCCAAATGCGGTTATTAGGCTGGTCGGTAAAATATACATCGCCTTTTTTATCAGAAACGGGGCCTTCGGTAAAAGAAAATCCTGCGCCTGCTTGTTGTAGAGTAGCACCTTTGGCAATAATGGATTGCGTCCATCCGCTGCTGCAGCCGCAAACGAAAAAAAGGAGAAAGGCTAAGCAATGTACTTTCATTGGAAATGTTGTATGGCTTGAAGATACAAATCATTCCAACGCCGGTGAAACCAACTTAAGAAAGGAGGGGGAAGTAGCAGGAGGGGTGTGTGGGGGAAAATAAAAATATAAGGCAGCAGGCAGGAAAATCTTATTACTTACCACTTGTCACTTACCACTTTTCCAGCCTGCTGCCACAGCCCGGCTTACGGTTCTTCTACCGGTGCGGCTTCCATGTCTTTAACCGGTACCGGCCATATTCCAGGTTGAGGGAAGCTGATGCCTTTGTTAAGCCCCCTTGTCATATTATCCTGTCCAAAATAATACAGCGGCCAGCCTTTGTAGGTTAATTGTTTCTTTCCAAACACATCTATTGATCCAAACAGAGTCGAATCTAATGTTGATGGCACTACTCTCTTATCCATTTCATAAATAGGCCACACCGCGTTGTTTGAAAAGTCTGCCTTCGTAAAATTATTATTGTCGGCACTGTCCTTTACAAAGGTGTATAAGGTACGTCCCATGCCGTCGCTGAAATACAGTGTTTTGCCATCACCCTCGGTATAATCGCTCTTATAGTTTTTGCCGTCGTGGCCTACCAGTTGTGCATTTACCAGCATAATGGTGTAATCTGGTTTTGCAACAAACCAAATACCACCCACTCCTTCACCCGTTGTTTGTCCCGGGTTTTCACGCACATTGGTGCCGCCGCTTGAAGGTGCGTAGTAATACAAAGGCCAGCTTTTATAGGTGGTTTGCTTTTTTCCGCCGGGTATATCAATCGTTCCAAAATCGGCAATGTCGAGACCGGTACCGAGCGCAGCCTGGTCGATATTACCGGCATAATAAGGTGGCCACAGCGCCAGGCATCCGCCCGAACAATTGGTTTGCCCGTTATAATCGTTCGAAAAATAATAAAGGGTATTACCAAGCGTATCCACAAGATAGGAGCCCAGCGTAGTGCTGGTAGCCAGTTGTACCGTAGGTTTTTTTTCCGGCGGCGTTGGATTATCGTCGTCTTTTTTACAGGCACCAAGCGTAGCAATAAGCGCTGCTATCATTAAAAAGGTGCGCATTTTTTTTACATTGCAAAAGGCAGTGTTATTCTTTTGATAGACCATAAATAAGAAATTTTTAAAGATGAAATAACTCGTGATCGATCAGCGAGGGTAGCGTTGAGTTTAGTATATCCAACGTATAAAGAGCAGCAACGGTTGCGTGGCAAAATTTTTTATTCGGTGGTTTAACATCTATTCTTGACGCTGTTTGGCCGTTCTGCTCTATTTTTATAAGATGAAATGCATATTTACCCTTGTTTTTATCATTCTTGCTTTGTTTTTGCAGGCGCAGGATACAAGTTCCTGCTATTTTGATGCGCAACTGACTGCTACAGAACGGCGGAATGCGGTGTATACCGGCAAAATGGTTGAAACCCCAAACGGCTGGGAGGCATTGGCGTTTTACCCCGATGGCAAAACCCTGATGAAGGCCCTCTACAAGGATAAAAAGCTGAAGGTTAAGCAAGGCGGATATACCGTATTTTTTCCCAGCGGTAAGCCAAAACTCACAGCCAGCTTCGACAATAACCTGGTAGATGGTAATTATACCAGTTGGCACGAAAACGGCTTGATGGAAGATTCGGGTTTGATAAAGGAGAATATCAAAACCGGCCTGTGGAAGAAGTGGTACAATACAGGCGTGCAGGAAAGCGAAGGCACCTATGCAGAAGGCGTGCCCGATGGCATATGGAAATGGTATCATCCCAATGGAAAGCCTGCTACTGTTGAAGTATATAGCAATCAAAAGCTGAAGGACCTTACCTGCTTTGATACACTAGGGGTACAAACCGGTTTTAATTGCCGGCTCGACAAAAAGCCATGTCCATTAAATGCGTATAGTTTTGAATCGTATGTGATCGAAAACCTCATTTATCCGCAGGCGGCATTGCGAAAGGGAATAGAAGGAAATGTAGCCTTCGAGTTTTTTATTACAAAGGAGGGAAAGCTTACACGCATCAATTTTTTAAACGAAAGTCACCCCACTTTGCGCGAGGAAATTGTAAAGTTCCTGAAAGCTGTACCCGGTTGGGAACCCGCCATATCGCACAACCGGGCAGTAGATTGTTTGTACAGCTATGAAGTGCCGTTTTATTTGCCGGAAAATTAGAAATTTGAGATTTGAGATTTGAAATTTGAAATGGGAGGCTTAACCCGGCAATGGTTTTACAATCCGTAGCTTGCTGTTTTAAATCTCAATAGTTTTGCCGGTCTGAGTGATGAAAACAGGAATATTATTGTTATTGAGAAAGATTCAAAGGC
>JBQCFW010000156.1:0-45548 GCA_051958655.1 Agriterribacter sp. | reverse complement strand
TGCTTGCCACCATAAATGTATACATTACCGTCTTTGCTGAAATAATGATAGGATTCATCGCCATCGGCAGGCGCGGGCGCACCTGTTTTGGCTTTTACAATGTCGTTGTATCCCAATACAATTTTACCACCGGAATATGTTTTATCGGCACCTGTTAATGCCACATATTCCCCGCTGATCTCGTACAACCAATGTTGCAATTCTGTAGCGGCCCACTTTTCAGATTCCGACGCATCAGGGGCGAGTTCAATCCTGTAAGTGCTTATTTTTTTACCTTCTTTGATGGCTTGGCTGATACCGTTAGTACCCGAAGCGATCCCTGCGGCAGGCAATACCACTCCGGCAAATCCGAAGCTGGCAAGTTTTAGAAAATCTTTCCTGGAGGTATTCATGATTGGTTAATTGGAGATTGAGTTAAATGAGTTGATTTGGTGGAATGGGTGAATTAAGTTGAGTGGTTAAGTAAGTTAGTTAAGTCAGCAGCGCACCAAGTTATAAACCTTTCTGCCCTCGTTTGACCTAATTAACTTACTCAACTATTCCACTCAACAACCAAACTAATAATTCAGGTTTTGTTCCAACACAGATTCGCCATCAATTTTATCAGACAAGTCAATTTGTGTTTGAGGAATGGGCCATCTTTCATGTTTACCGGGAATAAACGCCATTCCTGCCAGGGGTGGCATAACGGTTCCCTCTACCTGCAAATAATTGTTCATTACATCTGCAGCAATGCCCCAGCGCACCAGGTCGAAAAAGCGCATACCTTCCATGCCAAATTCAAGGCGCAGCTCCATCCGCACAGCTTTACGTCCGTAGTCCTGATTCGCAAAGTCTGAAGTATACGGTTCTACGTTATAGTTGGCCGCGGGAGTGCCGTCGTCAAAGGTTACTACATTTGAATTTTTTGCGCGGTTGCGAATTTCATTTACAAGGGTAGTAGCATTGTGCAGCGAACCTATTTCTACTTCGCATTCTGCCAGCCATAGTATTACATGCCCCAGTTTGAATATGCGGTAGTTGTTGGGGTTTAGGCCTGTCATCCAGCCGGTGGTGGTGGCGGAGCTTGCTTCCGATTTCAGGAACATGTTTTTCTTATAGTTGTATGGCCCCATGTTAACGGCATCTACCACCCAGCTATCGCCGCCGTGCACTACGCCATAATCGAGGAACGGCACACCGGGGCGACCAACGGTATGGTCTAACCGAGGATCGACAGGATCGGTGTATAACACCGAGGCACCCGTTTTTGAATATGGCAGAATATCATCTACTGAATACGTATCGTTCAACAAGGGTAATCCGTTGGCATCTACCCTAAAGGCGCTTACGAAATTATGTGTGGCCTGGAAAAAAGCACCTTGTATACCCAAGCCGGCAGTGCCATGCGGGAACACGAGCCCATCGCCCCAGTTGGCATTGGGAGAGCCGTCGGCACCATCGTTCACCGCGTATTGCACTTCCCAAATGGATTCGGAGTTGTTGTTATAAGCAATGCGATAATTTTTTTCGTAGCTGTCCACCAGCGTAAATGGGCCGTTATCGTATACATCCCGCAATAACGGCATCGCCAGGTCAAATTTCTGCTGGAACATATAAATGCGGGCCAGGTAGGTTTTGGCAGCCCATGAAGTTACTCTTCCTTTGTCTACCCAGTTGGGTGGCAAATTCTCTACCGCAAACTTCATATCATTTTCCATCTCCGGCCACACGGCGTGATCGTTCTTTACCGCACCGGGTGCCTCTGTATTTTCGTCTATGTAGGGTACCTTGTCGTACACGATTGTCAGATAAAAGTAAAAGTGCGCCCGCAAGAACTTCGTTTGCGCCTCTACGAGTGTTTTTTCTTCGGCGCTCATATCGGTAACGTTGGGCAATATGCGCAGCACTTCGTTTGCCCTGGTGATGGCTTCGTAATAAGTGCGCCACCTGTTTCCTACATAGGTGTTGGAGGCATCTACATAAAAATATTCAATGGGGTTGATGGCAGATTGGTCGCCAAGCGACGATCCTTTGCGGGCGTCATCGCTGGCTACGCTGCCCCACACCCAGTTAGAAATGGAACTGGACCAGGCCAATCCCGCATCATTAATAACGGTACCGTCGATACAGGCGTATACACCTATCAATAAGGCATCAACGCCGGCTTTGTTGGTCAACTGGTCGATGTTGGCCTGTCCCTTCGGCTTAATGTCGAATTTGGAACAGGAACCCATCGCACCTGTAAGCACCAGTAAGAGTATGATAATCTTTTTCATTATTCAATTTTTTATGCCGGTAAAAGGTACTGCTGAAGACACAGTTCATTTTTATTTACCGATTATATTTTACAAGTTGATGTCAAGCCCCACCATTACACTTTGCGATGTAGGATATACGCCGTTGTCGATACCTAATGTTAGGTTGTTAACGGGCGTAACTTCAGGATCGAGACCGGTGTATTTGGTAATGGTGAACAGGTTGGTTGCCTGTGCGTAAATCCTTGCGCCCCTCATTTTAAACCTCGACGCTACGTCTGCAGGCAGATTGAAGCCAATGGAAAGGCTTTTCATCCTGAAGTACGATCCGTTTTCAAGGAAGAAAGAAGAAGGCAGGTGAAGCTGCGTTACATCGCGCGTGATGACGGGCATGGTGATCTTGTCGCCATTGGCATACCGTTCTGCTGTCCACGACTCGTACAAATGCCTTTTGGTATTTACCCCTGCAAATCCATCCCACAACAGATAATTTGCCAACTGATTGCCCTGCACACCCTGGAAGAACATCACCACGTCCCAGTTTTTATATTTGAGATCGATGTTGATACCGTAGGTAAAATCGGGATGGGGACTACCGGTGAACGTACGATCTGCAGCGGTGATCTTACCATCGTCGTTTACATCTTTGTACATAAACATGCCGGGCTTGCTATAGGTGTCGAGACCATTTACATCGGGGTTGTACTTAGGATGTTTTGCCACATCTTCCCAACTGTTGAAAATGCCTTCCACCACATACCCATAAAAAGACGATATGGGCTGACCTGCCATAGACGCATTGTAGATGGAGTTGCGCAACGTAGCGCCATACCGTATTTCGCCGGGCTTGCTGTTTAAGCTGATCACTTTGTTTTTATAGTGCGACAGGTTGCCCTGAACATTAAAAGAGAAATCGTTGCCAATAGTACCACGATATAACAGCGACACATCAAAGCCGCGGTTTTGCATTTCGCCAATATTTACTGATGGCAATTCTACCAAACCAAACGTTGCAGGCTTAGAATCGGGATACAGCATATCGGTGGTAGTGCGATTGAAAACATCGAAGCTGAATTCAATCTTGCTGTTAAACAGCACCGCGTCTAAACCAATATCGGTAGTAGTAGTGGCTTCCCAGCGTGCATCGGGGTTACCCAATTTGTATTTGCGGAAGCCAGCTTGTGTGGTAGTAGTGCTGGCACCGGTGATGTTATAATAGGCTTCAAACCTGTTGGCTCTGTAAGTACTGTAAATATTGTAGTTCCCCACATTATCGTTTCCGTTTTTGCCATAACCTGCGCGCAGCTTCAGGTCGGTAATCCATTTAATATCGCGCATGAAATTTTCTTTTGATAACCGCCAGCCAACAGCCAGGGCAGGAAATGTACCCCAGCGGTTCTCTTCAGAAAAGCGTGAGGAGCCATCGCGGCGTACCACAGCTTCGAGCAGGTATTTTCCTGCGTAATCGTAATTCAGGCGACCGAAATAAGAAAAAGTATACCATTCGTCGAAAGTGCCTGAACTGGCGGGATCTTTTTCACCAGCGTCCAGTACCATGTAGTCGAGGTCGGTTAAGGCAAAAGTAGAACGGCTGCCTCCTAACGTTTCAGAATAACTGCTTACAACAGAAGTTCCCAGCAATACATTGATGTTGTGTACGCTGTTGATGGATTTATTGTAATTAAGCGTATTGTCCCAGTTGTACTGGAGCCCGCCATTAAAATTTTGCGTGAGTACATGCGAGGCGGCAGCATCGCTCGACTCGTACATAATAAGGTTGCGATCGAGCACCCTGCCTGAGTTGTAGTCGATGCCAATGAGCGATTTAACGGTGAAATCTTTGAGGAATGTTGCCTGCGCATACGCATTGCCCAGCACGCGCAACCGCCGGTTGTAATCGTCTTTGTTCCTGTACAGCAGCGCCATGGGATTCCAGCCGCCGGCCCAGTTGCCCATAATATCTCTTACGGGCATCATGGTATTGGTGCGTGCGGCAAGGGCAACCGGATTCAGGTCGCTGTTATTAGAGATGCCGTTCATATCGGTATAGGCTACCCCAAGCGCCTCTCCTATCTTCAACCAGTCTGTAACCTGGGCATCAACGTTAGACCGGAGCGAATACCTTTTAAAACCGGTATGTTTCAGTATACCCTTCTGATCCATATAGCCGAATGAGAAGGAGTAGTTTGTTTTTTCGGTTCCACCGCTTACGCCTATGTTGTATTCCTGGATGATGGGGTTGGAATTCGTGATTTCATCATACCAGTCGGTGCCGGTTTTATTGGATTTGATGATACCGTAATATGGACGCGGCCATTGGTACAGGGCAGGGTCTACTGCAGGGTCGCCTTCCATTTTACCAACGGGTAAAATATAATCGGGTATCACCGGGTTTTCGCCATAGCCATACATCGGGTTGCCCCAGTTTACGTCGCCCACCTGCAAACCATCGTTCTTAAATTGCAGCCACGACAGCTCGCCGGTTTCCTGCGGCGACAATACATCCATCTTGTTTTTGTTCCACTGTGTACCCACACGCGTGGTAAAGCTGAGGCGCGGTTTACCGCTTTTACCTTTTTTGGTAGTAATGAGTATTACACCGTTAGAAGCGCGCGAACCATAGATGGCGGAAGAGGAAGCGTCTTTCAAAACTGTCATCGACTCCACATCATTTGGATTGATGCTTGCCAATCCTTCGGTGGTGGGTACGCCGTCGATCACGTATAAAGGATCATTACTGTTGATAGAGCCAAAACCGCGTATGCGCACCAGTGGTGTGCCGCCGGGCGTATTGTTGTTGGTTACGGTTACGCCTGATACGCGACCCTGTAAACGGGCCGCAACATTGGCATCGGGCATTACAGCTATATCGTCGGAACTAACGGTAGCCACAGCACCTACAAGGCTCGCTTTCTTTTGAGTGGCGTAACCTACCACCACAACTTCGTTTAGCCCCGAAGCAGCTACCTTCAAGGTAATATTGTCCAGCTGGCTCCTGCCGTTTACCGGTATTTCCATCGATTCAAAACCCACCATGCTTATTTCCAGCACTGCTTTTTCATCTACAATAATAGAGAACGAACCGTCTGGGCCAGAGGTAACGCCGGAATTGATTTGTCCTTTTGCGCGTATGGTTACACCTTCAAGGGCGTTGCCAGCCTCGTCGGTAATTTTGCCCTTTACTTCCACCTGCGCTTCCAGCATGGCGTGATTAGGCGAAATTACCACCAGGTAGTTGTTGATTATTTTATATGCGAGTGAACTGCCCAGTACCTTTTGCATGATCTCGCTGAGCGTGGCATCGGTTACATCAATGTTTATTTTACCGAGCTTCCTTACATCGTCGCGAAGGTAAAAAAAACGGTACGCGCTTTTTTGCTGTATACTGGAAAAAACCCTGGCGGCTTCTACCTGTTCCAGTTTGAGTGAAAATTTATCCTGTCCATACCCTTTTGCAGCAACCTGTAGTAATGGAATAACAAGAAGCAAAACGGTTATCTTCATAAACAGTAGAAACTTATATACCAGGCGCAAAGGAATTTCCTGCAGCCGGTACCTGCTTTTTTTCATACATTTGAATTGAAAAGTTAATAAGGGGAATAAGCCTGACTGTTAGTTGAACTTATTCCGTTACCGAAATGTAGCTTTCAAAGGGGAAGAGCTCCACCTCTTCCTCTTCTTATTTTTGGGAATATCTATCTTGCAGGAGGTCCATGATAAATCATAAGCGTTGTTTTGGTTATGTGGGGTTTAAAAATTCTTTTACCTGATGTAAATGTCATCACCCTCTTTCTCATATGTAAAATGCACCAGCATTTGTAATATCTGCAAGGCTTCGTCGATAGCAACGTTATCAAAATCGCCGCTCATTAATATGTGCTTGGTTTTTTCACTGTAAAAGTGAACGCGCACGTTGTACCAGCGTTCCATTTTAAGTGCAACCATTTCAAAAGATTCTTCGTGAAATACCACCTTGTCGTTTACCCACGCTGTTTCCACCAGGTCGTGCTCGTTTGTTTCCTTGGGCTTAACCGTTTCCACCTCGTATTTTAAAGGTGCCTGTTTGCCGCTCTGGTAAAAACTGTTGTTTTTTAAAGAGATTTTTTCGCTGGGCAGCAACACCACTTTTTTTTCGCGGTCTTCTTTGAGGCTCACTTCTACCTTTCCTTCCACTACCGTGGTTTCAATATCTTCGGGCGTTTCGTATGCTTTTACATTAAATACCGTACCCAATACTTTCACAAACATCCGGCTGGTATTTACTATAAAGGGATGGGCTGCATCTTTGGTTACTTCAAAAAAAGCCTCTCCTGTTAACTGCACTTCGCGGCTGCCGCTGCCAAAACGTTTGCTGTATACCAGGCGACTGCCACTGTTCAGATATACTTTTGTGCTATCGGGCAATACAATTCTTTTCTTTTCGCCATTCAGCACCGTTACAATCGAATCGGGTGTTTCGTATGCAGCCATTACCTTTTGTGGCGATGTGCTTTTTTGAAAAGAAAAATAAATGGTTAACACCACCGCAATGCTAACAGCCGCGGCCACAGCCATTCGGGCAATAGTGAATTTGCGCTTTTGCTGTTCAAAAACCGGTACAGCTATGGGCAACTGCTCTTCGGGCCCAGCAATTTTTAACAACAGGCTATCCCATTTTTCATCGAGCAGGCTTTCGTTGCCTTTCTGCTTCTTCAGCCAAATTTCCCGGAGCAATTCAAGAGAATGCGGTTTAATGGATGCAGCCTGTAGCAATTGTGCCAGCTCAATCAACTCTTCTTCCGTCGCTTCATTGTTCAACTTTTTTCCTAATAACACCAATGTTCTGGCATCGTGCATGGTAAGTATTATATTAGTAAGACACAAAAAAATAGATGAGCCCCTAGTTGAAAAAAATATTTTTAAAAAGCCGGTTTAGCGTCGGCTTCTCTTACAGGCAAACCAGGCGAAGACTGAAAATTGACTTTGAGGGCAGCAGCTATTTTTTTTATAGCGAGTGCAATGTGATTTTCTACCGTTCGCGGCGAAATACTGAGTATTTCAGCAACTTCCTTATACTGCAACCCATCTTCTTTTACGAGTTTGTACACGATCCTGCATTTAGGCGGAAGCTCGTGAATGGCTTTATTGACAGCTTGCAGCATTTCAGACGCAACCATCAGATCTTCGGGGCTGGGAACAAGCTCACGGCAAACAACATCCAGGTCGTTCAATTCCACCAGTGTTTTGCTGCCCTGGCGATTAATAAAATTTAAAGACTGATTTTTTACTGCAACGTACAGGTATATCCGCAGATTGTCTATCTTTTCAAGATCCCTTCGATTATCCCATACCTTCACAAACACATCTTCTACAATTTCTTCTGCTATTTCTTTTACTTTGACCATGGAAGCCGAAAACTGGAAAAGCCCCGTGTAATAGATTCTGAATAACTGCTGAAAAGCGAGCTGATCATCGAACAATGCTACTCTTTTTTGCAGTGTGAGCGTCTGTTGTTGAGTCATTACAGATAAAGCAGTTTTGGATGTACAGTGTCATGAAGTTATTGTTATTTTTTGAAACGAAACATCACTACAGTAAAATAAATATGTGCATCCCGTGCTATCCTGCACCAGTAACCGCAGTTCAATCTTTTAAAAGAAGAACATTTCAATTCTTTCATTTTAATATTTATATCTGGCTTCATCTTTTTTTACAAAAGGGTTTTGGCTGCCGGCGCAGATAGTTATTCTTTTACAAGTTTGTTATTCCGTTAGTGGCTTCGACTAAAGATGCGAAGCTGTTTTATGATCATATCACACCATCTGCCACTTCCGCTAAATCCTTCACCGGTGGACCAGCGCCTTCTGTTACAAATTAAATCCCGGCTATTTCATTTTGTCTCGCTTTCTTGTTTTTGGCTAAACAAACCCTCAATTAGACTAAACCAGCAACAATACTTCCTATGATCTTTGTGACATAAATAAAAAATCATGAAAAGAAAATTAGGAACAAATGGACCGATCGTTTCAGCAGTAGGTTTAGGATGCATGGGTATGTCAGGCGCCTACGGACAAAGCAATGAGACAGATGCTATCGCAACAATAGAAAGAGCGATCGAACTTGGACACAATTTTTTAGATACTGCTGACTACTATCTTGCCGGGCATAATGAAGCGCTTATTGGACGCGCTATTTCTGGTAAAAGAGATAAGGCTTTTCTTTCGGTAAAAACCGGGATGATGGTTTCGCCAACCGGGTATGGTCCTGTAAACGGCCACCCGAATTACATCCGTAATGCTGTTATGCACAGCTTACAGCGACTTAAAACCGATTATATCGATTTATATACGCTTGGACGGGTAGATCCCAACATCCCTATTGAAGAATCGGTGGGTGCTTTGTCGGAACTGGTTGCTAAAGGCGTGGTTCGTTACATCGGTCTTTCAGAAGCATCTGCCGCAAGCATCCGCAAAGCAGCCGGCGTGCATCCGATCACCGCTGTGCAAACGGAATACTCGCTTTGGACACGAGACGTCGAGGCGCAAGTACTGCCGGCAATGCGTGAACTTGGCATCGGGCTTGTTGCTTACTCCCCTCTGAGCAGGGGCTTTCTAAGCGGTGCGTTTAAAGAACCGGAGGATATCAAAGATAACCGGAAGCATATGCCACGCTTCCAGGGTGAGCACTTCTACAAAAATCTCGAACTTGTTGAAAAGATAAAAATATTGGCTGATCAAAAGGCTTGTACGCCATCCCAACTGGCTATTGCGTGGGTACTGGCGCAAGGAGACGACATCATTACTATTCCGGGCACCAAACACGTAAAATATCTCGAAGAAAATATCGCTTCCGAAAATGTGCAGCTCACCAAAGAAGATTTGCAGAGTATAGAAGCTATTATGCCTGCAGGTGTTGCGTCAGGCACCCGTTATCCTGAAATGTTTATGAGTGCTTTAAATAAATAAGGATTAGTTTACAGTCAACAACTTCATCATTTTAACACATGAAAAGGAAAGAAAATACGCCTCGTAGATTTGAAACGCTTTCCGACTTACATCAGGTGCTGGGCTTACCCAAGCCTTTGCACCCTTTGATAAGCCTTGTTGAAAATAAGGATAACGAAGTGGACCTAAGCAAATTGCCCGGTTCTTTTATACACGATTTTTATAAGATATCGTATAAAAAGAACCTGAAAGGAAAAATAAAATACGGGCAAAGCTATTATGACTTTGACGAAGGCGGATTATTATTTAAGGCTCCTAACCAGGTAAGCGCAAAGGGTGAAGTCAGCCAGGATCATACGGGTTTTACATTGCTGTTTCATCCCGATTTTTTAGCAGGCTATCCTTTGGCGAGGAAAATAAAACAATACGGCTTCTTTTCTTATTCCGTACATGAAGCCTTGCATCTTTCAGATAAAGAAAAGGCAACTATTATCTCCATTTTTAAGAATATTGAAGAAGAATTGCAAAACCGAATCGATGATTTTAGCCAGGATGTCATCATTTCACAAATTGAAACATTATTGAATTATAGCAACCGGTTCTATAAGCGACAATTTATTACCAGGAAATCGGCAAATAGCAATTTACTGGAAAAGCTGGAAGAGCTTTTGGATGACTATTTCAGGAATGAAAAACCGTTGACACAAGGCATCCCGACAGTTCAATATCTTGCTGAAAGCTTAAATGTTTCGCCTAGTTATTTAAGTGACATGTTGAGAAGCGTCACAGGACAAAATGCGCAACAGCATATACACAGTAAACTGATCGACAAGGCAAAAGAAAGAATTTCAACGACCAGCTTAACCATTAGCGAAATTGCGTACGAGCTGGGCTTTGAGCATCCATCTTCATTTAATAAACTATTCAAATCCAAAACAAACCTCTCTCCATTGGAGTTCAGGCAATCTTTTAATTAATCACCATTGAAATAAGCTCACCAAACGATGTGCTGGCTCTGCGGTACTCCGGAAATATGTTCCATCTTTCCAGTCCGGTAATCGCGATACAGTTGGGTGATTTCCTCGGCACTATCGGCAATAAACGGCCCATGAGAAATAATGGGTTCTCCGGTCGGCCTTGCGGCGTATAAAAGGAAGCGGGTTCCCTCTTCGCCAGTTTTAAGTTGTAACTCACTTAGGGCGTCATCGTTATTCAGATTCAGCCAGCCGACTTCGTTTTGTTTTAATTCCAACGCTTCATCACCTATTTTCACCACTCCGTTTATTACGTAGATAAACGTGTTGAAATTAGCGGGTATCTGCTGAACGGAGGTAATGCGTGGCTGCATTTCAATATCTGCAACTAATAATGGTACATGGTTCTTAACAGGTGAATGTAAGCCTGCCAGTGAACCACTGTATAATTTTATACGAACGCCGTTTTGTTCCAGCAGAGGAACCTGTGCTAAAGAAAGGTCTTGCTGCCTGGGTGTTGTCCAGCGTTGATTTTTAGGAAGGTTTAACCAAAGCTGCATAATGCGCATCACCATCGGTTTATTAATCGTTTCCGTATGTATAATGCCGCTACCTGCCGTCATCATCTGAAAGTCGCCAGCCCTCATCACGTGATTTTCATCACCCAGTTCGCCTTCCAACACCAGGGTTACGGTCTCAAATCCCGCATGGGGATGCGGACCGCCGGCGGGCGAGTTATCTTTTTTATCCAGCACATCATCCATCAGCAAAATAAACGGATCGCTTTCAGTGAAGCTGCGCTGAATAATAGATTTTGCAGTATGCCCCGCACCCAGGAATCCTGGTTGTGCGCGGGGCATATCAATTTGTACCAATTTTCTTTTCAACATCATTTTCATTTTTTGTTTGTAACTAGGCAGCAGCTACTACCGCCTCTTGTTTAACCAGTTGAATATCTCCGGTTATTTTTACTTCATCTCCCAGCGCTACGCCACCCGATTCAAGCAGTGAATTAAAAGTAAGCCCATAATCATTTCTGCTGATTTTGCCCGTAACCAAAAATCCTGCCCGCTGCAATCCCCACGGATCTTTTCCGATGATACCATTAAACTCAACGTTTAATTTGGCAGGCTTTGTAATGCCCCGCAGGGTAAGATTGCCGTGCAGCACAAAATTTTCTGCATCTAAGGTTTCTACTGCAGTAGATTGGAACAGGATTTCCGGATATTTATCAACTTCGAAAAAATCCTGGTTCCGCAGGTGTGCGTCTCTTTGAACATTGTTTGTATTGATGGAAGCCGGATCAATTTTCACAGAAATTTTTGCTTCGCTGAAATCCTGGTTTTCTGTTTCAGCGGTTATCTCAAACTTACCAAATGTGCCGGACACGTTGGAGATCATCAGGTGCTTGATTTTAAAACTGAGTTCGCTGTGCGCCGGGTCTACCGACCATGTTGTCTTTGCCATATCATTGTTTTTTTTGTGTGAATGATTTGATGGCACAAAATTATTTACCTTTGCTTACAAAAGGTTAGTACTATACAAAAGGTTAGTACTAACCTCGAAGTAATCGTTAAAATATTTAACATGGTAACACAAAGCAGCCGCAGGCAGCCGGCCAACGAAGCAGAATGTAAAGCAAGCTTATCATCTATTGCCGACGCATTGTCTGTAATAGGTGGTAAATGGAAGCTGAGAATCATTGTGGCGCTTAAAGAAGGCAATAAACGCTTTAATGAATTGCAGCGAACTATCGAAGGCATTTCGGCAAGAGTGCTTTCTGCGGAACTAAAAGATCTGGAGCTAAACGGGTTTATCCGTCGAAAGGTGTTTACGGGAACGCCTGTAATTGTTGAATACGAAGCAACCAAATATTGCAGCACACTTGAAGATGTGCTTTCTTCGCTCAGCGAGTGGGGTGCGATGCACAAAGAAAATGTGAAAAAAAGCATGCGAAAAGAAACGAAAACAGCAATGATGAAGTAGCAACAGGCAGGTAATGCGCTCGTGAACCGCACTCAACCCGCGAATGCAATTCCTAAAATTTGACGAGCCGGTCACTCTAAACGAATACCTATCTCCACAATGCAATTACCGCACCGCACTAAAAATCAACAACAGAAAAAAGCCCGAACCGCTACTTTTTATTCAACTTCAGCAGGCTTGCATTAATAGCAACCACAATGGTGCTGACGCTCATTAAAATAGCGCCTATGGCCGGGCTCAGCACAAATTTCGGATACAGTACCCCTGCCGAAAGCGGGATGGCTATAACGTTGTACCCTACTGCCCAGATGATATTCTGCACCATTTTGCTATAGGTTCTTTTTCCAAAATCAATCAGCTTTACTACATCGCCCGGGTCGCTGTTTACCAGGATGATATCAGCTGTTTCGGCTGCAACATCGGTACCCGAACCAACGGCTATGCCAACATTTGCCTGCGCCAGCGCCGGTGCATCATTTACGCCGTCGCCTGTCATAGCCACCACTTCACCTTTCGCCTGAAATTCTTTTACTTTTTCCTGTTTGTTATGGGGCAGCACGTTGGCCAGATAACCATCCATATCCAACTGTTTGGCCACGGCAGCCGCTATTTTTTCATTGTCGCCCGTTAGCAAAAAAGACCGGATGTTCATTTTCCGCAGGTCGGCAATAGCCTGTTGCGATCCTTCGCGAATGCTGTCGGCCAGCGAAATCACTCCCGCCGTCTCATTGTCGATCAGCACAAAACTGATGGTAGCCGTTTCCTGGTTGATGTCGGATGGTATTTCGGGCAGGGAGCGATTATTTTCACGAAAATAGTTCGGCCCGGCAACTATTACTTCCTTACCGTTTACAGTACCTGCAACGCCCATGCCCTGCATATACCTGAAGTTTTGCGACTTCCAGCGTTCAAGATTATTGTCTTTCAGTTGCTTCATCATTCCTTTAGCTATATGGTGTTCGGAATGCTGTTGCACCGCGGCCGCATATTGAATCAAATCGTTTGCTGAATATTGATTTGTAAAAGAAATGACCTTTTCAACGGCATGCGAGCCTTTGGTAAGCGTGCCGGTTTTATCGAAAATGATGGTAGATAATTTGCGGGTAATTTCAAAGGCAGTACGGTTTCGGATGAGTAGCCCGTTGGTTGCCGAAAGTGTAGTGGAAATAGCCACCACCAGCGGAATGGCCACTCCCAACGCATGGGGACAGGCGGTTACCATTACCGTAACCATGCGCTCCAAAGCAAAAGCAATGTCGCCACTGCCGCTGTACCAGTAAAAGAAAGTAGCAACGCCCACTCCTATGGCTATAAAAGTGAGCCACCTGGCTACCGTATCTGCCAGGTTTTGCGTATTGGATTTGGCGGCCTGCGCATCCTGCACCAGGGCAATTACTTTATTGAGGTAACTTTCTTTACCTACACCTGTTGCCGTTATTTTTAACGCACCGTCGCCGTTTATGGAACCTGCAATTACTTTTGCCTGCACCTCTTTTTTAACAGGAATGCTTTCGCCGGTAAGCATGCTTTCGTTTACATATGAATTGCCTTCCACCACCAGACCGTCGGCAGGAATTTTTTCACCGGGTTTAATGATAACGCTGTCGCCATTTTTCAGTTGTTCCAGTTTGATTGATACAGCTTCGCCATTACGCTCCACCGTTACGTTATTGGGCAACAAAGCCACCAACGATTGCAATGCCTTTGATGCTGCCATTTGAGAACGCATTTCAAGCCAGTGCCCCAGCAGCATAATGTCGATCAGCGTTGCAAGTTCCCGGAAAAAATCCATTCCCTTCAAACCAAATACTACCGCCACCGAATATATGAAAGCCACCGAAATAGCAATGGCAACCAGCGTCATCATGCCTATGGCCTTTGCTTTTATTTCCCCTACCATTCCCTTCAGGAAGGGCATGCCGCCATACAAAAAAATAATAGTGCCCAGCGCCAGCAACACATATTGGTGACCCGGGAAAGTGAATGTAAAACCAAGCCAGTGCTGTATCATTTGCGACAGCAACAAAACAGGTACCGTTATTATGAGGCTGAACCAGAACCTTTTCAGAAAATCGCCGGTATGATGTCCTTCGTGTTTGTTGTATCCTTGTTCAGCATCCTTGTGCGCATGCTCACCATGACGCGCAGGCGCAGGATGAGGTGCATCGTCATGCGTATGCCCCGCATTCATAGCAACCAGCCGCATACCGCATAAGGGACAGTTGCCAGGTTCGTCTTTTATTACCTGCGGATGCATGGGGCAAGTATATTTAGTCATACCAAAAGTTTTTAAAGAGTGGCTTGTTTACCCAACATATCTGGCAGTTTTTTCAAGAGCAGGGTAATCGTTGCGAACGTGCACATCGCGTTGCAATGTTGTCTTACATCCGAAAAAATAAAATACAACTGATCGGTATACTGATGTTTTTGATTGAAGTCTCTAAAGCTGCAGGCATATATCCTTCCATTGTCTGAATGAGCCGGTGTACCCTTTCCATAATACATGCCTGGTAAAGATATTTAAAACTATTTTGTTTAGCGTTTAAACAAACTGCCTGCAGGCGGGTCGTTGATTAACAAATTCATTTGATCTTTCCCGGTAAATCAAAATGCGTATAACTAACGGAAGCAAAGCCACCCGGTTGCTCCATACAAACTGATTGCTAATTAGTTGAGGGCAACATGCAACGATGTCTGCCTCTTTAAAGCATTAAAAACATCTTTCAAAAAACAGCTGCAAAAGCAGTTATTAAACCTGATAACAGGGCTGATGGTAGAAATCATCAAAGATTTCTTTTTTTCTTTCGCAACCTGCACCTATTTTTATCATTCCTATTCCATCCTCTATCCTCAACCTCTGCCTTTCCAATCCGTTTACAAACCGTTGCACAGCTAACCCATTACATAACTATAGAATCCATTTAATATGGAGTAAAGCAAATTGCCCTGGCAATTACTGATTTTCGATCATGAAATACATACCCTTACTCTTGTTATTACTGCCCTTAGCAGGATTTGCCCAGGTGTTTACAGTAGGCATAGGACCATCGTTTTCTACAATTGTAGTTCCCCGCAGCCCAATGAAAATGGAAAATATCCTTACCGGGCTCTCGGTTAACGGGGGCGTGGATTTTGCGGAGACAAAACTAAAGTTTTTATCAGCCAATATAGGTATAGTTCAAAAAGGAAGAAGGTTTGTGGCTACTTATACCGATGGCAACGAAACTTTTACAAAAGTGAGCAAAACAAGATACGTTTATGGCACCGCCAGTTTCACTGCCAATTTCAAATTATCATCTGGCAAACTGGTGCCATTTATAAGTATTGGGCCGCGGATGGATTATTATATTGATCGCCCCGAAGTATCGCCGCTGCCTGCATTTTCATTTGGTGCTAACGGTGGTTTCGGTGTGATGCAATACGCGGGGAACTGGAGATATGGGGTAAGGGCCGATTATCTGTATAATATTACCAAAAAGCCTAATGATCGCACAGCAGTGCTGCTGGCTTTTGTTGGATTCAAGTTCCCTAAAAAAATAACACCTTGCCCGAAAGATATATGGTAGGTTAGCGGGTTTACCTCCAGTTAATGGCTATGCTAAGCCGCTTCACCCAAAAGATTATTGCAATTTCATGACAATTGTGCCGCACGCGCTCCCCCGCTGCAATATCGCTTGTTATATAACGTAACCTAACAGGCGAAACAGACTAAAAATTCCCTCTTTCGTAATTTTTTTCCCGATCGGGTAAATGATCCCTGTCTGCGCAAAATAATTTTGCGAAAATTTAAAACAGGTATGTCCACAAAACGAGTTCTACCCTTATTACTGTGTTTCTTTGTTCCTGTGCTGTTGAATGCACAAACCGGATTATTAAAAGGTAATATTACAACTGCAGACGGAGAAGCTGCTCAAAATATTACCATTGTGCTGGAAGAATCGAAATATTCTGCCATCAGCAATGCAAAAGGTTACTACGAAATAAAAAATATTAAACCGGGGCGCTGGACACTCGCCGTTTCAGCCGTTGGCACCGAAACACAAAAGCGTGAAATTACCATTACGGGCAATGAAACAATAACCGAAGATTTTGTAATTGCCGAAACCGCCACGCAATTGGAAGAAGTGCTCATTCAGTCTAAGAAAAATACTGAACATGCCTCGGTAAGCCTGCGCTTAAAAACGCCGTTGGTAGAGGTTCCGCAAAACATACAGGTGGTTGATGACAATGCGCTGAAGGCACAACAGGTCATTAGCATGAGCGATGGATTAATACGCAATGTAAGCGGTGCCACCAGGATTGAACACTGGGGCGACCTGTACACAAATATCACCGCACGCGGCTCGCAGATACAGGCTTTCCGCAATGGATTTAACGTGGTGGCTTCTTACTGGGGACCGTTAACGGAAGACATGAGCTTTGTTGACAGGATTGAATTTGTAAAAGGTCCGGCGGGCTTTATGCTTTCGAACGGCGACCCGAGCGGCTTGTACAATGTGGTAACCAAAAAGCCTACGGGTGTAACCAAAGGCGAAGTAGCGCTTACACTTGGCAGCTTTGGTTTATACCGCGGCAGCCTCGACTTGGATGGCGCGCTCACTAAAAATAGGAAACTGTTATATCGCCTAAACGTGGCAGCCCAAAACAAAGGCTCGCACCGCGATTATGAATACAACAACCGGTATGTAATTGCTCCGGTATTATCGTACCAGCTGGACGACAAAACCAAAATAACCTTTGAATACAATGGCCAGTTTGCAAGCATGACCGAAGTAGGATCGTACTATATTTTTTCTAAATTCGGCTATGCTACTTATCCCCGCGATCTTACACTGACCAGCCCCGGATTGCCTCCCACCAAAATAAATGACAACAGTGTTTACCTGACTTTTGAACATTCGTTTACTCCAGACTGGAAGTTAACAGCGCAGGTTTCGCATTTTAATTACCAGCAAAAAGGCATGAGCTCATGGCCTTCGGCTATGGATTCTATTACCGGCAACCTCATCAGGAATGTTGGTATATGGGATGCTAAAAGTTCGATGACGCTGGGACAGGCATTTTTAAACGGCGAATTTTATACTGGCAGCGTAAGGCACCGCGTGCTGGCCGGCGTTGATGCGGCTAACAAAGAATATTATGCAGACTGGAGCCAGTCGCACGACCTTGATACACCCGAACAAATGTTCGATCCTAACAACCCAACTTACGGCGTTCCTGTAAATGGCTATCCCGAATTTGACCGCAGCAAGCCGATTGAAGAAAGAGCTGCTGCCGGCTGGGGTGTGATCAAGCAGCGTTATTCAAGTTTGTATGTGCAGGATGAGATTGCATTTTTACAGGAAAAGTTAAGATTGACCCTGGCGGGAAGGTTTACAGATGTAAAACAGGTATACGGTGTTGGCATACCCTACGACGCAGCCAAACATGTAACACCCCGGGTTGGCTTAAGCTACTCTGTTGATAAAGATTTATCGGTATACGGCTTATACGACCAGGCATTTGTTCCTCAAACCGGCATTTTAACCAATGGCGGAAAAGTGAAACCTGTTACCGGCAGCAACCTTGAATTTGGCATTAAGAAAAACTGGTTCAACAGCAAGTGGTACACAACCCTGTCGGTATATCGCATTTTAAAACAAAATGAGCTTACTGCCGATCCTGGTTCAAACCCTAATGCTCCAACAAGTATTGTATTGGGCGAAAAGCGCGCACGCGGCATTGAACTGGATGTAAGAGGAACTGTTGTTCGTGGTTTCAATGTAATGGCGAACTATGCTTTAACAGAATCAAAGGTTAGCAAGGTAGCCAAAGATGTAACCGAATATCAGGTAGGCGACATCGTTCCCGGCTATGCGAAGCATACTACCAATGCCTGGCTTTCGTATGAATTGCAGGACGGCGTATTAAAAGGATTGGGTGTATCGGGCGGGTTTACCTGGTTAAAAGACAGGTATACCGCATGGGATATAAAAGGGCAGATGTTGGCTGATTACTTTAAAGTGGATGCCGGTATTTTTTATGCAAAAGACAAATACCGCATTACATTCAATGTATTTAATGTGCTGGATAAGTATTTATACAGCGGATCGTACTATGAATTACCTGCCATAGCAGGAGACTGGAGCTCTGTAAAACCTGCCTACTACTATCAAACAGAACCTCCGCGTAATGTAAGGCTGAGCATCAGCTACAGGTTCTAAAAAAATTGAAACTTAAATCTTACAATCCTTATTGATTGATGAGTATATCAGTCAATAAGGATTTTTTATTTTTTAGGCGTTGAGATCCGCAACCCTAACTTGCATGCTGCCCACCAAGACCTCAACCTTTTACCGTCACGGCGAAGCCGTCTTCCGCATCAATCAACGGTTAGCAATACACGAAGTTTGCTTCTTTCACCGTAACATTATTTAAACTTAATATGCGCTGGCGGAATCGCAAAAGCCGACGTTTCTTATAACGATAAAATCCCTATCTTAAACCTTTAAATCAGCAATAATCTCCGCAGAATGGAACAAAACAAATTCAACCGCAGGGAATGGAGCAAACTGATGCTCGCCGGATTGGCCGGTACCGTGCTCCCCGCTGCATTATCGGCCAACAGCTTGTCGTATGCATCTCCTTTTGTTTTAGGTGTACAATCTTATAGCTTAAGAGACAAAACCAGAGAAGAAGCTTTACAGATATTGAAAGAATTGGGTATTAAAAGTTGCGAAGTATGGGCAGGACATATTGAACCAAGGGAATTTCAGGGAATGAGGGGACTAACGGCAGAACAGGCAAAAGCACGCCAGGAATCGCTGGTGGAATGGAGAAAACATGTGGACATGAAAGAAATTGCGGCGATCAACAAACAATTTAAAAGTGCCGGGGTAAAAGTGCAGGCCTATAGTTGCAATATGAACGACAATACTTCGGATCACGATATGGAGCTTGCATTTAAAATTGCAAGGGCATTGGGAACAGACACGCTTACTACATCAGCAACCATTACATCGATGAAAAGGATTGATGGGTTTGCCCAAAAATATAAGATCAAAGTAGGCATGCACAACCACTCCAATGTTGACCGGCCAAACGATTTTTCAACACCCGACACTTTTAAACGGGCTATGGAAGGCTGCTCGTCGTATACCCGCATTAACCTGGACATTGGCCATTTTGTGGCTGCTAATTTTGATCCCGTTGATTTCATTCAAAAAAATCACGACAAGATCGTTTGCCTCCACGTAAAAGACAGGAAGAAAAACCAGGGCGTGAATGTTCCATTCGGCGAAGGCGATACACCCATTAAGCAGGTGCTGGAACTGGTGCACGATAACAAATGGCCCATTCCTGCCAATATTGAATATGAATACAATGGCGCGGATACCAAAACAGAACTGGGGAAATGCATACAATACTGCAGGAATATCATTGATGCAAAAAAATAAATGACGGGTTGCCGGTAATCGGTCAGTCGGTTACCGGTAACTGTTATAGTGATAGCTCCCCTAAATCCGATCAGTTTCTTCCTCGTTGCTGCACAACCTGCAAACGCCTTTTTAGATTAACGATGGATGCATTTAACGATTCTCCCCTGTCTGTTTAAAAAATCTTTAATAAATTTAGAACTCATAATCAAACCATCGCCTTATCAAAAAACAAGCAGTAAACAGTTTAGCCACTAAAGAAGAGAGAAATGAGGGCAGTTGAATACAGGTTACCCAAAGAGTTCGATAAATCTTTCATTGTTTTCAGGGAGCGCGGCTGCTTTTTCCCGGTACCATGGCATTATCACCCGGAGTATGAGCTGGTACTGGTTACCAGGAGCACGGGGCGACGGATGGTGGGCGATCATATCGGCTATTTTAACGAGGGCGACCTGGTGCTGATGGGTCCTATGTTACCACATGTATGGGTAAACGATACTGAGTATATTAATGGCAGCAATAAAAATGCAGCCGATGCTATAGTAGTTCAGTTTGTAGAAGATTTTCTCGGTGAAAAATTCTTAAAGATCCCTGAAATAGAAGGACTGAAAAAAGTACTCAGCCTTTCTGCCAACGGATTGGAAATTAAAGGCAATACCCGGAAAAAAATAAACGATTTAATGGCGCAAATGCCAGACGCAAGCGGGCTGCAACGCCTGAGCCTGCTGTTCGCCATTTTCGACCTGCTGGCCAATACAAAAGAATATGAATTGCTGGCAAGTCCTGCTTTTGTAAACAGCAGCAAACTGCATGAATCGGACCGGTTCAATAACATAACGGAGTATATTATGCGCAATTTTGATAATGAAATTTCGCTTACCGAAGTTGCCGCCGTGGCCAATATGGCAACCACCACCTTCTGCAATTTTTTTAAAAACCATTACCGGGTAACTTTTGTTGAATACCTGAATGAAATACGGGTAGGACATGCCTGCAAACTACTGAACGACCCCAACAAAAATATAGTGGAAGCAGCTTATGAATGCGGCTTTAACAACCTGGCAAACTTTAACCGGCAGTTTAAAAAGCTCAAAAAAATGACCCCGACGGAATACAGGAAAATGTTGGAAATCTAAAGAGTGCCGATTTGAGATTTGAGATTTAAGATTTGGGATTTTTTTCGCAATGGCTGTATTCAAACAATAAACTAAAAACGATAAACCCCAAACGCTCTTACTGTACCGTATAGCCGCCATCAATCACCATTGCCTGCCCTGTAATGCCTGCGGCTTTTTCTCCTGCAAGAAAAACAACCATATCGGCCACTTCTTCAACGCGCAATAACCTCTTTTGAGGAATCAACGGGTATATCACTTCTTCCAAAACATTTTCCTGCGATACACCTCGTGTTGCCGCCAGATCGGCTAGTTGGTTTTTGATCAGTTCAGTATCTACATACCCGGGACAAACAGCGTTGACCGTTATACCGTGAGTAGCCGTTTCAAGCGCCGTTACTTTTGTAAGACCGATCAGACCATGCTTGGCACTGTTGTAAGCCGATTTACCGGCAAAGCCTATCAGTCCGTTTACAGAAGCCATGTTGATAATACGCCCGGACTTGCGTTGTTTCATATATGGCAGTACGTGTTTGATAGCGATGAAAGGGGCTGTTAACATTACCTCCAGCATTTGCCGGAACTTTTCTGTTGGAAACGATTCAATGGGCGACACATATTGCAACCCCGCATTGTTTACAAGCACATCAATGCGACCCAGCTTTTCATATACCTCTTTAAAAATATTTTGTATGCTCGTTTCGGAAGTAACATCGCAGGCATAACCAAAAATATTGTTCGTGTTCAACTCTTTTGCAACAGCATCCACGCGGTCCTTGTTCAGATCTAACAGCACTACTTTGTAACCCTGCTCCAAAAAGGATCGCACAATGGCGGCGCCAATGCCGCCGGCAGCCCCCGTTACAATAACAACCCTTGAATTCATAGAAAAATTTTAGGTTTTGCAAAATATAAAAGTCAGTACCGCTGTCGTCGCCAGAGGCGACAAGAAACAGGTGTGAGGCGAAGACGCCTCACACAACTTAGCCAGCGGCGTGCCGGCCGGGCGGTTTCCCATCGGCACGCCGCAGGCGGTCTGATGGAATAAACAAGACACTGACTGCTGACCGCTCATAGCTAACAGCCTCTACCAACTCGTCCAGCCACCATCCACCACGAGGTTATGCCCGGTAATATAACCAGCAGCATCAGAAAGCAAAAACGCTACCGGGCCGGCAATTTCCTCTGCCTTCCCTACCCTGCCCGTTGGCGATTTTTTTGCCAGCCGCGCAATAAACTCCGGGTGACTTTTTTGTACAGCAGGATTAGGAAACGGGCCAGGAGAAATGCAATTACACCTCACTTTGTCCTTCGCCCAATGTACTGCCAGGTATCTTGTCATTTGTATAATACCTGCCTTTCCCACACCATATTCCAGCGGATTTTTATTCATCGGTGCTTCATACACTTCTTCGTTGGGCGATACCATGCCGTACATGCTTGAAAACAACACAATGCTTCCCCCGCCATTTTTTATCATATACGAAGCTGTCTCACGGCAAAGAATAAATGTTGCCGTTAGTGCAGTGTGGTTTACTTTATCAAAATCTTCGTCCAACAAGTCTTCCAGCTTTTTTGAAGTAGAGCCGAACGTGAGGTTTACCAAGCCGTGCGGCAAACCATGCAATGCTGCCTGCTCTTTTACAAAGCCTGGAATGGCACCGGTGTTATTGATATCGAATGCAGCAGCCGTAACATTTTTTTCTAACCCCGCCGTATTGATAAAATCCTGAGCCCGGTTTTCTACATCAATACACAATACATTAGCGTTGTAACTGTTCAGCAGCTTTACCGTTGCCTGCCCAAGATAACCGGCGCCACCTATAACCCATATATTTTTTTGTTGCAGTTCCATCATACCGTTATGCATATAATCCTCCGTCAATCAAAATATTTTCACCATTAATATAAGCACCTGCATCCGACGAAAGCAATACGATCAATCCTTTTATGTCATCGTTATTGGCCATTCGGCCCATCGGTACTTTTTTGCAGTAATTTTCCACAAACTTTTCCGGCTGGTTATTGAACAACCCACCGGGACTAATGCAATTGAACCGGATATTCTTTCCTGCATGGGTTTTGGCCATAAAACGTGTTAATGTAATAAGTCCTGCATTATGAAAGCAATAATCCGGCGCAATATCGCCCATGCCAGGAATGCCATCGTAGTTGGAATACATGGGTGCATACATGCCCATCATGGAACTGATGTTGATAACACTGCCGCCACCGGACTGAACGATCAGGTCTGTCATCTCCCGTAAAATGAACATCATACCGGTGGCGTTCACCCGCATCGATTCATCAAACTGCTCGATGGGAGCATTGTAACCCTTCATGGGACGCGATACGGCATTATTGACAAACCCGTCCAGCCTGCTGAACTTTTTTAAAATGTCTTCTTTCAATCGCAGCACGGAAGCCGTATCTGCCTGGTCAACCTGCATGCCATGCACATCCAATCCTTTCATTCTGAAATCAGCGGCCGTTTTATCGATGGCTTGCAGATTGCGGGAAGCAATGATAATGGTGGCGCCTGCTTCTCCCAATCCTTCTGTTATGGAGCGTCCATAATTGCCTGCACCGCCGGTTACCAGCACTACTTTATTTTTAAGACTAAGCAGGTCTAATACATTCATGGTCGTTATTTTAAAGGAATGATTTTACCGCCAGACAGCCGGCTTTGTTCCGCGGCTATAACGGTGTTAATGATATTTTTTGTTTTCTTAAACGCAAGCCTCGGCTTACCTTCCTGCACACTCCTTAAAAATTCGATGATATTATCGCGGAACATAGAATAGGAGTTTTTGATTTCTGCCATCCGCCAGGCCTGCTGACCAAAAATTGTAAATTGAAACGTGCCTGATATTTCCATAAACAGGTGGATGGTTGCCGGCAACCCGTTTTCAAAAACAATATGCACCACATCTTTTCCTTGTTCGCCGGTATGTTGTACAGTTGCCACCGGAATATCGTCGAGCGTTGCCACCACCGCTTCCACCATATGCACACCGTATTTCAGCCAATCCTTTTTGCCCACAGCAGTTATAAGCTCGGGTTTGCCAAGCGATGCAATATCCTGCTTAATTACCCTGCACTCATTTGCATAGCGCATAGAAGAGCAAGACATAATGAATTTCCCCGCTGCCTGCTGTTCATCAAACCAGTCAAGATCACTTTGGGTCACAGCCAGGGGTTTATCTATAAAGATTGGGGTTCCTGCTTCAATGAACGGCGCTGCCATTTCGCGATGAAACTCGGCGTCATCACGGGCAAGAATAACCGCATCCACCTCCCCTATCATATCTTCGGCTCTTTCTGAAATGTGAGCAATGCCTGAGGAAGCAGCAATACTTTTCGAAATCGCAACATCCTGTGTCCACACATGTGTTACCTGTGCCTGCGGCAGTCCCAACGTATCCTCATTGGCATTAAGATAAGCCGCAACAGCGGGGTATCCAACCCTGCTGATCTCTGCGCCGCTATACTTTCCATTAATAATAGAAGACCAGGAATAGGGGTGCGCATTGCCGGCGCTCATGCCTGTGATACCGATTTTAAGCATTTATAATTTGAGATTTATGATTTAGTTAAACCACAAAGGCACAGAGACACAAAGTTGCACAGAGTGGTTATTTGGCTTTGAGCTATCAGCCGTCAGCCGCCTTCGTCATTTCGACACAGGAGCAATCTCCTTTACAAGTTCTTCTGCTTTTTTGTTTCTTGTCTTTTTTTCTTGGTTCTTGTTTTCCTACTTACCACTTACTACCTACAACCTACCACTTTCACCTCAGCCACCCCATCTTATCCCAATGTGGCAAATTCAAAAATGCCGGGTCGGGATAGGCGAGCGATTGTGCATATTTCAACTGTTCTTTTCCCAGGTATTTGCCATTGGCAGCTTCCAGCGATTGCCGGAGATATTCCTGCTTGTCGATGCCGATCAATACCGATGACACCTGCGGAAATGACAAAGCAAATTTTATTGCCAGTTCGGGCAGCGTTTTAAAACTGCCATTCAGTAAACTGCTATACTGCTGAATGTGCTTTTCTACGGGCGCCAGCATAGGATGCAAACCTGAGCCTCTGTTGCTTAGCAACCCCTTCAACAGTACCGAACGTATTACAATGCCCACTCCTTTTTTTGCTGCCAGGTCAAACAATTCCTGCTGTCGCTGATCCATTAAATTGAAAGGCAATTGTACAAGGTTCCACACACCACTTTCGATAACTTTTTTTGATTCTTCTGTGGAGTAGGTAGACACGCCAATGGCTCGCGCTATGCCTTTTTCTTGTAAGCGCTGCATCTCGTCCTGTATCGCCTGCCGGTTGAGTATTTCAAGATCGCCCTGGTGCAACATGTATACGTCTACGTAATCTGTTTGCAGCGCTTTCAGGCTTTCTTCTACCGATTGGTGTATAATCTGTTTTATTTGTGCGTCGCCAGGCAGCTTACCATCTTTGTCTCTGAAATGTTTGCATTTGGTGCATAGCACCACCTCGTTTCTCCTGGAAGCAAAGGCCTTGCCCATAATCATTTCGCTTACGCCATATAAGCGCGCCGTATCAAAAAAGTTAAGCCCCCTGTCGAGTGCTGCCAGTAACAGCCGGATGGCATCTTTTTCGGGCAACATGTCTTCTTCCCATTTTACACCAATGCCGTAGGGCATTCCAATTTCCACGCCGCCAAAAGCTATTTCCGAAACCTGTATACCCGTATTGCCTAAATAACGTTTATGCATAGCCTATTGCTTTTCTAAATAGGAATTGTTGTTGGATTGTGAAGAAGTATCAAATGCCTGCAATAAACTGCTGTAATAATTTTTCAATCCCACCACATCGGCGCCAATGCTTACAAACTGGTAACCCATTTCATTCAGCTCCTTTAAATTACCCGGACCACCCACCGTGCCGGCAAATTTGCCGTTCTTTTTTGCAAGCGCTGCTACACGATGTCTTGTTTCAATCAGTTTTGGATGATCCCACACACCCGGAGCGCCAATACCCTGGCTGAAATCGCCAGGACCAAAAAACAACATATCATATCCCGGCAGGGCCGCAATCGCTTCCAGTTCTTCCAACGGCTCGGGATCTTCTATCTGCAATATCACAAAGCGCTGTTCGTTGGCATCTTTCAGGTATTCATTAAAATCCACGCCGGTATATCCACCATCTGCATTACCACCATCGATCGCTCTCCGGCCCACGGGATGAAAACGGGTGTGATGTACTATTTCTTTCGCATCTGCCAGGCTCATAATATGGGGCACCATAATTCCGGTTGCATCCAATTCAAGCGGTTTAATGTAATTGTTGTAAGCGCCGCGCGGTACACGCACCAGAATGTCGGTATCATGTGCCTTGGTGGCCCATATTTCCGAAGCAAGTATCGACCAGTCCAGGCCGATATGTTCCTGGTCTACCCACACACAATCAAACCCTGCCAGCGCGGCTATTTCGCAAACCTTGGCATCGGTAAGATTTATTTTAATGCAACTCACGCGTTCGCCATTTCTTAATTTTTGCAACACTTTGCTTTTGCGCATCTGCATAGGGAAATTTGAGATTTATGATTTGTGATTTATAACGTATGCTGCTTTCAAAATTAGTTCATCCTTCGTGTGTTTGGTCATCATAGTATACTATCTATTTTTACCTACCGAGCGTTTCAACAGGTAAAAAAACAGCGCAGCTATTGTCATCAGCAATGCTGCTACCTGGAAAAAGTAGCTTAAATTAATATCCACATCACGCAGGTAGCCGCCAAGGTATAATCCAATACCACCAATAATACAACTAAACAGGTTTAGAATGCCATATGCGGTGGCTCTGTACCTGCTGTCTACTATCAAACAAAGAATGGGCATCATATTTCCATCGGTAAAAATGCGGGTAAAGGCGTACAACATAAACCCGGCTACTGCTATGGTAAGTATGGTAGTGTAGCTGGCAATGTAAATGGCAGGCGCTGCAATGCACAAACCCAGCAACGGAATTAAAATTCTTGCATTGCTTTTTTTACGGCTCCAGCGGTCGGCTAAAAATCCACCGACCAGTACGCCGGTAATCGACGCTGCATGAAAGTATCCCGTAGCATATATGCCGGCCATGGTTTGCGATAAATTGAAATTTTCCTTGTAGTAGGTTGGCAGCCATCCGCCTATCATCCATCCTACAATGCCTATCATGCTCCAGGTAACCAATGCTTTGAGATAGTTTTTATTTTGCAGCAAATGGATGACGACTGTAAAGAATTTCGGCTTGCCGGTTATTAACATTTCGCCTGCTAACGGTTGCGCCTGCTCGCGTTCGGGATTGTCTTTTAGTCCAAACATCAAAATTACCGCATACACAATGCCGATCCCGCCCAGCACATTGAAGGCAAAATTCCATGAATGATCCTCGGCCAGCCAGCCGCCTATAAAACCCAGGCTCTGCCCAACCATAATGCCCATCATATGCACACTGTTGGCAAACGAGCGTGTATTGCCGCGATGATAATCCATAATCAATGCCACTGCGGTTGGAATGTAAAAGGCCTCACTGATACCCATCAACGCTCTTGTGGCCAACAGGTATTCAAAGCTGGTAGCAAACGAAGTAAGAAATGTTACAGACGACCAAACTAGCAGGCTGATGATAATGACCCTGCTTTTATTGTATTTATCTGCAATGAATCCAGCCACGGGGCTCAACAAACCATATACCCATAAAAAAACAGAGGTCAGCAATCCAAACTGCGCATCTGTCATCTGTATTTCCTTTACAATGGAACTGCGCATGGTAGTGATCATCATCCTGTCGAGGTAATTTAAACAGCCTACCACACACAACATGGCTACTACCAGCCAGGGATAAATATTGGTTTTGATTTCAGATGTGGAGGATGTTTGTTTAACCATTTGTGCTTGTGTTGAAGAGCACACTGTTCTCCCGGCGGTAAACCCAACCTGGTTTTGTGATTTCAACTTTTCAAATTTAACAGGATATACCTGAAATAGATGTTACTTTCCTTTCAAGAACTGGTACTATTTTCAGGTTTTAGCGGTCAGCAGTCAGTGTGCTCCTTACCACTTATTACCTACCGCTTATCACTATCCCCAGTATCGCAAAAGCTGCCGAGGCTTGCACGTCGGCGTCGTCTGCAGCTTTGCCTGTTGGATCTTCATTGCGGAGCCAGCTTTCCAGTAAAGACAAATGTGCGGTTGTTCCTGCTGCTGCCAATGCCGCTGCCACTTCCATTCTTGTGCCTTTTTCTTTTTTGCTGCTGAATGACAGCAGTTGAGTAAAAATCTTTTTGTAAGATTCCGTGTACTCTACCTGGGCAGGAACAGTGAGCAATGCTGCAGTTAAAAAGCTTACTTTGCCTTCCGCATCTTCGGGCAACTTCAATACCATTTCACTAAGCGCAATCCATTGCTTCACTTCAAGGTTTTCGCTGTTACGCAGCACGTATGCGGCTATGCGTCTCAGTAATATGTCTTCTTTTTCATCCAGCAGTCTTTCAAGAAAATAGTTCTTTGCTGCGCTCATTGAATCGGCATTGGTATAGGCAATTGCCCAATGCGTGTACCCGGCTAAACTTTTAATATCGCTTTGCAATGCCTCTCTTGTTTCTGCCGGATGTTGGGGAAGCGGCGACACTTTTAGCTTTGCCATTGTTTCAATGGCGTGAATGCGGTCTTTGCCGGCGGTATCTAAAAATGCCTGTACAATCTGTTCTTTGTATTGCGTCGCTTCGTTGCCGCTGCTCAGTTGGGTGAGTACACGCCAAATGCCAATACGGTATTGTGGCTTGTTGCGAAACAACTCCTGCTCCGTCAAAAAAGCCTCCTTAACACCCTGAGCATTGCCTGTCCATATCAAAAATTCCGCAGCATGTACCTTTACCCATTCCTGTTGTTCTTTCATTACATTCCTCAGGGTGTTAATGGCTTCGTCTTTTAAGTGGTTGTCGGGCTTCATCTTTTTATTTTCTGTTTCATTGCACGCGTTTATTGTCACTCCTGCCATTACTAATATCCATATGTACAATTTCATGTCAGGTAGTTATTTTATTGGCATTAAGAATGTTGAGCTGGTGCGGGACGCGCTGTCTTTCATATTCCAATTTTTTTTGACTGCAATACGGTCTGCCAGGCACGATATCCTTCAATGGTTAAATGAATTCCATCCCACGTATAGGCACTCCTGAGTCGACCTTCGCGATCTGACAGCGTTGTAAAAAGATCTATATATTCCAACCTGTTTTCTTTCGCCCATTGACTGAGTTGCCGGTTAATACCCGGAATTTCTCCGGCTCTTTTGTAATGACTTTGCAGCTTGCCTGCTGTTTCATTTACAGGAAGGATGGATTGGATATAGACTTTCGTTACAGGCGAATGGAGCCTGATGGTATCGGCTATTCTTTTATAATTGTCCAAAATCACGTTGGTGGGAACGCCTCTTGCCAGGTCGTTGATGCCAATCATGATCAAAACTGCTGTCGGCCGATCTTTCACCGCTTCGCCTATCCTTTCGAGTAAGCCAAAGCTGGTATCTCCGGGTATGCCTCTGTTTTTTACTTTCCTGTTCCCCAGCAGTTCCGTCCAGTCGCCCCAGAACGTAATGCTGTCTCCAATAAATACAATATCTTTTTTTCCCGCAGGTAAAGTTCTGAATAAATGTACACGAGGATAATAGATATCAGGTCTGTATGTACTGTCCCAGCCTTGTTGTGCTTTTAGAGGAAATACGATGAAGCAAAACAAAGCAATTGTACACAGCTTAATAAAAATGACTTTTTTGAAAACAGGCATTATACTGTTGCGTTTTCTCTTTCTTTTGCCAACTGCTGCACGTATCGTTCTTTGGCCTCTTTGTCTTCTTTTGCAGACAATCCAAAATAAATTAACCCCATGGCCTTGCGCGTTCTGTCGGTTGTAGTATTGGCGCCTGCCCGGTGAATGGTAAGCGAATGATGCACCAACAGATCGCCAGGCTGGGCGGGAAAAGCTATTTCATTCTTTACATCATCTTCCGTTCCAAAATCAACAATTTGTTGAGAAAAGCCAAGCGTTGTGGTACGCCCGTGCGTGCGCATGCCTTTAGTGTGTGAACCTTTTACATATTTTACACAGCCGGTTTCTTCCTCTACTTTCTCAAGCGCCAGCCACATGGTTACAGCCTGCTGAGGTTTGAGCATAAAATAGTATCCGTCCTGGTGAGGCGGTGTAGCCTTGCCTATTTTCGGAGGCTTATTAAAATACTCAACGGTTTTGCAGACTACGTCTTCATCCAACACAGCTTTTGCAATAAGCTCGAACCTGCTGTCTACCGCCAGTGTATTGAAGTAAGGATCGTATTTCTCCATGTCCTGCATCTGCTTTAAGGTAGACGGATCATTTTTATCTTCGTAGAAAAAATGATTGGCAGACATAACAGACGGGATTTTTTCAGCAATGAACCGGCTGATGTTTTCATTCAGGATTTCTACCTCCTGCGCTGAAAGAAAACCCGGAATGTATACATATCCGTCTTTATCGAAAGATGCTTTGAGAGATTTCAGATATTGCGCTTCCATATTATTCTCTTTTAAAATCGTGAGCCGGCAGCAATCAGCGGTCAGCTACCAGGTTGCAGGGGTGTTTTTGTTTCTTGTTTTTTGTTTCTTGCTTTTTGGTTCTTGTTTTTTGGTTCTTGTTTTTTGTGCAAACTTTATTTTATCTCCACTATAGTTCCTGCGATATATCTTAACCCATTATCATTATTAAAGTAATATACTACCAATACCCTGTTTTTATCAAGCTGCACGGGCCAGGTATATCCTAAGTCGCCGTTACCGCCATCTTCGCGCAATACCATTTCAGGCGCTGTTTTAAAATCGGTACATTCTGCATTCAGTATGCGTGCGCGAATACCAAATGGCTTGTGCCTGTAGCCATAAGTGAGCAGTACCCGGTTATCGGGCAGACGCAATGCATTCAACGGGTGCCCCTGGAAACCCATCGACTCCCATTTAAAAGTTTTTCCACCGTCTTTAGATCGTGCTATCACCGCCTGGTCATTGAAGTTAGCCGTGCGTAAAAAGCCTATAATATCACCTTTCGGTGTTTCGTATACCGATGCTTCGTTAAACAATATTTTGGGATCTTTCGCTACTTCGCCGGTATACGTCCAGGTTAGTCCCTTATCCTTTGACGTGAGTAGGTAATTGGACGTTTTCTTTGCGCTGTCAAAAGCAGCAACAATCCACAATATCCTTCCATCTTTTGCTTCGTACAATGCACCGCGGTTGTAAGCCGGTACCGGTTGTCCATAAGCGTTATAATGTATTTCAGGCTCAATGTGCGGCGGATAGATCGCCTCACTCCACGATTTGCCCTCGTCGGTGGAACGCACCAGGTAACCACCCAGGAAAATGAAACCGCCTGCTTCGAAATATGGCTGTTTCAAATTGGGCATGCCGTCGTCGCGTACAGTTGTCCAGCCATAGCTGGTACATAAAATTGTTCCATCTTTTAACTGCAGCATGCAGGGGTCCTGCGATCCGCCAAAGGGATGCGAATAAATAAGCTCCGGTTTTTTACTCCAGGTTTCTGCATTTTTTGAACGCAGCATAACCAGGTAACTATTGTGGTCTACGTGGTTGTTGTTCTTCTCGCCAAATATCTGCCGGTTAGGCGCTCTTCTAAAAGCAACCAGCAACTCCCCATCGGGCTTTTTTATTACCGATGGAAAAGAATTATAAAATGCCGAATCTTTATAGATCAGCACATCTTTTATTTTTTTTACGCCCGGAATACTATCGGGCGTATTATTTGCAAAAGTTGCTGCCGTGCATAACAATAGGCAACCGAGAGCAACTACTTTTTTAAAGAGGGGTATCATCATTATTCATGTTTTGTATATAGCCGCTGATTCGCAGATGTATAGCGAATGGGCAATTGAATGATTTAATTTTCCGATTGGTGAAACACCGACCGGTAGCGGGTGTCTTTACTCGTTAGAGAAAAAAATATCATCGCAGGTTCGCAGATGTGTTCTTGTATACAATGAATTGCAACTTACTGATTTATTGTCATCAGCTATTTTGAAATTCACTTAACGGAACTTCGGCCATGTATATAGAAGTTTTGCCTTCATGGCTGGAATAATACAATGCCCATAATTTTTTCTTGTACAATACCATCCCGGGATAGCTTGAATCGCCATTGCTCGGCAAGCGTATAATCTTTTTGGCATTGCCCTTTAAATCTGTTAAGAACAAAGCAGTGCAGGTTTTGTCTTCATGAAACCTGGAACCAATGATCAGTTCCTGGTCGTTCAGGAATAAAAAATTGGGACCACCCAGCCGCCATTTCAGCGACTCAAATGAAAATTGCTTGTAAGGATATTCCGCCGTTGCCATCATACCCATCCTGTCTTTGCTTTCGCGGCGAACAAGAATATACATTTTACCGTTTTTATCAAAGCGGATGGTACTCTCATTCGGATTGCCATCAACCGGCAGTTGCAACACCTGTTCATATTTTTTTCCATCAGTGGTTTTTAACAGGTGAGCTTTCCACTCCCCGCCGCGATGACCGGCGTAGGTTTGATACATAACGCCATAGCCTACTCCATTATGCCAGGTAACGCGCCATATCCAGTCGAGCTCTCTTTTAATGGAAGGATCAATATCCGCTTTTTCCAGGGCGCTGAAACTATTGCCTGCTTTATCGGAAAATGCAACATAAGGCTCCAGTGAAAGATATTGTTTGTCTTTCCAAACGCCGGCTGCCACGGTAACGAGCATCCTGCCATCGGGCATGTCAGACAACCGGGCTTCGCGTACATCTATGCCCGGTAGTTGAAACAACGCAACTGTTTCCCATTTTTTCAGATCTTTGGAACGCACCACGCGCACTTTACCGTCGTTTTCGTTGCCTACATGACTGGTGCTTTCGCGGAAAGTAGCATAAAAATGCTTGTTATGCTGAAACAGGTCGGGAAAGGCATTGTGGGGAGCCTTATCCCACACCTTCGTTACAATAATGGAGTCCTTCTTTTTTCCGGCAAGGGCGCAGTTATGCAATAAGCAAAGCATGATGCCGAAAACAAAAATCTTTTTCATATTGATCAAAATTTCGTTTAATTTTTTTTCGGGACAAAGTCCCGGAAGAACATAGGTAGTACGAAGTCGGAGACTTCGTACAGCGAGCGTAAGTTGAACGAGTGGATTAGGTTAAGTAAGTTCCCAACCTTTCTCCCCTATTTAACTTACTAACGTATTTAACGTATTTAACTCAATTCCTCACTCAACTACCTACTGCTGATACCCCGGATTCTGTTTCACTTTTGGTTCAAGGCTCAATACCGAATTAGCAATGGGAAAGAGCCGCAGGTACTGCTTGTCTGTTTGGGTTTGTAAAGTGGGCACCATTTCAAATGCCTTATCAAATCTTAAAAGGTCCCACCACCTTTTGCCTTCAAATGCCAGCTCAAACAAACGCTCTTTCAGTATGGCATCATAATTATCTTCCTGGCTGCCATTTGTAAACACATGATCATCTGCGTTAGCTCCGTATGCCCTTTCTCTCACCTGGTTGATCTCTGTGGAAGGATCCATATTCAAACCGTTCTTTGCTTCGGCTTTCATCAGTAATACATCTGCCAGCCTGTACAAAATCATATCGCTTGCAAACACGCGATTGCCATCGGTAACAATACCGGTTCCTTTTAAAGCAACATTGGTATAGTAAGTGCTGTCGCCATTATTATCGAACGTATACACATCAAAGTAAGTTCCGAACTTACGGCTATCATCATTCGTAAATTGGTTTCTTACCAGGTCCGACATGATCATCAACCCCTGCCCGCCGCCTACAGGCAACAGCAGATCTTTTGCCTGCTGACTGATATTAGCAGGCACGGCTGAACCAATGATCCACATATGCCAGAAATAATTGCCACCTTCCAGCTCTTCAAAATGAATGTTCATGATGGTTTCTTTATTTCCCTTATTGGTATATTTAAACAGATCGGCAAAGGCGGGTAATAACTGAACATCTGCGGTTTCAACTTCAGTGCATGCATTCAGGGCTGTAGTAAAGTCGGCTTCTCCCCCGTTCATCACCCTTGCAGTCCACAAAAACACGTCTGCTTTCAGCGCATTGGCAGCTGGTTTTGACCACATGCTGCGTAGGCTGGGAAAATTATTGGAGGCATATAGCTGAAGCGCTTTTTCAATGTCGTCTTTTATCAAAGCAAACACTTCTGCCTGCGGCGAGCGTTCTTTTTGCGTTACTTCTGCTTCGGCACTTTCGGTTGGCTCTGTACGAATAACAAGATCACCCCAGGTTTTGGTCATATTAAAATACATATACGCCCGCATGGTATATGCCTGCGCCAAAATATTGTTTCTGTCTGCTTCGTTTTTAAAAGTAATGGTGGGAACATATTTCAACAGCAGGTTGGCACTGTTGACAACACGGTAATAACCATACCAGTCGGCATGCCCCGGTGCATCGGGTGTCATGGCATTGTTATATAACGTGTACGTACCACCGCCGTATACACCACCTGTATATATCTCACTCCTTTCGTCACCGGTGGTAAACAACGCTTCGGCTATATTCCTTAAATCGATATACATGCCTACCAATGCCCCCTTGGCATCATCTTCTGTTTTCCAGAACGAATTGGTGGTGATTACGCTGGTGGGATCTACTTCCAGTGTTTTGGAACACGAGAGACCTGACACTATTAAAACACAAGCTGCAATTAATTTATTAATAAGTTTCATAATCAGGATTGATTTAAGATTAGAATGAAATGCTTGCACTAAATATTAAGTTCTTTGGCATGGGATAGCGACCATCATCTCTGCCGCCTTCTTCGGGATTCAATCCTTTATATTTAGTAAAATAATGAAGGTTGTTGCCGGTTACGTTCAATCTTAAACCGCTTATTTTAAATCGCTGCAAAAATTCGGTGGGCAAAGAATAGCTCAATGTTATTTCGCGCAAGCATAAAAAATCTCCTTTTTGATAGAAAATAGAATTTCCTCTGTCGGTTACACCCAGGAAGTTATTTCGTTGCACCCGCTCGCCGCCCCAGTAGTAGCGAGATTGTGTGGCAATGTCGCCGGGTTGCTTCCATGAGTTCTCATATTTGTCTATAGTAAAAGAGCCATCGGAATAACCGTTCATATCCAGGAACAGTTTACCGTAATTGAAGATGGTATGCCCGGTGGTATAATCCATTCTTACATACAGGCTGAAGCCTTTGTAAGATACCGTGTTGCTGAAACCGCCTGTCCACACCGGATAAACATTGCCCATGTATCTTTGATCGCGGCTATCGATAATATTATTGCCATCGGCATCGTAGTATTTTACATCGCCGCCATATTGTGTTTTATCGGCGCCTACTATATAGGTGTAGGTAGGTCCCTGTGCAGCCTCCTGATCTGTGGCGTATATGGCTTCCTGTTGCAAAGTATACAGGTCGCCCATTCTGCCGCCTTCCTGCAAACCTCCTTTCCATACATAATCTTTTGCATTGTCATCCCATACCAGGTCTCCTCCAACACGATTGTTGGGAATGCCATTGTCGGGCAGTTTCAATATTTTGTTTTTAATTTTTGATGCGTTGAATGATAGCTGCCATTGCACCGCCGACGTTGCAGGCAACACTCTTGCTGCCACTTCAAATTCAAGCCCCTGGTTCTGCAAGCTACCGAGGTTGGTAAGTATGCTTGTAAAGCCCGTAGAGCGTGGCAGCGATAAGCTGGTAATTAGATTGTCTGTTCTGCGTTGAAAATAATCAAACAGGAAGGTAATGCGATTGTTCAACAGGCCCAGGTCTACACCAATGTCAAATGTTTTAGATTGTTCCCATTTCAAATCAGGGTTAGGCAAAACGGTATTTTGAATAGCCGCCTGTCCTGCATAACGCGCTCCAACAGCATAGGCGCCCTGCGCCTGGAAATCGGACAATCCGCTGATGTTTCCATTCACACCATAGCTTGCCCTGAGCTTTAAAGAACTTAATTGTTTAGGCATTGCATTCCAGAAACTTTCGTTGTGTAAATTCCAGCCGGCAGACACACCGGGGAAGAGTCCCCACCGGTAATTGGCACCGAGATTAGACGCACCATCATACCGGGCATTTACAGACAACAAATACTTTTGTTTATAGTCGTAATTGATCCTTCCAAAATAACCTACGATCACCTGGTCGCTGATGGAACTGTTCACCGCAGTAGGTTCTCCCGATGCATTTAGAGTTGGAATGAGATCGGTAGAAGCTCCCCTGCCAGAAGCGCTTAGGCTTGTTTGTTGCCGTGAGTAAAAGGAGAAACCTGCATTGGCTTCAAAATTATGAGCAGATGCTACCGATTTTACATAAGAGAAACCGGCATCTGCCTGGTATTGCCGCCATCTTGAATTGCTGCCACTTGCATTGCGGGTGGTTACATACGATACGGGACCATTCCAGAATGCCTTTTGAAAGGAGTACCCGTCATTGGAAGTATTGAACAATGATACCTGCGGGTTGAAGCTGAGTCCCGGCAGTATCTCCCAGCTTCCACCCAATGCAATAGTGAGGTTGTCGAGCGAGTTTTTGTTGATCATGGTACTCATCTGGTACAACGGGTTTCCGATGCCTGAGTTGGTGCCAGGTGCTATTGTTCCATCTTCAAAATACACTTTTCCGGTTGGCGCCAAACCGGCCGAACGATAAAAAGTGGTAGCAGTATTAAACGGTGAATTGTTTTGTTTTGAATTGGAATACATTACACGTCCGAACACTTTTAAATTATCTCTCACTTTCAACTCACCATTCAGATCGAAGCTCAGGCGTTTGTATCCGGTAGTTATAACGGTTCCCACATTGTCGAGATAACCAACCCCTGCATGAAATGTAGCTTTATCGGTTCCACCTGAAACAGTAAGATGATGATTTTGCGAAAGCCCTGTCTGGTAGTTGAGCGCCTGAAAATCATTGTCCTGGTAAATAATAGTTTTGCTGGGATCTGCCGGATCGGGCATACTCAACCATCCTTCCTGCAATTTATGTTCATTGTCGGGTGTGAGAAACTGTGTGGTAAACGCAGTGCTGTTGGTTAAATCATTGCCAATGCCATAACCCATGGGAAGCGTTAAGCGACTTAGCTCATTGGGAAATTTTGCACCGCGATTGGCCAACCCGTAACGATTTAACTGCAGGTATTGGGTGGCATTTACAAGATCGTACATTTTACCTACTTTGGATGTAGTATGATCGAAGGAATAAGTAATCCTTGTTCTGCCAGCTTTTCCCGACCTGGTAGTTACAATAACCACACCGTTAGAACCGCGCGCACCATAAATAGCTGTAGACGCTGCATCTTTCAACACCTGTAAACTTTCAATGTCTTCGGAAGCGAGGTTGTTAAGATCGGTACGGATGATACCATCTACTATATATAATGGAGCAGCGCCATCGGGATTGTTGATAGAAGTGCCGCCTCTTACAATTACCCGGGGTGCTGCGCCCGGCTGTCCCGATGTACTTTGCACCCTTACGCCCGACAAAGCGCCTTGCATAGCCGAAGCCACATTGGGAAAGGGAACATTTTCAAGCACCTTTGTATCGAGCTTACTAACGGCCGTAGTAAGCGCTCCTCTTGATTGCGTGCCATATCCTACCACCACCACTTCCGAAAGTGCGCCGGCTTTGGTGCCGGATAATGTGACAGCTACGGTTGCTTTTCCACCTAACGCGATCTCTTTCGTTTCAAGCCCTACAAAACTCACTTCGAGAACGGCATTGAGATTATTAACAGTAATGGTAAAGCTGCCATCGTCTTCGGTTTGTGTTGCTGTAGTAGTGCCTTTAATTCTAACGGTAGCGCCAGGTAATCCTTCACCATTTTCGTTGGTTACTTTTCCTGTAACTTTTGTTTGAGATTGTGCCAGTGCAACGTTGAATAGTAACAGCAGCAGCAGCGATAACATTTTACAGCAAACGCTGCGGCAGAAAGAAAACGGTTTTACGTGTTTGCGGAGTTGTCGTAACATAATCGCAGTTTTTGGTAATTTTTTGAAAACAGGATGATCAATGAAATTGCTTTCAGCCATGGCACAAACAAATCGTTAGTAATAATTTTCTTTTTCAAATCTAATTTTAGTATCTATCAAACGCTGCTACTTTTATTTACATTCTTAATACTATTTTTCGAATTTGGTTTGGTGCGGGTTGAATGGAAATTCAGTTGAGTGGGGTGAATTGTTAATTGGGTTGAATAGTTGAGTGGGTTAAGTAAGTTAACCTACTTAACTTATTTCTTACTTACTTATTTAACCAGTCTCAAAACATCAAAGGCTGTTGGCCATTTCTATGAGGGCATTCCTTACAAGCCCCTCGCCGTTTTCTTTTACATGACTCGTTCTGCAGCGCCATGTTTCGTAGCCGCCTTTCTCTATTTCGTGGGCGGGTGGTATATAACCAATATAACCATTTGCCATTGTAATAGTAAAATACCTGCCGGTACCGCTGCTCTTTTTGAAAGCCAGACCGGTTTCAGCAAAAAACTCGCCGCCCAAAGCGCCGATGGTAACGTTGCCGATTTTAAGCGCCTGCACAGGAAATTCAATGGTGTCGGGATATTCGTTCAGGAAAACCTGTTCGCGTGCGTAAATTTTCACCATTGCTTCTGCATCGGGATGAATGAGCCGGTAATCTGTTGCCGCCACTATTTTTTTCGCAGCTTCTACTTCAGCAACAGAAGGCTTCCGCACACCTAAAGTAATATACCTGAACGTTGCAGCAAGCGACGGATTGGTTTGCCACTGCATGTTTTTCATGGCGTGGCTTATTTTGTGAGCAAGATCTTTGCCTATCAGTTCCTTTTTTTCATGTTCGCCCGTTGGGTAACGGTCGGGCTGAAGAAAGTCCCATATATTGGCTTCGCCGCTGGTGCCGTTGCTCAGCATTGCAACAAAATTTTTGCCTGCCTTTAACTCGTTGGATATGTGTTTTGCAAACACGCCAAAATAATCGGCAGTAACGGTGCCGTTAGCGCAATCGCCCACATAATGCATGGAGTAATTTGCCAGCACGCTTATCCATTCACCTTCTATAGATTGTATTGCAATGGCGCTCAATTCAGGATCTATCTCCGAAGCCCTTCTGTCGATATAAGCTTCGCCACCGGCGGGATTTGTTTTGATAATGTCTAACCCACCCGTTACAGGATTCACCGCTTTATAGCCAGGCTTCATATAGTATCTTCTGCATACCACATGTTCGGGAACGTCTATCGCGGCAAAGCCGGCTTTCGCAGGAGTCATTCGTTTGTGCGCTTCTACGACAGAAGATGCGATTTTTTTTCGCAGGCTTTTCCGGTAAGGCAGATCGCAGGGCGCCCCCAGCAGATCAACAATGGAGCCCGCAAAATGGGTATGCGTAGCCGCTATTAAAATGTTTCCGGGAGCAATGCCTGTCGAAACTTTGATGTCTTGCTTTACTTCCACAATAAAATCGTTCTCCATCGAGCAAATGTCTACGATCACAATAGCGAGTGTGGTTCCTGCATTTTGCAATACCAGCGCTTTTGCATACAAAGGATCGTGGATGGTATGCGCGTAAAAAGCTACAAACTCACCATTGATGATAGTTCCAAGCGGAGGAGTAATATCGACCTGTGCAGCGCCGGCGTAAAAGGAATGAGACATTTGAGATTTGAGATTTGAGATTTAAAATTTGAGAACCACGGAGACAGGAAGACACGGAGGTGCACAAAGGTGATGTTACTTAATATTCTTATCACTTACCACTTATTACTTACCACTTACACTCCCCATGCCTTTCTTACAAACCGTATCCAGTTTTTGCTGAAAATATTTTCTATATCGTGTTCTTTATAACCGCGTCGCAAAAGTATTTCGTGGTATTTCTGCAGGTCGGCAATGGAATTCATATCCCAGGGAGATTGCTCTGTTCCAAAATTTCCGTCAAGGTCGGTGCCAAAAGCCACATGCAGGCTATTACCGGCAAGCTGGCAGATATGATCCCAATGATCTACCAGGTTTTCAAGACGAATATTCAATTGCCACGGGTCAGATACTGCATCTATAAAACGATTGTCCATTGCCCAACAGTCAAGCATACCGCCTATAACGGCGCCCCTTTCAATCAAAAGTCTAATTTGTTCGTCTGTTAATTGACGTTGGGTTGGTACGATCTTTCTTACATTATGGTGACTTGCCCAAACAGGTCCCTCATATAAATCCATTACCTGGTTAAAGCCTTCGTCGGTTAAATGCGTAACGTCCAGTATCAGCTTCAGCTTGCTCATTTCCTTTACCAGTTCCACACCCATAGCAGTGAGTGGCCCTTCCATTTTGGTGCCGGGTGCATACCTGCCATGTCCGAAATGGGAGATGCCCACCGCCCGCAGTCCGTATGCATACGCTTTGTGCAGGTAAGAAATATCCACCAGCGAATCCGCTCCTTCTAAACTCAATATATATCCTATAGGTTTCTTTTCATCGGGCATCGTTGGGTCGTTCCATAAAGCAAGATGTGCATCAAGTTGCTCAAGATTCACAATCTGCACCATTTCTCCCATCGCTTCCATTTCTTTATACCATGCCAATTGTGCCTGCGTCATCGCCCATGCCTGCTGCGGCGAATTCCAGCTTGAGCCTGGCAACGCCCCGCCTTGCGGGTTTACGCGCGACAACTGTGTTGCTACCACCAGCCCGATCTTTCCCTTTCTCAACTCAGGCAGGCACACTGTTCCCTTACCCCGGTCGTTCTTATCTTTCAAATGCATTTCTTTTTGCCTGATCTCGTTCAGCGGCCTGGTAAGATCGCGGTTCCACTCAATTGCATTCATCGCAAGATCGAGGTGGGCATCGAAAATAAAATGCTTATTCATCCAGGGTTATTTTTGAACTGTGTTTTTTGTATTCTTCTTTCAGAAAGCCGAAAGGATATTTGCTGATAATTTCTTTTATCTCGAAACTAAATTTTCTGAGTTTTTCCTCCCAATTTTTTTGCTCACTTTCGGTATAGTTGTAAAAACCAGCGCCGGTTTCCATTCCCGTTTTACCTGCTTCCATAAGGCTGGCAAAAAAGGCAGGCAGTTGATGCTGCTTCGACAATTCGCGATTCAGGTCTTTCATTACTAACCCGTATGCGTAGGTGCCCATCAGATCCATGTACCTGCAATTGCCGGCGAAAGGCAAATAGTAACCTGCATCGTTCCTGCAGGCCCGGTCTATATCTTCAACAGAGGCATAACCGTTTTCAACAAGATAAAAAGCTTCGCGGGTAAGCGCTGCCATCATACGCGCTCTCACACTATACCCGGCCAATACCGTATATGGATCTTTTTGCCAGCAATGACGGGCGGTCGTTTCCAGTTGCTCTGCAATGAACCCCGGCGTACTGTTGTTAACAATGATTTCCAGGAAAGCGGTAGTATGCGCCGGGTGGCACCAGTTCAATCCGATCATCCTTTCCGGGTATTCAGCATCCTGCTGTAACTCCTTCAACGTAAAACTTTCTGTGTTAAAAGCAATAATTGTTTCGGCAGAAAGTGCTTTTTCCAGTTCACTGGCCCATTGCTTTTTAATTGCCAGATCTTCTTCTGTAATAACTACTGCAAGGTCGGCTTCCTTTGCTTCGGCGGCCAATGTAATATACTGCAGCCGATCGGTGGCAATGGTATATCCTTCATACTGGTTGCAATCTGCTATATTTTCATTGATGAGCTTCTGTTGTTGCTCCGGATCACCCGACAGAAAACATACCGCAGCTCCTGATCGCAACAGGTTGGTTGCTATACCCGCCGTCAATCTGTCCGACCCTATCAACAATATTTTTTTGAAACTTACGCTCTTCATCCGTGTTGTTTTTTATAAGCTCTTCAGTACCTCTGTAGCAACGCCAATCGCCTGCTCAATGTCTTTTTGTGTGTGCGCCGCATTGATGTATACCAACCCACGACCTATTATCCTAATATTACGGTCATGCATAGCTGCAATGAATTTCGACAGCTTAGCCTTATCGCAACTAAAGGTGTCGCGATAATCCTTTATAGCAGTTTTATCGGTAAAAGCAATGCAAAACATAGGACCGGGACCCTGCACCAAAAGATCTTGCCCTGCCTCCAAAGCTGCCTGCTTCAATCCTTCCATCAGCAGCTTTCCCAATCCAAACATTCGCTCGTAAGGGTTTTCCTGCTCCAGGATCTCAATGGTAGCTAATGCGGCGGCAACCGTGGCATTGCCGGTATTCATCGTTCCGGCGTGAATAACAGAACCATCTTCAAGCAACTGCAGCCACTCGCGCCTGCCTGTTATTGCGCTGATGGGATACCCGCTGGCAAGCGCCTTTGCGAAAATGGACATATCGGGCGTAACACCATACTATTGCTGTGCTCCGCCAAGGCTTAACCGAAAGCCAGTGATCACTTCATCAAAAATGAGAGCTATGCCATATTGATCGCATATATTTCTAAGCCCCTGCAAAAAACCCGCATCGGGCGTAATGCAATTATTATTGCACATTACCGGTTCGGTAATAATGGCGGCAATTTCACTGTGCTGTGCCGCTACCGTTTTTTCCACCAGCGAAAGGTCGTTCCAGGGTAATAATATGCTTTCGTCTTTGGATGCAGCAGCTAATCCTTTAGACCAGGGATTAGCAACGGGATGCTCACGGTTACCCATACTGCTTAACGAAGGAGCTGCGTTGCCCCAGCTCACATTATCGAGCCATCCATGATAATGTCCTTCAAAACGAAGGAATTTTTGCTTACCTGTTTTTGCCCGGGCTACCCTGAAAGCAGTTTGTACGGCTGTTGAACCGTCCAGGCAAAAACGCATCATTTCGGCAGAAGGAATAAGCTTGTTCAGCTTTTCTGCCAATTCTATTTCACGTATATGCTGCCCGGCAAACAACTGTCCGTTCTGTGAATAATCGGCAATTGCTTTCAGCAGTTGCGGGTGAGAATGGCCGAGGATAAGCGGACCCTGACTCAATGTAAAATCGAGGTATTCATTCCCGTCTGCGTCATATATCCTGCTACCGTTTCCGTGCGTATAAAAAAGCGCATGTGGGTGATTGTATTTCCTGAACTCGGAGGAGACACCTCCGGCCAATACTTTTTTTGCCCTTTCCAGCAATCGTGCCGACTCTGTATACCGGGTTTTATTCATAGCAGTGTTGGTTTTTTGTTTTATTCAGGCTTTACTGATTGTTCGTGTACGCGTTCCGGATAGCCTGCTGCCAGGTGAAAAATATCTTTATTAAATTCAGAGAAAGCCTGGCTCCATTGAATGGCTTCCTGCCTGGTATAGGAGTAAAATCCTTTCCCGTTCTGGATACCGCGGGAATGTGAATCCACTATTTTTTGCATTTGTGTTGAAATGTCATTGCTGTTAGAGAGCAGGGGAAAAACATTGCCATAGGCAGCATAATAATCTTTTAGTCCCACGTAATCCATTCTCCTGAATATACCCATAATCGTCATCCAGGCACCTGCATCGTAGCGGAAACATTTATCTGCGTCAACAAAGTTTGTATCGCCTTTTTCTACCAGGTAAAGTATCTCCCGGTATACTGCATACATTAACCGGTTGGTAATAAATCCCCTGATGTCTTTTTTAAGAACGGTAGGTTCTTTACCCCAGTTAACGGCCAGCGACACAACTGCGTTAGTGGTTTTTTCATCGGTTTCTTTACCACATATAATCTCCAGGAAGCGGGTGGCAAATGCCGGTTCGGCCCAGTGTATACCAATAAACCGTTGCGGCTCGGGCACCGACCGTTGCAGGATACTGATAGGGATAGCCGAAGTATTGCTGGCAAGAATGGTATCTTTTTGTGTAACAGCAGCTATTTTTTTAAACACTGTTTCTTTAATGCTCAGGTTTTCAACAATGCACTCTACCACCAATCCGCAATCGTGTAAATCGTCGTATTCCAAAGACACTGTAAGCAGGTTTAAATATTCTTCAACAGGTGCAGACAAAATATCAAATTTTTCGCAGAGCAATAGTTGCTCGAGTATGCGCTTGTAGCCTATTTCCTTTTCACCGTGTATAGGCGCAATGGCTTTTACAGGATGACCCAATGCCAGCAGCGAGGCTATAATGCTGCTGCCCATTAACCCCAGGCCAACAATACCTATTGTGGTGTTTTGTATGTTGATTTTTCCACTCATTTGTTTATTGTTGATCGGGAATGTACGCTATGCAATCTATTTCCACCTTAATTCCCTCGGCAAGCACCGATTGTACGGTGGTTCTGGCTGGTTTGATACCGGGAAAGTATTCGGAGTATACAGCGTTGTAACGGTCGAAATCGTTGATGTTGCTCAGGTGCGCTGTGCATTTTACCACATGCTCCATATCGCTGCCGGCCTGTTGCAATATTAACCGGATATTATCGAGCGTACGACGTGTTTCTTCTTCAATGGTACCTAAAATAAATTCGGAAGTGGTAAAATCAACAGCTGCCTGTCCACTCACAAATACAAAGCCGTTAACCACTACCGCATCGGAATAGGCGCCGGTTGAAAAGGAAGGATCGCGGTGGGGATGTTTAATTTTTTGTTTGGCTGTTATCATAATCCTGGTTGTATAGAAAGTTAAGTTTACAATTCAAATGTAGTTTCACTGCTCTGATATAGCTGTTACTTTTATCTACATTTATAGTATTATTTTTCAGGAGATCAGACACTGCCGTGCAGCCAAACATTTCAACGCATTGCTGCAAAAAGCAAAAGGCATTGCCTCCGCAACAAACTACATCAATAAAAAAGGAAAGAAAAATCAATAAAAAAATACAGGCAAAAAAAACAACGCCACCCTGGTACTTACCGGGCGGCGTTGCTGCAATGTCTTTTGTGGACGGTTTTAGGACAATTGCTTCTTCAGGGTATGGATTATTAAGTGTCTTTCTGGTTAATTGGTTTTCAAAGGATCGGTTTCAAGGCTTAGGGTCGGGTTTCAAGGTTGAGGATCTTTTCACAGGATCAGGATCGGATTTTTGTTCATAGGATCGGGATTCTTCGTTTCACAGGATCAGGATTTCAAGGTTAGGATTTATTGGATTTGTTACACAAAGAAACGACGAATGCGGATCGAAAAAAATAGTACTGCATGCGATTGTTTTGTACCATTTCAAACGACACTATCGAAAATCTACGATAAGTAGAAAACCTTAGCCATAGTTGCTTCGCATCAGCTATTTTGCAACACAGCCGTTTCTTTATTGTATTTGTTCCGGTAGTCGAGCGGCGATAAACCGGTTACTTTTTTAAATACTTCCCGGAAGGCCTTATCATCTGCATATCCAACATCCATCATCACTTCAAACACGGTTTTTCGCCCACGTTCCAGTTGCTTTTTAGCGGCTTCTACCTTTACGCGTTGCAGGTATTCAACAGGTGTATTGCCGGTGGCTTTAATAAACCTCCTGTCGAAATTCCGGCGACTGATGGCAAGCTGCGACGCCAGTTTTTCGAAAGAAATCTTTTCCTCAATGTTTTCTTCAATGTAAGTCTGCGCTTGATTGATCAAAGCATCGCCATGGCCTTTTTGAATATGAAAAATGGTAAATGGCGATTGGGTTGTTCTTTCTATATCTATCTGGAATATTTTAGAGCAGAATATAGCAGTTGTTCTGTCAAAGATTTTTTCTACGAGGTACAGCATGAGGTTCAGAAACGAGTAGCCGCCACCGTTGGTATAAATTCCATTTTCATCTGTTATTATTTTATCGGTTGCAACTCTTATATCGGGAAACATCGCCCTGAACTTTTCCACAGCATTCCAGTGGGTAGAGCAGGTTTTACCGGTAAGCAGTCCGGTAGAAGCCAATATAAAGGCGCCGGAACACATGCTGGCAATTTCTGCTCCTTTTTTATACT